>JBQDIN010000005.1:0-65326 GCA_052094425.1 Propionibacteriaceae bacterium
CGACGAGGACGGTGAGCCAGCGGGTGTTGTGGCGTTGCCACCAGTGGCAGGAGTGTTCGGACGCGGTACGAGTCGGTTCGTGGATGGTTTCCATGGCCCCGACTGTGCCCCGCGGGAAGGGACGGCGCCCTCGCCCGAGCGGCCACACCTGCACCGACCGAGGACGGAACCGACCGCAACTTTGGTCGCGGTCCGGTGTGCGAGCCGGCGAGGAATTCAGGGAGACAAGCCCGGACGGTTTGGGCATAGTGATGGCGTGATTCGCACGGAACAGCTACGGCGGGGCCTGATGGCAGTGGCTGTCGTTGCTGCCCTGCTCACGGCGAGCTGTACGAGCGACGCCCCTCCGGACAGCCCTCCTTCCCCCGGTCCACCACGGATCGACGAGCCGGCGAGCCTGCCCGAGCTCACCATCGCCGACAAACCGCGGTGGGGCAATGCGGAATCCGGCGTCGACCAACTGGACACGATCACCTTCGTCGACGAGGAGTCCGCGGTGGTCCGCGGGTACACCGAGGAGTCCGACTTCCCACAGCTGTACGTCGTCGATGTCCAGACCGGCAAGACGCGCTGGAGCAAGGGGATGCTGAGCTCCCTGGACGACCGCGAGGGCCTGTCCTTCATGTCGACGGAATGGGCGGTGGCCGGGGCAGCCGGTGAGGAGGTGGTGCTCGCCACCTACTACGCGGAGAACTGCGTCACCGAACCGTGCCCGGAGGACCCGTCCCCCGAGTCGGGCGTCGTCGGGCTGTCGATCGAGGACGGCTCGGTGCAGTGGATGCACCCCACGATTCCCTCGGTGGCGGAGGGCGACCCGAAGGCCGACCAGCAGAAGGACCAGACCTTGGCCATCGTTGCGGCCGGGAACGGCGGAGCTGGAGCGCCTGCGGTCGTGGTCGGCCCCACGATGGCGATGAACGGCAACGAGAACGCCCCGCCGGAGGACTTCCGCACCGTCGTCCTCGATCCCGCGACGGGCCAGGAGGCCTGGGCCCGGGAGGGCGTCATCGGTCAACGGGGCGCTGGCGACCTGCTGCTCGCCACGGTCCCACCGGAGGGACAGGGCCGGGACAACGATCGTGCCCAGGGTGGACCGGTGGCCCTCGACCTGGCGGATGGCACCGAGCGTTGGAACGTGGCCGACGAACACACCGACGCCAACCTGCTCGGCACGACCGAGCACACCCTGCTGATCGCCAACGTGCTGGGCGGGGCGATCGGCGGCTACCAGGTGCTCGACCTGGCCGACGGTTCGGTGCTGCATGACCTCGGGACGAAGATCACCAACCCGGTCGTGAGTTCCGGTGGCGATGACCTGGTCGTCGGCACTTCGGTGGCGGATCCGTACAGCCTCGCCAGCGTGACCCCCGACGACGAGGGCCCGCTCTTCAGTGAGCCCCTGGAATCCATCCCGCGCCCGACCTTCGTGGCAGCCGGCTATGTGCTGCTCACCGATTCCACCGACGACAGCACCACCGCGCTAGACCGTTCCGGCAACATCCTCGGCACCGATCTCCCCGGCACCCCGGTCCTGTTGTCCGAGGACGTACTGGTCCTTCGCCAGGGCAGCGGCCTCGACTCCACCTTCGGCGTGTACGAACGGAACTGATCAGCCGCACCCCTCCGGTGACTGAGCCTGTCGAAATCAGGTTTCGACAGGCTCAACCGACCCGAAGGCAGGCTCAACCGACGTGTGGGAGGCCGATCAGGAGTCGCCGCCGGCGGTGCCGGTGGTGCCGGCATTGACCTCGAGCAGGGAGTAGCGCTCCGCGGCCTGGCGGGCGGCGTCGGGGTTGACCTCGCCGGACTCGCCGAGCAGTTGCAGCGCACGGACCACCATCGAATGGCTGTCGAT
Source organism: Propionibacteriaceae bacterium (assembly GCA_052094425.1). Classification (GTDB taxonomy): domain Bacteria; phylum Actinomycetota; class Actinomycetes; order Propionibacteriales; family Propionibacteriaceae; genus Microlunatus. Next base: position 1,856 of record JBQDIN010000005.1, read on the forward strand.
GTGGAAGAAGCGCCTGGCGGCCGGACGGGTGTCGGAGAAACCGTGCCCGTCGGCGCCCAAGGTGGCGTAGGAGTTCGGCAGGTACTGCCGGATCTGGTCCGGCACCTCGGACACGTAGTCCGTGCTCGCCACGATCGGGCCCTGCGCGTCGGCCAACTTGGCCGTCACGTACGGCACCCGCGGTTCCTCCTGCGGGTGCAGGAAATTGTGCTCCTCGGCCGCCAAGCCGTCGCGCCGCAACTCGTTGAAGGAGGTCACCGACCACACGTCGGCGCTCACGCCCCACTCCTCGGCCAGGATCTGCTGCGCGTCCAGCGCCCAAGGCACCGAGACGCCGGCGCCGAACAATTGCACCTTCGGCCCATCTGAGTCCGAGGTCGCGATCCGGTAGATGCCGCGCAGGATCCCGTCGATGTCGACACCCTCCGGCTCAGCCGGCTGGAGCATCGGCTCGTTGTAGACCGTCAGGTAGTACATGACGTTCGGGTCCTCCGAGTCCGGTCCGTACATCTGCTCCAGTCCGGCCCGCATGATGTGCGCGATCTCATACCCGTAGGCCGGGTCGTAGATGCGCATCGCCGGGTTGGTTCCGGCCAGCACCGGCGAATGCCCGTCGGCGTGCTGCAGACCCTCCCCGGTCAGGGTGGTCCGGCCGGCGGTGGCACCGATGATGAAACCGCGGGTCATCTGGTCCATCGCCGCCCACAGTTGGTCCCCGGTGCGCTGGAAGCCGAACATCGAGTAGAAGACGTAGACCGGGATCATCGGCTGACCGTGCGTCGAGTACGAGGTGCCAGCGGCCATGAAGGCCCCCACCGAACCGGCCTCGTTGATCCCGGCGTGCAGGATCTGACCGTGCACGGACTCCTTGTAGGCAAGGAAGAGCTCGCGGTCGACCGAGGTGTACTGCTGCCCCTTCGGGTTGTAGATCTTGGCCGTCGGGAAGAACGAGTCCATCCCGAAGGTACGGGCCTCGTCCGGTACGATCGGCACCACCCGATCGCCGATGCCCTTGGCACGCATCAGGTCGCGCAGCAGCCGGACGAAGGCCATCGTGGTGGCCGCGAGCTGTTTGCCCGAACCCTTGCGGGCGACCTCGTAGGTCTTGTCCCCGGGCAGTTCGATCGGGATGTGCTTGGTCCGTCGTTCCGGGCTGAAGCCGCCGAGTTTGCGGCGACGCTCCTGCAGGTACTGGATCGTCGGGTCGTCCTCGCCCGGGTGGTAGTACGGGACCTTGTACGGGTCCTCCTCGATCTGGGCATCCGTGATCGGGATCTGCAGATGATCACGGAAGACCTTCAGATCATCGATCGTCAGTTTCTTCATCTGGTGGGTGGCATTGCGTGCCTCGAAGTTGGCGCCGAGGCCGTACCCCTTGACCGTCTTGGCCAGGATCACCGTCGGCTTGCCGGTCCGCAGCATCGCCTTGCGGTACGCCGCGTACACCTTGCGGTAGTCATGGCCGCCCCGCTTCAGGCGCCAGATCTGGTCGTCGGTGAGGTCGTCGACCAGGTCCTTGGTGGCCGGGGACCGGCCGAAGAAGTGATCCCGGACGTAGCCGCCGGATTCGCCCTTGTAGGTCTGGTAGTCGCCGTCCGGGGTCTCGTTCATGATCCGGATCAACTCGCCGTCGGTGTCGGCCGCGAGCAACGCATCCCACTCCCGACCCCACAGGACCTTGATCACGTTCCAGCCGGCACCGCGGAAGAAGCTCTCCAGCTCGTCGACGATCTTGCCGTTGCCCCGTACCGGACCGTCCAGGCGCTGCAGGTTGCAGTTGATCACGAAGGTGAGGTTGTCCAGCTCCTCGTTCGCGGCCAGTTGCAGCACCCCACGCGACTCCGGCTCGTCCATCTCACCGTCGCCGAGGAAGGCCCACACGTGCTGCTCGTTGGTGTCCTTGATCCCGCGGTTGTGCAGGTACCGGTTGAACTGGGCCTGGTAGATGGCCGAGAGCGGACCGATGCCCATGGACACGGTCGGGAACTGCCAGAACTCGGGCATCAGCCGCGGGTGTGGGTACGAGGAGAGTCCGTTCGGCGCCTTGGACTTCTCCTGTCGGAACCCGTCCAACTGGTCAGCCGAGAGCCGGCCCTCGAGGTAGGCGCGGGCGTACATGCCCGGTGAGGCGTGACCCTGGTAGAACACCTGGTCACCGCCGCCGGGGTGGTCCAACCCGCGGAAGAAGTGGTTCAGTCCGACCTCGTACAGGGTGGCGGCACCGGCGTAGGTGGAGATGTGGCCGCCCACCGCGATGTCGGAGGACTGGGAGCGCTGGACCAGGAGGGCGGCGTTCCAACGCAGCCACGCCCGGTACTTGCGCTCGATCTCCTCATCACCCGGGAAGTCGGGCTCCTCGTCGGCCGCGATCGTGTTGATGTAATCAGTGACCAGCTTGGGCTCCGGCGCCACGCCGGCCTGGCCGGCCCGCTCGGACAGGGCCTGCATCACCTGACGGGCACGCGCACTCCCCCGAGCCTCCAGCATGGAGTCGAAGGACTCCATCCACTCCTGCATCTCTTCAGGGTCAACGTCTCGGTAGGCGTCCCGACTGGCACGATTCCGCTGGGTCATCCAAGTCTCCTCACGTCTGCACCCCTGATCTTGCCATTGAGTCGCCCGGCGGCAGCAATCGGCTGACCGCCGGGATGCCTTCCACTCTAGGTGGCTGCAGACCCTCCGGGCGCCTGCGGGCACTCCCGGTCGCCGCGGGGGCTCACTCGGAATTCTCCACGGTGGCCGCGACCGCCGCGGCGACGGCCGGGGCGACGGCGGCGTCGAAGACACTCGGCACGATGTAGGAGGCGTTCAGTTCGTCGGCGGCCACACAGTCGGCGATGGCCTCGGCCGCCGCCACGAGCAGCGGCGTGCTGATCGTGGTCGCACCGGCGTCCAACAGACCGCGGAACAGGCCCGGGAAGGCCAGCACGTTGTTGATCTGGTTCGGGAAGTCGCTGCGCCCGGTGGCCACCACCTGGGCGTGCTTGGCCGCCTCCACCGGGTGGATCTCCGGGTCCGGGTTGGCCAGGGCCAATACGATGGCGCCGTCATTCATCGACGCGACGTGTTCGGCGGCCAGCACGTTCGGGCCGGACACCCCGATGAAGACGTCCGCGCCGGCCACGGCCTCGTGCAGGCTGCCGACGAAGCCGTCGGCGTTGGTGTGTTCGGCGATCCAGGTCCGGTGCTCGTCGGTGTAGGTCTCGCCGCGGTGGATCGCCCCGGCGCGGGCGCAGGCGACGATGTCGGTGGCACCCTGGGCGAGCAGCAAACCGATGATGGCGTGGCCGGCGGCCCCCACCCCGGACACCACGATCCGGGTCTCCTCGATGGACTTCTCCACCACCCGGAGCGCGTTGATCAGGGCGGCCAGCACCACGATGGCGGTGCCGTGCTGGTCGTCGTGGAAGACCGGGATGTCGAGTTCCTCACGCAGTCGGCGCTCGATCTCGAAACAACGTGGGGCGGAGATGTCCTCCAGATTCACCCCGCCGTACACCGGGGCCAGCGCCTTCACGATGGAGATGATCTCCTCGGTGTCGGTGGTGTCCAGGCAGACCGGCCAGGCGTCCACGTCGGCGAACCGCTTGAACAGGGCCGCCTTGCCCTCCATCACCGGCAGCGCCGCAGCGGGACCGATGTCCCCCAGCCCGAGGACGGCGGTGCCGTCGGTCACCACGGCCACGGTGTTCCGCTTGATCGTCAGCCGGCGGGCGTCCTCGGGGTTGTCGCGGATCGCCAGGCAGACGCGGGCCACGCCCGGGGTGTACGCCCGCGACAGGTCGTCGCGGTTGCGCAGCGGTACGGAGGGCTCCACCTTCAGCTTGCCGCCGAGGTGCATCAGGAAGGTGCGGTCGCTGACCTTGCGCACCCGAACACCGTCGAGTGCGTCGAGGGCATCGGCGACCCGAGCGGCGTGCTCGTCGTCGGCGGTGTTGCAGGTGATGTCGACGACGATCGTGTCGTGGGTCGACTCACGGATGTCGAGAGCGGTGATGGCGGCTCCGGCCGCGGCCACGGCAGCAGACAGGTCGGCGGCGGCGTTGAAGTTGGACGGCGCCTCCACCCGCATCGTGATCGAGTATCCGGGACTGGGATTGGGCATCGTCTCTCCTTGGGGGTTTGCGCGCACCAACGATATCGGCACGACACCTCCGCCGTCGATGCGTACCGCTGGTTGAGCCGGGCACGATCAACGGCGGTCAGCCCAGGCACAGAGGGCGGGGACGCAGCGTTCGGCGAAGTCGGCGTAGTCGTCCTCGGTGTTGTAGACGTGTGCGGACAGCCGGAGGTGTCCGGTTCGGTCGAAGTGGGTGTACGCCGCCGCCACGCCGAGCTCGTCGAGGGTTCGCACCCGCAGGTCGTGAGCGGCCGCGGGCTCGGACAGCAATCCGTCGGGCAATCGGACGAGCCGCATGGAGTTGATCTTCATTCCGACATCAACCCGATGGTCCTCCCCGGTGAACGACCCGAAGGCCGCAGCAACCAGGTCCTCCGCCGTGTCGGCCAACTCAGACATCCGGGCGCGAGCGACCTCCCAGCCCCAGCCGGACTCGATGAACCGGACCGAGTCCGGGGCCGCCAGCCAGGCGCTGAGGTCCTGGGTGCCCTGGTGGTCGAACCGTTCGGGGAACGCCTCTCGCCCACCCCACGAGTCGATCAACGGGTACAGGTCGTGCCGGAGTTCCGAGCGAGCCACCAACAGTGCGGTACCCCGAGGTGCGCACATCCACTTGTGCAGGTTGCCGACCCAGAAGTCGGCATCATGATCACCCAGCGGGTCGGCGATCAGCCCCGGGGCGTGGGCCCCGTCGACCAGGACCGGGACGCCGCGTGCGTGGGCGCCGGCGGTGATCGCGCCGACCGGGAGGAGCCGCGCGGTCGGGGACGTGATCTGGTCCACCACGACCAGCCCGGTCCGCGGTGTCAGTTCGGCCAGGACGGCCGCGCAGGCCTCCTCCGGCCCGGCACCGAGCGGCACCCTGGCGACCCGGACCGAGGCGCCGACCCGCCGCGCCAGCCGTTCGGCACCCATCACGACAGCGCCGTATCCGTGGTCGGTGACGAGGATCTCCTGGCCCGCGACCATGGGCAGGTTGGCGAAGACCACGCTGGCCCCCGCACTCGCGTTCGGCACCAGCGCGGTGTGTTCGGCTGCGACCCCCAGCGCGGCCGCCAGCTGCCCTCGCGCCTGCCCGACCCGGCGGGGCAGGTCGGGGAAGTGTCGGACCGGGTCGGCATCGAAGGTGGCCCGCAGTTCGTTCTGCCGCCGTTGGACGGCCCTGGGCACTGCCCCGAAGGACCCGTGGTTGAGGTGCCTGACCCCCGGGTCCAGACTCCAGGCGGACGATGCCAAGGACTCATCGATGATCACCGGTCGTCCGCCATCTCGTGCTCTCCCTCTTCCAGTCGGGTGATCAACTCCCGGGTCCAGGCGATGGCGCTGTCCGCAGAGTGTGCCCACAGCCGGATCGCCTCGATGTGGTGGCCCCAGTCCTCGTCCGGGTGCTGTTCGTACTCGCCGACCACACTCTCACGCCGGCGTCGGAAGGCGTCGACCCTCCTGTGCAGGAGTTCGAGGACCCGGGCTCGCGGCAGGGTGGTCATGAACCCGATGCCGGCAATGGTCTCGGCCGGGTCGGTCCCGTCCGAGGAGAGCGCCTCCTCCAGCAACTGGTCGAAGGCGTCCCGGCCCGCGGCCGTCACCCGGTACTCCACCTTGGCCGGGCCGTCCTCCCCCGCGCTCACCTGGTCCAACAGCCCTTGGGAGTGCAGGCTGCGCAGGCCGTGGTAGATCGACCCCTGCCGGATGTTGCCCCAGAGTCCGACCTGCCACGACTCGAGGTCGCGACGGACCTGGTAGCCGTGCGCGACGCCGCGCTCGAGGACCGCGCCGAGGATCAGCAGTCGGGTCGTGGACATGGCGTTCCCTTTCGTCAGCTCGGGATCGGCCCGGTCGAATTCAATTGCTCGAGGCCGACCCTTCTCGCTACCGTTTAGTCAAGTTGTACCAAGCGAGAGGCTGTACCCGTGACCGACACCCTGCACATCGCCGTGGCCGGCGCCTCCGGTGCCACCGGACGACTCGCCGTCGAACGCGCAGCAGCCGCGGGGCACCGGGTGACCGCGCTGGTCCGTCCGGCCTCCGACTACGCGGCCCCGCCGGGCGTCGCGGTCCACCGGGTCGAGGTGGTCACCGACCCGGACTGGGAGCTGCCCGCCGACGTGGATGCGGTGATCTCCGCCCTCGGCAAGCAGTCCTACACGGACCCGGTGCCGGTGTGCGCCGACGGCACCGCGAACCTGATCGCGGCGATGCGGCGAGGGGACGTCCGCCGCCTGCTTGTCGTGTCCGCCTCACCCGTCCTCACCACGGGCGCCGGCGAACCGTGGTGGTTCCGCACCTTCGTCCGCCCGGCCGTGGCCCGTTCGGGTCGCGCGCTCTACGCCGACCTCACCGCGATGGAGGAGACCGTCCGGAGCAGCGGCACCGACTGGACGATCATCCGTCCGGGACGGCTGCTCGACCGGCCGGCCACCGACTACCGCCTGACCCCCGAGGCCAATGCCACCACCAGCGTGCACCGCGTGGACCTCGCCGACGCGCTCGTCCGCCTGGTCGGCGACGCCTCCACGGTCCGCCGCTCGTACGGGTTGGCGTGCGGGCGCCGGGCCCGCCCCCAGCACACGGGATCAGCAGCCGCCCCGTTGGCGCCGATCACGGGAGGACGGTCATGATCACCACCGGAAACCCACCGCGCTGGCTGCGTGCCGGCTTCCTCGCCGACGGGTGCTTCAAGGTGCTCGTGGCCGGCGGCTACGCCGTCTTCGGGTCCCGTCTCGCGGACCTGCTCCAGGCCCCACCCGGGCTGATCGGTGCGACCGCCGCCCCGGTCGGTGCCAGCGGGATCGCCGAGATCGTCTTCGCCGTACGCAGGGGCACGCGCAGCCACGTGGGCCTCCTCGCCGGGTACGACGGGGGCTGGGTGCTCGTGTCGGGGATCACCTGGCTGGTCGCGGGTTCGGGCGCTGCCGGCGCCCTGTGGTTCGGCTACCAAGCGATCGGTTCGACCGTACTGACGGCGGTGTTCGTGCGCGGAGCCCGGCGCGCGTCCACGTGGTCGGCTCGGGAGCCGGCCGGCCGATAGACTGGAGCGCTCACCAGGAGGACACATGAGCGATCGCCACACCGAACCGAGTGCGACCCAGGACCGGGACCCGATGGCCCCCCAGCCGCATCCACCACTCGCGCCCTACACCAGCCTTCCGGGCTACGGCAACAGCCAACCACCGCTGGCATCCGGATCCCACCGGGCCGTGGCAGCGGTGGCCGGCGTCCTCCTCGGCGGGCTCCTCTTCGTCACGGCCGGGCTGATGACCGGGGCGGTGACCCTACGGCTGCAGCGTTTCGACTTCTCGCTGGCGACGACGCTGCCCCTGGTCGGCCTCACGCTGCTGTCGATGGCCGTCGTGGTCGGCCTGGCGATCACGGCACGCTTCTCCTCTGCAGGGCTGTACCTTGCCGGGGCGGGGCAACTCCTTGGCGCGATCGTGCACATGGCGGCACCGAGTATCCTGTACGAGATCATCACCTACCTCGGTCCCCTGATGCGGGGGATCGACTTCTACCTGATCGGCGGCGGCCCGATCCTGGTCGGCACCGCGTTCATCGCCAGCGGAGTGGTGGCCACCGGGCTCCGCCGCAAGGCTAGGGCCAACGGGCCCACCCCGGCCGCGTTCCGCTGACTGTGCCCAAGATCACCGCCGGCACCCTCGCCGAGCACCGGACCCGGACCCGGGAGCGGGTGTTCGCCGCCTTCGCCGATCTGATGGGCGAACGCGGCTACGCCACCATCTCCCTGGCCGACATCGCGTCCCGGGCTGGCATCGGCCGGACCGCGCTCTACAACCACTTCCCCGACAAGGAGGCCGTCGTCCTCGCCTTCGCGATGGACGAGACGTCAAGTTACGTGGCGGAACTGGAGGCCGCCCTGGCCGACGTGGAGGAGCCGACCACCGCGCTGCGCACCTACATCCGCACCCAGCTCATCCTGAGCCAGGAACTGCACGTCGGCTTCGGTCCGGAGCTGTCCGCGCTGTTGTCCCGAGAGGCACAGCTGGAGATGCGCGAGCACGTACGTGTGGTCGAGGACGTGCTCCGCCGGATCCTGGCCGACGGGATGGCGGCCGGCGACTTCGCCACCGCGGATCTGCGCACGGTCCTCTCCCTCGTCCACTCGTGCCTGCAGAGCCGGCACGTCCCCGCAGGTGCAGGTCCGGAGCGAGAACTCGCGATCGCCACCACCGAGGCCTTCGTCCTCCGCGCACTCGGCGCCACCGACTGATCCCCCGCCCGAACACCGCCACGCGCCCCCGCGACAGAGATGGTGACCACCTGTCAGATCGTTTTGTGACGTGACGTCAGAATCATGTACCGTGAGCGCATGAAGACGCCTGCGAACGCGACCGGACTTGCGGCCCAGATGCGCGAGGGTTCGCGCGCCGAGCACGAGGCCGCGGAGGAGTCTCCCTTCATGGCGGCCCTGCTGGGCGGCGAGATCAACGCTGCCGGCTACCTGGCCTACCTGGAGCGGATGGCCCTGGTGTACGCCGAACTCGAACGCGTCGGGGGCGACCTCGCCGACGACCCGATCGCGGCCGCGGTCCTCGACGACGCCCTGCTGCGCGGCACCGCGCTCGCCGCGGACCTCACCTTCTGGCGCGCCCGCACCGGTGCGGACGCGATCGACTCCCCCGCCGCGGACGCCTACGTCGCCGCCGTCGGAGAGGCGGCGAATTGGGGTGGCCAGTTCGTCGCACACCACTACACCCGCTACCTCGGCGACCTGTCCGGCGGCCAGGCGATCGGGCGGATCATCGCGCGCACGTACGGGCTGACGGACGGGGCGGGCACTGCCTTCTACGCCTTCGCAGAGATCCCGAAGCCGAAGCCGTACAAGGACGGCTACCGCGCCCGGTTGGACGCCCTGCCGTTGAGTGCGGGCGAGCAGACCCGGGTGGTGGCCGAGGTGCGCCGGGCGTTCCGGTTGAACCAGGCCGTCTTCGCCGAACTGGCCGACCACCCGGCCGTCCGCGCCGCCGCCTGAGCCGATCTCCCCCACGCCGGTCTCCCGGGTTTCGACAAGCTCAACCCACGGATTCCCACGCCCGATAGGGTCGGGGCCATGAGCGAGCGGATCGAGCTCGAGGTCGGCGATCGGGTGGTCAAGTTGTCCAGCCCCGACCGGGTCTACTTCCCCACCCGGGGCGAGACCAAACTTGATCTTGCCAACTACTACCTCGCCGTCGCCGACGGGATCGTCAACGCGTTGTACGAACGTCCCTGCATGCTGCACCGATTCCCGTCCGGGGTGAGCGGCGAGAAGGTGCACCAGAAGCGACTGCCCAAGGGCGCGCCGGACTGGGTGGAGACCGCCCACGTCGACTTCCCCTCCGGCCGCAGCGCCGACGAACTGTGTGTCACCCATCCCGCGGACGTGATCTGGGCGGTCCAGATGGCGACGGTCGAGTTCCACCCCTGGAACTCCCGGCGGGCCGACGTCGAACGCCCGGACGAGTGGCGGATCGACCTGGACCCGATGCCGGGCGCCAGCTTCGAGAGCGTCCGCCGGGTGGCCGCGGTGTGCGAGGAGGTGCTGGACGAGATCGGCGCAGTCGGCTATCCGAAGACCTCCGGGGGCAGCGGCCTGCACATCTACGTCCGGGTGCTGCCGGAGCGCTCCTTCGCATCGGTCCGGCGGGCCGCGCACGCATTCGCCCGGGAGGTGGAGCGCCGCAGCGCCGGACTCGTCGACCTGACCTGGTGGCGCAAGGACCGCGACCCGGAGTCGATCTTCGTCGACTACAACCAGAACGCCCGCGACCACACCATCGCCGCGGCGTACTCGGTGCGCGGGGTCGCGGAGGCGTACGTGTCCGCCCCGCTGCGCTGGGACGAGATCGCCGACGCCGACCCGCACGACTTCACCATCGCCACTGTCCCGGCCCGCTTCGACGACCTCGGCGACCTGCACGCCGACATCGACGACCACCCGTTCGACCTCGGCCTGTTGCTGGAGTGGGCAGACCGGGACGACGCCTGAGCCTTCCGCTGCCCCGACGTGTGGTTCCCTTGTCCCCGTGAGTTCATCCCGGTTCGGCGGTCCCGCCGTCCGCATCGTCCGCGAGACCCTGCAACACTCGTTCGTCGAGCCGGTTCGCGCCGGCCGGGTCCGCCCCTCCGCGTGGCCGGGGCCGATGCAGGTGACCATCATCGTGTCCTTCGTGGTGTATGCACTCCTCACCCTCAGCGTGCTGCTCTCCGGTCCCCTGCTGGCGGCCCACCCGGGCTACAACGAGCTCGGACTCTCCGAGTGGGGCTGGCCCATCGTCACCGTCGGCCTCTGGGTCACCATGGTGCTGCTCTTCCTCGGCACCCTGCGGCTGAATGTCTGGCTCCGGTTGGCGGCCTGGGTCCTGATGGCGGTCCCGCATCTGTCCACCCTCTTCTTCGCCCTGGTGGACTTCGTGGGCCGGGGACCCGTCGGGTGGCTGGTGCTCGCCGGAGTCCTCCTCCTCGTGCTCCTCGGAAACGTGGCCCTGATCGTGCTGATCGCCCTGCGGGCTCGGAAGCCACTGCGGACCAGCACCGTGGTGACCGCCGCCGTCGCCCTGGGTGCCACCTACCTGGTCCCGCAGCTGATCGTCGGGCGGCTGGCCCCGATGGGCAGCTGGGGTCCTGCCCTGACCGCAGCGGCGCTGATCGTCATCGGCCTGCCCCTCGCGGTCGCCGCCGGCACCGCCTTCTCCCAGATCTCGGTGAATCTCAGCACCTACGCGTTGGCGAGCCTGCGCGAGGACGTGACCCCGAAGCTGTGGCTCCCGCTGGCCGTGGTCCTCGCCCTCGCCGTCGGAGGAATCGCCGGCTACCGGGTCCGCAACCTGGACACCGCCGTGATCGTGTTGAGCGTCGTCCAGGTCTGCCTGGCCCTGGTGCTGGCGGCGGCGGGGTTGCGGCTGGCTCGCCGGGTCGGCCCCTTCGACGTACCACGACCCACGTCGCTGACCGAGGAACTCGGCCACGTCTCGATGACCTTGGGCATCCTGTTGGGCAGTTGGATCCTGCCCGGAATGCTCCGCGACATCATGCCGATGCCCGACGTGCTGGCCGACAACGCCCCGGCCTTCTCCGATTTCGCGCTCGCGCTCGGGGCGCTGATCATGGCCGGGCGGGCCATCCGGGGCGGCCGCACCGCTCTGGCCACCCTCCTTCCCGCGGTCGCGGTGATGGGGGCGTACGCGGGGGTCAATACCCTGTTCGACCTCAGCGGGGTGAACGGCTCGGTGGCGAACCTGGCGATCCTGGCGGTTCTGGCCGGCACCGCCGTGTTCTGGTCCCGGCGGGGCGGACTCACCAACGACCGGGGCTTCGTCCTGTGTGTGGGACTGTTGATCACGCTCGCCTTCCCGGTCCGGGAGGTGATCGCCGAGCCGGTTGCCGCCCTGCTGGGCTTCTCCAGCGTCGGGGTGTTGTTGTTCGGCCTGATCTGGCGCCTGCTGACCGACGGCGAGTTCACCCACACCGAGTCGGTCCGCCTGCCGGGCGGGGCGCGGGTCCTCGTCTTCCTCGCCTACGCCCTGTTCTCGGCCACGCTGATGGTCGCCTTCGTCTACGGCGACCCGAACAGCATCATGTCCCTGCTCGACCTCGATTCGCTGGCCGGGATCGGCGACGCCATCATCGGCTACGCGGTGCTGCCCGCAGTGATCATCGGACTGATCGAGCTCGGCTGGTTCCACATCGACGTCGCCGACCCCGAGGAGATGGCAGCCGTCACCGCCCCGTGAGCCCGGGTGATCAGTTCCCGGCGATCGACTCCTCGGCCGCCTTGATCTGTTCAGCCGTCTTCGACTCACCCTGCGGCCCGAAGCTCATCCAGGTGCCGAAGCTGCCCTCCCGGCCGGTGTCCAGCACCAGCACGGTCACCTCGAAGCCCGGGTAGGCGGTCTGCTTGCCGTTGGTGATCAGGTACTGCGCGCGGTGGCCCTTCAGGTCCCCGAGGGTGACGTCCTCGGCGGACTCCTCGGTGGCGGTCCAGTCGCCCTCGTTCATGAACCCGTAGGTGGTCAGGCACTCGAGGATGTTGGTCGTGGCCGACTTCGGGTCGCTGAAGCCGTTGGCCACCTGCACCCCACCGAGGGCCACCCCGGCCGCCCACTCCTCGTCCTTGGGCTCCACATCGATGGTGCCCCACACGGCCTGGTCGTCCAGCCAGCTCCACTGCGACTTGTCGAAGCGGAAACCCCAGTCCTCGGGCGCCTCGTACTGCAGTCCGCCCGCGGAGTAGATCGGCGACTGGGTGCTGGTGGAGTTCTGGTTGCCCCCGGCGCAGTTGAGCTCTGCCGGATCGCCGGGATCGGTACCCGGCGTCTGCGGACCACCGCTGGCGGAACTGGACGGCTCGACCGAGGGCGGCGGGTCGGCCTCCTCCCCGCCACCGAGCCGCGGCACCACGATCACGCCGACGACGACGAGCACCAGGACCAGCGCGGCCACGACGATGCCGATGATCACGGGGGTGCCCGCACGCTTCCCCGGTTCGCCACCCGCACCGGGCCCCAGCTGGGACCCCATCTCGGGGCCGGCCTGCGACGCTGGGTTCTGCGGTGGGGGAGTGGTCGCCGGGGTCGTGGTGGTGGCGTTGCTCCAGGTCTGGCCGTCCCACCACCGGAACGAGTTGGGGGTGCCGGCGGGATCGGGATACCACCCGGGGGGATTCACTGCATTACTCCTCGAGAACGTAGACGTGCCGGGCGTACTGTACCCGCGCCGCGCGCCACTTCCCGCATCCGTCTGGGCAGGTTTTGGTCCCTTTGCTGCGCCATTCGCGGCGAATGGACCAGAACTGTTGGCAAGATGGGGGTCGTGGACCTCCCCGTGATGCCGCCCGTCAAGCCGATGCTCGCCAAGCCGGTGAAGACCATCCCGCCCGGCCAGTTGTACGAGCCGAAGTGGGACGGGTTCCGTTCGATCGTGTTCCGCGACGGCGACGAGGTCGAGATCGGCAGCCGCAAGGAGAAGCCGATGACCCGCTACTTCCCCGAGTTGGTCACAGCGTTCCAGCAGGCCCTGCCCGAACCGTGCGTGTTGGACGGCGAGATCGTGATCATCGACTCCGAACGCAACCGACTCGACTTCGAGGCGCTGCAGCAGCGCATCCACCCGGCCCAGAGCAGGGTGGACCTGCTGGCCGGCGAGACCCCCGCGGTGTTCGTCGCCTTCGACCTGTTGGCCCTGGGCGATCGGGACCTGACCGGTGCGCCGTTGAGTGAGCGACGGTCCCTGCTGGAGCAGGTGCTGGCCGACGTCGGACCACCGGTGTACCTCACCCCGGCCACCGACGACGTGGACCTGGCCCAGACCTGGTTCGAGCAGTACGAGGGCGCGGGCCTCGACGGGTTGATCGCCAAGAAGCTCGATCTCACCTACCAACCGGACAAGCGGCTGATGTCCAAGATCAAACACGAGCGCACCGCGGACTGCGTGGTCGCCGGCTACCGGGTGCACAAGTCCGGACCGGACGCCATCGGCTCCCTGCTGCTCGGCCTCTACGACGACTCGGGAAACTTGGCGTCGGTGGGCGTGATCGGCGCCTTCCCGATGGCCCGCCGACGGGAATTGCTCACCGAGTTGCAGCCGCTCGTCACCACCTTCGACGACCACCCGTGGGCGTGGGCCGAGGACGTCAGCCAGCGCACCGGGTCCACGGGGGAACGCTCCCCCCGCAAGTCCGAGACGAGTCGCTGGAATGCCGGCAAGGACTTGTCCTTCGTCCCGCTGCAACCGGACCTGGTGGTGGAGGCCCGCTACGACTACATGGAAGGCACCCGGTTCCGGCACACGGCCCAGTTCGTCCGCTGGCGCCCGGACCGTACACCCGAATCCTGCACCTTCGCCCAACTCGAGCAACCCGTCGCCTTCGAGATCGCCGAGATCCTCCCCCCGGGCTGATCCGCACCTCGACGCCCCTTCGGACAATGGCGGCCCGGGTGAGGTCTGTGCTGCAAACTGATTTGCACGAGGTCGAACGCCATTGCTACGGTTTGTACCGCAAACCCGTCCGTAGCAATTGAGGAGGACGCCATGGAACGCCGGGACCTCGACCCCGAAGCCATCACTCGAGCGGCTGATGTTGCGGCCGACTACGAAGCCCTGCAGGGGCTGACCACGATGCTGATCGGTGGCGCCCTGCTGTTCATGGGCCTCTCCGACAACATCGCTATCGGCTCGGTCTTCCTCGCCTGCTCGGCCGCCATCGGCCAGGGCCACTACTACAAGAAGTACGGCAAGGCCAGTACGCAGCCGTCGAACCTGTGGACGACGGTGGCCTTCGTCCTCATCTGGGTGTTCGCGACCTTCATCGGCCTCATGATCGATCGATGGGCCGGTATCCCGATTGCCATGGGAACACTGATCTGCGGCCTCACCCTGGTGCCGTTCGACAAGGCCCAGTACCGACATGTCGGAACGACTCGGATCCACTGGGCTGTGATCGGGGGACTCGTGGTCAGCAGCCTGGTCCCGCTGATCACCGGCTGGGGCTCCCCGGACTGGCTATGGCGCTACTCCGTGACCGTGATCGGCGCGGCGCTGGTGATCCGCGGACTGGTGGACCACCTTCGGCTGACCAAGGCACTGGCCCCGAGTGACGGGCCGCCGGAGGCAGGAGGGGCACCAAGCCAGGTCGAGGAGGACCGCCGCAATGGCTGAACGGGAATCCGAACCGGGACTCGGCCCCTTCGACAAACTGGTGCACGAGCCGGCCCGGATGGGCATCCTGACCGTCCTCTCCCGGGTCAAGTCCGCCGAATTCCTCTTCCTGCAGAGCACTCTGGGGCTCTCGAAGGGCAACCTGTCCAGCCACCTGGGCAAGTTGGAGGCCGCGGGACTCGTCCACGTGGGCAAGAGGTTCGAGGGCAAGAAGCCGGTCACCACCTTGCAGATCACCCCGATGGGCCGGGCCGCGATCGACCGGCACTGGCAGCAACTCGAGGCACTGCGACAACTGGGCTGAGGTCACTGCCGCTGAGGTCCGCTCCGACACCCAGCAGGGGTCAGGAGGGCGGGGTGGTGACCCAGAACGTCACGGTGTCACCCTCTCCCACCGCCCGCGTCCGGTGCGGGAGCCGGCTGTCGAAGTAGATGCTGTCCCCCACCTGCAGCAGGTGGACGGTCCCGTCCACGGTCACCTCGTAGGCCCCCTGCAGGACCAGTCCGAACTCCTCGGCCTGGTGGGTGTAGGTCTCACTGCCGTACCCCTCACCCGGTTTGAGCACCGACATGGTGACCTGGAAATCACGGTTCAGGTCGGGCGAGAGCAGGGCGATGTCGATCTCCGTACCGGCAACACGTCGGAACTTTCGCTCGTCACCGCGGACGATCGCGACTTGGCCCTCGACCACCTCGGACTCGTCCGGATCGTCCAACAGGGTCCACACGGGCGCGTCGAGAGCGGCGCAGATGCGCTTGAGGGTGCCGAGGGAGGCCGATGACCGCCCCAGTTCGAGGTGGCTGATGAAACTCTTCGAGACATGGGCGGCATCGGCGACCTGCTGGATGCTGCGTCCGCGGCCCTTTCGCAGCGCGCGCAACCGCCGTCCGAGCCCGTCGTCCCTGGATTCGGCTGCCGACGCTGCTCTCATGGGTGATCCGATCTCTGGTGGCACGGACAGCTGGACAGGGGAAGGTCACGATGTGGGTGGCAACGTGACCCAGATGGCGCGAACCGCCCCCGTGCCACTGCTGCGCACCCGATAGGGAGCCGTGGGATAGAAGACCATGCTGTCCCCGGAATGCAGCGTGTGCACGGTGCCGCCGACATCGATCTCGTAGCTGCCCTCGAGCACGTGGACGAATTCCTCCGGAGCGACCCGGGAACGATCCACTGCGTGCCACACACCCGGTGGATCAGCAGACTGGGTCACTTCGAACTGGCGTTGGAGGTCCGGGGTCAACACCTCCAGGGGTGCGCGGCCACCCGGTAGCACCAACGCCAAGCGGTGGTCGGACCGGGTGACGAAGACGCGACGATCAACCGTGGGACGGTGCGCGACGGCGATGACTGGTTCGGCCGGGCCGCCGTCGCCGGGCGCGGCGAGGAGGGTTCGGATCGGTACCTGCAAGACTTCGCTGATCTTCTCGAGGAGACCCAACGAGGCCGTGAGCTTGGCCGTCTCCACTTGACCGAGATAACTCTTGGAGACTCCGATCCGCTCCCCCACGGCCTGCAGCGTCAGCCCCAGTTCGCGCCGTCGGGCACGGATCCGGGCGCCGATGAGCACGCCGTCCGCGGCCTCGGGCGGAGAGTCGTCAGACACCGCCATGTCGGCCTCCGAACTTCAGCAGAACAGTCACAGCGAGCATCCCCCCATCATCCTCCTGCAACGGGGCCTACCGTGGCCAGACTGCGGCGTACCCGCTGCCGCGACGCACGGGTTCGGCGACCGCGGTCACCGAACCATCCGCATCCCATCGCAGACCGTTGGCCGCCCCGATCCCCTCCGGTGCGGTCCACTCGGTGAATTCGTGTCCACGCGAGCGCAGGTCGTCGATGACGTCCAGGGCCAGGAAGGCGGGTTCGGCCTCGGCCGGTGCGCTGGAGCTGTTCTGTGTCGCGCGCGGAAAGGCGAGGGCCTCCGGCAGACTCATCCCGACCGCGAGGGAGAGGTGGAGGATCTGCAGCACCGTGGTGATGATCGTCGAACCACCGGGCGAGCCGACGGTCTGGACCAGGTCCCCGTCGCGGAACACCATCGTCGGGGCCATGCTGCTCAACGGGCGCATCCCACCCATCGGCCGCCCGGCGCCGAAGAGGCCCCCCTGGTCCGCGGAGCGTCCCGCGAGGGCGTCATTGAGCAGGATCCCGGTACCCGGGACCACGATCCCGCACCCGCCCATGCTGACGATCGTCGACGTGTGGCTCACCGCACAGCCCCACTCGTCGGCCACACTGAGGTGGATGGTGCTGGGGCTCTCCGGCTCCCACGTCATCCACGGCGCACCGACCCGTCGGACGTCCCCCGGCAGGGCGGCGGCGGAGTTGGCCGGCTGGGCTCCGCGGAGTTCGAGGTACTCCTCACTCAGCAGGGCGGCGGCCGGGACGTCGACGAGCCGAGCGTCTCCGAGGAAGGCCTCCCGGTCGGCGAACGCCAAGCGGCAGGCGGACAGGTACCGGTGCAGGTGCTCGGCGAGGTCCGTCGCTCCCGGGGGTTGCCGGTCCAGGATCCCCAGCGCCTCGCCGATCGTGATCGCGCCACTCGACGGCAGTGGTGGGCCGGCGATCTCGTACCCCGCATACCGGTAGCGAATCGGTTCGAGGTGGCGCACCTGGTAGCGCGCCAGGTCCGCCCGCGTCAGGTGTCCCCGGCGTACGGGGCGCGTGTTCGCCTGCGCGTACGGAGGGTCATTCACCGCATCGACGATCGCCTCGGCCAGCCGGCCGTGGTAGAAACCGTCGATTCCGTCGGCCGCGATCTGCCGATAGGTCCGAGCCAGGTCCGGGTTTCGCAGGGTCGAACCGATGGCGATGGCGTGGCCCGCACCGTCGAGGTACAACGCGGAGGTCGACTCGAACATCGCGAAGTCGCCCCGGCGTTCCGCGATCTCGCGATGGAGGGTCTCGTCGACCACGAACCCCTGCTCGGCCAAGCCGATGGCCGGCTCGAGCACCTCCGCCAGACTCAGCCGACCGTGGAGTCGCAGGGCCTCGTCCCAGGCCCGTAGGGCACCGGGCACCCCGACGGACGCCGCGTGTACGCGACGATCAGCACCGGACAGGACGGCCCCGTCCTCGGCCAGGCTGTGCGGGCCGAAACTGGCCGCCGCCTGCTCCCGGTGCTCGATCGCGACCGTACGTCCGGTGGGCAGGTGGATGAGCATGAATCCCCCGCCACCCAGGCCACCCGACATCGGTCGGCACACTCCTTGTGCGGCCGCCCCGGCGACCGCAGCGTCGACGGCATTTCCACCGCGGGACAGGATGGCGTCGATCGCATCCAGGACGTGCGGGTCCTCTGCTGCCGCTGCTGCGCCGGCCCCGTGCGCCTCGTGCTGGTACTTGTCGCGGGTCAAGTCGTCATCCTTCTACTGGGGTGAGCCGCCGGTCGGATTCCGTGCCCACACCGGCACCGAGCATCGCGGCGAGCAGGGTCTTGGTGTACTCGTGCTGCGGATCGGCATAGATCCGTTCCGCCTCATCGACCTCGACGAGTTCTCCCTTGTACATCACGGCGACCCGGTCGCAGATCGCCCGGACCACGTGGAGATCGTGGGAGATCAACACATAGGAGAGGCCGAGTTCTCGGCGGAGCCGGCTGAGGAGGTTGAGCACCTGGGCCTGGATCGACACGTCCAGGGCGGACAGGGGTTCGTCCAGTACGAGGAGTTTCGGCTCCACCGCCAACGCGCGCGCGATCGAGACGCGTTGGCGCTGGCCGCCGGAGAGCTGGTGCGGGTAGCGCCTGATCATCTCTTGGGACATTCCCACCTGGGACAGCAGTTCCTCGATTCGCCGGTTGCGGTGACCGCGGTGCAGTCCGTAGCGGACGAGCACCTCCTCCACCAGGTCGCCGATCATCATCTTGGGGTTGAGGGAGCCGTACGGGTCCTGGTGCACCCATTGGATGGTGCGCCTGCGCCCGTCCCCCACCGGAATCAACTCGTCCTGCTCGTTGAACAGGTCCACCGAACCCTCGTCGGCCTTCAGCAGCCCGATCATGATGCGCCCCAGGGTGCTCTTGCCGCTGCCCGACTCCCCCACCAGTCCGAGCGTCTCCCCACGCCGGACCTCGAGACTGACCCGGTCCACCGCCTGCACCGTGTGGCGGGCGCGTACGGACCAGAAGGAGGTGCTCCGGAACTGCTTGCTCACGTCGTCGACCCGCAGGATCGGCTGCTCGTTGTCCTGCTCCGCCGCCGGCGACTCCTCGGCCAGGACGTCGTCCGGTGCGCTCCGCCCGAGTTGCACCACCTCCTGGGCGAAGTGGCAGGCCGATTGCTGCCCGGAACCGAGTTGCACCAGCACCGGCTCCTGGTCCACACACTCCGATCGCTCCTGACGCACCTGGCAGCGCGGGTGGAAGACACACCCACCGGGTCGGTTCGCCGGGGTTGCCGGCTCGCCGGCGATGGCACGGATCCGGCGGCCCCGCTCCGGCCTGCTCTCCAACAGCGCCCGGGTGTACGGATGCGACGGGGTGGAGAACACGTCCTGCACGACGCCGCGCTCCATGATCCGCCCGCCGTACATCACGGCCGCGGCGTCGGCGAGTTCGGAGACCAGCCCCAGGTCGTGGGTGATCAACAAGATCCCGGCCCCCACCTCCTCCTGGACCGAACGCAGCAACTCGACGATCTTCACCTGGAGGGTGGCGTCCAGTGCGGTCGTCGGTTCGTCGGCGATGATCAGGCGTGGCTTGTTGATCAACGCCATGGCGATCATGGCCCGCTGCAACATGCCACCGGAGAACTGGTGCGGATACTCCCGTACCCGCTCCTCGGGCCGCGGGATCCCCACGTGGCCCAGGGCCTCGGTGGCCAGCTCACGGGCCGCCTTCCGGCTCATCCGTTTCCGGATCAACAGCGGCTCGACCACCTGCACACCCACCGGGACCACGGGATTGAAGTTGGCCATCGGGTCCTGGAACACCATCCCCACTCGGTCCCCACGCACCGCCCGCAGCTCGGCCTCGGAGGCATTCGCCAGCTCGTGGCCGGCCACCTCGAGAACGTCCGCCTCGACGGCCAGGTTCGGCGGGAGCAGCCGCAACAGTGCCCTGGCCGTCATCGACTTGCCTGAGCCGGACTCACCGACCAGGGCGACGGTCTGTCCCAACGCGATGTCGAGATCGATCCCGTCCACGATCGGGGTGGGCTTGCCGGTGGTGGTCGCCACCGACAGGCCCCGCACCCGGAGGACCGATTCGCCGCCCGGGCTCATTGATCCAGCCACAGATTCCACGGCAGGATGCCGGAGGAGCCCGCCTTCTCCACCCCGTGGACCCGCTCCGCATAGGCCTCGATCCCGGCGGTGTCACCGATCTTGATGAACGGGACCTGCTCGTAGATCTCACCCTGGAGCTTGTCGTAGACCGCGTGCCGCTTGTCGGGGTCCGACTCGCTGTTGAGCTCGTCGACCAGGGATTCGGCCGTGTCGTCACACCACCATCCGGCGTAGGAGCACATCTTCAGGAAGGTCTGCTCGACCGGGTCGTAGTTCACCCCGAAGTCGGTGATGAACAGCTCCCAGCCGTTCTCGTTGTCGCGGTGCTCGAGGGCGGTCGACCAGTCGTAGGTCTCCACCTTCGCCTTCAGCCCCGCGGCCTCGAGCTGCTGCTGCACGACCACGGACTGGTTGTAGAAGCGCTCCAGGTCCCGCGACGTCACCAACCGGATCGTCTCGCCGTCGTAGTCACTCTCGGCGATCAGTTCCTTGGCCTGCTCGACGTCGTTCATGTTGTAGCGTTCCTCGCCCACCGTGGAGTGCCAGGTGGTCTCCTGCAGCATCAGGCTCGGGTCCAGCCGGAAGTTGCCCCCGCCCAGTCCGGCGGTGAGGATCTCCTCGTGGTTCAGGGCCGCCTGGATGCCTGCCCGCAGCTTGGGGTCGGAGGTGATGTCGGACTTCTGGTTGACCAAGATCATCTGCATCCCGGAGGGGTCGAGCCGATCGATGGTCACACCCTGTGCCCCTTCCAGGGTGAGCAGGGCATCCGCCGAGGAGCCGTGGATCAGGTCGTACTCGCCGGTCTCCAGCCCAGCCAGTCGCGAGGCCTCGTTGGTGACCACCTCGAACTCGATCGCATCCAGGTACTGCGGCTTGTGCCCGGCGTACCCATCGGGGCCGTCGCCCTCCACGGCGGAGTACTCGTCGAACCGGACGAGGCGCACCGACCGGCCGGGATCGTGGCTCTCCAGCTTGTACGGCCCGGTCCCGACCAGTTCGGCGAGCTCGCCGGCGCCAGACGCCTCGATCACGGAGGCCGGGTAGATGGCCAGACCCTGGGTGGAGATTGCGGACAGGAACGATCCGAACGGCTCCTTGAACTGGAACACAAGGGTCTGGTCGTCCGGCGCCTCGAGCGAGTCGAGCCGCTCGGCCACCTCACCGCCGGTCGAGGTCAGTTCGGTCCACCGCTCGTACGAGGCCTGGACGTCCTTGGACGTCATCACCTCGCCGTTGTGGAAGTTCACCCCCTCGCGCAGGGCGACGGTCCAGGTCTTGCCCTCGTCCGACACCTCGGCTTTCTCCGCGAGCATCGGGATGTTCTCGCCCTTCGCGTCGGGGGCGTACAGGAACTCGACCGCGTTGTAGGCCACCGTCGACACCACGCCGGCAGTGGTCTGCTGCACGTCAAGGCTCGGCAGGTCCGCACCCAACGCGTACTTGAGGGTCCCACCGACGACCGGCTCACCCTCGTCTGCCTCTCCCTCCGCACTGCTGCCACCACCGCAGGCCGCGGTGAGCGACAGCGCGGCGACCGCGGCACCCACTCCGAGAGTGCGTGCCAGCCTGCTCCGGAACTTCGTTGACACCTTCACAATGTGACCTTCCGTCGAGGGGAGTTGGGCGATCTGGTTCAGAGTCGGTCGGACCGTGGGTCCAGGGCATCGCGCAGTGCATCGCCGACCATGTTCAGCGACAGCAGCAAGAGGGAGAGCAGGATTCCCGGTACGAGCGCGAGCCACCAGGCATTGCGCAGGTAGGTCTGGCCGTCGTTCAACATGCCGCCCCAGGTGGGGACGGTTGCCGGGAGGCCGGCCCCCAGGAAGGAGAGTGCGGCCTCAGCCAGGATGACCGTGGCTGCACCGAAGGTGGCGGCCAAGATCATCGGCGAGCGTGCGTTGGCGAAAAGGTAGCGCGTCATGATCACCCTTCGACGCAGCCCGAGCGCCTGGGCGAGTTCGACATAGGGGGTCTCCTTGACCACCAGGGCCGAGCTCCGGATCAGTCGCGCGAAGGTCGGTGCGGTGACGATGGAGAGCGCGGCGATCACGTTCACCAGGCTGGGGCCCAGTCGTGCCATCAGCGCAATCGCGAGCAGGACCGAGGGAAAGGCCATCAGTGCATCCAGGAAGCGCATCAGCGGCCCGTCGGCGCGGCGAAACATCGCGGCCAGCAGTCCGAGGACGGTTCCGATGCCCATGGCGATCACGGTGACCGACAGGGCCACGATGAGCGAGGCGCGGCCGCCGTGGAGGGTGCGCGTGATCACGTCGCGACCGAACTGGTCGGTCCCCAGCCAGTGGCTGCCACTGGGGCCCTGCAGTCGGTTGGTCGGGTCCACCGCGACGGCATCGTGCGGCGACACCCACGGACCGACGATGCAGGCCAACACGACCACCGCGAGCAGGGCCAGACCGATCGTGCCCCGCTTGGTACTCCGGAAGCGCAGCACCCAGCCGGGCGCCTCGCGGGCCGGGGTGCTCTCCCCGGTGGCGTCCGAGGTGCCGAGTGCGGAGGGCATGAGATCAGCGGCCATGGCGAATCCTGGGGTCGAGGTAGGCGCAGAGGATGTCGACGACGAGGGTCACCAGGACGAACAGCAGGGCCGCCAGCAGTACCCCCGCCTGGATCACGGGGTAGTCGCGTCGCGCGATGCTCGCGACCAGCAGTTGGCCGATGCCCTGCAGGTTGAACACGTACTCGGTCACCACGGATCCACCGAGCAGACCGCCGAACGCGATCCCGATGATCGTCACGGTCGGGATGGCCGCATTGCGCAGGACGTGTCGCCGCACGACCTGCCCGCGACTCATCCCCTTCGCGAAGGCGGTCTCGATGAATTCCGAGGACATGGTGTCGAGCACCGAGGACCGGATGATCCGGGAGAAGGAGGTCAAGGAGATGCCCAGCACCAAGCTCGGCAGCAGCATGCTCTGCACGTGCGCGGCGAGGTCCTCGCTCGGCGAGGTGTACCCGCCGGTGGGCAGGGCGCCGAGGGTGACGGCGAACAACATGATGGCCAGGATGCCGAGGAAGAAGTTGGGGATCCCGTTGACGAACACGGCGAATCCCATCACGAGCTTGTCGATGATTCCGCCCCGTCGTACTCCCGACAGGACTCCGAGGGGGACGCCGATCACGATGGCGATCACCAGCGCGTAGAGGGCGAGCAGCATCGTGGGCTCGACCCGACTGATGAGGACCTCACTGACGGGGACGCGCAGGTAGAGCGAGTTGCCGAAGTCGAAGGTGAGCAGTCCGCCGGCCCAGTTCAGGAACTGCTGCGTCATCGGAAGGTCGAGGCCGAGCTCGGCCCGGAGGAGCGCGCGCTGCTCATCCGTCGCATCCTGGCCCAGAATGGCCTGCGTCGGGTCACCGGGAGTGAAGTTCAGGATCGCGAACGTGATCAACGCGACCAGGACCAGTACCGGGATCAGGGACAGCAGCCGGGTCAGGACGAAGCGTGCCATCAGGCGGCCCCTCCTTGATCATGAACCGAATGATCATGCAGTAGCACCCGGCCGGCACCGCGCAGGGTGTCGCGGTCGCCCTCGATCACGACCACGCCGTTCACCAGGACGAGATCCAATCCGGTCGCGTAGTGCTTCGGGTCCGCGAACGTGGAGTTGTCCCGGAAGTTGTCGGGATCGAACATCAGCAGGTCAGCAGCGAACCCCGGTCGGAGTACGCCGCGACGAAACTGACCACCAAGCCGCCGAGCCGGGAGACCGGTGCACTTGTGGATCGCCTCCTCGAGACTGCGCAGGGATGGCCCGATCTCGCGGAGGAAGCGGGGGTAGGTGCCGAAGTTCCTCGGGTGCGGGACGCCCGGTAGGTCCACGTGGACGGGCCGTGCGTCACTGCCGACCCCGCATCGCGGATGGGCGAAAACGCGGTGCATGTCGTCGGCACTCATCGCGTGATCGATGATCTGGACCGCCGAGCCGGCGAGCAGGGCATCGAGCACGAACTCGGCCTGGGAGACACCGGCCTGCTGCACCGCATCGTGGAGCCCCATCCCCTCGTAGCGGGAGTAGGCGCAGGGGGTCGACACCTGGCTGATCGTCAGGTCACTCAGGTCGGTCTGCACCTGAGGAAGCTGCCCACTGCCCGGGAAGCGTTCCTCGATGCCGGCCAAGACGCGTGCGCGGAGTTCGTGCGGGAAGTCGTCGCGCAGTGGCAGCAGGTCGTCCCGGCGGGCCCAGTCGGGCAGGTAGGCCCACAACCCGGTGCTGCTCGCCGTGTACGGGTAGGCGTCCAAGCTGACATCGACGCCCGCAGCGGCGGCGTCGTCCACCATGGCCAGGGTCTGCTGGACCGACCCCCAGTTGCGCCGCCGCTTGGCCTTGTGGTGGCTGAGTTGCACGGCCACACCTGCTTCGCGCCCGATCCGGAGCGCCTCGTCCACCGCTCCGATCAGCCGATCGTCCTCGCCCCGGATGTGGGAGGCGTAGAAGCCGCCGAAGTCCTCCACCTCGGTGGCCAGCGCGATCAGTTCCTCGGTGTCGGAGAACCGCCCCGGGTCGTAGATCAGCCCGGTCGACATCCCGAACGCGCCCTGACCCATGGCGTCGGCGACGTACTTCCCCATCCGCTCGATGTCATCGGGCCCGGCCACGCGGCTGGGGTCTTCCATCGCGGCAGCGCGGACGGCGCCATGCCCGATCAGGGGAGCGATGTTGACGCCCAGCGGCAGCGTTTCCGTGGCCCGGACGAAGTCGTCAAGGGTGGCGTGTCCGGTCTCGTCGAGAACCGGGAACGGACTGAGACCACAGTTTCCGGTGACGAGGGTGGTAGCCCCCTGGCGCAGCATTCCGTCGGACCGCGGGAACCGATCGACCACCAGGTCGACGTGGCTGTGCAGGTCGATGAAACCGGGACACACGACCCGGCCATCAGCGTCGATGGTTCGCTCCGCCTCCACCTCGCCGGCGTCACCGACCACGCTGATGCGATCACCGGTGATCACGATGTCACCCATGAACCCGTCCCGGCCGGTGCCGTCGATCACCCGGGCGCCCCGGATCGCGGTCGACGTTGCACCGCCATCGGCATCGTTGGTCGGGGCTGGCATGCGCACGACGGTATAGTCAGTCTTGACCTACGTCAATGAATACTGGACAGAAGTCCAGAATCAGTTCCTGACCTGTAGCGCCCCTCCACGTGCCGAGGTGAAGCGATCCGGATGAAGCCAGTCCCGCTCGGCCGATACCCGCCACCCCTGCGATCCCGCCGCCATGGACTCGGCCACGAGTTCGGCCGTCGCCGGCGCCAAGATCATCCCCCACATCCCATGGCCCGCAGCGATGTAGAGGCCGCCGACCCGGTCGGAGCCGCCGATCACGGGTACGCCGTCGGGGACGCACGGCCGCTCACCGACCCACTCCTGGATGACGGTCGAGTCCGCGAGCGACGGAACGGCCACCGAGGCCACCGCCCGCAGCCGGGCAGCGTGGTTGCGTCGGGGCGGACGGCCCTCCTTCCCGAACTCCATCGCGCCGCTCACCCGGACGCGATCGGCCAACGGCGTCACCACGATCCGCCGGTCCTTGAGCCGGATCGGCATGACCGGGTCACCGGCCGAGGGCGCGAGGTCGATGACGTAGCCGCGTCCACCTCGCAGGGGAATGCGGACCCCCGCCTGGGCGGCAAGTCGCCGCACCCCGAGACCCGCCGCGAGCACGACGGACTCGGCCCGGATGGTCCTCGTCGAGGTACGCACCCCGCGTACCAGGCCGCCGTCGACGAGAAGCTCCCGGACGTCACCGTCGAAGTTGATCTCTGCTCCATGACGCGCGGCGTCATCGAGCATGGCCCGGGTGAACCGGCGGCTCTCCAGGGTCCACTCCTCCGCGTGGTGCTGACCTCCGGCGACCGGGCCGCGGACGGCCGGCTCGATCGAGCGCAGTTCCGTGGGAGGCAACCAGCCACCAGGGTGCCGGCTCGGTTCACGCAGGTGGACATCCACCGCACCCGTCTTCGTGAGTCCGGGGCTGAGGCCCTGCTCGTGGAGTTGGCGATGCAGTTGCGTACTGCGCTCAGCCAGTCGACGCAGCCGCTCCTGCGCACGGCGGACGCGCCCGGGAGTGGCCGACGCGGCGAGCGAGGTCAACCACGGCACCAGTCGCGGGTCCGGGTGCACCCGCACCGTGGGGGGTCGTCGGAGCATGTGGCCGGGTGTCTCACGCAGCATCGCCGGGGTGGCCAGCGGGGTCACATGATCAGGTGCGAGGATGGCCGCGTTGGCATGGGAGCATCCGCCTCCCACATCGGCTGCCTGGTCCACCAGCACGACGTGCTGGCCGGCACGGGCCAGCCGTTGCGCGATGCTGGCTCCGACCACGCCGGCGCCGACGATGACACAATCAGCCTGATGTGGTGGAGAACCTCCCCGTGAGCTCATGTCCGGACCGTAGCCCCGTTGCCGGGGCACTCGCCTCATCCCATCGGAATGATCTTCCCGATGGGACGGGGCCGCCGCGCTCCGACGGGCTCGTGCGCGTCCTGCTGATCGATGATCATCCGGTGATGCTGCACGGGCTGCACGCCATCTGTGCCGCAGCGGCCGACCTCACCGTCGTCGGGATGGCCGCCACGGAGACGGCGGCCACGGAGGCCCACCACGACCTCGATCCCGACGTCGTCGTACTGCCGATCCGGTTGGGCGGAACGCGACGCGGGATCGAGATCTGTCGCTGGATCAAGCAGCGCGCACCGACGAGGGTGGTGTTCTTCACCGCCTTCGCCCGGCCCGTCGACGCCGTCCTGGCGATGCTGGCCGGCGCCGATGCCCTGGTTCCCCGCACGGCACCGCCGGACGAACTCATCGCGGCCATCCACCCCACCGGCACGGACTCGCGCGACGACCAGTCGCCGTCGGGCATCCTCACCGCGCGCGAACAGGACGTCCTGCACCAGGTGCTGGAGGGCCGGACGAATCCGGAGATCGCCGACACCCTTCACCTCGGCCTCCCGACTGTCAAGACCCACATGCGCAACATCCTGCGCAAACTGGACGTGTCCGACCGCCGCGAGCTGCTCTGACCCACTCCGGACAGCGTCCGGAACGGCCGCCGTCACCAGGACACCGGCCCCTCGTCACTGGTGAAGGTGGCCGTGGGACCGTCCGCTCCACGGAGAGCCACGGCAACGACGTGCGCAGCACCCTGCTCCACGGTCTTCGTTCCCCGGAAGTCATTGAGTGCCGTCGCCGTCATGCCCGGGTCGACGGTGTTCACCGGGATCCCCTCGGACTCGAGTGCCGTCGCGAAGGCGAGCGAGACCGCGTGGAGGGCGGTCTTCGACGCGGAGTAGACCCCGAACATCCGACGATGCGGGTTCGCCGGATCGGCGTTGGCGGCCAGCGAACCACCGCCACTTCCGACGTTGACGATGCGCGACCCCTCGGTCGCACGAAGCAACGGAAGCAGCGCCTGGGTCAGTGCGATGACTCCGAAGACGTTGATCTCGTAGATCCGCCGCACGGTGTCGAGCGGAGCCACGGTGAGCAGTCCCGTGCTCGCGCGCACATCGAGTGGCGTGCTCGGGTCGCCGAGGAAGGACACACCAGCGTTGTTCACGAGGACGTCGAGCCGGCCGAACTCGGTGCGGATGCGGGCGGCAGCCGCGCGCACGGAGGCGTCGTCGGAGACATCGAGCTGGACCGCGACGGCACTCGGCGAGATCTCGGCCGCGACGTCGTGGCCCTTCCGGATGTCGCGGGACCCGACCAAGACGGTGAACCCGTGCTCGGCGAGCTCCCTGGCAACCTGTTGGCCGATACCCCGGTTGGCGCCGCTGACCAGGGCGACGGGGTGCGGTGTGGTGGGTGCGGGATCGGCAGGAGTGGTGGATGGAGTCATGGCTCCACCCTGCCGCACTGTGGGTGAACTGAGAATCATCAAGAGACCTGAGAACATGCTCTAGAGTTCATCCATGACCTCAGATCACCTGTCCGAGGTGTTCGACCTCATCGCGGTGCGCGGCGTGGTGTCGGGCGGCGCCGCCGTGAGTGGACCTTGGTCTGCGGAGACGGCTGTGGCCGAGGAGTTGAAGTTCTGCGCGATCGTGCGTGGCGAGGCATGGCTGTCGACGGACGGCATCGATCTCCCGATCCGACTGATCGAGGGCGAGGTGGCGGTCCTGAACGGGCGCTCGCGGCTGTCATTGCAGGGCGGGGCGGGCGAGGGGGTGCCCACGGAGGTCGGGCATCCGTCGAACGGCACCATCTTGTGCCTCGACAACGCCGACCCCGCGACCGCTGACATCTTCATCGGTGGGCGCATCGATCTGGACCCCGCGGGCCACGAACTCATGCTCAACGCACTTCCGCCGGTCGCGCACGTGCAGGTCACCGCGGAATCGGCGCAGCGCGTCCGCGGTCACATCGAGCGACTCTTCGAAGAGATCACGGCGGCCCTGCCCGGTACGGAGTTCGCAGTCCGCGCGTACAGCCAACTGCTCATTCTGGACGTGCTGCGGGCCTGCACGGACGGGGTCGAGGTGCCAGCCGGTTGGCTGCGACTGCTGGGGGACGAGCGACTGCGCCCCGCCCTCGAGCTCATTCACGAGCATCCGGAGACCGGGTGGGGACTCGACGAGCTCGCCCGCGCGGCGGCGATGTCGCGAACGGCGTTTGCGGTGCGCTTCCGTACCGTCGCCGGGATGCCGCCGTTGACGTACCTGGTGCGGTGGCGGATGCTACTGGCCCAGCGTGCGCTGCGGTCGGCTGACTCGCGCATGCGTCCACTCGCGCACCGACTGGGCTACTCGTCGGAGAGTGCGTTCAGTTCCGCGTTCAAGCGCAACGTCGGCGAGTCGCCCCACAGCTACCGGACGCGACTGCTGCGCGAGGCAGCGCAGCAGCCGGGACACTCCGTCACTCAGCTGCCGTCGCCCTTCTGACACTGTCGCGCAGGAGTGTGCGGCGTACGTCGTGCACGTCGTCGGGCTCCCGGTCGCTCGCCGCGAAGACATTGCTGACGGGGGACCACGCCATCGACATCGCGATGACCATGGCCATGATGTCGAACGGGTCACCGGGCCGGACTCGCCCGGAGGATTGCGCCTCGGCGATGGCAGCGAGCTTGCGCTCGTCGTAGTGCTCGTGGGTCTCGACGAGGTGCCCGACCGGCCGACGCTCCAGCCGAGTCCAGGTCGCCAACCGAATGAGGTCGGGGCGGCGCAGGTACTCGTCGTAGAGACGCACGGCCCAGTCGGCGAGATCGTCGGCGTCCATGGGTACGGCGTTGGTGATGCGCTCCAGGGAGCCGAGGAAGATGGTGTCGAAGAGGTGGCCCTTGTCGCCGAAGTAGGCGTAGAGCTGGGCCTTGTTGGTGCTGGCCGCCGCGACGATGCGATCGATGCGCGCCCCGGCGATACCGTGCCGGGCGAACTCCTCGGTGGCGGCGTCCAGGATCCGCTGGTACGTCGCCGCTCCGCGGGGCGTCTGGGGGTGCGCTGGCATCCGTCGAGGCTACCAAACAGAACAGTTGGTTTGTCTGGACGACTGGCTGGTTCTACGCTGAACAAACCAACCAGTCTGTTTAGGAGTTGCCCGATGCGATCGACCATTGGATGGCAGGCGGCCGGCCCGGGGGTGCTACGACGCTCCCCGCTGGAACGCCGTGACCTACGTGCAGACGACATCGCGGTGCGAGTTGACTACTGCGGCGTCTGCCACACCGACCTGCAAGCGCTGAACGATCCCGCCCGCGACACTCCCCTGGTGCCCGGCCACGAGTTCACCGGCGTTGTCACCGAGACCGGCACCGAGGTGGCTGACTTCGCCGTCGGTGACCGGGTCGCGGTGGGCAACATCGTCGACTCCTGCGGCCGGTGCGCCATGTGCCGAGCGGGACAGGAGAACTTCTGCCACTCGTTCCCGACGCTGACCTACGGTGGCGCCGACCGCCAGGACGGGTCGGTCACGCTGGGAGGATTCTCCCGCGAGTACGTGGTCCGCGAGGCGTTCGCCCATCGACTCCCCGATGAATTGGACCCGGCTGAAGCCGCACCGCTCCTGTGTGCCGGCATCACCGTGTGGGAACCGCTGCGCGCGCTCGGGGTCGGCCCCGGCAGTCGGGTCGCCGTGGCCGGACTCGGCGGCTTGGGCCATCTCGCCGTCAAGCTGGCGGTGGCGCTCGGTGCCACCACCACGGTGATCAGCCGGACCCAAGACAAGCGCGACGACGCACACCGGCTGGGGGCCCACGGCGTCATCATCTCCACCGACGCGGAGCTGATGGCCGCGGCACGGAACAGTTTCGACGTCGTCATCGACACGATCGCCGCACCCCACGCCCTCGCCCCGTACTTGGAACTGGTCGCGATGGACGGCACGCTCAGCCTTCTCGGACACCTGGGCACGATCACCCTGGAGGCGATGGACCTGCTGGTGGGCCGCAAGAAACTCAGCTCCGCGGGCAGCGGTGGACGCCCTGCGACGACCGAACTGCTGCAGTTCTGCGCCGACCACGAAATCGCCCCGGATGTGGAGGTGCTGCCCTCCGCACAGGTGCACATGGCCCTCGACCGTCTCCGGCGCAACGACGTGCGCTACCGCTTCGTCCTTGACCTCTCCGATCTGGATCACTGAGGACCGGTCAGGTCAGCCGATCACGCGAGGCCGTTGTCGGCCAGCCAGCTGCCGGCCACCTCGTCGGGGTTCAGGTGCTCACCGTCGACCCGCTTGTTCAACGTGGTCAACTCCTCCGTGGTCAGTGCCTGCTGGACCGATTCCAGGGCGGCGACCGCGTCCGGGTTGTCGGCGACCTCGGAGCGGACCAGGGGGATCACGTTCTGGGGCAGGATCATCCGCTCGGGATCCTCCAGCATGACGTAGTCGTTGTCGAGGATGGCGCTGTCGGTGGTGAAGAACGTCGCGACCTGGATCTTGTCGTCGTTGAGGTCCTTCACCTTGACCGCCGGGGCGTCGTACGGCTCGAAGCTCTTGAACTCCGCACCGTAGATCTCCTTCAATCCGGGAGGCCCGTACGCGCGGTCCTCGAGTTCGGCCGGACCGCCGAGCACAGCGTCCGCGGCGACCTTCTCCAGGTCGGCCAAGGAGGTCACGTCGTTGGCCTCGGAGTACTCCCGGGTGACCACGTAGACGTCCTGGTTGATGGCCTCCGAGGAGGGGAGCACGGACAAACCGTCGTCGAGGACCTCCGGCAGCGCGGCCTCGACCTCCTCCGCGGTCTGCGCGGGGTTGGCGTCGTCGTAGTAGAGCAGCAGGTTGCCGGTGTACTCGGGCACGACCGAGATCGATTCGTCCGCCAACGCCTTCAGGTAGACCTCGCGGGAACCGATACTGAGCTGGGTGGACGACTCGATCCCCTGGGCCTGCAGGGCCTGGGAGTACAACTCCGCGAGCACCTCGTTCTCGGTGAAATTCGCCGAGCCGACGATGATCTCTCCCGCGGGCGCGGACTCCTCCCCGCTGGGACCGGCCGAGCCGCCGGCCAGTGGGTCGCTGTTGGCGCCACAGGCGGCCAGGGCCAGGGCCGTACTCACTGCGATCGTCGCCAAGGCGCTGCGTCGGATGATGCTCATGGTGCTCCGTCCCCGGCATCCGTGCCGGCTGGTTGGGTGGTCAGGCAGTCTCAACAGCCACCGGTACGGTGGCCTTCCGCTTTCTCGTGCCCGGCCGTGCCCGGCGGGCCAGCAGCCATCCGGTCACCCCCAGGACGAGATCGATCACGATCGCGATGGCCGCCACGAGCAGCGCCCCGGCGATCATCATCGGATATCCGCCATCGCTCTTCGGTCCGTCCACGATCAACCGGCCGAGTCCGCCAGCCGGGGTGAGGGCCGCCACTGTCGCGGTCGCGACAACCTGCAGTGCGGCGCTGCGCAGCCCGGAGATGATCAACGGGAGCGCCAACGGCCACTCCACCTTGGCGATGACCTGCCACTCGGTCATCCCCAACGCGCGACCGGCGTGGACGGCGCTCGTGTCGGCTCCGCGGATGCCCTGCGCCGTGGCCGTCAGGATCGGCGGCAGGGCCAGCACACCCAAGGCAAGCACGATCGGCATGATGCCGGTGCTCATCAGGGTCACCACCAACACCAGCAGGCCCAGGGTGGGGATCGCGCGGACCGCGTTGCTGAGCCCGATGACCACGAACTCCCCCCGGCCCGTGTGGCCGATCAGGGTCCCGATCGGGATCGCGATCACCATCGCGCAGGCCATCGCCAGACCGGTGAAGACGAGGTGCTCCAGGACCCGGTCCCAGATGCCGTTGTCCCCGGGCCAGTTCGCCGCGTTGAGCAGGTAGTCGAGGAAGTTCATGCCGGCTGCCTCCCCCGCGCGGTCCACGGCAACGCTCGTCGGCGGATCAGCAGGATCAGCCCGTCGGCCAGCATCGCCAGCACCAGGGTCAGCACGATGCCGACCAGGATGGGGGTCACGAAGCCACGGTTGAGCCCCTCGTCGAACAGCCGGCCGAGGGCGCCCATCCCGATCACTGCCGCGACACTGACCAGCGCGATGTTGGAGACCGTGACCACCCGCAGCCCGGCGAAGATCACCGGCATCGCCAGCGGCATCTCCACCCCGGTGAGGCGGCGGAACCGTCCGTACCCCATCGCCGAGGCCGACGACTTCACCTCCACCGGCACGTCACGGAGGCCGTCGACCACGCTGCGCACCAGCAGGGCGAAGGAGTAGATCGTCAGTGCGGCGACGATGTTGACCGGGTTGAGGATCTTGGTCCCGAACAGCAGGGGCATGAGCACGAACATCGCCAGGGAGGGGATCGAGTAGAGGATCCCGCAGACGGCGAGCAGCACGTTGGCCGCCTTGCCACTGCGATGGATCAGGTAACCGACCGGCACAGCCAGCACCAGCGCGCACAGCACCGGCACGATCGCCAGCACGGTGTGCTCGAGCAGCAACCCGCCGATGCGCGTGAGGTTGCGCTCGATCCAGGCCCAATCGATCATCGGCTGTCTGCCTCGGGCTGCGGATCCTCGGCCACGTCTCCACGCTGATCGAGCTGGTCGCGATCACCCCCAGTGGTTTCGACCGGCTCACCCAGCGACTCCGCGCCCTCGGTGGTTTCGACCGGCTCAACCAGCGGCTCGTCCCCCACGGAGGTTTCGACCGGCTCAACCGGCGGATCCTCCCCCGCATGGTGTTCGAGCTCACTCCCCTCCACCTGCGACTCCGCACTCTGCTCCGACTGCGTCGAGTCCGCCGTGGCGTGGGCGACGGCCGTACGGGCATCGCGGACCCGGACGAGGATCTCGCTGGTGGACACCACGCCGAGGTAACGGCCGGTCTCGCGGGAGACCGCGACCGCCAGGCCGGCGGGCGAGGTGAGGGCGGCATCGAGGGCGACCCGCAGGGTGTCGTGGTCGGGGTCGAAGACCGAGCCGAGGGCGAGAACCTGACCGGGGCGGGTGGGGTCGGCCCACCCTCGGGGCGTCGCGCCCGCGTCGACGACCAGGGCCAACCCCTCGCCCGTGTGCGCTGCCGGGTCACGCACCGCGTGCACCCGGGCAAGCGTCAGGTCCGCCGCCGAGGTGAAGGAGAGCGCCCGGTAGCCACGGTCCTTGCCGACGAACCCGGCCACGAACTCGTCGGCAGGATGGTCCAACAGGTCCTGCGGGCTGCCCAGCTGGGCCAGCTTGCCGCCGACCTGCATCACCGCCACCTGGTCACCGAGCTTGATCGCCTCGTCGATGTCGTGGGTGATCATCACCACGGTCTTCTCCAGCTCTGCCTGGAGCCCGAGCATCAGTTCGTGCAATTCGTCCCGCAGCACCGGGTCGACCGCGGAGAAGGGCTCGTCCATCAGCAGCACGAGGGGATCAGCCGCCAGCGCCCGAGCCACCCCCACCCGCTGTTGCTGCCCGCCGGAGAGCTGCCCGGGGTAGCGGTGCGCGAGCTTGCGTTCGAGACCGACGTCGTCGAGCAGTTGCAGGGCCCGGGTCCGCGACTTGGACTTGTTCCAGCCGAGCAGGCCCGGCACCGTGGAGATGTTCTCCAGCACGGTGCGGTGCGGGAACAGTCCACCGCTCTGGATGACGTAGCCCATGTGCCGACGCAGAGTGGTGCGGCGCTTCGATCGCAGCGGTTCGCCGTCCCAGGTGATCTGTCCCTTGGTGGGCTCCAGCACCCGGTTGATCATGCGGAGGGTGGTCGTCTTGCCGCAGCCGGAGGGGCCGACGATCACCGTGACCTTGCCCGACGGAATGACCAGATCGAGGTCGACGACCGCGGCCGTCCCGTCCTTGTAGGTCTTGCTGACACCGTCGAACTGGATCACGCGTTTCCCTCACCGTGCCTCGCCCCGCGATTCGGAGCACACTCGACCCTAACCGCTCGATCACCGCCCACGCGGGACAGTCATCGGCCAGCCTCGACATTTGCCACGCCGGGATGAGTTACCGACGAGTAACGTTGGAGTGGCCGGGCACTCCGCCGAGGGTACGAACCAGTAGTGTGGGACTCGCATCGCACCACTCGGGTCCGCAGCACCGAAGGAGTTCCGTGACCATCGTCGCCATCGTGCTCGCACTGGCCATCTCGGTCGTCGGGGTCGCCCTCTTCGCCCGAGCCGTCGGCTCCATCGTCGGCGTGGTCAAGTTGGGCCAGCCGACACTCGGCCGTTCCGACCGCAAGGCTGATCGCTGGAAGCACCTGCTGGCCGAGTCCCTCGGCCACACCCGGATGCTGCAGTGGAGCAAGATCGGCGTCGCCCACTGGTTCGTCTTCGTCGGCTTCGGTGCCCTCTTCTTCACCCTGGTCACCGCGTACGGCCAGTTGTTCAACCCCCGCTTCGCGCTGCCGATCATCGGCCACTGGGTGGTCTACGAATGGGCCAGCGAGATCCTCGCCTGGGTGATGACTGCCTGCATCCTCTTCCTGATGGGGATCCGGTTCGCGCTGCGCAACTCCGGCCGCAACTCCCGTTTCTTCGGCTCCCGCACCTGGCAGGCCGTCTACGTCGAGTTCACCATCCTCGGTATCGGCCTGTGCATCATCGTGCTGCGCGGGCTGGAGTACCGCCTGCTCGAGGCCGAGACCTCACGCTGGCACTTCCCGCTGACCAACTTCCTCTTCCCGGCCGGGATCTCGGCGGGCGCCCTGGAGACGGCAATCATCCTGGTCGCCGCACTCAAGATCATCATCTCGATGGCCTGGTTCGTCACCATCGGGCTGAACACGACGATGGGCGTGGCCTGGCACCGGTTCACCGCCTGGCCGAACATCTGGTTCAAGCGGGAGTCCTCCGGCAAGACGGCCCTCGGCGAGCTGCAGCCGATCAACATCGGCGGCAAGCCGCTCGATTTCGAGGATCTCGAGGAACTCGACGAGGACGCCCCACTCGGCGTCGGCAAGGTGGAGGACTTCACCTGGAAGGGCCTGCTGGACTTCACCTCCTGCACCGAGTGTGGTCGCTGCCAGTCCCAGTGCCCGGCCTGGAACACCGGGAAGCCGCTGTCGCCCAAGTTGCTGGTGATGGACCTGCGTGAGCACGCGTACGACAAGGCTCCGTACCTGCAGGCCGCGGAAGCGACCCGGGAGTCGCTGCCTGAGGAAGTGCGCAACGAGGGCGCCCGGCCGCTGGTCGGCCCGATCCAGGTCGAGGACGGCCTGGCCGGCATCATCGACCCGGACGTGCTGTGGTCATGCACCAGCTGCGGCGCCTGCGTCCAGCAGTGCCCGGTCGACATCGAGCACGTCGACCACATCATGGACATGCGGCGCTACCAGGTGATGATGGAGTCGGAGTTCCCGAGCGAGCTCAACCAGCTCTTCAAGGGCCTGGAGACCAAGGGCAACCCGTGGAGCATGAACGCCCGCAAGCGGATGGACTGGGCCAAGGACCTCGACTTCGACGTGCCCTTGGTCGGCGAGGACGTCGAGGACCTGTCCGAGGTGGAGTACCTGTTCTGGGTCGGCTGCGCCGGCGCGTTCGAGGACCGGGCGAAGAAGACCACCCAGGCCGTGGCCGAGTTGTTGCAGACCGCCGGGGTGACCTACGCGGTGCTCGGCAACGGGGAGACCTGCACCGGCGACCCGGCCCGCCGGGCGGGCAACGAGTTCGTCTTCCAGCAGTTGGCGATGGAGAACGCCGAGGTGCTCAAGGAGTCGAAGGCGTCCAAGGTCGTCACCACCTGTGCGCACTGCCTGAACACGTTGAAGAACGAGTACCCGCAGGTCGGCGTCGAACTGGAGGTCGTGCACCACTCCCAGCTGCTGAACCGGCTGATCCGCGACGGCCGGCTCACCCCGGTCGCTCCGCCCACCGGCGAGATCGGCGGCCGGACGATCACCTACCACGACCCGTGCTTCCTCGGCCGCCACAACGAGGTCTACGATCCGCCGCGTGACCTGATCGCCTCCATTCCCGGCTCCACCGTGGCCGAGATGCCGCGCAACCGCACCAAGTCCTTCTGCTGTGGCGCGGGCGGGGCCCAGATGTGGATGGAGGAGAAGATCGGCACCCGGGTCAACCTGAACCGGACCGAGGAGGCCCTCGACACCCTGCAGGCAGCCAGCCCGTCCGGCAACGGCGACACCCCCGGCGCCATCGCGACCGGTTGCCCGTTCTGCCGGGTGATGCTCTCCGACGGCCTGACCGCGAAGCAGGCGGACGGTTCCGCGTCCGAGTCAGTCGAGGTGCTCGACGTGGCCCAACTCCTGCTGGAGTCGGTCAAGCGCAGCTGAGCTGAGCGCCCGCGCAGGATCCACCACGAGTGCTCAGATCGGGGCACCGAATCGTCCCTCCGGACGACTTGCGGTGGATTACGCGCGGTGTACCGCAGTCCGGCCTCAGCCTGCCACGCCACCGACCGGGACGCTTCCGCGGGAACGTCGGACTGCGCTTGTGTTGACGTCAATATGGTGTCACACTGACGTCATGCACCTTGATGAGTATGTCGAGTCGGTCCGCAACGGCGTCCAGGACGCCGCCGCGCTGGCCGACGAACAGAGCCGCGCGGTGGCCACCAAGTTGGGGACCGCGCTCGATTCCGCCACCCGCCTCGCCCTGATCCGCGCGCTCTCCGACGCGGCCGGCGAGATCAGCGCCGAGGTCGCCCCTGCCTCCGTGGAGTTGCGGATGGCCGGTTCGGAGCCCCAGTTCGTGGTCAGCACCCCGGACTCGGACGACACAGAGCCGACCGTACTGCTGCCCGAGGCCGAGGAGGCCACTCCGGTCGACGGGCCCGAGGCGGACGAGCCGCAGTCCAGGATCACCCTCCGGTTGCCCCAACCGGTGAAGGAGAAGGTGGACAAGGTGGCCGACCAGGAGGGCATCTCCACCAACGCCTGGCTGGTCCGCGCCGTGATGGACGCGCTGACCGGTTCCGGGGGTGGCTCCCGCCGGGACCCGTGGGCCGCCGGCGGCGTCGGTCGGGACGCGCTCCCGCCGATCCCACCCGTCTCGCCGAACTTCCCGTTCTCCCCCGGCTTCCCGCCGCCGCTGAGTTCACGGCGTGAGCGGCGCGGCAACCGCGGCACGGAGGGCGGGCGTGGACGCAACCGTGGTCCCGGCGGCAACTCGGTCCAGGGGTGGGTCCGATGAGCCCGTCGGTCGAGGTGGCGATGGAGCGGCTCACCGAGCTGCGGATCGTCGGCTTGGGCAGCGGCGACGTGCTGCTCACCGACTCGGGCGACACGGGCGTCCGCGGGACCATCGAGGCCTCCGACGCCGACTGGCTGCACGAGGTCCGGGTCCGGCCAGACGATGCCCGCGAGTCACTGCTGATCGACTTCCCGCGGGACCGGTTCGGGCGCAGCCGACGGGTCCGGGTGGACCTGTTCGTCCCGGCCGGTGTCCATGCGGAGGTCGAATCGGGGTCCGGCGATGTCACCTTCCGGGTGGCCACCGGACGCACCCGGGTGACCTGTGGCAGTGGGGGCATCGCCCTGCATGAGGTCGGCGACGTCGAGTGCACCAGCGGCTCGGGGGGCATCCAGATCGATTCGATCACCGGACCGAACGCCCACCTGCGCAGTGGATCCGGCGACATCCAGGTCACCGAGTGCACCTCGGGGATCCGGGCCAAGTCCGGTTCGGGCGACATCGTGGTGCGCACCCTGCGCGCCGATCTGGCCGCGAGCTCGGGCTCCGGAGACATCTCCGTACCGTCGACCACCGGGTCGGTGGACCTCCGCACGGCTTCGGGCAGCCTGAGCGTCGGGGTGGCGGATGGGCTACCGGCCTGGCTGGACCTGAAGTCGGTGTCCGGCCGCATCGACATCACCCTGCCGGCCAGCCGCGAGCCCGCCCAGGACGAGCCGTACGTGTCGATCAGCGGCCGGACCGCCTCCGGCGACATCGACGTGCACAGCGCCTGACGGACGAGTCAGTCGATGATCTCGGTGCGGTGGAAGTTCAGATGGGACCGGCTCGCGGTGGGTCCGCGTTGGCCTTGGTAGCGCGACCCGTACTTCTCCGAGCCGTACGGGAACTCCGAGGCGGAGGAGAGCCGGAAGAAGCAGAGCTGGCCGATCTTCATCCCTGACCAGAGCTTGATCGGCAGGGTGGCCATGTTGGACAACTCCAAGGTCACGTGGCCGGAGAAGCCCGGATCGATGAAGCCCGCGGTCGAATGCGTCAGCAGGCCCAGCCGCCCGAGCGAGGACTTGCCCTCCAGCCGCGCCGCGACGTCGTTCGGCAGGGTCACCACCTCGTAGGTGGAGGCGAGGACGAACTCACCGGGATGCAGGATGAACGGCTCACCGGGTTCCGGCGCGACCTCGCGGGTCAGTTCCGGCTGCTCCTGGGCAGGGTCGATGTGCGGGTAGCGGTGGTTCTCGAAGACGCGGAAGAAGCGATCCATCCGGACGTCCACACTGGCCGGCTGGATCATCTCCTCCGCGTACGGGTCGAGGGCCACCCGACCGGCATCGATCTCGGCCCTGATGTCGCGATCGGAAAGAAGCATGGGGAGAGATTAGCGGGTCAGGTGTAGCTGCGCTTGATCTCCAGCCGGTGCTCACCGAAGGAGACGATCTGGCCCTCCCGGACCCGCACGGTGTCGCCGGGCGCGCACGGCTCGTACTGGCCGTTTCCGCTGGCCAGCGCGGATCCGTTGGTGGAGCCGCGGTCCATCACGTAGACACCACGGTTGTCGACGCCGACCGCCAAGTGGGTCTTCGACAACGTACGGCTGTTGTCGCCCACCTGGACGAGTTCGGCCCCCTCCTCGCCGGCACGCGGCTGCGGGTTGCGACCGATCAGGACCAGGCTCTCGACGGTGACCTGGCGCCCGTCGTCGAGGGAGACGATCCAGCCCTGGTTCGGTGCCCGCTGGGTGACCCCGCCGACCCGCGGAACCAGCCGGGTGCTCTCCTCCGGTGCGGAACTCCCGCTGGCCGGCGGCGGCCCGCCCGGGAAGCCGGCCCCCGGGAAGGCGGACTGCTCCTCGGTCCGCTCCGCGGCACTCGGTGCACTGGCCGGACGCTGGTACGCGCGCTCGTCGCGGGCGGCCGGCTGCTGCGCTTGATACTGACCGGGAGGGCTCTGCTGGTGTCCGAAGCCCTGCTGTTGCCCGCCCCCCTGCTGCTGCCCGAAGCCCTGCTGCTGCCCGACCCCCTGCTGCTGCCCGAACCCCTGCTGGGGAGTCTGGCTCGGTTCGTCCAGCCACGGCGGACCGCCGGCCGAGGAGTCGCCGCGGGCCGCGGGCGCGGGTTGCTGCGGGGCGGATCCGTCGGCCTGGCCACCGGTCAGGTGGGCAGGCAGGCCGACCGGCGAGGAGGAGGGGGCGGACTGGCGACGGCGGGACTCCACTCCCGGTTCGCTGGGACGGCTCCGCTGGACGCGTCGGACGATCACCACGGACTTGGCGGCGAGATCGTGCCAGCCCTGCTTGCGCGGGTGCATCAGCATCATGATCAGCATCGCGATCAGGCCGATCACGGTGTAGCCCAGCGCCACCAACACGAGTTGGCGCAGGAAGGCCCGCCCCCAACCGATCGGTCGCCCGTTGGACAGGCCGACCACCTGGAGTTTCATCGCCTGCAGGCCCAGGGTGGCGCCGCGGGTGGCGAGCATCCACCACAAGATCACCGCCCAGCCGATCACCACGATGGCGGCTGCGATCGAGAGCACCAGCACCACGGTGAAGTCCACCGAGAGGAGCTGTTGCACGAGGGCCAGGGCGACACCGACCAGGAAGGGCACGGAGCCGTCGATCAGGTACGCGACGAACCGCTTCCCGAGACCACCGGGCTTGATACCCGGTGGCAGTCCTGTCGCCTGAGCACTGGTGCTGGCCGAACTCATCTGATGCTCCTCACCGGATCGACGCGTGGTCGCAACCATTCAGCATAGGGACCCATGGTGGCAGATCACTTCAGGGGCCGGAACGACTGCAGGGACACCTTGGCCCGGAACCGCTGCCACCGGGTGGACGAGGAGCGCATCCCGGCGACCACCTGGTCGACCCCGCTCCAGAAGTGGTCCACCTGTTCCTGGGAGGGGTCGGACGGGGCGAAGACGTACGCGTCCGCCGCACGCGCCAACTGGTCCGGCGGACGCCCGTCCGTGGCCTCGCCGAACCGCTCGGACAGCAACGCGGCGGTCTCGGTGCGGGTCTGCGCGGCCCGCGGCTGCACCCCGAAGTCACGCGCCCGGTCGACCACCTCGGTCCAGCCACCGGAGATCCGCGCGGCCGCCCGCGCGGCCCGCATCCGCAGCACCCGACGGCGGGCCTTGATGCCCACGATGACGGCCACCGGACCGAGCAACAGCAACAGCGGGATGCCGATCGCCCCGGCGATCGTGAACACCAACTGCCAGTTGATCCCCGAATCGTCGTCCTCCTGCTCCGGGTCATCGGGCGGGGTGTTGTCCGGCGGCGGCTCCTCCGGCAGGTCCGGCGGGGGTGGCGGGTTCTCCACCTGGGGCCGCGGCTTCGACTCCTGCGGGGTGTTGTCCGGCGGGGTGGTCCGCGACTTGTCCGGGGCCGCGTCCATCGGCACCCAGCCGAACCCCTCCAGGTTCACCTCGACCCAGGCGCTGACATCCCCGCCGGTGATCTCCACCGCACCGGCACTGCTCGGGAGGTAGCCGTAGACGACCCGGGACGGCACCCCGAGTTCGCGGGCCATCAGGGCGAAGGCGACCGCGTACTGCTCCTCATCGCCCACCATCGCCTCCGCGGTGAACAGTTCGGTGAGCCGGGCGACGCTGTGCCCGGACAGGGACTCGGCGTCGTCCTCGAGCCCGTTCGAGTAGTAACCCTTCTGCAGTTCGCGCTGGATCAGCGTGAGTGCGTGTCCGGTGCCCTCGGCGTCCTCGCTCCAGGTCTGCGCCCGTTCCTTGAGCACGTCCGGCACCGGCTCCGTGTCGGGCAGCTCCAGTTCGCCGGCGTCCGCGGTCTTGTAGTCGGTCGCCGACGGGATCAGCGGCACCACCGCCTCCGTGGTCCAACTGTCCCCGGAGCGGACGCCGGCGGTGTCCACGCCGGTACCGCTGGCGCGGTTGTAGAAGAAGTTCTCGGTGAGCTCGCGCTCCCGGTCCGAGGTGAAGGTGATCTGTCGGGTCTCGCCCACGGTCGGCACCCAGACGCTGGCGTAGTCGGCCACCGTCAGGGAGACCTCGGCCGTCTCCCCGTCCGCATCCCCCGGCACCCGGGTCCCGACCCGGTTGAAGGTGCCCGAGTCGGCCCCGGTGTCCTCGGCGTTGGACACGTTGAAGGTGATGCCGTCGTAGGAGTCCAGGGTGGCGACCCGGATCCTGGCTCCCTCCGGCAGTCCGTCGGCGCGCAGCAGTACGTCGTCCTTGTGGTCCTTGTGGTTGGCCCGGAAGCCCTGCAGCGGGCTCGGGTACTGGCGGACGTCGATCGGCGGTACCACCTCGTCGCGGAGCACCTGGCGGGCCGAGGACGGGCCGACCACCGGAGCAGCAGCGGCCGCGGCCCCACCAGCCACCAGCAGTACGGCGACCCCCGCCAGCAGGCGCCGCGGCTGGAAGGTGCGCTGCTGCCCGAGCAGGGATTGGCGCAGGTGATCGCGTCGGTAGGCGGTCCAGGCGAGGGTCACGACGGCGAACACGGCTGCCATCACGGTGGGGAACCAGGCCGTCTGGACCCCGAACGCGATCCCGATGACCACCGCGACCGCGGGGGCGATCCACGCCAGGGTGGGCCGGTAGGACCGCAGCGCGACGCTCATCGCGATCACGCCCGCGATCACCTGGGTGAGCAGCGGGACCACCAACAGGGTGCCGGTCTCACCGATCGGCGCCTCGATGGTCAACAACTGCTTCCACGCGAGGACGACACCGAAGACGAGCCCGGACAGGGTGGTCGGGGTGGGCAGTACGTGGCCGAGGGCGGTGGACGGCATCGCGAGCAGCCCGCCGAAGACCAGGTAGCCGGCCATCGTCGCCACGGCGGTCAGCCAGGTGGGCAGTCGGAACCGGGCGCACAGGATGCCGATCCCGACCCCGAGTGCCGCACCGCCGAGCCCGGTCACCCAGATCCACCCGGGGCCGTACGTCATCCGGAAGGCACAGGCGGCGAGGGCGAGCAGCACGAGGACGGCCAGGCTGTCGACCAGCAGCCAGTTCCGGCGTTCCGCGGGCGCCTGGTCGGCGAACCGCTCGACCAACTGGCGGGACCGGCGGGTGCCGGTCGAACCACGGGTTCCGGTCTGCCCGCGGGTCCCCGTGTCCCGACTGCCTGTGTGGTGCCGGGTACCGGTGTGGTCGCGGGTGCTCCGGGCGGGGGAACCGCCGGTGGTGTCGTGGGGGTTGCCGGGCGTGGTCACAGGGACGACCTCCGGATCGCCCGGGGCAGGTCGGCCAGGTCACCGAGGGTGATCACGTGCAGGTTGTTCGTGGTCTGGACGGTGAATTCGGCGCCCCACTCGATCCGGATCGCCAGCACCTGCACATCCACGTCGAACATCGCGCAGGCCAGCCGAAGGGCCCGCTGGTCGTAGTTCGACCCGGTGACCACCGACACCACGCTCGCGCCGGGGTCGGTGTGGCGCACCTGGCTGGTCAGGGCCTGCAGCCCGCCGCGGCCGACCTCCACCGTGCACAACTCGTCCAGGGCCCGCTTCGGGCTGAGCGCCTTCAACCGGCCGGCCGAGGTGAGCACGGTGACGTTGTTCTCGTCCCGCAGGGCCTGCAGGCTCAACGAGCCGACCACGCTGACCGCGAGTTCGAACTCGTCCCCGGTGTCATAGCTGTTCGCGCCCAGGTCGAGGCCGATGGCGATCTGGCTGCGTCGCGTCTCCTCGAACTGGCGGACCATCAAGGTTCCGGTCCGGGCGCTGGAGCGCCAGTGCACGTGCCGGCGGTCGTCCCCCGGGGAGTACTCCCGCAGGGCATGGAAGGAGATGTCGGAGTTGGTCAGCTTGGCGGTGCTG
This sequence comes from Propionibacteriaceae bacterium, assembly GCA_052094425.1. Taxonomy (GTDB): domain Bacteria; phylum Actinomycetota; class Actinomycetes; order Propionibacteriales; family Propionibacteriaceae; genus Microlunatus. The sequence goes on from JBQDIN010000005.1 coordinate 45,197, forward strand.
TGCCCCTCCAGGTCGCGGATGAAGCCGCCGTCGCGGCCGGGCAACCGGACGGTGCGCGGGTGGACGTACAGGTCGATCGCCTCGGTCCACAAGATCTCGCGGCCCATCAGGCCGAACGGGTCCCCGCGCACGGTCCGGGCGGGCCCGACCCGGATCACCGAACGACGGCTGGTCGGGACCGCGAACACCTCCTCGTGACTCGCCTTGCCGCCCAGGGACGGCAGCGTGAAGCTGGCCAGGCGGCGGCCGACCGGCAGTTCGATCCGGGCCGGCAGCAGCCGGCGGCTGGAGGTGTTCTCCACGGCCAGGTCACCGAGGGCGCGCTCCCCGACGATCACCTGCCGGGCGTGCAGGTTCAAGGTGACGGCGTACGTCTGCCGTCCCAGGGTGAAGCCGATGGCGGCCAGCAGGGCCACCGCGCCGGCCACCGCGACGACCCGCAACTCGACCCAGCCGAGCACGCCGCCGAGGACCGCGCAGACGATGATCAACCCGAGCAGGATCCAGCCGGGCGGCTGTACCCCGAGCTTCTGGTTCCACTGCCGCAGTTGGGCTCGGCCCCGGCGCCACCAGCCCGTCACGCGCTCCGCCCACGTCTGGGCCACCGCCGTACGCCCGGCACCCGGCACCGCGGTCCGTGGCGGCGGGGAAGACGGGACGATCGGACGCGCCCGGGTGACGTCCGACTCCGGTGTCTCCCGGCGCTCGTCGGTCTGCGGGCGCTCGTCGGGACTGGCCGACAGGGTCATGCCGACTGCTTCTCCGCGGGGGGTGTGACGGTGGCCAGGACCCGGTCCATCACGTCGCCGGCGGTGACTCCGTTGAACTCCGACTCGGGATCGAGGATCAGCCGGTGCGAGAGGCAGGGGGTGGCCAGCTTCTTCACGTCGTCCGGGACCACGAAGTGTCGGCCCTGGGAGGCCGCCCACACCCGGGTGGAGCGAACCAGGGCCAGGGCGCCGCGGATGCTGACGCCGAGCCGGACGTCCGCGGTCTTGCGGGTCTCGTCGGCCAGTCGGGCGATGTAGTCGAAGACGGAGTGGTCGATGTGGCCGGCGGTGGCCAATTGGGACATCTCCCCGACGGCCTGGGTGGTGATCACCGGGGCCAGCGAGGCCGACCGCGGCCGCGAGCCACCGGTGGCGAGGATCCGCAGCGTGCTCTCGTGGTCGGGGTAGCCGAGTGAGGTCTTCATCAGGAACCGGTCCAGTTGTGCCTCGGGCAGCCGGTAGGTACCGGCTTGTTCGATCGGGTTCTGGGTGGCGATCACCATGAACGGCGACCCGACCCCGTAGCTCTTGCCGTCGACGGTGATCCGGCTCTCCTCCATCACCTCGAGCAGCGCCGACTGGGTCTTGGGCGAGGCCCGGTTGATCTCGTCGGCCAGCACGATCGAGGCGAAGATCGGCCCCTGGTGGAACTCGAACTCCTGCGTCTGCTGGTCGTAGATCGTCACGCCGGTGACGTCGGAGGGCAGCAGGTCGGGGGTGAACTGGATCCGGCTGTGGGTGCCCTGGACGGTCTGTGCGATCGCCCGGGCCAGTGAGGTCTTGCCGGTGCCCGGGTAGTCCTCCAGCAGCAGGTGCCCCTCGGCCAGCATGCAGGTCAGCGCCAGCCGGATGGCCTCGTTCTTACCCAGGATGGCCTGCTCGACGTTCGCCACCACGGCGGCGAAGGTGTCGGCGAACCAGCGCGCCTGTTCGGGGGTCATGCTCATGAAACCGTCCTCGTGCTCGTCGGTGCCTGATGGGTGCGGGGCTCTGGTCGCATTGTCACAGAAGTCAGCGTCACCAGCCCACCCGATTGGACGCGACGTTTCCGCCCCCGGGCCGGTCGCACTGGATCCAGATCTCGGCATTGGGGTTGTGACCCCAGACGCCGAGATTTCCTTCTTTCGCGCCGCCGGAGCCGTCCATCGTCGGGTACTTGGTCCGGATGTACGGGTCCCCGTCCGGGCTCGAAGTGGTGTGGATGTCGCAGGTCAGCTTCTCGCCGCCACTGAAGCCGGAGAAGTCCCCGGCGATGGCGAAGCACTCAGCCGAGTTCTCGCACCCGTCCACGGTGGTGGGCACCCCCTTGCTCGCCGTGATCACCGGCTTCGGCTTGTCCGCGGTACTGGCGGACGCCTTCGCCACCGAGGAGTGCTGGCCCTCGGAGTTCACCGTCCGTGCTTCCACGGTGAAGTCCTGCTCGTAGTCGTCGCCGTACTCGAGGCTGCCCTTCAGACCCTGCTTGCCCCACGAGCCGCCGTTCACCCGGGTCTGCACCGTGACCGAACGGCCGTTGTCCGGGGACTTCGTCGACCACTCGAAGCGAACCCGCTTGTCGTTCACCCGTGCGCCACTCAAGGACGGCGCGCTCGGCGGCCCGTACGGAGTGGCCTTGTTCGACACAGCACTCCAATCCGAGCACTTGCCCTTGGCGCAGGCGCGTACGACGGCGGTGTACGCGGTGCCGTTCGAGGCACCGAATGACTGGCCGTTCGAGGTCGCGGTGGTGCCGCTTCCAACCTGCTTCTGGTACGTGTCGATCGGCTGCCCGTTCGACTTCCCGGACGAGAAGTTGATCTTCAGACTTTTGTCGCCCGGAGTGAGTTTGACGTTGCTCGGCGCCCCCGGCGCGCCGTACGGACGCACGACGTTGGTCCGGACCGGATCGGACCAGCCGGCCTTGTTCCTGGCCTGCACCGTGAAGCTGTAGTCCTTCCCGTTCTGCAGCCCACTGAAGGTGGACTTGAGGTTCGCGTTGGCCGAGACGGTGGCGCTGTGGCCACCACCGCTGATCTTGTACTCGCTGACGGCGTCCCCGTTTGCGCTGGCGGGCGGACGCCAGCTGACGGTGGCCTGTCGACCCAGATTGCCGCCGCCCTCCTGGGCCTGCGCTGCCCGCGCCGCGCTGGGCTTCCCGGCCGGCACCTCGACCTTCGACAGTGCCGACCACTCCCCCGGCTCTTCGGAGGAGTTGTGGGCGCGCACCTTGAACCGGTAGGCCGACCCGTTCGTCAGTCCGGACCAGGTGTGGGAGGTGGCGCTGGGGTCGACTTCTCGGGTACCGCCCTGGTCACCGACGATCTGGATCTCGTACTTGGTCAACGCCGAGCCCTTGTTCTCCGGCTTCGCCCAGTCGATCTTGATCGACTTGTCTCCGAACTCCGCGGTGGGCGTGCCGACCGGGCCGGGTCGGACGTCGGGGCGGATCTCGGCCGACTGGCCGGACGGATCGGAGTCACCGATCGCATTCGTCGCCACCACGGTGAAGGTGTAGCGGACATCGTTGGTCAGGCCGGAGATGGTGCAGGTGGTGGTCTCACACTGCTGCGACACGGTGGATCCGTCGTTGCCGGTGCCCTGCACCGTGTACTCGGTGATCGGGGAGCCGTTGTCCTTCGGAGCGGTCCAGGTCAGCACCGCACGGCTGTCCCCGACCTCACCCTTGCGCGGAGTGCCGGGGGCATCCGGGCGGCCCTGCACGATCAGGTTCACCCGAGCCTCGGAGCGGCGCTCGGGGTCACCGGTGGCGTCCTCGATCTGGTAGCGGACCACCATCCGTCCGACCATGTCGGCTCCGGGCGTGATGGTCACCGCACCGTCGGAGAAGGAGACGTCCCCGCTGCCGCTCTCGCGGGTCACCCCGACCACCTGCAGGGGTGTGTCCGGGAACGGGTTCGAGTCGTTCTCGGTCACGTTGACCGTGACCGGCTGGCCCTGTGCCGCGTCGGGGACGGAGTCGTCGTTGGCCCGCGGCTTGGGGCGGGCCGACGCGGTGACGACCACCGTGACCTCGGTGGCCACCGTGGCCTCGCCGTCACTCACCTCACCCCGCAGGGTGAACCGCGTGTCCGGGGGGACGTCCTCGTCTGCCGCCGCGGTCAGCGTGCTCCCGTCGCGGTGCACGCTCACGCCGGCCGGGACCTCGCCGCCGAGGTCGCCGAAGGTCAACTCGTCCCCGTCCGGGTCCTCGGTCGCCCGAGCCAGGTCGAGGGCCTTGGGGTCCTCCCCCGCACCCACGGTGAGGGTGGCCGGCTCGAAGACCGGCTCGCGGTTCTGGTCGGCCGCCGGCAGGACCGTGATCGGGATGGTGATCACGGCCTTCCGTGCGTCGTCCCCGTCGTCGTCGACCACCTCGAACACGACCGAGGCGGGTCCGGCATAGGTGCGCGGAGCGATGAAGGAGACGGTGTCGGCGGACTCGACCGTGCCTTCTCCATTGCTCGCCCACACCCGGTCCTCCGCGGTGAGTTCGACCTCGCGGCCCTGGGTCCCGATCACGAACTCGTTCACGTCGAGTTCCAGCAGCTCCCCGGCCTGCACCTGCTGCGGCTGTACGCCGGCCTTCAGGGCCGGCACCGAGTCGGCGCGACCGGGCACGGTGATCATCGCCCATCCGGACTGGTCATCGGTGTCGGTGACCTGGTAGCGAATGTGTTGCAGGTTGGCCCCCACCGGGACCTGGACCTTGCCGCCCCGAACCGTGGCTGACTCATCCTCGGGTACGCCGTAGTCCGGCACCGTCACCTCGGCGTCGGTGATCACCCCGTCTGGGTCGTAGTCGTTCTCCCGGACGTCGACCTCGACCACGTCCTTGCCCGCCACGTCGGTCGCGGTCACCACGTCGTCCACGGCCACCGGGGGCATCAGCGGCGCTTTCGCATCGGTGGTGATCTTGATCTGTCCGGTGGTCTCGGCCCCACGCTCGTCCACCACGCCGTACTGGCCGATCGTCTCGCCCTCCTCCTTCGGCAGGGTGAACTCGACGGCGCCGTCGACCACTTCCGCGTCGGCTCCCTCCCCGAAGTCGAGACCGGCCTCGGCGAAGCCGAAGGCGTCGCCGTCCGGATCGGAGTCGTTGGCCAGGGCCGGCACCCGGACCCGGCTGCCGGGGCGTCCGGTCACCGAGTCGTCGACGGCCGTCGGCGGGGTGTTCCCGGTGGCGCGGGGCACCACCCCGACGTTGATCTCACCCACCGCACGGGCACCCCGGGCGTCGATCACCTCGTAGGTGAAGGTGTCGGTCCCGGCGGCATCGGGGTAGGCCTCGTACTCCAGCCAGTTCTCCGCCACCGCGCTGACCCGACCGAGGGTCGGACCGGTGTCGGGTCCGAGGACCCGGACCGAGTCACCCTCGCCGTCGATCCCCTGGACGTCGATCATGATCTTCGCCTTGGTGCCGGCCAGCACCCGTCCGGTGACCGCCTTGGGTTCGGGCGGGTTGTTCTCGACCTCGTCGGCGATCACCGTGATCCGCACCTGGGCGGAGGCGGTCTGGCCGTCGGAGTCGGTGATCTGGTAGACCGCCCGGACCTCGCCCGCGGTACGCGGGGCCTGGATCCGCAGGTACTCCCCGTCCACCCACGCAGCACCGGACCCCGGCTCCTCCGGCAACTCCTCGTCCAGCACCAGGTCGAGCCCGATCGGTGACTTGTCGTTGGCCATCGGCCGGATGGACGCGGTGTCCCCGGCCCGGATGGTCACCTCGTCCGGGGCGGCGGTGGGCTTGGTCGCATCCGTCGGCGGTGCCGGCGAGACGATCACCGTGCCCTGCACCGAGGCGTGACCGTCACTCATCGTGTAGGTCAGGGTGATCGGTGCCTGGGGCGTGTTGACCGCCTCGATCTCCAACAGGTGGCGCTGCTTCATCGTCACCTTGAGGTCGGGATCGGAGCTCACCGACTGCAGCACCAGGACGTCGGAGTCGGGGTCCTCGTCATTGGCGAGGGGGTCCACCAGGGCCTTGCCCCCGGCCGACAACTGGGCGGAGTCGCTGACCGCGACCGGTGGTCGGTTCTCCTCCGGCGGCGCAGTCACGTCGATCCGGACCAGACCGAAGGCCTGGACCCCGTTGCTGACGTTGTAGCCGACGTAGTACGTCTTGGCCTCGTTCGCGGTGAAGGAGAAGGTGCCGTCGGCGAAGTCCGGGACCGCCCGGCCCGAATCCTCGAGGTCGTCGATCCTGGTCAACAACAGGTCCTCGCCCACGTCGTTGGCGAGTGGCTCGACGGTGATCGTCTCCCCGACCGTGGCGGAGAGGTAGTCCCCGTTGGCGATCGGTTTCACCGCCCCCGACTTGAGCACGTTGACGACCATCGAGTCGGTGGCCTCGTCGTAGCCGTCGGAGACCGTCAGTTCGACCTCCTTGCGCCCCGACGAGGTGCCGACGTCGGTGAAGGTGACCGTTCCGTCCGGGGTGAAGGTGACCTCGTCGTCGCCGTCGACCCGGGCGTCGACCAGGATCAGGTCGTCCCCCTCGTCGTCGGTCCAGTCCAACAGGGCCCGCTTGCTGGCCTCGCCGCCGAGGCCCAGCTTGAGCGCCTCGGTGTGGTCCTTCAGGTGCGGCGGGGTGTTCACCGACTCCTGGTCACCCAGCACCGTGACCGCGGCCTTGGCGGTGTCCTTGCCCCCGCGGCCGTCCTCGACGGTGTAGTCGAAGGACAGGGTTCCGGTGGCCTCCGGGGGCACGGTCACCTGCAGCCCGGTGCCACCCCGCACCCGGGACAGCTTCGCCCCGTCGAGCTCCAGTTCCTCCGCGACGGTGAGGATGTCGCCGTCCGGATCGGAGTCGTTGGTCAAGACGTCGATGGCGGTGGTCCGGCCGGCCCGGACCTGGAGGTGGTCGTCACGGGCGTCCGGCGGCTTGTTCTCCTTGCCCCGGTTCGGATCGACCTGCTCGGTGACCTCGTCGTCCTCGGAGTCGTCACCCTCCTCCGGCTCGGGTGGGGTGACCTTGTCCCAGCCGGAGATCAGGTTCAGGTTGTCGGTCGGCAGCCAGATGTTCCCGGTGACGGTGTCGTTGAGCACCACGACATCGCGGTTCACCCGGAAGACCAGCTTGCCCTCCGGATCGTACGAGGGCAGGTCACGAACCCGGGCCGCGCCGCCACAGGCGTCCACCACCTTGGCCTTCAACCCGGTGGCGAAGGCCCCGAAGACACACCCCCCGACGACCACGGGCACGGCCGGGGTGCCGGCAGCCTGATTGTTCTCGGCGGAATCGGACCCGATCTCGACCAACTCGCTCCCGGCGATGCCGAGCAGTCCGTCGGGGCCGGCCAGAACGGCGTCGACCTGCGCATCGGCAGTCTCCAGCCCCGCATCCGAGGGGGCTTGCAGCACCGCCCCGTGCGCATCCGGCACGTCGATCGGCTTCGAGCCCTCCAGCCAGACCTGACCGGCAGCGCGATCCAGCACCAGGGCACGATCCCCGACCGCACTCAACTCCACCTCGGCCGGCTCGTCCAGCGGCAACGGCACCTCCACCGGCTCCCGGGACTCCTGCCCGGGGCGGATCAGTTCGTGCCGGGCGAGGGAGAGTCCGAGGGCCTGGCCGCCGGTCGTGACGGTCGCCTTGCCGTCGGGGTCGAGGGAGAGGTCCGGCTTCGCCTTGGCGAAGTCGACGGTGAGGACCTGGTCGTACGGGCGGGCCCACATCGTCCCGTCCGGCTTGGCCACCGCCACGGTGTCCCCGCCGAGGGCGACCTGGGCGTCGGGCGGGATCACGGCCGGGGTGCCGAGCACCATCGCGCCGCTGTCCAGCACGGCGGTCTGCCCGGTCTTGGTGTCCCGGCTGATCACCCGATTCTCGTCCTGGAGCACGTCGAAGGCGTCGTTCGGCATCGCCACGCTGGCCGACAGTTCGTCGATCTCCTTGTTGAATTTGCCGACCATCAGTCCGGAGGTGTTGGTGACGAAGACGGAACCGTCGTTGAGGCGCAGGTCCGCCGACGGGTAGCCGGGCGCCACGATCGCGGTGGCGACCAGCCCGGCCGACAACACTCCGACCAGACCGGCGGTCCAGCGCGTGCGCAGGACACGCCGGAGCCGACCGGCGGTCCCGGCCCCACGGCTCGTACGCATCCTCGCCATGCCGCTCACTTCTTCGGCCAGTCCTTTGCTTCGCCGTCCTGGGTGACGCCGCCACCCTCGCAGACCACCCTGGTCTCGACCCGCTGGCCGGCGAAGCCCATGTCGCCGATCCCGGAGGCGTTGCCCTTGCCATTCGTCGTCTTGGAGCCGGAGTTGCCGACCAGGTCCGAGGTGCACTTGACCGTGGTGTTCGCCGGGAATCCAGTGACGTCGGCGATCATGTCCCAGCAGTGTCCCGAGGAGCAACCCGAAGCCGAACCACGGTCCGCCCCCGGGTGGACGGTGACGGTCGGCTTCGGCTTGTCATCGGTCTTACGCGAGGTCTGGGCGGCCGAACTCTTCTGGCCCTCCGAGTTCACCGTCCGGGCCTGCAGGGACCAGGTCTGGTCGTAGGCGGTGCCCCGTTCGATCGAGCCGGAGCGGCCCTTGGTGCTCCACCCACTCCAGCTGCCCGATCCCTTCCGGACCCGGACCTGGACACCAGTCACGGCCCGCCCGTTGGACTTGGTCGGCGCCTTCCAGCTGAACTTCACCTTCTTGGCCCCGATCCGGGCATTGCTGACGGTCGGCTGGTTCGGCGGGCCGTACGGCACCACCGTGTTCGACTGCTTGCTGAAGGAACCACACTTGCTCTTCGAGCAGGCCTGCACGTCGGCACTGTAGGAGTTCCCGTTCTTCAGCCCGGTGATCGTGCCGCCACTGCGCACCGAGTACCTCGCCTTCCCGATCCGCACGGTGTACTTGTCGATCTTGGCACCGCGGCTGCTGGCACCGGAGTACTTGACCGTCACCCGCTTGTTGCCCGGAGTGAGCGAGACCGAGGTCGGCGGCTTCGGGGCACCGTACGGGGTGAACGCCGGCGTGGTCGCACTCCGGTCCCCCCGGCCGGCCTTGTTCACCGCCTCCATCGTGTAGCGGTAGGCGGTGCCGTTCTTCACCTTGAGGGTCTTGCTCCGGGCGCCGGCGCCGGCGGTGGTCAGGAAGGAGCCGTTCTGGTAGATCCGGTACGAGTCGATCGCGTCGCCGTTGTTCCGTGCCGGCTGCTGCCAGGACAGGGTGAGCGCGCCACCGGTCGGATCGCTCGGCTTCGCGTCCTTGACCGCCACATTGCGCGGGGCGGACGGTGGGCCGGCCGGGACCACCGACTTGGACCGCGCCGACCAGTCCGAGGGCTCCGGCGCCTTGTTCTTCGCGCGGATCCGCAGCACGTAACTGGACCCGTTCTGCAGGCCACCCCAGGTGGTGGTGGTGACATTGCCCACCGACTTGTTCCGGACACCTTCCGGCCCCTGCAACTGCAGGTCGTACCCGTTGATCGGCGACCCCTCGTTGGTCGGCGGCGTCCACCGGAAGGTGATCTCCCCGTCGCCGAACTTGCCACTCGGAGCGGCCGGTTTGCCTGGGCGTACGTCAGGCCGGATCTCGGCCGAGGCCGCAGACGGATCCGAGTCACCGATCGCGTTCGTGGCCACGACTCGGAACCGGTAGCTCTCGTTGTTGACCAGGTTGGTGATGGTGCAGGTGGTGCTCGCACAGGTCTGGTTGACGTCGGTGCCCTGGGAGCCGGTGGCGGTGACGGTGTAACCGGTGATCGGCGACCCGTTGTCCTCCGGAGCGGTCCAGGTGATCACCGCCTCCTGGTTGCCCACCTCGCCCCGCCGCGCGGTGCCCGGTTGGTCGGGCCGGCCCTTCACCGTCAGCCGGACCCGGGCCTCGGACTCCCGATCGGCGCTGTCGGTGGCGTCGCGCACCACGTAGCGGACCACCATGGTCCCGACGGTGTTCTCCGCCGGCGTGATGGCGATCGAGTCGCCCCGTACCTCGACGTTGCCGGCGCCGCTCTCCAGCGAGGTCCGGACCACGGTGAGCGGCTCGTCGGGGAACGGGTTCAGGTCGTTGGCCAACACCGGCACGACCGTCTCCCTGCCCTGGACCGCGTCGGGTACGGAGTCGTCGGCGGCCTGGGGCAGCGGCCGGGAGGACGCCCGCACCTGGACCTCGATGGTGAGGTCGACCTCGTTCACCCCGTCACCGACGGTGCTGGTCAGGGTGGCGGTGGTCCCGGGCTCCACGCCCGCGTCGGCCGTCGCGGTCAACACACTGCCCTCGAGGTCGGCCTGCACCCCGCCCGGGAGGTCCCCGGCGGGCGCACCGAAGGAGAGCTCCTCGCCCTCCGGGTCGCGGACCGCCTTGGCGAGGTCGATCGCGTTGCCCTCCTCACCGGCGCCGACGGTCAGCGTGACGGAGTTCGCCTCGGGCGGCTGGTTGGCCTCCTCGACCGCCTTCGGGTTGGGCAGCACGGTGATCGGGATCGTCAACACCGCCGTACGCCCCTCCGCGTCGTCGGCGTCGGACCCGTCGGTGACCTCGAAGCTGATCGACGCCGGCCCGGCGTACTCCAACGGAGCAACGAATTCCAACTCGGTCTTCGAGCTGGCCTCCCCGGCTCCGCGGCTGGCCCACACCCGATCCTCCGAGGTGAGCTGGACCCGACCACCGTCGGCGCCGATCACATGGTCGTTCACCTCGAGTTCGAGGGGTTCGCCGGCCAGCACCTCCTGGGGTTTCACGTCGGCCTTGAGGGCGGGCCCGGCGTCCGCGCGCCCGGGGATGGTGATCAGGGCCCACGCCGCCTGCTCGTCGACGTCGCTCAACCGGTAGCGCAGCACCTGCATCCGGTCGGTGACCGGAGCGATCACCTGGTCGCCCTCGACCCGCGGCTGGTCCCCCTTCGCCTCCGGGTCGACATCGGGCAGGGAGACCGTGGCTTCGGAGATGTTGCCGTCCGGATCGAAGTCGTTGTCGAGGACGGGCACCTCCACCCAGTCCTTGCCGGCGACGTCCAACGGGGTCAGCAGGTCGTCGTGCGGCACCGGGGCCAGCAACGGTGCCTCCGGATCGCTGGTGACCTTGACCCGACCGACCGCCTCGGCACCGCGCGCATCGACCACGCCGTACGCCCCGTAGGAGGTGCCGGTCTCCTCCGGCACGGTGAACTCGATCACATCGTCGACGAGCCGGGCCTCGGTGTCGCCGAAGTCCAGGGCGTCGGCGTCGAACCCGAAGGCGTCCCCGTCCGGGTCGGAGTCGTTGTCCAGGGCCGGCACCCGTACGGTGCGGCCCGGGCGGGCGACGACCGAGTCATCGACCGTGGTCGGCGGTGTGTTCCCTTCGGCCCGCGGGACCACACCGACCCTGATCTCCGCGATGCCCTCGGCGCCGTGGCTGTCCACCACCCGGTAGCGGAAGGTGTCGGTGCCGGCCGAGTCCGGGTACGCCTCGTACTGCAGCCAGCCCTCGCCGACGCTGGTGACCCGGCCCAGGGACGGGCCGGTGTCGATCCCGGCGAGCCGCACCGTGTCACCCTCGGGGTCGATCCCGCGCAGGTCGATCACCAGTTTCGCGTTCGTCCCGGCGAGCACCCGGCCGGTTTCGGGGCGGGGTTCCGGCGGGGTGTTCTCCACCTCGGGACTGATGACGTTGAAGCGTACGGCGGCCGAGGCCACCTGGCCCTGGCTGTCGCGGATCTGGTAGACGACGCGGTGCTCACCGGGCTGGTCGGGGGCACGGAAGCGGACGTACTCGCCGTCCACCCAGGCCGCGCCGCCCGCGCCCTCGGGGAGTTCGCTGTCGACCTCCAGGGGCAGACCGACGGGGGAGCTGTCGTTCTCGAGTACGCGCACGGTGCTCGCGTCGCCGGCCCGCACGGTCACCTCGTCGTCGACGGCCACTGGTCGGGTGTTGTCGTTCGCGGACACGGGCAGCACCACGACCGTGCCCTGGTCGGAGGACAGTCCGTCGCTGACGGTGTAGCCGAAGCTGATCGGGCCGTCCGGGGTGGACTCGGCGCTGATCTCGAGCAGGTGGCGTTGCACCTGCCGCACCTCAACCCCCGGGGGCGGATCGACCGACTGCAGGACCAACACGTCATTGTCGGCGTCCTCGTCGTTGGCGAGCGGATCCACCAGGACCGACCCGCCAGCGGGCAGCAGGGCCAGGTCCCGGGCGGCGACCGGAGCCCGGTTGTCCTCGGACTCCTCCCGGACGTCGATCCGGACCAGGCCGAAGTCGGTCGGACCGTTGCTGGCCACGTACCCGACGTAGTAGGTACCGGGTGAGGTCGCCCGGAAGGTGAAGGTGTTGTCGTCGTAGTTGGGGGCGACCTCGCCACCCTTCTCGGGCGAGACCCGGGCCAGCATCAACTCCTCGCCCTCGTCGTTGGCGAGCGGCTCGACGACGACCTCCTCGCCCACCGCGGCGGAGGTGAAGTCCCCGTTCGCCTTCGGCGGGATGGAGCCGGACTTGCGGACGTCGACGACCACGACCCCCTCGGTGGTGGCCTGCCCGTCGGAGACCTGGACGGCGATCTCCTTGCGGCCCGTCTCCAGGCCGGAGTCGATGTAGGAGAGCTGGCCGTCGGGGGTCCACGTGACCTCGTCCTCCCCCGGCGCCTCGGCCCCGACCAGCAGCAGGTCGTCGCCCTCCGGGTCGCGCCAGTCGAGGAGCACCCGCTTCTCCGCCTTGCCGTTCTGCGGCAGCACCACCGGTTCGCGTTTCTCCTGCTCCGGCGGCGAGTTCACCTCGGTCCCGGTGAGTACGTTGACCGACACCCGCGCCTGGTCCTTGCCGCCCCTGCCGTCGTCGACGGTGTAGCCGAAGGACACCCGCCCGCCCTCGCCCTCCGGGACGTCGATCTGGAGGGCGGAGCCCCCGCGCACGGCGCTCACCGTCGCGTTCGCGCCACTCACCGTCCAGTCGCCGGTGAAGGTGAGGATGTCACCGTCGGGATCGGAGTCGTTGTCGAGCAGCGGCAGCAGGGTCGCCCGCCCGTCGCGTACAGCCACGGCGTCGTCCTCGGCGACCGGCGGCCGGTTCTCCGCGGACCGGTTCGGATCGACCTCCTCGACGACGTCCTCGTCGTCGCTCTCCTCCCCCTCCTTGGGTTCGGGCGGCGCCACATGGGTCCAGTCCGAGATCAACTCCATGTTGTCCTGCGGCAGCCACACATTGCCGCTGACCAGGTCGTTCAGCACCACGACGTCACGGTTGACCCGGAAGACGAGTTCCGCGCCGGGGTCGAACTCCGGGATGTCGTCCACCTCGGCCACCCCCTCGCCGCAGCCCTGGGCGACGGTGCCGGCGACCCCAGCGTGCCAGGCCCCGAAGAAGCAGCCACCCACCACGACCGGCTCCGACGGCTGGCCCTGCGCGGGGGCCAGTTCGGTCGCCCGCCCGTTGCCGACGCCGAACAACCCCGTCGGAGTGGCGACGACCGCGGTGCTGTCGCCGTCGCGCAGGCCGGTGGCCGACGGGGCCTGCAACTCGGCCGACTCGCCGCCGTCGATGCTGACCGGCTCGTCGCCGGAGACCCAGACCAGCCCCTGGGCCCGGTCGAGGACCACCGGCCGGTCACCGACGACGCTGAGTTGGACGTCCGAGCCGCTCAGGTCGAAGGGCAGGTCCTCGGCCTCGGTCGTACCGTCCGGCTCGATCCGGACGATTTCCGAACGGGCCACCGAGACGCCGTACGGGGTCCCGTCGCTGGCCAGCACGACCTGGCCGCCCGGGCCGAGGTCGACATCCGGTTTGGTCTTGGCGTAGTCGACCCCGAAGGCCTCGTCCATGCTGCGCGCCCACATCCCGCCGGTGGCCGGATCACCCACCGCCACGGTGGACTCGGCGATCGAGAGGCTGGCGTCGCCGGGGAGGGTCGCCGGGGTCCCGAGCAGCATCGAGCCGGAGTCGACCTGCTGGAAGGTGTTGGTCACCAGATCACGGATGATGACCTGCTTCTCGTCCTGCAGGACGTCGAAGTCCTTGTTGGCCATCGCCGTCGACGAGGCCAGTTCGTCGATCTCGTCGTTGAACTTGCCGAGCAGTTGGGCGCTCCGGTTCACCACGAACACGGACGCGTCGTGGAGACGCAGGTCCGCGGCCGGGAATCCGGGGGCTGCGAGCGCTCCCACCGCCACCGCCAGTGCCACCACACCCACGACCACGGCGGACCAGGTCCGCCGCAGAGCCTTGAGTGGTCGGGTGCCACTGAACGGCATCGAGCCCCTCTCTCGTCGCTCCAGTTCGCGGGCGCCCAGCCCCGACTCGACCTGGTCGCCGCCCCCCATTGTGCCCATCCGAGGGGTCCAACTCGAATCAAGTTGTCAACGCGTACCTGCCGTCGGTGCGCGCTGGTGCCTGCCGACGGAAACGAACTCCGGCGTGTCGGCCATCAGGCGCAAGCGCGCGACTCGGGACCGGTCGTCCCGTTCGTACGGCGGATCTGCACCTGGATGCACGGGGTCGAGACGTCCTCCGGCACCTCGGTCACCAAGGTGGGTTCGGCGGCCGAGTCGCGCTCGTCCGGCTTCTCCACCCAGCCCCAGGTGTAGACGTCCCCCTCCTTCGGGTCGGGGTTGGTCCAGGTACAGGAGATGGTCTTCCCGCCCTGCTGCTCGCAGGACAATTCGGTCGGAGCCGGCGGGCGATCGGCGGGCACGTCCACCGACGGGGGCGGGTCGGGTGGTTCCGTACGGTTCAGCAGTGGTCCGACCACGACGGCCACCACGATCGCGACCACCACCAGCGCCAGGATGCCGAGGCCGACGCCCGTCGCCCGTCGGCTCAGACCGGGAGTCGGCTCCTCCTCTTCCTCCTCCGGCAATCCCCGCAGCGGCATCGACTGACTGCCACTCCCGGTCGAGTGGAAGGGCTCGAACTCGGCGTCCTGGTCGATGGTGACCACGCCACGCAGGTGGGTGGAGTCGTCGACCGGGGAATCCTCCGGCTCGGCGCCGGCCAAGGCCTCCATCACATCGATCTGGGTGGGGGTGAACCCCAGGGCGATCTCCACCGCCTGCAACCCCTCGGCCAGGTCGTAGGCGCTGCGGAACCGGGCCTCGGAGCGCTTGTGCATCGCCCGCGCGAGGGTCTGCTCCAGCAGCGGGGACACGTCGTCGCGACCGATCGCCGGCACCGGGTCGCGATCGATCCGCGCGATCAGGGAGGCGGCGGAGTTGTTCCCGCCGCGGACCTCGAAGGGCGATCGGCCGGCCAACAGGGCATAGATGGTGGCGCCGAGGGCGTACACGTCGGTGCGTCGATCGCTGTGCGGCTGGTAGTTGAAGAGTTCGGGTGCCGACCACGGCACCGACATGCCCTCGGCCACCCCGTCCTCGGTGTCGATGGTCGCCGAGATGCCGAAGTCGGTCAGCGCCGGCCAGCCGTACTCGGTGACCAGGACGTTCGCCGGCTTGATGTCGCGGTGCAGGATGCCGGCCGAGTGGGCGGTCTCGACGGCGCTGGACAACCGGATGCCGATCCGCAGCGCCTCGGACACCGGGATCTGCTCGCGCCGGTACCGGATCGCCAGGTTCGGCCGAGGGCAGTACTCCATCACCAGGCAGGGGCGCCCGTCCGGGGCGATCCCGGCGAAGTAGATGGTGACGATGCTGGGATGGGCCGACAGCTGGGCCATCGCGTTCGCCTCGCCGACGAACCGGTCCCGCACCTGGGCATTCACGGCAGACTCGATCAGGACCTTCACCGCGACCTTGCGGCGGGGCAGGTCCTGCTCGTAGAGGAAGACGTCAGCGAAGCCGCCCGAGCCCAGGTGTTGGAGCGCGCGGTAACCGGGCAGGCCCGGCGGCTGCGACGGAGCGCGCCTCATCCCAGCCAGTCAGTCGCCACGGGTCACTCGACTCACGCAGGCTTCTCGATGGTGATGGTGACACCGTCCCCGAGGTCGAGGATGTTTCCGATCTGCACCGACAGGGTCTCCCCCGGGGTCAGCCGCTCCCGCTCGATCTCGGCCCCCGGCCGCACCAGGGTGGTGCCGTTGGTGGAGTGCAGGTCGGTGACGGCCAGTTCCCACCCGTCCGGGGCGACCTGGACGTGGGTACGGCTGATGTCGTGGCTCGGGCTCGGCACGGTGAGCAGCCGCGGCAGTTGCTCACGCGCGACCCGGGTGGCGGTCGGCGAACGACCGATCAGGACCGCCCGGTCGATGTCCACCGAGGCGCCGGTGGAGGGCCGCAGCACGGCCAGCACCGGACGGTTGACCAGCCGCGGACTCTGCTGCTGCACCGGCCCACCGCAGAGGCGGCACTGGCTCGCCTCGGGCGGGTTGGCGTGCTGCAGGTGGCACATCGCCGCCAGCACCAGGGGTTCACCGCCGGGGCTGGTCGAGGCCTCGGACGGTCGATGGGTACGCGCCAAACTGGTGGCGAACACGGTCGCCCCGTCGTGGTCGACCTGGTCTTCGGGTGTGCTGGCGATCCGCGGCTCCGGGGCGCTCTGCGCCGAGGACACCGGCGCCGCCGAGGGCATCGGAGCAACCGAGGACGGCCCCTCGGGTACCGGTGGGGGTCCGAACCCGGACTCCTGGGGTCGCTGGAACTGCTGCTGCGGGGGCCCGCCCTGGGGTCCCTGGCCCGGGTACTGCTGGCCCGGGTACGGCTGACCGGGGCCCGCGAACGGGTTCTGGCCCTGCGGGGGCCCCTGCGGAGGTCCCTGCTGCGGACCACCCTGTGGAGGTCCCTGCGGCGGACCACCCTGTGGAGGTCCCTGCGGCGGACCACCCTGTGGAGGCCGCTGCTGCGGACCACCCTGTGGAGGTCCCTGCTGCGGGGGGCCCTGCTGCAGACCACCCTGCTGGGGGCCGAATCGGTGTGGTCCCTGCTGCTGGCCGGGCGGGTACTGACCGGGACCCTGCGGACCGGGACCCTGCGGACCGGCACCCTGCGGACCGGAACCCTGCGGGGGCCGTCCGTACGGTTGACCCGGTCCCTGCGGACCGGGACCCTGCGGTCGCGGAGCGGAACCCTGATGGCCCGGGCCAGGTCCCTGCGGGCCGCTCGGGGCGAACTGCGGACCGCTCGGGGCCAACTGCGGGCCACCTCCTGGCATCGGCGGCGGGCCGAAGCCGGGGCCGCCAGCCACGCCCGCCGCCCCGGCCGCACCGAAGCCGGTACCCGACGGTCCGGGGCCGGACTGCGCCGGGCTGGGCTGTCCGGGGCCGCCATCGGCCGGGGCCGACGACCCGGAAGGCTGACTGGGCTGGTGGACCGGCGCGTCGACCGGACGCGGTTCCGGTGCCAGACCGGGGATCGGCGTCGGGCTCGGGGCACGTCTGGCCTGGTCGAACTCGTCGCTGCCGCCGGGCTCCGCGGAGGCCCCGCCGGCGTCCCCCGGTCGCGCCGCGGGCGCCTCGCCCTGGAGTTCCGCGGCCGGCGCACTGGCCGGGAGTTGCTCCGTCGACGGATCCCCCGCAGCCCGCTCGGAGACGAGCGGAGCATCCTGGCCCACGTCGGCCTCGGTGGGCAGCGGAGCGTCCGGGACCGCCGGACCATCCCGGAGCGCCTGTGGCTCGTTCACAGGTGGCTCTTCGGCGGTGGCACCGGCTGCCGCCACGGCCGCCCCACCAACCACGCCGGCCGCACCCACGGCACCGACGGCCACGGCCGCGGCCTGCGCGTCGTCGCTGTCGTCCGATGCGGCGCTGTCGTCCGATGCCTCGCTGTCGTCCGATGCGGGGGCAACTTCTTCCGTACCCGGGTCCGGTTCGTCCGTGACCGGTTCGTCCGAATCGGGAACGGACGGTGCACCGTGCGCGGCCGCCAGCTCGCGAGCTGGTTCGGCCGGCGCCTGGGCGATCGCGTCCTCCGGTGCCTCGCCCGGGGAAGCTGCGGCGGGGTCGGCCCCGCCGCCCACCACAACGGCTGGAATGAACGCCTGCGGCGAGGACACCCCTGCCTCGGCCGTTGCATCGAGCACCAGCGCCGAGGCGGTGACCGCGCCCACCACGAGCGGCAGTTGGAGAAGCTGCTCCTGGTCGATCTGCTGCATGTCGATCCGCACCTGGCGCACCTCGCCGAGGCCCACCTCTGACCAGGTCTGGACGCCCGCCCCGTCGGCGACGATCTCACCGGTGGTGACGTCCATGATCCGGACAGCACCGCGGACCAGGGACCGCATCCCGCCGTCGTCCCAGAAGAGCGCTCCGAAACTCGGCATCGACTCCACCCGGTAGGCGGCCAATCGCTCGGCCAGGTCGCCGATCGATGATGCGGCGACCACCTCGTCCCAGATCGAGTTCAGCAGGGTGGACATCTTCGGTGGCGCCGGCTGCAGCACGACAAGGGACGTCGGGCCGCACAAGACCACCCAGTCGCCCGGGGTGTACGTCGCGCGCCACTGTCCCAGCGGATTCGCCATTCTCTGATCACCTCTGAATTTCGGCCATCGGCAGGGTCGTGTCGTGGTCCTCGTCCGGAGCACGCTCCAGCACGTCTACCACGATCACCGACACATTGTCCCGTGCTCCGGAGCGCAAGGATAGTTCCAAGAGCTCGTCGACCACGGTGTGAGCCGATCCCGACCCCTGCACCAGCACCTCGACCTCGCGGTAGGGGCTCTCACTGAGCAGTCCGTCCGAACACAGCAACAACCGCTCCCCGGGCACCATCGGGAGCAGCCAGTAGTCCGGCTCGAAGGACTCCTCGGAGCCGACCGCGCGGGTCACCACGTTCCGTTCCGGGTGGCGAGACGCCTCCACCGCGGTGATCACTCCCGCATCGAGGAGTTCCTGGACGTGCGAATGGTCCACGCTCACCTGCACCAGCCGGCGCGAACCCTGCCCCTGCCGGCGATAGACCCGTGAGTCACCGATGTTGAACACCAGCCAGTACTCCATGTCACCGAAGGTGAGCCCGACGGCGCCGCAGGCAGTCGTTCCCGCACCGAAGCCCGATTCCGCGTGCAGGGCACGGACCCGCAGGTGCGCCCGGTTCAGGGCTGCGGTGACGTCGTCGGACTCGATCACCGCCAGGTCAGCCAGGGGGAGGAACTCCTCGACCACGATGGCACTGGCGACTTCTCCGGCTTCAGCACCTCCGATCCCGTCCGCGACGACGAAGACCGGGGCACTCGCAAGAATGCTGTCCTCGTTCAGGGTCCGTACGGCACCTCGATGGGTGATCGCGCCAAAGTCCAGAACGTGCACCTGAGGAGAATAGTCTGCCGTGGGTTCGGTGCCCAGTGGGATGCCGTCATCGAGCGTGGAATGCCGTCACCGAGCAGTCGGGGGCGCTACCGATCCCACTCCGCGGCACCGTCGTTGTCGATCGCCAGGGCGGGCAGCAGGGCGAACACCGCGATGACGGTCGAGACGGTGATCGCCAAGTGGTAGGGCAGCAAGGAGTCCGGGCCCGTTCGAGCTCCCACCAGCGCCAAGGTGGTGGCGAGCAGTGCGACGCCGATCGCGCCACCCAGCTGGCGGACCGCATTGAACAACGCGGTGGCGCGCCCCAGGTCGGCCGGCGCGATCCGGTTGAATGCGGCAGCCTGACTGGTCACGATGTTGCAGGCCTGGAAGAGGCCGAGAGCGAACATGATCACGCGGAACTGCCACACCTGGTCCGCCGAGTTGATCAACCACAGGGTCGGGGTGCACACGGCCATCCCGATCAGTCCGGTGACCAGGGTGCCGCGGGCTCCGACCCGCGGGTAGATGACCCGGCTGGCGATCTGGGCCCCGATCATCACCCCGATCGCCTCCGGGAAGATCGCCAGTCCGGCCTCCAGGGGTCCGAGGCCCAGGCCCTGCTGGAGGAAGATCGCCACCACGTAGAGCACGCCGAGAAAGGCGGCGGTGACCAGGAAGAGGGTGAGGTTCAGGTAGCGGAACAGGCGATTCTCGTACAGCCGGAGCTTCAGCAGTGGGTGCTCGACCCGGAGTTGGTGGCGGACCATGATCGTGACCAGGACGGCGCCCAGGACCAGTGGCAGCAGGATCTGTGGGCTGGCCCAGCCCTCGTTCTGTCCCTCACTGATCGCGAAGACCAGGGCCGCGAGACCGAACCCGGACAGCAGGAAGCCGACAACATCGAACGGACCCACCTGCTCTCGGTCGTGGCGGGCCAGGAAGATCAGACCGAAGGCGGCCGCGGCGAGCCCGATCGGGACGTTCACATAGAACACCCAGGGCCAGGAGAAGACGTCGACCAGGAAGCCACCCAGCACCGGGCCGACAGCCGGCGCGACTGCGGTGGGTATCACCAGCAGGCTGGCGGCCCGGACCCGTTCCCGAACGGGGAAGGTGCGCATCAGCAGGGCCAACCCGACCGGGGTGAGCATGCCGCCGGCCGCCCCTTGGAGTACCCGGTAGACCACCAGTTGCGGCAGCCACTGGGCGGTCCCGCAGAGTCCGGAGGAGAGGGTGAACAAGACCAGGGCGAACAGCAGCACCTGCCGGTGGCCGAACCGGTCCCCGAGCCAG
>JBQDIN010000005.1:65336-84492 GCA_052094425.1 Propionibacteriaceae bacterium
GGGATCACCACCGCCAGGCTGACCAGGTAGGCGATCGACACCGCACTGACGTCGCTGGCGTCGACACCGAAGTCGGCGGCCATCGCCGGCAGGGCGACGTTGATGATCGTCATGTCCATGATGTTCATGAAGAGAGCCGCCACGTACACGATGGCGACGGCAACCTTCTGATTCATGATCACGCATCCTGCCAGCGAGCAGACCGGACAGTTGTGGTCCCTTCCCTGCGACCTTCGCAGGAACGGGACCAAAGCTCCGTCACGGGCGCGACGGCGCCTGTTCCCGGGCCACCGCCGCCGCTTGGCCGCGGTTCGAGACACCCAACTTGGCCAGGATGTTGGACACGTGCACCGAGACGGTCTTGGTGCTGATCGTCAGTGTCCGCGCAATGTCGCCATTGCTCTTCCCGCGAGCCACCAGGTCCAGGACCTCCCGCTCGCGGGGGGTCAGTCCCCCGGCCCGGGTCTCCTGCTTCGCCCGGACACCCAGTTCGTCGAGGAGGGGTTGGGCACCGAGGCGACGGGCCGACGCATGGGCGGCGGCCAGCACGTCACGCGCTTGCGTCGTCCGCCCACAGGCCCGCAGCGCGGCCCCGTGCCGGGCTCGGGAGCGCGCGGCCTCGTACACGTGCCCGAAGCGGTCGAAGGCAGCAACCGTCTCGGCCCACGCCTCGGCCTGGGCCTGCGAGTTCGGCGCGCCCGGGGCCTGGAGACGTATCCGGAGCCGGCCCTCCTCGGCGATCGCCCGGTCCCGCCAGGCCGTCCCCTCCGGACCGAGCCCGGGACGGCTCCCGGAGGTGCGCTGCCAGGAGTCCCGCGCCGCGGCCAGCAGCTCGGTGCCGCGTTCGAGTCGCCGGTCCCGTTCGGTGGTCTCGGCCGGTTCGGGCTGGGAGGCCAGTTGGCCCAGCAGGGTGGCGGCGAGCCGCACCATCGCAGCGAACGTGGGCACCTGCCACAGGTCCTTGATCATCTCGACGGCCTCGTCGTGCACCCGTTCGGCGGCGGCGAGATCCCCCTGCTGCCCGGCCAGGTCGATCATCGGGCCGGCCCCCTGCAGGGCCAGTACGCCGTCGCGAGCCCACCACGGCTGCAATTGCGGCAGCAGGGACACCGCCTCGACTCGGCCCCGCCCCGCGGCCACCGCCAATCCGACACTGGCCATCGCCGCTTCGGCCAGGCCCGGTGGGTGCAGCCCGGCCACGTCGACCAGGTCCTCGGCCTCGTCCCAGTCCCCGGCGACGTACGCGGAGATCGCGGCCAACATCCGGGCGTCCAGGCTGAACGGTGCCCACGGGCGACCGATCTGCTCGGCCAGGTCGACGGCCGTGGTGAACTCGACCCGCGCCTGGATCAGCTGGCCGGCTTCGAACTGCTCGCTGCCCAGGTGGTAGCGGGTCCGCACCTCGCCGGCGACGTCCCCTGCGGCTCGGGCCCCCTGCACCAGCTCCCGGAGGGCCTGTTGGGACCCGTCCGGGTCGCCCGAGCGCGCGGTCAGCTTGGCCAGCAGGGTCGCCGACTCCGCCGCCACCGCGGGAGCACCCACTTCTCCGGCCAGGGCGATCGCCTCGGCGGCCCATCGTTCCGCCTCGTCGTTGCGGGACCGCTCGGCATTGGCCATCGCATGCAGGGACAGCACCTCCGCGCGCAGGCGGGAGGGCTCCGCGTCGACCAGCCGGAGCGCCTCGGTGGACGTCTCCAACTCGTCGACTTGCAGGTCGTCACTCCACAGGGCGGTTTCGGTGAGCACGTTCAACAGCCGGACCCGCGCCTCCACGGGGACGTCGGCGGGCAACCGGTCGAGCTCGTCCTGGGCCAGGGCTGCGGCCCGGTGCGACCGACCGGCGGCCGTGATCGCCGTACACGCCTTGACCGCGAGCGTGGCTCGTTCCCCGGCGTCGCCCGCGGACAGTTCGAGTGCCCGTTGGTAGTGCCGCGCGGCCTCCTCCGGTCCGCCGACCGACATCGCCTCGTCCCCGGCTTCGATGCTCGCCGTGATCGCGGTCGGACGATCATGGGCAGCCAGAGCGTGCGCGGCGAGTTCGGCGGCCGTCCCCGGCACCTCCCGGCTCTTCAGGGCGGCGGCACAGGCAGCGTGCCAACGGACCCGCTCCCCCGGCAGCAGGTCGTCGCGGACCGCCTCGGCCAGTAACGCGTGCCGAAACGCCAGGCCGTCGTCGGCACCGGAGGTGTCGCGCACCAGCAGGTTGGCCTCCACCAAGGCCCGCAGGGCCTCGTCCAGGGCCTGGTCCGACAGGTCGACGATCCGCTCCAACAGCCGCTGGGACACTCGCCGGCCGGCGACCGCGGCGGCCCGGACGACCGTACGCGCCTCGTCGGAGAGTCGATCGAGGCGCACCAGCAGCAGGTCGGCCAGATCGTCGGGCAACGCCTGCCCGGGACTGTGCGCCGCAGCCACCAGTTCCTCGGTGAAGAAGGCGTTTCCCTCCGCCCGCGACACGATGGTCTGGACGGCACTCTCTCGCAGCGGCTCCGGCTGCAGAGCCCGGACCAGGGCGCGCACCTGCGCTTCCGGCAGCGGGCCGAGCATGATCCGCTGGACCCCGTGCAGTCGGCCCCACTCCGCCACCGCAGGACGCAACGGGTGGCGTCGGAACAGGTCGTCGCTGCGGTAGGAGACGATCACCGACACCGGGCCGTCGAACCCGCGGCCGAGCAGGAAGCTGATCATCTCCCGGGTCGATTGGTCGGCCCAGTGCACATCCTCGACCTGCAGCAGGACAGGCCGCTCGGCGGCCAGTTCCGCGAGTACGGCGTGCATCGCCTCGAACACCTCGGACCGCCCGGCGGTGGCGGGTTCCGTCCCCTCCACCTCGGCGAGCAACCGGTGACCGGGCAACAGCCGGCGGATGCCGCGGTGCCGCGAGACCAGCCGCTCCGTGGCCGCCGCGTCCCGATCGGCCAGTCGGCCGAGCAGCTCGGAGAACGGCAGGAACGGCACCGCGTTGTCGCCGAAGTCGAGGCAGTGCCCGAGCAGGACGGCCCACCCCTGGGCCTCGGCGTGTTCGCGGAGAGCGGCCAGCAGTCGGGACTTGCCCACTCCGGCGTCTCCGGAGAGGATCACCGCACCGCCGGACCGGTCCGTGGTCGATGACAGCGCATCGGTGACGCGGGCGAGGTCGGCGTTGCGTCCGATCAGTGGGGTGGCTGCAGGCACGGCTCCATCATGGCCCTTCCAGCCGACAGTCGCTGCACCATTTCTCCGCTGGTTCAGTCGCCCCGCTGGGCCGCCGCGACTTCCTCGGCCTCCATCGCCTGGTTGAACTCGGCTTTCCCGGCCTGCCACATGTCCTCGGTCTGGCCGGTCCGCCAGTAGCCGGAGATGGACACGTTCTTCCGGTCCACCCCACTCTCCAGGAACAAGTAGCGGCGGAGGTCCTTGATCATCTCGGCGTTCCCGTGCACGAAAGCGTGCAGATCCTGGTGCGGGACCGGGGTGGCCCGGACTGCAGCCGCCAACGCCTGCCCGTACCCGGCACCAAGATCATCGCGGTGCGCCCAGTGGACGGCGATGTTGTCACGTTCCCGCAGTTCGACGTGCTCCGCGGCCGTGGCCACCTCGACGAACACCTCGGCCGCGACATCCTCGGCCAGTACGTCGAGCGCGGCGGCGATGGCCGGGATGGCAGCCTCGTCGCCGATCAGCCAGACCAGCGAGGCGGCGGGGTCCGGTGCCCAGGCACCGCCGGGGCCGCGGAATCCGATGGTGTCACCCGGTTGCGCCCGACCGGCCCACGGACCGGCCAGCCCGCTGTCCCCGTGCACGACGAAGTCCATCGCGAGTTCGGCCGTCTCGGGGTCGTAGGTGCGGATCGTGTAGGTGCGGGTGACCGGCCACTCCGCCCGCGGCCGCTCGGCCCTGATCGTGTCGTCGTCGAAGGGCCACGTGTAGTCCGCTCCCTCGGGCGCGAACAGGATCTTCACGTAGTGGTCGGTGAACGACAACTCCGGCATCCCCGCCGGGTCGTCGACGGTGAACACCACCCGAACCAGGGTCGCCGACAACTTCTCGGTGCGGACGACGGTGGCGGTACGCACGGGGCGCTTCGGACGAGCAGGAGCAGTCATGGAACTGAGGCTACCCTAAGTCGTCCGATCGACAAGGTCCCGGGTTGCTCTCGGACGACCCCCCGGTTCGGGCCGCTGACACAATGACACCATGACCGACCCGGTGGACGCGCTGATCCTGGACGAGGCGGCCGCCCTCGCCGGCGACGCAAAGGGACAGCGGATCGTGGTGCTCGATGACACCTCGGGCGGGCTCGCCATCGCGGCCGCGGACCGCTTCGGGGCCGCCGACGTACGGGTGTGGTGCGACTCCCACACCGACGAGCAGGTGTTGTTGGCACGCGACGACCACCGGATCCGGGTGGTGGACGCGCTGACCGAGGGCTCCCTGGCCGAGGCCGAGTTGGTGCTGGTCCGATTGCCGAAGAGCCTGTCCGCGTTGGCCGAACTGGCGCAACGGATCGCCCGGGAATCCGCTGACGGGGTCCGAGTCGTCGCGGGCGGACGGGTCAAGCACATGACGCGAGGGATGAA
Organism: Propionibacteriaceae bacterium; assembly: GCA_052094425.1. Taxonomy (GTDB): domain Bacteria; phylum Actinomycetota; class Actinomycetes; order Propionibacteriales; family Propionibacteriaceae; genus Microlunatus. Next base: position 69,896 of record JBQDIN010000005.1, read on the forward strand.
CGAAGTGCTCGCCGAGTCGTTCGACGAGGTGAGTGCGAGCCGGGGCCGGCAGAAGTCCCGGGTGCTGCGTGCCGCCGCACCCCGCCCCGGGCCGATCGACTGGCCGCAGCGGGTGCACCTCGACGAGTTGGACCTGCCGGTCGCCGCCCACGGCGCCGCGTTCGCCGGCACCCGAATCGATCCGGGAACCCGGTTCCTGCTCGCGCACCTGGACCGGATGCGCACCCCACGCCTGGGAGTGGTCGACCTCGGCTGCGGCACCGGGATCCTCGCCGCCTGCGCGGCCCGCCGGTGGGGCGTACGGACCCTCGCCGTGGACGTGTCCACTGCCGCTTGCCATTCCACCCGGGCCACCGTCGCCGGCGCTCCGTGGGAGAAGTTGATCACGGTCCGACGGGCCACCGGGCTGCCCGTGGACACCGCTGCGAGCGCCGACCTGATCCTGTGCAATCCGCCGTTCCACGTCGGTTCGGTGAAGGACTCCACCCCGGCCCTGGACATGTTCACCGACGCGGCCCGCACCCTCACCCCCGAAGGCGAATTGTGGACCGTGTTCAACGCCCACCTCCCCCATCGCACCGAGCTTCGCCGACGGGTCGGTCCGACCGAGGTGGTCGGCCAGAACGCGCGCTACATCGTGACCCGGAGCCGCCGGTCCGCTTGAGTCCGTTGCGTGGGGTGGGGCGAGGCGTCTTCCAGTGCGCTGAACTCGGACTCTGGTGCGTTCACGGGCTGCACGCCGGCCGACCTATCGGCGGTTTCCTGCCCCTCCAAACTTTATAGCAGATCCGTGCGCCTCATGAGACATCGAAAATTGCTCCATGCTTGCTGACGTTGCGAACAGACTCATCGAAACGAGGGAGTAGGAACACATGGATTACGTGCTGGGTTTTGAACAGGTCGATGCGAGAGATGTCGCAGACGCCGGCGGCAAAGGGGCACACCTCGGCGAGCTCTCGCGGATCGACGACATCCTCGTGCCAGCGGGCTTCTGCGTGACGACACAGACCTTTCAGGCGGTGGTCGCCGAGGTGCCCGCGATCGGCGATCAGCTTGATCAGCTGGCACGCGTGCAGACGGACGACCACCCGGCGATCCGCAGGCTGAGCGCCGACCTGCGTCGCGCGGTCGAAGGCGTCGCGATGCCAGATGATCTCGTGGCAGCGATCCGTGCATCGCTCGGTCGGCTCGGGGAACACGCCGCCTACGCAGTACGCTCCAGCGCGACGGCCGAGGACCTGCCCACCGCCTCGTTCGCCGGCCAGCAGGACTCCTACCTGAACATCATCGGGCTCCCCTCGATCCTCCAGCACGTCCGGAAGTGCTGGGCCTCGCTGTTCACCGAGCGGGCAGTGACCTACCGGTGCCGCAACGGCTTTGATCACCGAAAGGTGCGGATGGCTGTGGTCGTCCAGCAGCTGGTGCGACCCGAGGTCTCTGGGATCCTCTTCACCGCGGACCCTGTCACCTCGAACCGGAAGGTCGCCACGGTGGAGGCCGGGTGGGGGCTCGGCGAGGCGCTGGTCTCCGGTCTCGTGAACGGTGATGTCTACTCGGTGCGCGATGACCAGGTGATCACCCGGTCGATCGCGGAAAAGCATCTGGCGATCCATGCGTTGCCGGGTGGCGGCACCCGGGAAAAGCGGATCCGGCCCGAGGACCAGGCGCAACCGGTCCTGACAGATGCACAGGTCGTGCGGTTGGTGCGGACGGGGCGGCGGATCGAGGCGCACTTCGGCCGACCCCAGGACATCGAATGGTGCCTGGTCGGAGACCAGGTCCAGATCGTCCAGAGTCGGCCGATCACGACCCTCTTCCCCGTGCCCACAACCGACGGCCAGGACAACCACGTCTACGTCTCCGTGGGTCATCAGCAGATGATGACCGACGCGATGAAGCCGCTCGGACTCTCCCTGTGGCAGTTGACGACGCCCGTACGGATGACCGAGGCGGGTGGACGGCTGTTCGTCGACGTCGCTCCCATCCTGGCGACGCCCTCAGGTCGGGCACACCTCGTGGACACCCTCGGCAGGTCTGACCCGCTGATGCGCGACGCGCTACGCACAGTCCTCGACCGGGATGACTTCGTCCGCTCGCGCCCGGACGCGCCCGGTGGCATCGGGCCCTTCGATGGTTCGCCTGCCCCCATCGAGACCGATCCGACAGTCGTCGCTGACCTGGTCGCGGACAACCGCGCGTCCGTGGCCACACTGCAGCGCGAGATCCGGACCGTGTCCGGGCCGGCGCTGATCGACTTCATCCTGACCGACATCACCGAGCTGAAACGAATCCTGTTCGACCCGCGGAGCCACCAGGCGCTGATGGCGTCGATGGACGCGACCTGGTGGCTCAACGAGAACCTCGAGGCGTGGCTGGGAGAGAGGAACGCGGCCGACGCACTGACGCAGTCCGTACCCCACAACGTCACGTCGGAGATGGGGCTGGCGCTGCTCGACGTCGCGGACACCATCCGGCCGTACGCCGACGTCGTGGCGTTCCTGCAGCAGGTTGCCGACGACGGCCGAGAGGACGACAGCTTTCTGGACGAGCTGGGCGGATTGGCTGGCGGACGGGAGGCACGTGATGCCATCCGGGCCTACCTCGGCGAGTACGGCATGCGTTGTGCCGGCGAGATCGACATCACCAGAACGCGCTGGAGCGAGCGCCCCGCCACGCTGGTACCGACGATCCTCGGCAACGTCAAGAACTTCGAGCCGGGCGCCGCCGCGCGACGTTTCGAACAGGGGCTGCAGGCGTCCCGCCGGACGGAGCAGGATCTGCTGGCGCGGTTGCGCGCGCTACCCGACGGGGAGCAGAAGGCCGAGGAGACCAAGCAGATGATCGACCGCGTACGAACGTTCGCCGGATACCGCGAGTATCCCAAGTACGGCATCGTCAGCCGCTACCTCGCCTACAAGCAGGCGTTGCTGCGTGAAGCCGAGCGTCTGGTCCGGTCCGGCACCCTGCGCGATGCGGAAGACATCTTCTTCCTCCGGCTCGAGGAGCTGCCCGAGGTCGTACGATGCAACCAGGTTGACGCCGACCTCATTCGACGAAGGCGGGAGGCGTTCCGCTCGCACGAGGCGCTGACACCGCCCCGGGTGCTCACGTCGGACGGCGAGGCCATCAGTGGCCAGTATCGGCGTGACGTCCCGTCCGACGCGTTGGTGGGCCTCGCGGTCTCATCCGGGACCGTGGAGGGGCGCGCCCGGGTGCTCACGCGGATGGAGCGGGCGGACCTGGAACCGGGTGACATCCTGGTCACCGCCTTCACCGACCCGAGCTGGACCCCTCTGTTCGTCGCCGTCGCCGGACTGGTGACGGAGGTGGGCGGTCTGATGACGCACGGGGCGGTGATCGCGCGAGAGTACGGTCTGCCGGCGGTCGTGGGTGTCGAGCAGGCGACCCGGCTGATCAGGGACGGGCAACGGATCCGCGTCCACGGCACCGACGGGTACGTCCAGCTCCTCGAATGACCTCGGCCACCCGGAGCCGCCGGGCCGGACGCCTTACCGCGTGGCCAGGCTACGTACCCGTGCGTCCTCGGTCCGGAAGCGACAAGCTGCTGACGCAGGACCTCTCGATGAGTCGGAGTCTGTAACATCAGGGCGGCGAGAGTCCAATAACTGATATGACCAGCACCGAGCCCGACGACATCAGCCGGATCGCTACCGACCCGGACGTCTTCGAGGCGTTCTATCGCCGGCACATCGACGCCATGCAGCGGTTTGTGGCGCGTCGGCTGGATGACCCGCACCTGGCTGCCGATCTGGTGGCCGACATCTTCCTCGGCGCCATAGATGGCGCACACGGCTACCGGCAGGACCGAGGTAGTGAAGGCGGTTGGCTGTTCGGGGTGGCACGCAACGTGGTTGCCGCCGAGTTTCGCCGACAGGCCAAGGAGCGTCGCCTCGTCCGGCGGGTAGCCGGCCGGCGTCACCTCGACGCCGATGCGCTCTCCCGAATGGAAGACCGGATGGACGCCGAACGTGAGTCTCGTCGGCTCTATGCCGCTCTGGCCCAACTACCTCGAGCCAATCGTGCACTGATGGAACTGGTCGCGGTCGACGGGATGTCCGTCGCCGAAGCAGCCGCTGTGTTGGGGCTGAAGCCGGGAGCAGCGAGAGTCCGGCTTCACCGCAGCAGGCGGCTGGTCCAATCCGTCCTGCAGTTGGCTCAGGCCACTGCCATCACCCAGGAAGTACATCCATGACACGCACACGTTTGGACGATTTCGAGAGTGCTCTTCTGACCGATCTCCGCCAGGAGGTCGGAGGCCGAGGAGCGATGCCTCCACCCAGTCGGAGGCGACGTGGACTGGCGATCGCTGGCGCGATCGGCACCGCAGCGGTAGCTGTCGCCGTCAGCACCGCCCTGCTCCAGCCCAGTGACGCTTTTGCCGTGAAACCGCAGGCCAACGGAGACGTCGTGGTGACGATCGATGAGTTCTCCGACGCCGAGGGCCTCGAGCAGGCGTTGGCCGCCAAAGGGATCGAGGCGGACGTCGACTACAGCGCAAAGGTGCCCGAGGCAGAGGCCGGGGAGGCCGAAGGTGCCCAGAACCCGATGGAAGGTCAATGTTTCGTCGATGTCACCCTCGCTGCGGACGGCAGCACGACGTTCCGGCTTCAGACCGAGGTGGTCAATTCCGCCGCGGAACTGACGGTCCGCTTGATCGGCACTCCTGATGAGGCGAGAGTCGGAGCCGACTGGTCCGGCGGTGGCTGCTGAAGCACCCCTGCCCATAGTGATCGGTTGAATGAGGCCGGAGTCCGGGTTCGGACTCTGGCCTCTCGCCGGCCGAGTACCGAGCCGTACACATCGACGGAGACCTCATCCACGGCTCAACTCAGGGACCGATCCGGACGCGGCCGTCCGCGAAGTGCGCGACGGCCCGCAGCACCTCGGGCACCGGCTCGACGATGAATCCGGTGTTGGTCAGCACACCGTGCTTCATGTTCCGCTTCCAGACCCCCGGGGCCACCTCGGCGATCACCTGCGGATCCTGCTCGGCGCCCGGCCGGACCCGGACCACCAGCAATTGGGACAGCAGCACGGATCTGGTCGTCACCATCTCGATGGCCTGCCACGGGAGCCGCACGTAGCCGTCGGGGGAGTGCAGCTCGATCCCGTCGGACCCGATCACCAGGGGCCGAGAGGTGGCGCTCATCCGGCCGAGTGACCAGGTGTGCAGGATGATCTGGAACAGCGGCCCGAGGGCCAGCAGGACGAACACGATGAACCACGAGGACGCCATCTCCGCGAACACGGAGAAGAACCAGCCGTACAAGCACACCACGGCGACGACCAAGAAGCCGTTCATGCCGATCAGGATTCCCTGGCGGCGGTTGAGGCGCCTTCGGTCCAGGTGGACGACGTACCCAGTCCGCGCGTTCTCCATGACGGCATTCTGGCACCCGGCAACACCACAACGCCCCTCCTGCCGGCGAGGCTGACCGGGATTGCCGCAGAACTGCCGCCCGATATTGCGTGGCAGGCCTGGGGCGGAGTGCGTACCATGGGAGACGTTGTTGCAGTCTCTCGAGGAGAAGCGGTCCGTTGAAGAACTGAGGTCCGAGACATCGCCCATTCGGCGACGACCTCAGCGACTCCGGGCCCCTGTGGTGATCACCGCAGCAGGATCCTCCGAGCCATCCCGCCCGATTCCGCGGGTCGCCTGATCGCCCTTTCGCGATGCCTCACACGTGTCCTGACCGACGCCACCCGAGAGGCATCCGATGCGAACCAACCCCACCCTTCCGAATGCAGCGATCACCTGCAATGACCTCACCTTCGCCTGGCCGGACGGCCAGCCCGTGTTCACCGGACTCGACCTGACGGTCGGCCCGGGCCGCAGCGCCCTGATCGGCGTGAACGGCTCCGGCAAGTCGACCCTGCTCGGCCTGATCGCCGGCCACTTCACGCCGAGTGCCGGTTCGGTCCAGGTGCAGGGCTCCTGCGCCTACGTACGCCAGGACGTCACCCTGGCCGCCGACACCCGGGTCGACCGGGCGCTCGGCATCGACACCATCCGCGCCGCGCTGCACCGGATCGAGGCAGGCAGTGTCGAGGTCGCCGACTACGACCTGGTCGGCGATGCCTGGGACGTCGAGGAACGGGCCGGCGAGGTCCTTGATCGACTCGGCCTCGGCCACCTCGAACTGGAACGTCCGATCGGGGCGATGTCCGGCGGCGAGGCGGTGTTGCTCAGTCTCGGCGCCCAACTGCTGGCAGAGCCGGACGTCCTCCTGCTGGACGAACCGACCAACAACCTGGACGCGGAGAACCGGGCCCGGGTGCACGACGTGGTGAGCAACTGGCGGGGTGCCCTGCTGGTGGTCAGCCACGACCGGTCACTACTTCGGCTGGTCGACCAGGTCGGTGACCTGCGCGGCGGCACGGTGCGCTGGTACGGCGGCACCATCGACGACTACGAGGTGGCGGTGGCGACCGAGCAGGAGGCAGCCCAGCGGACGGTCCGGGCGGCAGAGTCGGACGTACGCCGACAGAAGCGTGAACTCTCCGAAGCGCTGACCAAGTTGGACCGGCGCAAGAGGTACGGGCAGAAGATGTGGGACACCAAGCGGGAGCCCAAGGTCGTCATGGGCGAACGGAAACGGTCCGCGCAGGTGTCGGCCGGCAAGCACCGGGACCTGCACGAGGAACGGCTGGCCGACGCCCGGGACCGGCTCGCCGACGCGGAAGAGGCAGTGCACGACGACGACGTGATCAGGATCGACCTTCCCGGCACGGCCGTTCCCGCCCGCCGTAGCGTGCTCACCCTGGACGGAGTCGAGTTGCCGGGTGGCCTCACCGTCGACCTCGACCTGCGCGGGCCGGAACGGATTGCCCTCACCGGCCGGAACGGGGCCGGAAAGACGACCCTGCTGCGCACCATCACCGCCGACCTCGCGCCGCGGGCCGGCACCGTGCAGGCACCGGTCCCGACCCGGTTGCTCCCGCAGCGCCTCGACCTGTTGGCCGACGACCTGAGCGTGGTCGAGAACGTGCACCGGCAGGCACCGGACTCGACTCCCGGTGAAGTCCGGTCCCGGCTGGCCAGGTTCCTGTTCCGGGGCCGGAAGGCGGACCAGTCGGTGGCTTCCCTCTCCGGTGGCGAACGCTTCCGTGCCACCCTGGCTGCACTCCTGCTGGCCGAGCCGGCACCCCAACTGCTCCTGCTGGACGAGCCGACCAACAACCTCGACCTCGCCAGTGTCGAGCAGTTGCGGGCCGCGCTGCGCTCCTACCAGGGCGCGTTGATCATCGTCAGCCACGATGAGGAGTTCCTGACCAGCCTCGACCTCGATCGCTGGTACCGGATCGAGGACGGCGGACTGGCTGTCACCAATCCCAACTGACCTGTGAGCACCCATTCGACAACTGGGGGCCTGTCGAAACCATCTCACTGGCGATCGGGTGGCCTCGTTGTCGGAACCGGGTGAGTTGCCTACAGGAGGGCTCCGTTGCGGCGGGCGGTCTCCCACCCAGATGCCACGGAACCTGAACAACCGACGGGTCCGGCCGACATCCAACACCACCCGTGCGCCGTCGGGGGCGTCTCTGCGAGCGGATCGAGTCGGTCCTCGGCCTGGGCGTGCTGGGGGCCCTGAGCTGCTGAGCGTACGCAGTGATCAGGGCGATGAACTTCTCCCCATCCACCGGAGACAACTGACCCTTGAACGTCACCGAACCGCCGCTGTTGTGGCCGAACGCCAGGTACCGATCCCGCTTCTCCTCGCGTTCCAGCAGTTTGTCAAGGCGGTCTTCCTCGCCCTCGGGGAACAGGATCGCTACCGCCCGGTTCGCCAATCACACTGAACCGGTTCAGGTGGCGCGAGAAATACACGAACGCCCGAGCAGCACGCAATGGGGTACGGTCCGACGTCAGCAAGTGGTCGGCCGTGGTCCACCCACGATCCCGACACAGTTTGCGGGTTTCGACCTCGTGGGTGCGGCGGAGCCGGAGCCCGGCAATCCGCTCCGCTACGACGCCGAGGGCGTCCATCTCGGCCAGCGTCTGATCATCGGACACCTGCCAGCCCTCGACCGACACCATCCGGTCGACGATGGCTGCGATGGCAGCAACATCCCCGCACATCGGTGATGTCCGTCGTTGTTGACATACCCCTATCCTGGAGCCCCACCACTGACAGGAATGTCCTGTGTGCACAGGGAGTCCGAGAAACTTTGGGAGGTTTCTGCGGGTGGTTCGGTGGGCTGGTTTCGCTCACCTCAACCAGCGTCTCCCTCACGTTGGTCGAGCCTGTCGAAACTCCGCCAGCACATGATCAAGAACGAGGCCCGCGCAGCCAGTCCCGGACCGCGCCCCCGGCCCGGTCCATCTCCGGAGGCGGCAGCCGGTAGCTGACCGGGGTGCCGGACAGTTGCAGCGGGCTGGCCACCTGCCGGTGCGGCGTCGGATCGCCGTCGGGGTCGTCGATCTCGACGACGGCCGGTAGACCCACCTCGGTAGCCAGGTCGAAACCCTGGGCGACGGAGTTGACCGTTCCGGCGGGGACCTTCGCCGCAGTGATCAACTCGACCCAATCCTCGGCCGGACGGGCCGCGAACGCGGCCACCAGGGCCGCGCGGAGTTCGGCCCGGTGTGCCACTCGGTCCGCGTTCTTGGCGAAGCGCGGGTCCGCGGCCAGTTCCGGCCGGTCGAGGACTGTGGCCAGCTTGGCGAACTGGGCATCGTTGCCCACCGCGAGGACGAGTTCCCCGGACTGGGTGGGGAAGGTCTCGTACGGGCAGATGCTGGGGTGTTCGTTGCCGCGTCGTCCGGGCACCACCCCGGCCTCCAGGTAGCCGCTGGCCTGGTTCACCAGGCCGGCCAGCGCCGACCCCATCAGCGTCACCTCGACCCGCTGGCCACGGCCGGTGCGCTGCCGGGCCGCGAGTGCGGCGAGCACCCCGACCTGCAGGTTGAGGCCGGCGAGTACGTCCACCACCGCCACCCCGACCTTCATCGGTTCGCCCTCGGCCGGACCGGTGATGCTCATCAACCCACTCGCAGCCTGCACCAGGAAGTCGTACCCGCCCATCTCGGCCCCGGCGCCTTCGCTGCCGAAGCCGGTCAGTGATCCCCAGATCAGGCCGGGGTTCTCTGCCGCCAACTCCTCGTACCCGAGGCCGAGCCGTTCCGCCACGCCGGGCCGGAAGTTCTCCAACACCACGTCGGCTCGGACCGCCAGTTCGCGGGCAAGTGCCCGGTCCTCGGGATCGCGCAGGTCGAGGGCGACACTCAACTTGTTGCGGTTAGCCGCGGCGAAGTACGTGGCCCGGTCGTGCGCGAAGGGCGGACCCCAGTGCCGGGTGTCGTCGCCGCCGGTCAACGGGTTCTCCACCTTGACCACCGTGGCGCCCAGGTCGGCCAGGGTCGCGGCGGCCATCGGCGCCGCGAGCACCCGGGAGAAGTCGGCCACCAGCAGCCCGGCCAGCGCACCGTCGGAGTCGCCGGCGGCTTCGATCAGGGAGTCCAGGGATTCAGTCACGGGCCCATTGTCTCGTTCGCCCCGCATCGCTGCGGGCGAGGGTGAGACGGGGGAACCGCGATCCGTCGATAGGCTCGATTCATGCGAGCCAAGGATGGCGGACTGCCGCGGCCTCGCTGGTCACCGGACTTCCGCAAGCACTTCACCGCCCGACTGTTCTCCGTCCTGGGCTCCCAGTGCACCTATGTCGCCTTCCCACTCCTGGCCCTGCAACTGTTCGGCCCGGCCCAGGCTGCTCTGGTCACCACCGCCTCATACGGCTCGACTCTCGTGGTCGGCATCCCGGCTGGAGTCCTCGCGGACCGGTTCGGGCGCCGTCGACTGATGATCATCGCCGAGATCATCCAGTGCGCGGCCATGCTGGCCGGAACCGTCGCCCTCCTCACCGGCCTGGCCGACCTCTGGCTGCTCTGCTTGGTGTCCTTCGTCAACGGAGCCATGCATGCGGTCTTCGGCGCCGCGTCCGGCAGCTCGATCCCGGACCTGGTCGACCGCCCGGCGCTCAAGGCCGCGCTGTCGGCGAACGAGGGGCGCGATGCCGCCCTGGGCATCATCGGCCCGCTCCTCGGTGCCGCCCTGTTGACCTTCCACCACGCCGCACCCTTCGCTCTGGCGACGGCGACTTTCGCCGTCTCGGTGTCGGTGCTGGCGCTGATCGGCACCCCGCTGCGCCCCCAGGGCGACACCGGCACCCGGCGGCCGCTGCAACTCACCCGAGGCATCGCCCTGGTCGCCACCCACCGCGTGCTCCGTGGCCTGGTTGGTTCCCAGGTCTTGCTGAGCTTCGTCCTCACCGGCACCTTCTTCACCGTGCTCGCCCTGCTCACCAGTCGGGGCCAGCCGCTCGGCGCCGGATTGGTGACCGCGTTGATGGGGGCCGGCCTGCTGCTCGGCAGCGCCCTCGCTCCCAGGGCCGCGGACCGCCTCGGACCGCTGCGGTGGATCAGCCTGCAGGCCGTGGTCTGGGGACTCGCGTTGCTGGTCATCGCGGTCCGGCCGGGCCTGGTGACCGCGGCCGTGGGCCTCACCGTGATGTGGGTGATCGTGCCGACCGTACGGGTCTCGGCCGAGAGTTGGATCGCCGACCACGTGCCCACCGGTGAGCGCGGGAGGCTGCAATCGATCCGCAGTCTCTCCAATGCGCTGGCGAGCCCGTTCGGCCCGCTGGTCTGTGGTGTCCTCGCTGCCGCGTACGGCTACCGCACGACCCTGCTCGCACTGGCCGCGATCGCCCTTGCCGCCACCCTCTTCGCCCTGCTCAGTGCAGGGATCCGCCGCCCGGACGGGCCGGCAGCCGAAGGTGATCAGGAGGGCTGAGGTGGCCGGCATGTCTGCCCGCCCACACCAGCCCCGAATCTGGTTCTGGGTCGTAGTGCTCGGGCTGACCGGGCAACTCGCCCTGGGTGATCGAGAACATGTACCTCCCGTTCCACCTGAGGAAGTCGGTGACCGACCTCAAGGTCTTCGCCTCCCGCACTCACCAGTGCTTCGGACACTGGTCGGGACGATTCGCGACGACCGCGGCCGGGCCGTACGGGGTGAGTGACGTGGTCGGTTGGGCTGAGGACGTGCACAACCGCTGGTGAAGTCCGAACCCCATCCCGACTGCGCTCCGGTGGTCCCGGCCTCGCATGAGGAGGCCGGGCCCCTCTACCCAGTGGTTGGCACCTACTGGTTGGCGTAGGCGACCGATGCCCCATGCTTGGCCTGCTCCAGCGTGAACCCCTCAAACTCCAACTGTGCTGCCAGATCAGTCTCGGAGAACGGACCGTAGTCCAGGTACTGCTCCCCGGACAGCACGGCCTGTTCCATCCAGTCAGCTCCCACGTGGTCAACAGCCCACGCCGCATCGGCGGAACTGTAGTTCTCGAACTCCAACTGGCCTTGCAGTCCCTTCTTGGAGAAGGGCGTGTAGTCCAGATAGTCCTGTGCTGCGGCCAAGGCGTTCTGTTGGCCAGCGGTGGGCCCCTTCGGCTCGGCCTTCTTCTTCGGCTCGGCCTTCTTCTCCACCGGTTCGGCCTTCTTCTTCGGCTCGGCCTTCTTCTTCGGCTCGGCCTTCTTCTTCGGCTCGGCCTTGTCTGCCTTCGGCTCGGCCTTCTTCTCCACCGGTTCGGTCGACGCAGTCGGTTCGGTCGATGCTGTCGCGCGCGCCGTCGGCTCCTCACTCTGCGACGGATCGGTCGGCTGCGCTGCCACCGGCGACGAATCAGTCACTGCCGGGGACGCATGCCCCCCGACGCCACCGACCACGATGGCGAAACCCAGAAAGCCGAGCATCATCGATGCGGCCACGATGAACGGGGCCTTCCCCTGATGCGTGATGTTGTTACCTGTCATGATTCCCCCCAAGTTTGTTGTGCCCCAAGGGTCTCAACAGGGTCTGACACTTTAGACCGGTTCGGCCTCCTGCCTGCTGATCGTGCTCCGGCCCGCCATGGGCTCTGGGCCGTCGACCGTGCTCCGGCAAGGAAGTCAGAACAGGCTGATGCACAGTAGACGAACGCACGCGGGGACAACCGCCGGTGAACTCTCCCGGCCGTCGGACTTTACGCTCGGGAAGGCTGCCCTAGTTGGCACCTAGACCAGGATCGCCACTGAGGCGGAGACCGTCAGCGTTGGCGAGCTTTGGCAATCCGCTCGCGGATCGACTCAACTGCATGGTCCTTGACCGCCGCGTAATGCCCGTCGAAATGACCCGGCCAACTGCGGTCCCAGACCAGAGCGCGTTGATCAGCGCCCGCAAGGTCATACAGGTGGTTCCAGATCCTCGTGACTGCGGAGTACTTACCAGCATGGAGCCACAACTCCGGGTCTGCCTCCAGGTGCTCCTCGGAGCAGGCCAACCACGTCTGGCCCTCCTCGTCGGTGATCTCCGTGCCGCCCACGATCTGCTCGAACAGAACAGCAGCCGCCTCATCGATGTCAGGCATTCACTCTCCTCCCCCTGTAACCGGTCACGACTTGGTGGTGATCCGAACCACGGAACCTTCACTCACGGAAGTTCAGCACCGCATCCCCCATACAGACGCCTATTCTCGCGGTCGGTCTAAGTTGTTGGCAAGTACTTGTCTGCGCGTCCTCGCGAGCGTAGCCTGACCCGCATGCTTCGATGGCCGTCTGCCACAGCGACCCGGGCTCAGCCGGACAGGCCGATGACGGGGTTGCTGGACTTCGGGCCCAGCCCGATCAGTTGGCCCTCGATCAAACCTGCGACCGTGAGGTCTTGCTCTGTCGCAGGGACGGGCACCCCGAGCCAGTGGGCATGGCTGCGACCACGCGGCCCGAGGACAGGGGTTGCCGTGCCAGCCGCAGCGTTGATCAGCGAGCCCTTCGCGGCCCAGATGCGACCGGAGCCGGGCATTCGCCGCCACTCCGTCGTCTTGAACACATACGGTGCGAAGCAGAACCGCAGCGGGACCAGGTACTGGATCTTCGTCGCCGCTCGCCAGTACCCACGGCAGGCCTGCCAGACGTCAGTGGCAGCGTCAGTGATCGACATCCCAATCCAGCGACGGGCGTATCCGCCCTCGGGCCGCTCCAACGGTGCGGCCTCCAGATCCCTGGTCAGGTCCTCATCGGCGCGACTGAAAGCATTGACCGCTGCACAACGGGGCCCCATCCGGAGCGCAGCAACCTGGACGCCCCCCAGGGCCGTGGCCAAGCGCTCGCGATCCACCACGTCACCGGCCGCGATTCGTTCAACGAGCGAGGCAGCGAGCAGCCGCTCGTCCTCGGCCAGACTCGGAAGCCCGGACCGCGTCGCCAGCTCGAGGACATCGACCGGATCCACCGCCCGGTTCTTGGTTGCGCCTGCGGCCAGCAGATCCACGTGTTGCATGAGGCGCGGCGACAGGGCCAATCTGCTACTCGGGGGCACAGCCACCAATCCTAGACAATCGACGGTCCCGACATCCGTGACGGAAGTGTGCGCCATCGCCGACTCCGGTGATGTAAGAGGACCGACCACGACCATGACAGCACCGACGACGATCCGCGGTGCCGATGATCCGCCGTGGAGGCGATGATGTCCCGGCTGACCCTGCAAGATCATGTGAGCCAGGTGAGTCGCAGCCTTGGTCGACCGATCAATGTGCACGAGGTCCGCGAGTTCGACGACGGATCCCAATTGCAGATCACGTTCGGCAGCGGGTCGATCTTCCACACCTCCTTTGTGGTCCGGTCCTTCGACGACGGCACGGTCGATCACCCGCCGATCCCAGCCGAGGCCCGTACCGAAACCGCACCGAGCCGGCCAGCAGAGCACACGGCTCGGACGATCCCGCGGCAACCGAGCCGCCCAACCAGAGTGCCGCCCCAGGGGGAGTTCCGGGGTGGGCCGAGCGCTCAGGTTCAGCCGACCCCAAGAGGCCTGCCAGAGCAGCAATTGCTGCAGGAACAGGCAACAGAACCTGATGCCGCACTCGGTGTTGGGGTCCCGACAGTCCCGGCTCATGCGGAGCCACGAGAGTCGCTCAAGCAACTCTCTCCCAAGGCTGTGGCTTTCATGGTGATAGCCGTCTTCATCGGGTTCGGGCTTGCCCAGTCTGGACTCACCATCGCCCGGTACTCGGTCTCCACGGGCGTGCGGAACATCATTCTGGGTCTACTTCTCGTGGCGATTGGCCTGTCCCCGCTGCTGCTCCGTCGACTCAACACGATCACCCAGCCCGGAGTTCTCAACTACATGTCCACCGAGTTCCTCCAGGCCCGCGAACACGGCGTCCCCGGCGCTTCGTTGTCACTGGGCCGATTCGGCGACCGAGCCCGGTTGGGGCAGATCGGCGAGCAACGGACGGCCCAGCTGATCCGCCAGCAACTCCTACCCGTGTTCCCCTCGCTCCGCGTCGTCCACGGTCTCCAGTGGCCCGGCTCTCAACACGCAGACCTCGATCATGCACTCGTTGCAGGACGGTTGATCTTCATCGTGGACAGCAAGTTTTGGCAGGCGGAACACCTGTGGTGGGACGGCGACGACCTGTACATGGATGGTGAACAGCAGCGGGTCACCATGGCAGCGGCCATCCAGAATCTCGCTGCCACGATCCCCGAGGCCCAGGTGTACGGCCTCGTGACCGTGCACAGCTCGAAGTCGGAGGCCCC
>JBQDIN010000005.1:84592-109451 GCA_052094425.1 Propionibacteriaceae bacterium
TGGAGCGAACGACGGGAATCGAACCCGCGTCATCTGCTTGGGAAGCAGAGGCTCTACCATTGAGCTACGTTCGCAGCGTGGTGCTTCAACCACTGATCGAGCAGTGTAGCCGACAACCCGGGCGCATCGGAATCCGTCCCCACGCCTCGGCCGGGCCGCGCGATAGGTTCGCCCCATGGCCAACGACCGAGACCTCGAGAACGACATCCAACGCGATTTCCGCGGTGCCCTGTCGTACGCCGACTACCTGCACCTGGACGAGGTCCTCGGCGCCCAGCACCCCCAGTCGGTACCCCAGCACCACGACGAGATGCTGTTCATCATCCAGCACCAGACCTCCGAGCTGTGGCTGAAACTGATGCTGCACGAGTTGGTCAGCGCCCGCGAAGGATTCCGCACCGACGAGGTGCCACTGGCACTGAAGCGGATCGCCCGGGTGAAGCACATCCAGCGCGTGCTGACCGAGCAGTGGTCGGTGCTGGCCACCCTCACCCCCAGCGAGTACGTCGAGTTCCGCGACTTCCTCGCCACCTCCTCGGGCTTCCAGTCCTGGCAGTACCGCTCGGTGGAGTTCCTGCTGGGCAACAAGAAGGCCGACATGCTGGACGTGTTCGCCCATGAGCCGGAGGTCCACGCCCACCTGGACACCCTGCTGCGCGAACCCAGCCTCTACGACGAGTTCCTCCGACTGCTGGCCCGCCGCGGCCACGACGTCCCGGCGGAGGTGCTGGAGCGGAACTGGACCAAGCCGTACGAGATGAACGCCGACCTGGTCGAGACCTTCCGGGTGATCTACGCCGACCCGCGCACGTACTGGGTCGAGTACGAGACCTGCGAGGAGTTGGTCGACGTGGAGGACAACTTCCAGCTGTGGCGCTTCCGGCACCTCAAGACGGTCGAGCGGACCATCGGCCACAAGGCCGGCACCGGTGGTTCCAGTGGGGTCACCTTCTTGCAGAAGGCGCTCGACCTGACCTTCTTCCCCGAGTTGTACGCGGTCCGTACGGTGCTCGGATGACCTCAGGGTTCTCCCCCGATCCGGCTGGCTCGACCCCGGAGTTACCGGTTTGCGCTCGATCCGCGGCCTCGCTTTGACTACGGTGTACGTGTGACCAGTCCGCTCCCCGAGCCCAGTGACGTCGGCCCGATCGCCGGCGGGCACCTGCGCGCCTCCGACGCCGACCGGGACCAGGTGTCCCAGGTCCTCGGGACCGCCTTCGCGGAGGGGCGGATCACCGCTGAGGAGCACGGCGACCGGCTCGACGAGGTGATGCGGGCCCGCACCTTCGACGAACTGATCCCGATCACCCGGGACCTGATCCCGGATGCCCCGATCTCGGCAACCCCAGCCACCACCCGCACCGGCGACAGTTCCCTGATCGACACCAGCAAGAAGTCCGAGCCCGATCGGCTGGTCGCCATCTTCGGCGGCGCCAGTCGGACCGGCCCCTACCGAATGCGCCGGACGACCTCGGCCCTGGCTGCCTTCGGTGGAGTCGAGTTGGACCTGACCGATGCCGTCTTCGAGGCGGCCGAGGTGGAATTGAGCGTGTTCACCTTCTGCGGCGGGATCGAGGTCAAGGTGCCGGAGGGTGTCGTGGTCCGCGACCAGACGATGGGCATCCTCGGCGGGGCCGAGATCCAGCGGACCTCCTCGGACCCGGACGGCCCGGTGATCATTCTCAAGGGCGTGAACATGCTCGGCGGCACCTCCGTCTACGGCCCGAAGAAGAAGAAGTCCAAGAAGAAGGGGCACGAGTGAACGGCAACCTGCGCGCCTCCGACGCCGACCGGGATGCGGTCGCCGAGGTGCTGCACGCCGCGTACGCCGAGGGACGGCTCACGATCGACGAGCACGACGACCGGGTCTCGACCGTCCTCGCCGCGAAGACCTTCGCCGAGTTGGCCCCGCTGACCGAGGACCTGGTCGTCACCCGGCCCGCCGAACTGGTCGCCAAGGCCAACCAGTCGGCGGTGATCGTGGAAGAGGGGGCCACCGACGGCGTGGATGCGATGAACGTGTTCATGTCGACGGTGAACCGCACCGGTCCGTGGCGGATGCGCACCCACAGCACCTCGAACAACTTCATGGGCACGGTGAAGCTCGACCTCACCGAGGCCACCTTCGATGCCCCGGTGGTCGAGATCCAGACCACGCTCGTGATGGGCACTCTGTTGCTGCGCGTACCCGAGGGCACCCGGGTCAAGGACGAGGCCACCAACATGATGGCGTCGACGACGATCAAGGAGATCGGCACGCCGGACCCGTCGATGCCGCTGATCGTGATTCGCGGCAACAACTTCATGGGCGACATCAAGGTGCGTGGGCCGAAGAAGTCGTCGGCTTGGCGCAAGACGCTCGGCCACTGAGGTCGGGGGCTACCCTGTCCCATGACATGAACAACACCCCCACTGCGGCCATGGACGACCTGTTCACGCCGCCCGGCTATCCGTGGCAGCGGCTCTCCCCGCGCTACGGCAGCATGCTCCGCCTCACCTCGGTGATCTTGTTCGGCATCCTGTCGACGGTGCCCGCCCTGCTGGTGGGCCTGATCTCCGGTCAGTGGTGGATCTCGGCGATCATCTGGGGCGCGGGGGTGCTGGCCGCCCTGCTCCGCATCTGGTTGTCGGGACGGATGTGTCGTTCCTGGGGCTATGTCGAGCGGGACGAAGACCTCTACATCACCCGCGGCATCATGTTCCGCAACCTGACCGCGGTGCCGTACGGGCGGATGCAGTTCGTCGAGGTGGAGTCCGGCCCGCTGCAGCGGGCCTTCGGGATCGCCTCGGTCTCCCTGGTCACAGCCAGCGCCGCCACCGACGCGACCATTCCCGGTCTGCCCCCGGAGGAGGCCGCCCGGCTGCGGGACCTCCTCACCGAGCTCGGCGAGTCCCGGTCCTCGGGGCTATGAGTTCCGAGCACCCCGAGCCCACCAACGCCCCGCTGGAGAAGCTCACCGAGCGGCCGCACCCGTTGACGCCGGTGATCCGCGGCTGGCTGGTGCTCGTGGCCATCCTCTTCGCGGTGGGGCGGGAGTTCCTGCCGGGCCGGGACAACGGCGGGTTCGAACTGCCGGCGATCCGCTGGATCGTGTTGGGCATCGGTGCCGTCGTGCTGCTCGCCGCGGTGGCCGGATTCTTCTCCTGGTACTTCACCCGCTTCGTGATCGACGACGAGGAGCTGCGAATCGAGACCGGGGCGGTGTTCAAGAACTCGAAGCGGATCAGTTTCGAGCGGCTGCAGTCCATCGACGTGATCCAGCCCTTCGCCGCCCGTATCTTCGGCCTCGCTGAACTGCGCCTCGAGGTCGGCGCCGGCGACTCCACCGTCAAGCTCCGCTTCCTCACTCGCCAACGGGCCACCCGGCTCCGCGACTACCTGCTGGCCCGCGCCCAGGGGGAACGGGCCACGGTCGCCGACCACGAGGACACCCCGGCCGCGAGCGCGCTCACCGATACCCGGGCCGACGACATCGTCCTGGTCCAGGTGACCCCACTGCGACTGGCCCTGGGCCTGCTGCTGTCCACCGAGTGGCTGATCTCGGTGATCATCCTGCTGGCCGTGCTCATCACCACGATGGCCTTCGACGTCACCCTGTACGCCCTGCCGGGCCTGCTGCCCCTCGCCCTCGGCGTCGCCGGACTGGTCGGCCGCCGAGTGGTCGCCCAGTTCAACTTCACCCTGGCCCAGACCGGCAGGGGCCTGCGCATCACCCGCGGACTCACCAACCTGACCAGCCAGTCCATCCCGCTGGACCGGATCCAGGGACTGCGCTTCAGCCAACCGATGCTGTGGCGGGCCACCGGCTGGTACCGGGTCGATGTGGACGTTCTCGGCTACGGCACGAACACCGACGGGGAGAACAAGTCCGACGCCAGCAGCATGTTGCTGCCGGTCGGCGACCTCGCCCAGGTGCGGCAGGTGCTGCACCGCGCCCTGCCCGAGGTGGACCTGGACGCGATCGAACTGCACCCGTCACCCCGCCGGGCCCGCTGGCTCCGGCCCTTCGACGGCTGGACCCTGCGGGTGGGCCACGACCAGCACGTGGTCATGACCCAGCACGGGTGGCCCGGTCGGACCCGCAACGTGGTGCCGCACGGGAAGACCCAGTCGGTACGCCTCGAGCAGGGGCCCTGGCAGCGGCGACTGCGGCTGGCGAGTGTGCACGTGGACACCACGAAGGGACCGGTCAACCTGGTCGCGGCCCACCTCGACCCGGCGATGGCCCGGGAGTTGGCCCTCAGCCAACTCGATCGTGCGCGCGTGGCGCGCGCGGCCGCCCGTACGGCTCCGAAGGCGCCCGAGGACGCCACCCGAAACGAGGAAGAGGTACTGGCCGCCTTCGGCATCCCCGGCGCGACCCCGATCGGGTCGGGGGGCGAGTCCCGAGTGTTCGCCCTGCCCGCCGCCGCGACGCAGGGTGGCACAGATGGCGCGCAAGGGGACGCGGAAGGGGACGCGGAAACAGGTGGGGAGCCCTCGGTGCTGCGGCTCTACCACCACGCCCACGAGGCCCCGGTGGAGATGACCGACCAACTGCGGTGGCTGTACGGCTCCTGGGCCGAAGTCGATCTGGGATTCGCCATCCCGCAGATTCGGGACGCCGGCCAGACCGCCGGACGCTTCTGGACCGTGGACCGTCGGATGCCGGGAGGCGGCCTGTCCGGCTGGTTGGCCACGGCCGACACCGAGACCCGCCGCCAGGGACTGCGGGCCTACCTGCATGCCGCCCGGGCGATGGCGCGACTGCCGCTCCCCCACCCCGGGTTCGGCCGGCTGCTCGGCCCCGACCGCCGGCCGTACCCGACCCTGGCCGCACTGTACGACGCCCAACTGGCTCATGGGCTGGCCCACACCCGGGATCGGCTGCGCACGGACCTGCCGGACTTCGACGGCCTCCTCGACGCGCTCCGAGCCGAGTTGGCCACGCGGGACTGCACCCCGGCGCTGGTGCACGGTGACTTCTGCCCGCCGAACGTGTTCGTGTCCGACACCCAGAGTGGCCCGGTGATCACCGGGGTCGGTGACTTCAGCCCGCACACCCTCGGCGCCGACCCCTGGCTCGACCTGGTCGGTGCGATCATCTTCCTGGAGTTGGAGTCCTACCCTGAAGCCGGTGCGGATGCGGCCTGGCTGACCGAGGTGGCGGTCGAGGCAGAGGGCGAGGAGCTGCGGCACTGGATCGGCGTCTACCGCCGCTTCTATGCCTGCTACTTCTCCGACGACGCCAGCATCTACCCCTGGTGCCTGGCGCAGTTCGCCTGATCACGACCCAGACGTGGATCGTGGCCGTCCCACGTAGGCAGGCCAACACCACCTCCTGCAGCCGAAACTCATCCTGGGACGTTCCCGGGAACTTCCTCCGAGCCGGAGCTCACACTCGATGACGAATCTCGGCCTCTAACCCGCTTAGGGCGCTTCCATTGTGCGTTCCAGCTCAGTCGCGAGGATCACCACGTGATGTGCCATGCTGGTGGGCTCCGCCACCCAGTACCCAGCCCGCAATGGACTGCACAGCGCCCGCGCACTCGGCTCAAGCAGTCTGTGGGTGCAGCAGTGCACGGATCTCCATCGCCTCGGTCGGGAACACATGCAGTTTGGATGCCAGCGCGCGCGTCATGTGGCTGACCGTGGCGGAAACGACGAGTTGACGCTGAGAAGTCACCGCCGTACCCCAAGACAGGACCGGCGAGTCCTCTTCACACAACACGTCGGTGATGGCATCCAGTGTCCGTCGTGGCCAACAGCTCTCAACCACCTTCAGGTTGCCATCCCTCGCCGACAACGCAGCCACGAGGTGAGCTCTCGATGCCCGCGGCGCCACAAGTGCAATCGTTGTGACCGTCCCGTCCTGGCTGATCTCCGGCCAAAGATCCAGGAGTGTCCCATCTTCGAAGAGCGCCCTTTCGTTCGCGGGCCTCAGTTGTGGCGGATGAGGCAGCGCTGGCGTGCGCGACCGGGGAACAGCAACCCGCTTCTCCGACGCACCTGCACGCCCCTCGACGAGGAGCGCCCCGTCGAGCCACACACCATGGAAACGACTCTCCGCATGGCAGTAAGTGGTGAGATCGACCGACGTGGGCGCGTAGACAGGCACTGCCTGGCTCGCCAACAACTCACCGTCAGCCGACCAAGCAACATGCCCCTCGTGAGCAACAAGACACCAGTGATCGTCGCCGTCCCGGACCAGGGTTCCGGTGGCAGTCACATGATCTCCGTCGTGGACGACCAAGTCGAAGACGTCTGAACGATCATGCATACGCTGCCCGTTCTAGCAGGCTTGAGCGTAGGAAAGTTGCCTCTCTTCAGGCAATGATCGCTCGACGCGTACAACCGCCTCGTCCATGAGGTCGATCACCCTAGCATCTGACCGCACCATTAACAGCCAGTGCGGCGGGCAGGCATTTACATGGTCGCAGCGCAGATAACTGTTGGGAATGGAGTAGGTCTTGACGATGTACCGTCGCCGGTTCTCACATTTCTGCTTGGTAGTAATACGAAATCTGCCCCATGGAACCCAAGATTGCTGCCCACTCTTCGTTGACGCGGGCAGCGAGTCCGAGATCTCCGCGTTCGCAACAATCGGGCCCGACCACAAAACAGCCCCGGTCAGAAACACCGCAGCAATCAATCGCAAGAATGATCTGCCTTGGCTGCCCAAGATCGGGAACATGAAATCGCCTCCACCATCAGATTCGGCATCGTTGCTGGCAACCTACTCCAGGGACCGACCATCCGCAACGAGCGGGCAGGTGGCGACGAGCACGTTCGACCAAGGCGTCGAGGACCGCCGTGCTCTCGTCATGGAGGCGCCACATTGCGTACGTCACCAACTCTGACCCGGATCCGCGAGTAGCGGCTGCTTGAGCGGCGTGTGAGATGACGAAAGTGTCTGTCCTGGCTGGATAATCGGGGTCGAAGCCTTCGACCGCCCAGTCTGGAGGAGCACCTTGTCGGTGAAGACCGAATACGTCGTCGTGGCCGGTTCCCCAAGCGTGTGCGGTTCGGCGCGCCGGATCCATCGTTTACCGCGACCTCGGGAATCGCGGCGGGCGCGGAGTTCGTCGACAAACTCAGGGTCGTGGACGGGCTCGATGACGCGATCGGGATGCAACCGCCTGAAGGGGCAGGAGAGTGCTTCCGTGCAGATTCAGCACGTTGAGGTGGAACCCATCGACGGGGAGGCATGGAAAGTCACAAACGTCGAGACCAAGAATTACGCGTCCTTATGAAGGGACGGAGTGCCCTGATGCTGCATAGGCCGCTGGCGGCAGTGGTTTCGGGCCTGCTGTTGATCGTGGGCTTGGCCGGGCTTGGCCGGCGTTGCTGGCGGCTGACTATGACAGGGGCGGTAACGGACGTCATATTGTCTCGACGGGCGTGGACGCACACCAGGGCTGCGCCCAAGTAGAGGGCCCGCGTCGCAGTCCTCGTCGGCCCGGTCAGACCACAAGAGCGCCAGCGGTGCTCAGCCAACCAACGGTAGTGGGGTGGACCCGGTTGAGCGTTAAGTGCAGCAGGTGGCGGCCGCGCTGGTGGAGTATGCCCACGCCATGATGTATCAGTCCGAATGTGGGTCTGCGTGGGTTCCTGGTGTCGGGGACTGCTTGGCGGTGCCGACAGTGGAGTTTCCGGATCCGCTGCAGCGTCGGACTGGGACCGCAACAGCGACCCGACCGCCTGCTCAGACGAAGTCACGGATCACGCCGGGTGAGGCGGGCGCCAAGGCAGTGGCCAGATTGCAGTTGCCGACGTTGAAGACGAAGATCGGCCCGGATCCGGACCAGAATGAGTGGGGGATGATCCCCGTCGGCTATCCGGTGTGGTTGTTCGCTACCGGGGAGACCAGCCTGTCCGACAGCGACGAGGTCGAGGACCTGTCCGTGTCCCTCGAGGCCGAACTCACCTCGATGACGTTCGACATGGGCGACGGGACCACGGTGACCTGTGAGGGTCCGGGGACCATCCACACCGACGATGTCGAGGCGGGGACGCCGTCGCCCACCTGCGGGCACACATATCAACAGGTGCCGCAGGGGGCGGCGAAGTCGTACACAGTGACCGCCACGGCTCATTGGTCGGTGACGTGGACGGCGTTGGATCAGAGTGGCACGGTGACCGACACGACCTCGTCGACGACTGAACTGCCGGTCGGTGAGCTCCAAGTAGTCATCACCGAATAGGCGGTCACCGAGTCGGCTTGGAGTGGGCCTCAGACGAAGGCGGGCCAGGTCAGCGGTCCGACCTCGCCGTCGGCGTACAAGCCCTTCGAGGACTGGAAGTTCTTGGCCGCAGCGACCGACTTGGCACCGAAGTTCCCGTCCACGACGAGCTTGTAGCCGTGCAGGTTCAGGCCCTCCTGGGCGGCTCCTTGGACCTTCCCGGTTCCGCCGGTGACCGGCAGCAGCACGCCGGTCCAGGTGATCGGCCCCACCTCGCCGTCCTTGACCAGCCCGCGCTGACCCTGGGTGGTCTTCACCGCGGTGACCGTGACCGGACCGAAGTCGCCGTCGACGGCCAGCCCGCGGCCCCAGTGGTTCAGCAGCCGCTGCAGCATCTTCACCTTGCCGCCGGAAGCGCCCGACTTGAGGGTGGGCCAGCCGGCGCTGCCGACCGTGGCCGTGCTGCCGAGCGAGATGCCCCGATTGGACAGGAAGGTGCGCGGGTTGGTCGTGCTCAACCGCGGGTTGTGGATCTCGAAGTGCAGGTGGTTCCCGGTGGAGTTCCCGGTGGTGCCCATGGTGCCGACCAACTGCCCACAACTGATCTTCTGCCCCTTCGACACCAGCACCTTGGTCAGGTGCCCGTAGTAGGAGAAGAGCGAGTTGGGGTGGTTGATGTGCACACTGTTGCCGGTCCGACCTGGCAGCGGCCCCTGGGTCTTGTCTCCTGGGGTACGACCGGTGAAGATGTCGCGTACGGTTCCCGAGGCCGTGGCGTAGATCGGGGTGCCGCCGTAGTTGGCGACGTCCCAACCGAGGTGGCTCGGCCGAGCCGCCGACTTGTAACCCGAGGTCAGTCGGCCGAGGGCCGGATTGCTCCACCCGGCCGTAGGGGCCGCAAACGCCTCGCTGGTCCCGAGGCCACCGGCGGTGAAACCGCCCACGCCGAGGCCGACGCCCAACAACCCGGCGGCGCGGAAGAACCCGCGTCGATCAAGGCCCCGAGCGGCCTCCTCCTCGAGAAACTGGTCGTGGTCGTGAGCGTGGTCGTCGCACATGGTTGGGCCGCCTGTCCGGGGTCGCTGGAGTATGTGCTCGTGACGCTAGCCAGCACGCGGACCACTCCCGACCGACCGGCCTTGCCGGTTCCGGAGAACCGTCTTCCGGTTCCGGCAGCCCCTCGCAGCCCCGGGAAGATCGGCGGTACGGCGGTCAGTATCCGAGCAGTTCCTTGCGCCGATCGATCCAGGCGATCGCGTCCCGGATCCCGTCAGCGTCGCTGAGTTCGGCCTGCCAGCCGAGCATCGCCCGCGCCTTGTCGGTCCGGGTGTAAGCACCGGCCACGTCTCCGGGGCGGGCCGGGCCGTACTGGACGTCGAGTTCCTGCCCGGCCCCCTGCTGGAAGGCGGTCACCAACTCCTTGACGGTCGTTCCGGTGCCGGTGCCCAGGTTGATCGCCTGGTAGGGTTCCGACGCCGTGGCCTGGTCGAACTGCTCCACCGCTGCGACGTGGGCCCGGGCCAGGTCCCACACGTGGATGAAGTCCCGGATCCCGCTGCCGTCGCGGGTCGGCCAGTCGGTGCCGGTCACGGTGAACGGCACGCCGGCGAAGTGGGCCTCCAGGAGCTTGCCCATCACATGGCTGGGCTTCTCCAACTGCTGTCCGGTCCGCAACTTCGGGTCGGTGCCGACCGGGTTGAAGTAGCGCAGCGACAACACCCGGAGGTCGGTCGCCCGGCTGACGTCGGCGAGCACGTTCTCCACCATCAGTTTGGTCATGGCGTACGGGCTGCCCGGCGCGGTCGGCGACTTCTCGTCGACGACGAAGTCCTCCCCCGGCGCATAGATGGACGCCGAGGAGGAGAACAGGAAGCGCTCGATCCCGAGCTCGATCACCACGTCGAGCAGGTCGAGGGTCTTGCCGACGTTCGTCTCGTAGTAGGACAGCGGCTCGGCCACGGACTCGGGGACGACGATCCGGGCGGCGCAGTGGATCAGCGCGTCCGGCCGGCCCTGCTCGGCCACGATCTGGCGGACCAGGTCACGATCGGCGATGTCGCCGCGGTAGAAGGTGCGGCCCTCAGTGAACTCGCTCCGCCCGGTGGACAGGTCGTCCAGGATGATCGGCTCGTGTCCGGCATCGAGGCAGGCGGACACGACCGTACTTCCGATGTAGCCGGCACCGCCGGTGATCAGGACCTTCACAGTTTCCTCTTCCGTGGACGCAGGGGCATCGGGCGTCGCCCAGTCTAGGACCCGTTCTCGGCGATCTGATCGCCCGCGTGCCCGCGGCACTCGGTAGGCTCGCGACCATGACCTCGCACGCACCGTTCGACCGGAAATTCGTCCTGGGCATCGACATCGGCGGCTCCGGGATCAAGGGCGCACCCGTCGACCTGGAGACTGGTGAGCTCGCCACCGACCGACTCCGGATCGACACCCCCGAGAAGTCCACCCCGAAGAACGTGGCGGCTGTGGTCGCCGAGATCGTGGCGCACTTCCATGACCAGATCGGGGAGGGGCCGCTCGGCATCACCATCCCCTCGGTGGTCACCCACGGGCGGACCCGTTCCGCGGCCAACATCGACGAGTCCTGGGTGGACTGCGAGGCGGAGCAGCTCTTCGAGGAGGTGCTGGGCCGCGACATCTGGCTGGTCAACGACGCGGACGCGGCCGGGGTCGCCGAGTCGAAGTACGGGGCCGCCAAGGACCACCCCGGCCTGGTGTTGTTGACCACCCTCGGCACCGGGATCGGCAGTGCCTTGATCCACCGCGGCGTGCTGGTGCCGAACTCCGAACTGGGCCACCTCCAGATCGACGGACACGATGCCGAGAGCCAGGCGGCCAGCAGCGTCAAGGATGAGTTGGACCTGTCCTACGACGAATGGGTGCCGCGGCTGCAGCGCTTCTACGAGGTGGTCGAGGGGCTGTTCTGGCCCGATCTGTTCGTGGTCGGCGGCGGGATCAGTAAGAAGGCGCACAAGTTCCTCCCCCAACTCGAACTGTCCGCGCCGATCGTCCCCGCGAAACTACGGAACACCGCGGGCATCGTCGGGGCCGCCTGGCTCGCCGCCGACCGCACCGCAGAGAAGGAGAACTGACCCATGGCCGAACGCTTCATCGCCGCCATCGACCAAGGCACCACCTCCACCCGGTGCATGGTGTTCAACCAGGACGGGAAGTCGATCGGGCAGGCCCAACGCGAGCACGAGCAGTCCTTCCCGCGCGCCGGTTGGGTGGAACACGACCCGGTCGAGATCTGGCGCAACACCGAGCAGGTGGTGACCGACGCGTGTGCGCAGGCCGGGGTCGAGATGAGCGACATCGCCGCCGTCGGAATCACGAACCAGCGCGAGACCACGGTGGTGTGGGACCGGGCGACCGGTGAACCGGTGTACCCGGCGATCGTGTGGCAGGACGCCCGGACCGATCGGATCTGCACCGAACTCGGCGAGCTCGGTGGCGGCGCCGAGCGCTACCGCGACCGCACCGGCCTGCCGCTGGCCACCTACTTCGCCGGCCCGAAGGTGCGCTGGATCCTGGACGAGGTGGACGGCGCCCGGGAGCGGGCCGACGCAGGCGACCTCCTGTTCGGCACCATCGACACCTGGTTGATCTGGCACCTCACCGGCGGCACCGAATCCGGCCTGCACCTCACCGATGTCACCAACGCGTCCCGGACGCTGATGATGGACTTGGACACCCTCGACTGGGACGCCGACATCGCCGCCGACCTGCAGATCCCGATGTCGATGCTGCCCGAGATCAAGTCCTCCTCCGAGGTGTACGGAGAGTGCACGGCAGTGCTTCCCGGGGTGCCGGTGGCCGGCATCCTCGGTGATCAACACGCCGCCACCTTCGGCCAGGTCTGCTTCGAGCCCGGCGAAGCCAAGAACACCTACGGCACCGGCAACTTCATGTTGTTGAACACCGGTACCGAGAAGGTGATGAGCACCCACGGACTGCTCACCACCGTCTGCTACAAACTCGGCGACGCCGATGCCGTGTACGCGCTGGAGGGCTCGATCGCGGTCACCGGTTCGTTAGTGCAGTGGCTCCGCGACAACCTGGGCATGATCAACACCGCCGAGGACATCGAGAAGTTGGCCGCGACGGTGGACGACAACGGCGGCGCCTACTTCGTGCCCGCCTTCTCCGGCCTGTTCGCCCCGCACTGGCGCTCCGACGCCCGGGGTGTCGTGGTCGGCCTGACCCGCTACGTGAACAAGGGCCACCTGGCCCGCGCGGTGCTGGAGGCGAGCGCCTTCCAGAGCCTCGAGGTGCTGGACGCGATGAACGCCGACGCGGGCGTGGACCTGACCGAGCTGAAGGTGGACGGCGGGATGGTCGTGAACGAACTGCTGATGCAGTTCCAGGCGGACCTGATCAAGGTCCCGGTGATCCGCCCGGAGGTGATCGAGACCACCGCCCTCGGCGCCGCCTACGCGGCCGGGCTGGCCGTCGGGTTCTGGTCCTCGCTGGACGAACTGCGCTCGCAGTGGCGCGAGGACAGTCGCTGGGAGCCCGACATGGACGACGACCATCGGAACCGCCTGGTCGCCAAGTGGGCCAAGGCGGTCGACCGTTCCCTCGGCTGGGTGGACGAGGACGACTGATCGAACCCGCTCACATCCGGTCGGGGGCCTCGATCCCGAGCAGGTCGAGCCCGCGGGCCAACACCTTCTGCACCACCCGGATCAGGGCGAGCCGCGAGGTACGTACCGCGCCTTCGGACTGCATCACCGGGCACTGCTCGTAGAACACCGAGAAGGCGCTCGCGACGTCGTACAGGTAGGTGCAGAGCCGGTGCGGCTGCAGGGTGTCGGCCACCTCGTCCACCACCTCGCCGAAGCGGGACAGCAGCAGGGCAAGGGACTGTTCGGCGGGCTCGTCCAGCACCGTCACCTGGTGCTGCAGGTCGATCCCGGCCCCCTCAGCCTTGCGCAGCACCTGGCACACCCGGGCGTGCGCGTACTGCAGGTAGGGGCCGGTGTTGCCGGTGGTGGCGACCATCCGGTCGATGTCGAAGACGTAGTCCTTGTTCAGCCCGTTGGACAGGTCGGCGTACTTGATCGCCGCCAGGGCGATCGCGGGGGCGGCCTTCTCCTCCGCCGCGTCCAGCAGGTCGGTCAACTTCACCGTGCCGCCGTCCCGGGTCCGCAGCCGCTTGCCGTCGCCGCCCAGCACCAACCCGTAGCC
Source organism: Propionibacteriaceae bacterium (assembly GCA_052094425.1). Lineage (GTDB taxonomy): Bacteria > Actinomycetota > Actinomycetes > Propionibacteriales > Propionibacteriaceae > Microlunatus. The sequence continues at coordinate 97,955 of JBQDIN010000005.1, forward strand.
GACGTGCTCGGCGGCGACCGGATCGGGCAGGAATCCTGCCTTCCGGGCGACGGCGAAGACCTGGTCGAAATGGAAGGACTGCTCCGTGCCGACCACGTAGATGATCCGGTTCGCGTGCAGGTCCCGGACCCGGTGCCGGATCGCCGCCAGGTCGGTGGTCGCGTAGCCGTAGCCGCCGTCGCCCTTGCGGACGATCAGCGGGGCGTTGAAACCGTCCACGAACACGCACAGCGCGCCGTCGTCGATCACGGCCGTACCGTCGGCCTCCAACTCGGTCGCCACCGTGGACAGGTCGTCGTTGTAGGTGGACTCACCGGCAAGATCATCATCGGTGAGCAGCACCCCGAGCCGCCCGTAGGCCTCGTTGAACCCGGCCAGCGAGATGGCGATCAACTGCTGCCAGACCACGTGGGTCTGCTCGTCCCCGGACTGCAGCGCAACCACCCGCTTCCGGGCCTTGGCCGCGAACTCCGCGTCCTCCTTGAAGTGCGCATTCGCCCGCTTGTAGAGCGCCTCGGCTGAGGGCAGGTCCAAGGTGGACGGGTCGATCCCCTCGGTCAGGATCTGCTCGACCAGCATCCCGAACTGGGTACCCCAGTCACCGATGTGGTTCTGCGCGATCACCTGGTGGCCCTGGGCGCTCAGCACCCGGTTGAAGCAGTCCCCGATGATCGAGGACCGCAGGTGGCCGACGTGCATCTGCTTGGCCACGTTGGGCGCCGAGTAGTCGATCACCACCGTCTGGGGCTCGGGCGCCGCGGTGATGCCGTCGCGGGGGTCGGCCAGCAGGGTGGTCGCGACCGCGGCGAGCACCGAGGACTTCAGCCGGATGTTGATGAATCCGGGGCCGGCGATCTCCAACGGCTCGCACAGGTCGGCCACGTCCACCTCGTCGACGATCCGCTGGGCCACCTCGCGCGGGGGCTTCTTCTCGGTCTTCGCCAGGCGCAACGCGACATTGCACTGGTAGTGGCCGAACTGCGGCTTGGTCGCCGGGCGCAACTCCGGGTCGATGCCGGCGACGGCCTCGAACCGATCGCTGAGCACCGACGGCAGGGAGGCACCGGCGGGGAGGGCGGGGGAATCTGTGGACACGAGAACCCAGTATTCCACTCGCGCTAGCGTGGAGGCCCGACGGGAGGAGCCCGATGTCCGATCCACGCCCACCCTTCCTGCACCACCTGGTCACCACGTTCGCCGCGCCGACCACCAGCCTCGCCGGACCGGACGGAGACATCGGCCGTACGCCCGGTCCGGGTTTCGACCTGGACGCCTCCGCCGAGGGGGTGTGGCATGCGGACGTACGCGTACTGAGCGAGGTGTTGTTGGCGGTCGACGGCGCCACCCCGGAGCCGTTGGCGGATGCCCTCGGTCCCGGCGCCACCCACTTCACCGCCGTCTCCCGCCACGGCCCGCACCCGTTCGGCCCGGAGGGCGCCCTGCGCGTGGACCGGGTACGCCGGGTGGATCCCGGCCTGCTCGAGGAGTCGGTGACGATCACCAACCCCCTCGACAGCGACATCACCGTACGGCTGGCGATCACCCTGCGCAGCGACTTCGCCCCGATCACCACGGTGCGTCAGGGTCTCCCGGTCGAGCCGGTGCCGCTCGACCGGGTCCCGGAGGGGCACAGCCTGGAGTGGCACCACGAGGACGTGTCAGTCCACCTGTTCGCCGAGGGCGCCCGGATCGGCATCGCGCCGGACCAACTCCGGGTGCAACTCGACTGGGACCTTCCGGTCCCCGCCCGGGGAGCCGCAGCCATCGCGTGGTCGGCCCGGATCACCGACCCCGGCGGAGCGGTCACCGCGGCACCCACCACCGGCCAGCCGACGGTGACCGCGACCTTGCAAGCCGCCACCGACGGCGCGGTTCCCGATCCACGGATGGCGCGCTGGCTGTCCCAGTCCCTGGCCGACCTGGACGGACTGCGGATGTGTCTGCCCGACCATCCGGAGGACACCTTCTTCGCCGCCGGGTCCCCGTGGTACTTCACCCTGTTCGGGCGGGACTCGCTGTGGACCTCCCGGCTGCTGCTGCCGGTCGACGTCGGCCAGGCCGGCGGCACCCTGCATACCCTGGCGCGGCTGCAGGGGCAGCGGGTGGACCTCGACACCGCCGAGGAACCCGGCAAGATCATGCACGAGTTGCGGCGCTCCACCTCCGACCTGGGCGGGATGTCCCTGCCGCCGCTCTACTACGGCACCATCGACGCCACCCCGTTGTGGATCTGTCTGCTGCACGACGCCTGGCGGGCCGGACTTCCCACTGCGGAGGTACGTGCCCTGCTACCGAACCTCGAGGCGGCACTGGGGTGGCTGGCCAACCATGGCGACGCCGACGGGGACGGATTCCTGGAGTACACCGACACCTCGGGGCACGGGCTCGTGAACCAGGGCTGGAAGGACTCCGCCGACTCGGTCCGCTTCGCCGACGGGCGGATCGCCGAGGGTCCGGTCGCCCTCTGCGAGGTGCAGGGCTACGCGTACGAGGCCGCCCGCGGGGGCGCCGACCTGCTGGACCACTTCGGTCTGGACGGGGCGGCGGGCTGGCGTCAGTGGGCGACTGACCTGGCCACCCGGTTCCGGGAGCAGTACTGGTGCGGCACGGGGACCGACCGCTACCCCGCGCTGGCCCTGGACGGGACGAAGCAACGGGTCGACAGCGTCACCAGCAACATCGGGCACCTGCTCGGCACCGGCCTGCTCGATGCCGCGGAGGAGGCCCTGGTCGCCCACCGGGTGAGTGCGGCCGACCTCGACTCCGGCCTGGGCCTGCGCACCCTGTCAGCGGGGTCAGGTGGCTACCAACCCCTGAGCTATCACTGCGGATCGGTCTGGCCGCACGACACCGCGATCGTGATCGCCGGCCTGCACCGCGCCGGACACGGGGACCTGGCTGCAGGGTTGTCGGCGGGACTGCTCGAGACGGCGACACGATTCGGGTACCGGCTGCCCGAGTTGTGGTCCGGGGAGGGCGCGCCGGGCGTCCCGTACCCGACCGCCTGCCGTCCCCAGGCCTGGTCGGCGGCGGCCGCGATCACCGTCGCCACGCGGGGCGGCACACAGCCACCCCGCGGGTAGGTCCACTTCGATACGGTGAACGGCATGACTGAGGACACCCTGCGTCACCAACTGGGCACGATGGCCACCGAGTCGGTCAACGCACAGACTGCCGACATCGACCGGGTCAGCACCCTGGAGCAGGTCCGGATGATGAATGCCGAGGACGCGCGGGTGGCCGAGGCCGTGGCGGCGTGTGCCGACGCCATCGCCCGGGTCGTGGACGCGGTCGCGGCCCGGATGGCCGACGGCGGACGACTGATCTACGTCGGCGCCGGTACGGCCGGCCGGATGGGGGTCCTCGATGCGAGCGAGATCCCGCCCACCTTCGGCCTCGACCCGACCCTGGTGGTCGGAGTGATCGCGGGCGGACGCCATGCGATCGAGTCCTCGGTGGAGGATGCGGAGGATCGCGCCGACATCGGCGCCCAGGACCTCGACGGTCTCGGCGTCGGAGCGAAGGACGCGGTGATCGGGATCGCCGCCTCGGGTCGCACCCCGTACGTCACCGGCGCCCTGGAGCACGCCCGTACGGTCGGCGCCTTCACCGGGGCACTCAGCTGCAACCCCGACACCGCGATCTCCGCGGCGGCCGAGGTCGGCATCGAGGTGATCGTCGGCCCGGAGGTGATCACCGGCTCCACCCGATTGAAGTCCGGCACCGCCCAGAAGATGGTGCTGAACATGATCAGCACGCTGACCATGATCAAACTCGGCAAGACCTACGGCAACCTGATGGTGGACGTGAAGGCGTCCAACGAGAAGTTGCGCCGCCGTTCGGAGCGGCTCGTGATGCTGGCCACCGACACCGATGCCGACACCGCGCGGCGGACCCTGGACGCGGTCAACCAGTCCGTGAAGACCGCCATCCTGGTCATCGTCTGCGATCTCGACCCGGCCATTGCCACCGAGTTGCTGGACGCCCACGACGGCTTCCTGCGGACCGCGATCGAGGCGGCTCAACCAGTCGGGTAGGCGAAGAGGAGCACCTCGTGGCCGCGTACCCGGCCCGCCCGAGCACGCTCAGCCAGCAACAGCGCCCCGTCCAAGGTGGTGCCCGCGGGGATTCTCAGGTCTGCCTCCGGCAGCGCTTCGAGGACGGCCGCCCGGAACGGCTCGAGCAGCAGGCCACCGGCGTTGAAGAGGCCACCGCCCCACGAGATCACCGGTGCCAGGTCGCGGACGGCAGCCACCGCGGCGGCTCCGAGCCGGCGGCCGGCCTCCTGCCAGATCGCCATCGCGATCGGATCCCCGCCCCGGGCGGCTTCGGCCGCTGCCGGCGCGAAGGAGGCGAGTTCGTGTCCGGGGGATGCGGCCGGGTAGACCCGTCCGACCAGATCGAGTGGTTCGCCGAAATGCTCCCGCATCGCCGCCAGCAGTGGCTCGGATCCTCCCGGCCTGCCGTCCCAGGCGCGCAGGGCGGCCTGCAGTCCGTGCCGACCGATCCAGGCACCGCTGCCCTCGTCCCCGAGGGTGTGTCCCCAGCCGTCGACCTGGTTCCAGGTCGCGCCGAAGTCGGTGCCCAGGGTGACCACGCCGGTGCCGGCCGCCACCACCGCACCACTCGCGCCGCCGAGTGCACCGCAGTGCGTGGTGACCGCGTCGCCGGCGATCACCGTGGCCCCGAGCGGGAGTTGATCATGCAGGCCGCGGAACAACTCCCCGGCATCGTCCACCAGCCCCGGGATGCCCGTCATGCCGATGCCGAGGCCGGCCAGGCCGGGCACGTCGATCGCGGCCATGGCCTGCCGCAACTCCGAGACCAGGATCGTGCACAGGGCCGGTAGGTCGATCCGACCGCCCCGCCGCGGTACGGCACCGACCCGCTGGCGTTCGATCCGCTGCCCGTCCGACTCCACCCGGAGCCGGACCCCACCACCGCCGACGTCGACGCCGGCGGTCGCCCCCGCGGCGCTCACGCGGTGCCCGCCGACGCCAGCCGGTGCACGGCGGCGCGCACGCTGCCACCCGCGTCCAGGGCCTCCCTGCAGGCCGGCAGCTCCGCACCGGTGAGGAGGCGTACGAGTGCCAGCGGCACCCGGCCGTCACATGCGTCCAGAGTGGCGCGGCACTCGGCCACGGCGACTCCACTGCCTTCGGCCAGGAGGGCCACCGAGCGCTCGTGCAGTTTGGTGTTGGTCGCGACCAGGCCCACCATCAGGTTGGAGTAGGTCCGCCCCCGCCCGATCATCACCGCAGTGGAGAACGCGTTGATCAGCACCTTGGTGGCCGTACCCGCCTTCAACCGGGTGGAGCCGGCCACCGCCTCCGGCCCGGTGTCGGCCACCACCAGGATGTCCGCGAGGTCGGCCAGCGGGGTGCCCGGGTGGCTCGTGATCAGGGCGGTCAAGGCGCCACGACCCCGGGCCGCCTCGAGTGCACCGCGGACGTAGGCGGTCGTCCCGGAGGCGGTCACCCCCACCACGACATCGACCGGGTGGACCTCCCGCAGGTCGTCATGGCCCGCCTGTCGGGCGTCCTCGAGGTCGATGGTCGAGTCGAGCAGGGCCTCGACTCCCCCGGGGAAATGCGCGGTGAAGAGGTCCGGGTCGACACCGTAGGTCGGGGTGGCCTCGGTGGCGTCCAGCAGCGCGAGTCGACCGGATGCTCCCGCCCCGGCGTAGTGGATGCGTCCGCCGTCGGCCAGCCGGTCGACGGTCGCATCGACGAGCCGGGCCAGGTCGGGTCCCGCGGTCCGCGCGGCAGCCACGGCCACCGCGTCCTCCCGCATGATCATCTCCACCCGTTGCGGGGTGTCGACGAGGTCGATCGCGACCGTGTCAGGGTTCCGGCACTCGGTTGCCGGGCGGGACGGGCTCACTGGCGTACTTCACTTTCCGGGTCGTGGCTGGTGATCTTGCGCAGGGCCGCAACGCGCCGGACGAAGTCGGCCCCGTAGGAGTCCAGCAACCGCCGGGAGACGGCCACCAGGTCCCCGCCGGTGGGGACCTCCGCCGCACCGTCGGCCAGGAATACGGTCTCCTCCTGCTGCAGAACGGCCTCAAGCGCCGTCTCCTCCTCGGCGGAGACCGGGTGCGCCCGGCTCCACATCCGCCAGCGGTCGCGGTAGTGGCCGACCAGGCCGGCCCAGAGCCGTCCGGCATAGTCGTCCAGGTAGCCGTCCCCGACCTCTCCCCACACGGTGAGCAGTCGGCGGGCGTTGTCGGCGAGCAAACTCCGATCGGCATCGGTGTTGGCCCAGCGCAGCGCCTCGTTCTCCCAGCTGTCGTAGCGGAACTCGGCCCGAGTGGCCAGCAACTCCTCGAGGTCGTCGAAGACCTCGAGGAACCGGGCTGCCGACTCCGGATCGCGGACCCCGTGCGCGTCATAGGCGGCCAGGAAGCACACCTCGGCCCAACGGGGCAGTACGGCCAACGCGACATCGACGAGATCGCGCCCCAACGATCCCATCGCCGCGCCCGGCTGCTGCTCGGCGACCGACAGCAATCCCTGCCACGCCCGGACGAGCACCGCCGGGTCGAACCAGATCCGGGCGGCCACCTCGCGGGCCAGGCGGTCCGGCTCCTCGAAGGGTCGCGCCTCGGGACGGCAGGTGATCAACCCGGTGAACGTCTCCGGGAAGATCAGGTGGTCACCGCTGGCCAGAGTGGTGGCGGCCAGGTCGCGCCAGCCGCTGACCGCCTGCTGGGCCGAGGAATCTTCGTCCAACCGGTACCGCTGGCCCACCCAGCCGACCCACCACTCCGCGAGCGGCGGGGCATCGGACCAGGTCAGGTCCAGCAACCGCTCGAAGTACGCCGGGGTGAACCGGGTGGCCTCCATCGACAGGCCGATGCCGGTCGGTGGGTGGTCGGAGTCGAGGGCCTCATCGAGCAGCGCGTCCAGACCGGCGAGGTTCGCGATCGGGTCGCTGCGGCCACCGAAGTTCAGCAGGGCGCACCAGATCCAGTCCCGACCGGCGAAGCCGTCGAAGCGGCGCCACTGCGGTTCGGTCTCGGCCCAGAGGTCGAGCAGCGTGACCTGTGATGCGGGAATCGCGTCCAGGAACGTACGCACGCGGGACTCGGTCCAGAAGTCCTCCTGGTAGGAGAACGGCCAGGTCTGCAGGTACCAGGTCGCCGCCGGATCCGCATCGGTCAGTCCGGCCAGCAGTGCGGCCGCGACCCGGCCCGGGTAGCCCGGGTCGTCCTCCACCGGCACCATCTCGATGAACGGGTCGGCGGCGTAGCGATGATCAGTTCCCCAGAACTCCTGCTGGGTACGCACGGTGGCGGCCGCCAGCCGCCGGAACAGCGGGTCCTCCGGGCCGACCACGTGCGTACGGTGGCCCTGCCAGTCGCGCGCACCCGCTCCCCCGCTGAGGACGGCCGGTACATGGCCGGTGAACGCGGGCAGGACAGGACGCATCCCCAGTTCGCGTTGCCGGCACAGGATCCGCGCAGCCAGTTCCCGATGATCGTCGGCCCACCCGGTGGGCAGCGGGCCGGCGAACCCGTCCAGACTGCCCATCGCGAGCCACGGCAGGTAGGCGGGCCCGGACAGGAACCCGTCGACGGCGTCGCGATCCAGGCCCTCGTCGAGGAGGACCCGCTCCACCACGGCTTCGTGGCCGACCATCATCAACGGTGCGGTCACCCCACGCAGGGCCATCCAGTCGATCTCACGCTCCCACTGCTCCCAGTCCCACCACGCCGTGGTGTAGCCGTAGGTGCAGAAGTTCAGGTAGTAGGTCTCCTCGACCCGGGCCTGACCCGCACCAGTGCCGTCCGGCAGGTGATCCGGGGGATCGGGACGCAGGTCGTCCCAACTCACGGCCAACCGGCAGTGCCGGCGCAGGTAGCTGTGCAGCCCGACCGCGGCACTTCCAGCGTCACTCCCGCGGACCCGGAGGATTCCCTGCTCTGCTTGGTAGTCGTAACGACGTCCGGGGCCGGGCAGCGGCTCGAAACGGACCCACTCGCCGAGGCCCCCGAGGAGCCGCCGGGCGAGGCCATCGAGGGCGGTGGCCCACTCCGGCGGTTGTTCGGGGATGGTCATCCCTTGATGGCTCCTTGGCTGATTCCCGAGATGAAGTTGCGCTGGAAGATCAGGTACACCACGACGATCGGCGCGATGGTGATCAGGGTTGCCGCCGACAGCAGCGGGATGTTCGTCGAGTACTGCCCGACGAAGAAGCCGAGGCCGCCGGGGGCGGTGCGCATCGACGGGTCCTGCATCAGCACGATGACGAGCAGGAACTGGTTCCACGACCACATGAAGACCAGCACGCACAGGGTGGTCAGTGCGGGCCAGGAGATCGGGAGCAGCACCCGCAGCAGCACCGTGAGGTCCCCGGCGCCGTCCGTGCGGGCTGCCTCGGTCAACTCCTCCGGCAACGAGGCGAAATGGGACTGCATCCAGTAGACCCCGAAGGGCAGGAACAGTGCCACCTCCGCCAAGATCACGCCGAGGTAGTTGTTGGTCAGCCCCACGTTCTGCAGGTTGAAGTACAGCGCGATGACGATCAGTTCCACCGGCAGGGTGAGGCCCAGCACGAAGTACACCGAGAACTGCCGACTCCCCCACGCCTTGAGGACCGCCAGCGCATACCCGGCCAAGGTGGCACACACGGCCACCAGCGGGACCACGCTGACGGAGATGATGAAGCCGGACGTCATCAGGTTGCCGTAGTCCCCCTGCTCCCAGGCGAGGGCGAAGTTCTCCCAGTGCCACTCCGCCGGCAACGCCAATCCGGCGATGGTGGAGCCGGATTCGTGGAAGGCGGCCAACACGATGCTCACGAACGGCAGCAGGATGACCAGGGCGAGGATCACCAGGACGACGTAGCGCAGGACCAGTCCGATGCGAGCGGTGTTCACGAGTCCTCCCGGGCGATCCGACGGATCACAGCGACGAAGATGATCACCAGGGCCGTGAGGACGAGGGCGAGGGCGCTGGCGGTGCCGATGTCACCCTGGTTGAAGGCAAGTCGGTAGACCAGCAGGGCCGGCACGGTGGTCTGGTCGAAGGGGCCGCCGTTGGTGGTGACGAAGACGAGGTCGAAGCTGGCCAGGGCGGCGATGGTGGTGATCACTCCCGCGATGGTGATCTCTCGTCGAACGCCGGGCATGGTGACGGACAGGAACTGCCGAAACGGACCCGCCCCGTCCAGTTTGGCTGCCTCGTAGAGGGCGGTGTCGATCTTCTGGGCCCCGCTGAGGAAGAGCATCATGCACAGGCCGCTCATGGTCCAGACCCCGATCAGGCCCAGGGCGACCAGGGCGAAGGTGTGGTCGCCGAGCCAGGCCCGGGTGAAGGCATCGAGGCCGATCAGTTCGAGGAACTGGTTGATCAGTCCGTTCTCGTTGTAGAGCCAGCGCCAGGTGACACCGACCGCCACCAGCGGCAACACCTGGGGAAGGAAGAAGACGGTCCGGAAGAACGTCATGCCGCGGCGCACCTTGCCCATCAGCAGGCCGGTCATCAGCAGCCCGAGCCCCACCGGGATCAGGGAGAAGAAGATGATCAACACGAGAGCGTGCAGGACCGAGTTGTAGAGCGCGGGGTCGGAGAAGATCCGGAGGTAGTTCTCCACGCCCACCCAGGACGGGGCGGACACGCCGTCCCAGTCCAGCATCGACAGTTGAACGGTGTTCAGCGCGGGCCAGATGGCGAAGGCGCTGTAGATCACCAGGGCCGGGAGCAGGTACAGCCACGCCTTCAGCGAGCGACGTCGCGGACCACGACGGCCCCTGGGTGGCGTCCCCGTACCGCCACGCGAACGCGACGGTACGGGGTTGCCGAGACGAACATCAGCCATGGTGCGAGGACCACGTCTCCTGCAGTGTGGCGAGATAATCGTCGGTGTTCGACTGACCGGAGATGACTCCCTGCATTCCGGCGGTGAGGCGATCGAGCATGCCCGGGGCGGCGAAATCGGGGAACGGGACGATGTTGCTCCCCTCCGCCACCGGGCCGAAGGCGGTGGCGATCTCGCCGAGGAGGCCGTCGGTGGCCGGAGCCGCCTCGCTGTCGACCGGCATGAACCCCGTCTCGATCTGGATCTTGGCCGCCTCGGGTGAACTCATGTAGTCGAGGAATGCAGCCGCGACGTCCGCGTTCTCACTGTTGGCCGCGATCGAGTACGCGACGGATCCACCGGAGGCGACCGGCGGTGCATCGGCGCTGGTGCCGGGCAGGACGAAGAAGCCCGCCTGGTCGCCCATCTCCTTCTCCACGGCCGCGGCCGCCCAGTTTCCGGTGATGTGGAAGGCGGCCTTGCCCGCGGTGAAGTGGGCCAGGGCATCCGCGTCGGAGGTGGCATTCGCACTCTCCGGGATGTGCCCGGCCTTCGCCCACTCGCTGATCAGATCGGTGGCCTCGCGGGCCGCATCGGTCTCGATGGTCGAGTCCGGCGCACCGTACACCCAGTCCAGGTAGGTCTGGGTGTCGCCGGTGCTGTTCAGCACGGCGTTCCACAGGTGGAAACCGCCGACGCCCAGCCCACCCACGCTCAGCGGCTGATCACCGTTCTCGGCGACGGCTGCGAGCGCCGCGCTGAACTCGTCCAGGGTCTTCGGCGGGGCGTCCACACCCGCGTCGGCGAGCAGTTCCTTGTTGGAGTAGACGCCGAGCACCGAGAGCGCGCCCGGGGCGGCGTACAGCCCACCGGTGGCGTACTGCTTGGCCTCGTCGTCCGACATCAACTGGTCGAGACTGGCCTGGGGAAACTTGTCCTGCCAGCCGTACGCGTCGGAGTAGGCGGTCAGGTCGAGGACGTGGCCGGCCGGGACCAGTGAGCGCATCGCGCCGGGGTTGTACTGGGCGATGTCGGGTGCGTCATCGGAGGACATCGAGCGGGTGATCGAGGTGACGTAGTTCCCGAAGTCGGTCTGCTCGGGCTCGATCGTGACGTTCGGGTACTCGGCCTCGAAGCCTTCCACCAACGCCTCGGTGGGCGGGTCGTCGGTGTAGGCGAGGCGGAGGGTGACGTCCTCGCTCGGGACCTCAGTCGAGACGCTTTCGGGCTCGTTCTGGTTCTCGTTGTCGCCGCTGCCGGCGGTGGCGCACCCGGTCAGGGCGAGGGCGGCCGCGAGGGCCAGGCCGAGACCTGCTCGGCGGTTGCGGATGTTCATGGTTGACCTTCTCCTACGGTGATGGGACATGGGATGGGGAACCGGCTCTCAGCCAGCCGTCGACGTCGCCCTCCTCCGCTTGATCGGGGCGTACCTGTTTCGTTCCAACTCGTCCAGCGCGTGCCGGATGCCACCGTGGACGACGGCCTCGTCGCCGAGGGCGGAGAGGTGCAGTTCAGGAAGCGTCAACGAGTAGTCCGCAAAGGCTCCGTGCAAGGCATCCAGCAGTGGAGCCCCGGCCTTGGCGACCGGTCCGGTGAGCACCACCACCTGGGGATCGAGGAGGGCACGGATGGCGACGAGCCCGGCGCCGAAGCGCTGCGCGATCGTGTCCAACGCCGCGAGGTAGGGCTGCTCACC
>JBQDIN010000006.1:0-34014 GCA_052094425.1 Propionibacteriaceae bacterium
CGATGTCGAGGTTGCGCATGGTCAGCTGGCCGATCCGGTCGGTGGGACCGAAGGCGGCATCCTCGGTGCGCTCCATCGACAGCTTGTCCGGGTGGTAGCTGAAGTTCTCGCCTGTGGTGTTCAGGAGGGAGTAGTCCTCGCCGCGCCGCAGCTTGATCGTCACCTCGCCGGTGATGGCAGCGCCGACCCACCGCTGCAGGGACTCCCGCAACATCAGGGCCTGCGGATCGAGCCAGCGCCCCTCGTACATCAGTCGACCGAGCCGCCGGCCCTCGCTGTGGTAATTGGCGATGGTGTCCTCGTTGTGGATCGCGTTCACCAGCCGTTCGTAGCCGATGTGCAACAGCGCCATCCCCGGCGCCTCGTAGATGCCCCGGCTCTTCGCCTCGATGATCCGGTTCTCGATCTGGTCGGTCATCCCCAGTCCGTGCCGGCCGCCGATCTGGTTGGCCTCGTCGACCAGGGCGACAGCGTCGTCGAACGTGTGGCCGTTGATGGCCACCGGCCGCCCCTGCTCGAAGCGCAGGGTGACGACCTCCGGAGTGATCTCGACCGCGTCGTCCCAGAACGGGACGCCCATGATCGGCTCAACAGTCTCCACCCCGGCATCGAGGTGCTCCAACTTCTTCGCCTCGTGGGTCGCGCCCCAGATGTTGGCGTCGGTGGAGTAGGCCTTCTCGGCGCTGTCGCGGTAGGGAAGGTCACGCTCCCGCAGCCACTCCGACATCTCGGTCCGCCCACCCAGCTCGTCCACGAAGGCGGTGTCCAGCCATGGCTTGTAGATCCGCAGTTGCGGGTTGGCCAGCAGCCCGTACCGGTAGAAGCGCTCGATGTCGTTGCCCTTGAAGGTGGACCCGTCGCCCCAGATCTGGACGTCGTCCTCGAGCATCGCCCGCACCAGCAGGGTGCCGGTGACGGCCCGGCCGAGCGGGGTGGTGTTGAAGTAGACCCGGCCCGCAGACCGGATGTGGAAGGCGCCGCAGGTCAGTGCGGCCAAGCCCTCCTCCACCAGTGCGGCCCGGCAGTCCACCAGCCGGGAGAGCTCTGCCCCGTACGCCCCCGCCCGGTCGGGCACGGAGGCGATGTCCGGCTCGTCGTACTGGCCGAGATCAGCGGTGTACGTACACGGGACGGCACCCTTCTCTCGCATCCAGGCCACCGCCACCGACGTGTCGAGACCTCCGGAGAACGCAATACCGACCCGCTCACCGGCGGGCAACCTCGTCAGAACCTTGGACATGCCCCAATAATATGCAGAGGTCTGCAATTTTATGAAATCGAGTGAGTGTGAGTCACGCGTCATGGGCACAGAGCGGAGACTCCCGTGGCTCACCGCGGCGTCACACGCCGTGGTCAGGCATCGATCGCGGCGAGGAGGTCACGGAACTCCGCAGCCCAGCGGAGTCGTTGTTCCAGCGCGATGAAACTCTCCTCGGCGCGTTCACGACAGGCAGCGATCGTGATCTTCGCGGCGCCAAGGTCAGCCGCCTCGGGATCGGGCAGACTGATCGTGTTCAGGGCATCAAGGAGTTGCTTCATCTCTTCCAGATCGAATCCCAAGGGCTTCATCCGTCGCACCGTGCGGAGCCGCTCGACATCACGTTCGGCGTAGAGGCGGAATCCACCGGAACTGCGAGCCGTAGGACTGACCAGCCCAGCCTCGTCCCAGTGGCGCAGGGTGCGGATGGAGAGGCCGAGTCGGTCCGCGACCACACCGATCTGGAGATGTGCCTCCGGTGCCGCAGTGGTGCTTCGATCAGTTGGTTGTGGACCGCCGTTACTCATGAACTCATTGTGCCCCAGCATTGAGTCGGCCAGTCAGTTTGCCGTGCCACGCCTGACTCGGCTCATTGACGCCGATCACGTGGACGATCTTGCCGCGCTGGGTGTACTTGAGTTCGATGGCATCAAGTGCAGCGACGGTGGAGGAGTCGAAGATCTGGGAGTCGGACAAGTCGATGATGATGTTCTCCGGATCTCCGGCATAGTCGAACTGGTAGACGAGATCGTTGCTGGAGGCGAAGAAGAGAGCACCCTTCACCGCATACATCCGGGTGTCGGCATCGGGATGGTCCACATCGACAACCTGGGTGAAGTGCGCAATCCGCCGGGCGAAGAACAAAGTGGCCACGACCACCCCGAGGACGACACCATAGGCCAGGTTGTGCGTCACGACGGTCACCACGACGGTGACCAACATGATCGCGGTAGCACTCAAGGGCATCCGGCGCAGTGTCCTCGGGTGGATACTGTGCCAATCCAGGGTGCCGACCGAGACCATGATCATGACTGCGACGAGGGCCGCCATCGGAATGATGGCCACCACGTCACCGAGGACCACGACAAGTACGAGCAGAAACACCCCAGCAAGGAACGTGGAGATCCGAGTCCGGGCACCCGACGCCTTCACATTGATCATCGTCTGACCGATCATCGCGCAGCCCCCCATGCCTCCGAAGAGCCCGGTGACGATGTTCGCCACACCCTGCCCCCACGCCTCTCGAGTCTTCGAACTGTGCGTATCGGTGATGTCGTCGACCAACTTCGCCGTCATCAAGGACTCCAGGATACCGACCAATGCCATCGCGAACGCGTACGGCGCGATGATCTGCAAGGTCTCGAGGGTGAACGGAACAGCGGGGAAGAACAACGACGGCAAACTGTCCGGCAGTTCGCCCTCATCACCCACCGTGGGAAACTTGACTCCGGACACAAGGGCGAACACGGTCAACGCGACGATCGCCACCAATGGAGCCGGAATGGCCTTGGAGAGTCGCGGCAGGAACACCATGATCGCAACCCCGATCGCCACCATCGGATACACCGCCCAGGGCACCCCGATCAGATGGGGCAACTGAGCCATGAAGATCAGGATCGCCAGCGCGTTGACGAACCCGACCATCACACTCCGCGGAACGAATCGCATCAACTTGGCGACACCGAGCAAGCTCAACACGATCTGGAACAGACCAGCCAAGATGACAGTGGCGATGAAGTAGTCCATGCCGTACTCGCGGGCCACCGGCGCAATGACCAGCGCAATGGCCCCCGTTGCCGCCGAGATCATGGCCGGCCGTCCGCCGACCACGGCGATCGTCACAGCCATCGTGAACGAGGCAAAGAGACCAACCCGCGGATCGACCCCCGCAATGATCGAGAACGAGATGGCCTCCGGAATCAGCGCCAGCGCCACCACCAACCCGGCCAAGATCTCAGTCCGCAAGCGCCGCGGCGAGCGCAACGCCGCCCGAACTGACGAACTCTGACTGGATCCGACCTCTCGGAAGGAATGGGCAGGCGCAGGTGATGTCATCAGTCAGTGGGTCCGATCATGATCATGGTGTGTGGTCTTGGAGGGAGGCGGTCGGAGAAGCCGACGCCATCGTCGGGGCTCCCGGAGGCGCACGGACCACCTGACGGACGACTCTACCCTAACGTAAGGGTAGAGTCGTTCCTTTGGGCATTCCGTTCCCCCGCTGTGATGAACGTCACCCGTCGACGAGGGTACGCAGGAGTAACGTGGCTCTCGGAGCGCCGGGAAGTCTGGTCGGCATGGAAGAGGTCGTACGCCGAACAAGGAGACCGCACATGCCGCTCATCGATCTGACCGATGTTCTCCCCGACCAGCTCGCCGAGGTGGGAGGAAAGGCCGTCGGCCTGGCTAGCCTGATCCGTGCCGGCGAGACTGTTCCCCCCGGTTTCGTGCTGACCACCGAGGCGTACCGGGGCGGCGTTGTCCCGCGAGAACAGATCCTCATCTGGTGGCGCAAACGACTGGGATCAGCCCCGGTCGCCGTACGTTCCTCAGCCACTGCGGAGGACCTGCCGGATGCCAGCTTCGCCGGGCAGCAGGACACGATCCTCAATGTCAGTGACGCGGATGCCTTGATTGAGGCGATTCAGCAGTGTTGGGCTTCCTTGCACAGCGACCGGGCGGTCGCCTACCGCGCTGCCCTTCCGGATGGGCCGAACACCGACCTCGCGATGGGCGTCATCGTGCAACGAATGGTCGACGCGTCAGCCGCCGGGGTGCTGTTCACCGCAAATCCCGTGACAGGGCTGCGATCCCAACAGGTGATCAACGCCGTCGCCGGGCTGGGAGATGTCGTCGTCGACGGCAGCGTCGACTCCGAACGCGCCGAGTTGGACGACGGTGTGTCACCGCCGCAGCTCGACTGCCTGGCGGCTGCGACGGTGGCCGACCTGCAGCAGACCGGCCGACGGATCGAGGAATCGTTCGGGACGCCCCAGGACATCGAGTTCGCCGTTGATCACACGGGGGTGCTGTGGCTGCTGCAGTCGCGGGCGATCACCACCTTGTTCCCCGTACCGGTGGAGGACGGAGACTCCCTGCACGTCTATGTCGAAGTCGGTCACATGCAGGGCCTGGCCGGGCCGATGACGCCCATGGGCGAGGAAATGATGGACGCCGCCATCAGGGGCGTCACCAAGATGTTCGGCCACACCTTCCGGAAGTCGGTGCGGTTCATCGGCGGTCGAATGTACATGGACCTGACCCCGATCGTTCGGAGCCGGATCCTGCGCCGGAAACTGCCGGTGATCCTGGAGACGTACGGCTCCACCCCCGACGCTGCCGACGCCCTGCTGCAGGATCCCCGATTGCGCCCGTCTCCCCCGTCCGTCCGTGCCCTCGGCGTCGTGCTGGGACCGACGATCCGGGGCGTCACGGCGTTCGGGTCGGGCTATCTCGGCGGACTCCTCTCCGGGCTGGCTGACCCTGAGCGGGCACGGAATCGGGCCCTGTCGGCGCGCGTCTTGTCGCCGACGACGGCAACCACACCAGAAGGGCTGCTGGAGGAGACCCGAACCGTCCAGGACGAGGTGATGTCCACCGGGATGTGGGAGATGCTTCCCGCCCTGTATGCCGGTCTCGGGTCGCGCGCGATGGCCGCTGGACTCCTCCGCGGCATTGCGGAGCCGGGCGAGGTCGACATCACCCAGCGCGGGATGCCCCACAACCCGACGACCGCGATGGACCTTGCCCTCTGGCAGGTTGCACAGCGAGCGCGTCCCCACCACCCGCTGTTCACCGAGACACCGGCAGATGAGCTGGTCGCACGGTGGCGGGCCGGCGAGCTTCCCGACATCGGACTCGAAACCTTCCTCGAGTCCTACGGGCACCGCTGTGCGATGGAGATCGACGTCGGCATCCCGCGCTGGGCGGAGGACCCTGCCCCTGTCTTCACCGTGATCGCTGGCTACCTACGGCTCACCGACCCGGACCAGGCACCCGACGTCCGGTTCGAGCGAGCGGCGCTCGAGGCCGAGGCCATGATCGACAACTTGATGACCCGGGCCGACCTGTCGGGCCATCGGCGCCGCGGCGCCGCGGCGGGCTGGCTCCTGCGCCGGGGCCGACAACTGTCCGGGCTGCGGGAGTACCCCAAGTTCGCCTGGGTGAAGTCGATCAGACAGGGACGTGAGCAGTTGCTCGCCGTCGGTGCGGCCCTGGCCCAGCGCGGCACCCTGGGTGAACCCGACGACGTCTTCTTCCTGCGCTTCGACGAGGTCGACCGCGCCCTGGCCGGTGAGCGGATGAATGATCTGGCTGCCGCACGTCGGGCGGAGTACGCACGGGAAGGCCGACGCAGCCAGGCACCACCCTTGTTGTTGTCCGACGGCACCATGCCCACCGGTGACGCCGCGCCGCCGGACGGTGACGCCATCGTGGGCCGGCCGGCTGCGACCGGCGTCGCCACCGGCCGTGCCCGCGTAGTGCGCGACCCCCGGACGGCACACGTCGAGCCCGGCGAGATCCTGGTGGCGCCGACCACCGACCCCGGCTGGACCCCGTTGTTCATGACCGCTGCGGGGCTGGTCTCCGACACCGGATCACCGCTCGCGCACGGGCCCACGGTGGCGCGCGAGCTCGGGATCCCCGCCGTGATCGGGATCCGTGACGCCACGACCAGATTCAAGACCGGCGACCTGCTCACCATCGATGGGTCACGTGGGACCGTTGTCGTCGCGAAGAGGGCGACCGAGGAACGCGACGCCCACGCCGACCCCAAGGGTGATACCTGCTGACCCGAGAAGTCCGATGGTGATGAAAAGGCCATGGCGCCGAGTGCGTTCGGCCTGATCGCAGTCATCCTGATGCTGGGATGAGCGGTGATCGGCGCAGGATCCATCGTCAAGGACCGACATCCGATTCCCGGTGGTCATGGCCACAACGACGGCCAGGACGACGAGAACGGCAGCGCGGGCCACCGCGAGGGAGAACGGGGACCTGACGGCCGTGGTCTGGCCGCTGTCGATGCGACTAAGCATTCGCCCCACCGGGCTGATGGCGCTCGGCGGCCTCGAGTTCCTGCACGTTCATCCAGTGTCTCCTGATCCGTCGTTGCAAGCGAGATGAGCAACGCCGACCAGACTTCCCGGCACACCAAGGGCGACACTACTCCTTGGGCGCCCGATACCGCTATCGCGACCCCGATAGTGGATATGGGAAACGGACCCAGCTAAGGTTGCTGGCGGTGCGTCGGGAAGTCTGGTCGACAGTCGGGTTTGTCGTGTCCAGCCGAGGGAGTTCCACCGTTGTCACCCCAACAAGCAAACGATCGTCGGCGTCTTCGCATCCTTGGACGTGGCAACTACAGCGAAGTGATCAGGATCGGCAAGGTTCTCCGCAAGGAGTCCGTGGGCGGCTTCCTGCTGGTGGGCGCCGCCGCCTTGGCGCTCATCTTCGCGAACACACCACTGAGCGGCGTGTATGCCGGTCTGCGGGAGTTCCGGATGGGCTTCGAACCCTGGCATCTCGACCTGTCGATCCAGCAGTGGGCCTCAGACGGCCTGTTGGCCGTGTTCTTCTTCCTGGTCGGACTGGAGTTGAAGCGAGAGTTCGTAGCAGGTGATCTACGGACGCCGGCGAGGGCGATCGTGCCCGTTGCTGCTGCCGTGGGAGGAGTGGTTGTCCCGGCCTTCATCTATCTGGCAGTCAATGTCGGCAAGCCGACGGTGGATGGCTGGGCGATTCCTACTGCGACCGACATCGCGTTCGCGGTTGCCGTTCTGGCGGTGATCGGTTCGAAGTTGCCGCCCGCCCTGCGACTCTTCCTGCTCACCCTTGCCGTCGTGGATGATCTGATCGCGATCACCATCATCGCGGTGGTCTACACCGACCATCTGCAACTGACGCCCTTGTTGATCGGGCTGATCCCACTGGCGATCTTCGCCTTCCTCACCCAGCGCTACTCGACCTTCTTCAGCCGCCATGGCGTCGCTGCCTGGGTGATCTTGCTACCGCTGGCAGTAATGTTCTGGGCCCTGGTTCACGCCTCCGGCATTCACGCCACCGTTGCCGGGGTACTGCTCGGCTTCGCCGTGCCTGTCCTGCGTGGAGCGGCAGATCGGCCGGACACCGAAGGTCTCGCAGAGATCCTCGAACACCGATTCAGGCCGCTGTCGGCAGGCGTCGCCGTCCCGATCTTCGCCTTCATGTCTGCGGGTGTCGCATTGGGTGGGTCCGGCGGCTTGGGCGCGGTTCTCACTGATCCCGTCACGGTCGGGATCGTCGCTGGCTTGGTCCTCGGCAAACCCCTGGGCATCCTGGGCACCACGTGGCTGCTGACGCGGATCACACGAGCCGAGCTGGACCGGTCCCTGCGGTGGATCGACCTGCTCGGGGTCTCCCTGCTCGCCGGAATCGGGTTCACGGTGTCACTGCTCGTCGCCGAGTTGAGTTTCTCCTCCGGAAGCGGCCATCTCGACCATGCAAAGATCGCCATCCTCGGCGCGTCAGTCATCGCCGCGTTGGCCGCCAGCATGATCCTCGTCCTCCGAAATCGCCACTACCGCAGGATCGCGGCTGAGGAGGAGGTCGACCGCGATGAAGACGGAATCCCCGACGCCTATCAGGACGATCAGCCCGTGTAGCCCTGTTCTCGTCCCAGGTACCTGGTCAATCCGCTGCGAGATCACGGGCGCAACGACCATCGACTGGACCCGACGCGTCGAGCGTCACCAGACCGCCGGCCCCGCAGCGCCGACGCCCGGCGCTGCGAGGTTGACCCATCAGTTCAGCGGCGTCCCAGGAGCCGTCGTACGGTCTTCTCCACGGGCCTGCCGAAGTGCTCGTCGAAGTTCTCCGTCAGGTCCTCGGTGACATCCCCGCCGATGTCGCTGGCCATCTCGTCCCGGATCTGGCGCCGCTCCGCCCGCTGCAGCGCTCGGTGTTCCGTGCGGAGTGCCTTGTAGGTGGCGAAGCACATCGCGATCATGATCACACTGAAGGGCAGGGCGGTGATGATGGCGCCGGTCTGCAGCGCACTCAACCCACCGGCAAGGAGCAGTCCGATGGCCACCAGGCCCTCGATCACGGCCCACACGATCCGGCTCCAGACCGGCGGATTCGGGTCGCCGCCGGAGGCGAGCATGTCGACCACGAGTGACCCCGAGTCGGACGAGGTGATGAAGAAGAGCGTCACCAGGATGATCGCAATCCCGGAGAGCACGGCACCCCCCGGCAAGCCGCTCAACAGGTCGAAGAGCACGTTCTCCGCGACGACCGACGGGTCGCCGTTCTCGTCCGTGCCGACCAGACCGCCCTCGCCGAACATCTCGCGATAGATGGCCGTCCCACCGAGCACGGAGAACCAGAGGAAGGTGACCACGGTCGGCACCAACAGCACCCCGGCCACGAACTCCCGGATCGTGCGTCCCTTGGAGATCCGGGCGATGAACACCCCGACGAAGGGTGCCCAGGAGATCCACCAGCCCCAGTAGAAGGTCGTCCAGGTGGCCTGCCAGAGCTGACCGGCGTCTCCGGTGAAGGCTCCGGTACTGAAAGTCAGGGGCAGGACGTCGCGGAGGTAGACCCCAGCAATCTGCACCCACTCGCGGAGCAGGAACAGCGTCGGGCCCAGAATCAGGATGGCCAGCAGGAAGACCCCGGCAAGTGCGAGGTTGATGTTCGAGAGCCACTTGATGCCCTTGCCGACACCGCTCACCACCGACAGCGTCGCCGCTGCAGTGATCAAGACGATGAGCACTACGAGCATGGTGTCAGTGACCTCGGGGAACAGCCCGAGGTGCACCAGCCCGGCGGAGATCTGCTTCACACCGAGGCCCAGGGAGGTGGCGACTCCGGCGACCGTGCCGACGACGGCGATCGTGTCGATCACGTCCCCGATCCGGCCCTTGACCCGGTCCCCCAGCAGCGGCTCGAGGGCCCAGCGGATCGAGACCGGACGGCCCTTGCGGTGGATAGCGTACGCCAGGGCCAGCCCGACCACGACGTAGATGGCCCACGCGTGGAAGCCCCAGTGCACGAAGACCTGGGCCATCGCCTTCTGGGCGAGTTCGGCACCCTCGCCGGTCATGCCGGGCTTGATGTCGGAGGCGAAGTAGGTCAGCGGCTCGGCGGCACCCCAGAAGACCAGCCCGATGCCCATACCAGCGGCGAACAACATCGCGAACCAGGCGAAGACGCTGTACTCAGGCTCATCCTCGTCCTTGCCGAGTTTGATGTTCCCGAACCGACTGAGGCCCATCCAGAGCGCGAACCCGATGAACCCGGCCACGATCAGCACGTAGTACCAGGCGAAGCCTCCGACGATGTTCGTCTGGACCGCTGTGAGCGCCGTCTCGGTGGCCTCGGGGAATCCGATGGCAAAGACACAGGCAATCACCAGGATGGCCAGCGCCGGGATGAACACGCCCGGATGGATCCCGCCGGGCCCTCTACCACCAATCCGGGACGCCCTCGGGGTGGGAGGTGGTGGCTCCTCGGGCATTCCCTCGAGGTCCTCAATGTCGGCGGTCACTGATCAGTCCTTCCTGACTGGTGGTGGTCGGACGTCCTTCTGGGCCACGGAGCCCGATGGGCGGTCACGCTACCGTCGGACCGCCCGATCGGTCCACCTGCCCCTCGCCGGCGCGGTGGTGCTCGACCCGGGGACGGAGAAGAAGTACGGGAGCACTCCGCCCGATCTTTCGCTGGGCGGACTCTTGTGCAATACTTGCGACTCATGAATAAGTCACGTGTATTAGATTTTGGTCATGCGACCCGCTGAAGACCTGACCTCGAAGGCCCGGATCCGCGACGCGGCGCTCGACGAGTTCGCTGCGCACGGGTTCCGGGGAGCGACGCTGCGTGGCATCGCCGCCAGTGCGAGTACCTCATTGGGCGTCGTCCAGCATCACTTCGGAAACAAGGAGGGGTTGCGGGATGCCTGCGACACCTACGTAGTGGCGTTCTTCCGGGAGCAGGTCACGCGCGCCGAGGATCTCGAACAGCTCCGCGATCCGGCATTCGCGAGCGAGATCTACGGGCACGCCCCGTCGGTCCTGAGGTATCTGGGCCGGGCTCTCGCTGACGGCTCTCCGGCCATCGCACCGTTGTTCGACGAGTTCGTCTCGATGACGGAGGTGCACCTGACCGGGCGCGCCGGCGTGGATGATCCGCGCGGAAGCGCTGCGGTGTTCGTGGCCATGAGGCTCGGCGTCTACGCGCTCCATGAGCACCTGTCGCGCGCCCTGGACTCTGATGCCTTCGAGCCCGAGTCGTTGCGGCGGATCAGCGGTGCGCTGTTGGACATCATCGCGCCGGAGTTCATCGGTGCTGACGTCCTTCGGGGTGCCCGCCAGGGCCATGACCGCTCCGCCCCCGCAAAGCCAGAAGAAGGATGAGAGCCGAGCCCGACAGGGCTTGGGGAGGTGACGACCTTGAGCAATGCAGTGAACATCCACGATCTCGAGAAGAGCTACGGCCGGACGAAGGCGCTGGATGGCTTGACCATGTCGGTCAGCTCGGGCGAGGTCCACGGATTCCTGGGACCGAATGGAGCAGGCAAGACCACGGCGATCCGCATCCTGTTGGGCCTGGTCCGGCCCGATGCGGGTGACGTCCGGCTGCTCGGTGGCGACCCCTGGGCAGACGCCGCCGCCCTGCACCGTCGGCTGGCCTACGTACCCGGAGACGTGAACCTGTGGCCCAACCTCTCCGGCGGCGAGACCATTGATCTGCTCGGCCGTCTGCGCGGGGGAATCGATGGGGGCCGGCGCGCCGAACTCGTGGAACGGTTCGATCTTGATCCGCGCAAGAAGGGCCGAGCCTATTCGACCGGGAACCGGCAGAAGGTCGCGCTGGTCGCTGCCTTCTCCTCAGACGTCGAGCTCCTGATCCTCGATGAACCGACCTCGGGCTTGGATCCGCTGATGGAGGAGGTATTCCGCGAGGTGGTCGCCGAGCAGGCCCGGGCCGGGCGTACGGTGCTGTTGTCCAGCCACATCCTCGCCGAGGTCGAAGCCCTGTGTGACCGCGTGACGATCATCCGTCGCGGCACAGCCGTCGAGAGCGGATCTCTGGACGAACTCCGGCAACTCACCCGCACGTCGATCGAAGCAGACCTGGTCAGCATCCCCAGCGGACTGGATGGCCTTCCGGGCGTACACGACCTGCGAGTCGACGGGACCCGGCTGCGCTGTCAGGTCGACAGCACGGCCCTTGATCCAGTGCTCCACCTGCTGGTCGAGGCAGGCGTCCGCGGCTTGACCAGTCAACCACCGACCCTGGAGCAGCTCTTCCTGCGTCACTACTCGGGCGATGTGACGGTTGCCACGTGACTGCGCTCGTCGGCACCGGCTCCCTCATCCGGTTCGTTCTGCGCCGCGACCGCTGGGTGTTGCCGATCTGGATCGCCGTCGCGGCATACGTCCCCTTCAGCCTCGCCTCCGGTGCGAACGCCCTGTACCCGACGGCTGAGGCGTTGCAGAGCTACACCCAAGCGTCGATGAGCAATCCGGCGACAGTCGCGATGCGCGGGATCATCTATGCGCCGACACTCGGTGGGGTCAGTGCGTGGGGCGCGGGCATGTCCAGTGCACTGGTCTGCGCCATCGCCAGCCTGCTCACCGTCATCCGGCACACCCGCACCGAAGAAGAAGCGGGCCGTCTCGAGATCCTCGGATCAACCGGTGTCGGACGGCACGCGAACCTGACCGCGACACTGACCGTGGTGCTCGGTGGCAACCTCGCGGCCGGCACGCTGCTCGCGCTCGGTCTGATCAGCCTCGGCCTGCCGCCGACCGGCAGCGTCATGCTCGGGCTGTCCTGCGCTGCGGCGGGAGTCTCGATGGGCGCCGTCGCAGCCCTGGCGGCCCAATTCACCCCGAACAGTGGGACAGCCCGTGGCATCGCCTTCGGTTCGCTCGCGATGCTGTTTGCGCTGCGCGCGACGGGGGATGTACAGGCCGACAAACTGTCCTGGCTCTCCTGGTTGTCCCCGTTCGGCTGGGCCCGTCTGACCCAGGCGTACGTCGCTGATCGGTGGTGGATCTTCGGCCTGTTCGCCCTGTTCATCCTGATCGTCTCGGCGGCGGCTTACGCGGTCTCGTCGAGACGCGATCTGGCGACCGGTCTCCTGCGGGAGAAGCTCGGACCCGCGACCGCTCCACCGAGCCTGCGCAGCGTGCTCGCCTTGGCCTGGCGTTCCCATCGCGGCACCCTCCTCGCGTGGTCGGTTGCCTACGCGGTACTCGGTGTGTTGATCGGCGTAGCGGGAAGCGGCGCGACCGGGGAGCAAATGGGCGGCGTGTTCACCGGTGCCGATGCGCTGTTCACCTTCCTGTTGCTCATCCTCAGCCAAGCGGCAGCCGGCTATGCGATCCTGACGGCGTTGCGTGGCGGCACGGAGGAGCGCGACGGTCTGGCCGAACTCCTGCTGTCCAGCACCCCCGACCGAGCCCGGTGGGCCAGCGCGCACCTGGCCTTTGCCGTGGTCGGTCCCGTTCTCCTGCTCGGGCTGGCCGGACTGGGCATGGCACTGACATCCGGAGACCTTCTCCGAACGCTCACGGCGGCGCTGATCTGGCTACCGGCGGTATGGCTGATCGCTGGGCTCGCGCTGGCCCTGTGGGGCCGGCTCCCTCGGCTGGCTGCACCCGTCAGCTGGGCACTGTTGGTGGGCTTCCTCCTCCTTGAACTCGCCTTCGAGTTCGGCCAGGTCGGCGAAGTGCTTCTGGACCTGTCGCCGTTCACGCACATTCCGAGGGTTCTGTTGGGGGCAGACATCTCAGCTGTGCCGCTTGCCGCGTTGCTCGCGACCACGGCGGGGCTGATCGCCGTAGGGCTCACCGGTCTCCGCCGACGTGACATCGGCTGAACAGGCCTTCCATCGTTCTCCACCATCGCCGGGAACCCGCCGAGGCCTGATCTGAGGCCTGCGTCGACAGACTCAGTGAGTGGGCCTCTTCCGGTTGCGGCATGCCTGTCCGCCAGTGGTCCGGAACCCTTGTCAGTCCTCCGATCCTCCTCTAGCGTCGCGAGGGTTCCCTCAAGATCAGGAGTTCTCCATGTCGCGACTCGGCCTACGTACTCGCCGATTCATGATCAGCATCACTGCATCCCTTTCCCTGGCGGCTGGTGGCGTCGCCCTCGCGCCGCCGGCGACCGCAGCGCCGCCCGACCGCGAGCTGAAGCACAAGCTCGCGTCGGTGATGGACGATCCGCGGGTGGCGGAGGCGGACTCGGCGGCCGCCGTGCTGGATCCGCGCAAGAAGAAGGAGCTGTACTCGCGGCACGGCGCCGACGCACTCACGCCGGCATCGAACACGAAGATCCTCACTGCGGCGGCGGCAATGAACAAGCTCGGTCCGGACTACCGGTTCAAGACCGAGGTGATCACGAACGGGCGGATCTCTCCGAAGGGAACCACGAAGAACCTGTACCTGAAGGGATACGGCGACCCGACCTCGATGGAGAGTGACTACGCCGACCTGGCCGAACAGGTGAAGGCTTCCGGGATCAAGCACGTCACCGGCCACCTGGTGGTCGACGACAGCTTCTACGACGACGACTACTACCACGACACCTGGGCACCGAGCGACCGCTCGGAGTACTACGCCGCACAGATCTCCGCCCTCACCGTCTCGCCGAACACCGACTACGACGCCGGTACCATCATCGTCACCTACTCCCCCGGCGACGAGGGCGAGCCCGCGGAGTACTCGATCACCCCGGAGGCGGCCGAGGACTACGTCACCATCGAGAACGAGACCACGACCGTGGAAGAGGGGACCGAGAACACCTTCGACTTCGAGCGTGCCGAGGGCACCAACACGATCACCCTTTCCGGCGATGTTCCTGTCGACACCGACCCGACGAAGAAGTGGGTCGCCGTGCACCACCCGCAGCTCTACGCCGGCACCGTCTTCGCCGACGAACTGGAGAAGGTCGGCGTCACCGTCGACCGGAGCACCGTCGAGCGGGAGACACCGGCGCGGCGCACGAAGGTGGTCGCCACGGACCACTCGATCAAGCTGTCGGAGCTGCTGACCCCGTTCTTGAAGCTGTCCAACAACTCGCACGGCGAACACCTGACCAAGGCGATGTCCGCCCGGAAGGGCCACCCCGGCAACTGGGAGGACGGCACCAAGTACTTGGAGCGGTACGCGCGCAGCAGCCGCGGCTCGGCAGCCGGCGTGAACTTCGTCGACGGATCCGGACTGTCCCACGACAACAAGATCAGTCCGAGGACGCTGGTCCGGGTGCTGGACAAGATCCGCCATGAGCCCTGGTTCCCGGTCTTCGAGGATGCCCTCCCGCTCGCCGGAAATCCCGACCGGATGGTCGGTGGCAGCCTGTCCGACCGGATGCGCGGCACCGCTGCGGAGAACAACGCCCGTGGGAAGACCGGCAGCCTGACCGGAGTCACCGCCCTCAGCGGCTACGTCCGCGGCGAGGACGGTCGGCTCTACATCTTCTCGATGCTCAGCGAGTACGAGGACGAGTCGCCCCGACCGGTCGAGGACGAGTTCGTGGTCACCCTGGCCGAACACTCCCGCTGAGCCAACGCTGAATCGAGCCTCTCGCTGATCGAGCCACGCCGGCTCGACCAGCGGGGGGCTGCTCAGACCGAGCGGGTGACGACCGTGGCGCACAGCTCCGACAGAGCGGCCTTGGCCGGTCCGTCCGGCAGCACGGCCAAGTGTCCGCGGGCCTTCTCGGCCCGGGCCCGTACATCGTCGCGGGCCTGTTCGATGGCCGGGTGCGTCCGGAGCAGGGCCAGCGCCTCGGCGAGGTCCTCCTCCGAGTCGAAGTCGGCGTCGAGCAGTTCGTGCAGCCGGGCGTCGGCGGGATCCTCGGACTGGCGAGCCAACAGGATCGGCAGCGTGAGGACACCCTCCCGTAGGTCGGTGCCGGGGGTCTTGCCGGTCTCGTCGCTGGTGATGTCGATGATGTCGTCGCTCAGTTGGAAGACGCTGCCGATCTCCTCCCCGAAGGCGGCCAGGGCGTCCTGGACCTCCGCCGACGCACCGGACACCTTGGCGCCGAACAGGGCCGAGGTGGCGATCAACGAGGCGGTCTTGTCGGAGACGACCTGCAGGTAGTGGGCCAACGCGTCCGCGCCCTCGGCCGGCCCGACCGTCTCGGCGATCTGGCCCTGCACCAGCCGGGCGAAGGTCCGCGCCTGCAGCCGGACGAACTCCGGACCGAGGTCCGCCACGATGTCGGAGGCCCGGGCGAACAGGAAGTCACCGACAAGGATCGCGACGGTGTTCTCCCACCGGCTGTTCGCGCTCGGGGCCCCGCGGCGCAGGTCCGCATCGTCCATCACGTCGTCGTGGTAGAGGCTGGCCACGTGGGTCAGCTCCACCACCAGGGCGCACCGGACGAGATCGTCCTGCGGGGTCGCGCCGTCGGGTCCGAACTGGGCGGCCAGCACCACCAGGAGCGGACGGAACCGCTTGCCGCCGGCCCTGATGATGTGTCGGGCAGCGTCGGTCACCAGCGGCGTGTTCGCCTCGGCGGCTGCGAGGAGCTCGGTCTCGATCACGTCGAGCTGTTTCCGAACTGATTCGCCCATGGCGTCGCCGGGGACGTCGGCCGACTGATCCGGAAGCACTTCTCTCCTAACGCAGGAACTCACCCGCGTGCTGGGCGAGATCCAGCAGCGGCCCGGGGAAGATTCCGAGGACCACAGTAGCGACCAGTCCAACTCCGATGGCCCCCAAGGTCAGCACGCTCGGGCGGACGACCTTCGGCCCCTCGGCCGGGACGGAGAAGAACATCACCACGATGATGCGCAGGTAGAAGAAGGCTGCCACCAGGCTGATCAGCACGGCGACGACGACCAACCACTCGTACCCGCCGGCCCAGGCGGCGACGAACACCGCCCACTTGCCGATGAACCCGCTGGTCAGCGGAATGCCGGCGAAGCTGAGCAGGAAGAAGGCGAAGATGCCGGCGAGCACCGGCGACTTCTTCCCGAGGCCAGCCCAGCCGGCGAGGCTGGTCACCTCTCCCCCGGCGTCGCGGACCATGGTCAGCACCGCGAAGGCTCCGACCGTGGTGACGCCGTACGCGGCGAGGTAGAACAGCGATGCCGAGAGGCTGCTGAGCTGCCCCTCGCCGAGTCCGTTGGAGGCCTGCGCGGCTCCGACGAAAGCGGTGAGCAGGAAGCCGGCGTGCGCGATCGACGAGTACGCGAGCATCCGCTTCACGTCGGTCTGGGTGATCGCCAGGATCGCCCCGATCGCCATGGTGGCCACGGCGATCACGGCCATCATCGGCTGCCAGTCCCAGCGCGCGCCGCCGAGGGCGACGTAGAACACCCGCAGGAGGGCGCCGAAGGCGGCGATCTTGGTGCAGGCGGCCATGAAGCCGGTGACCGGAGTCGGGGCACCGACGTAGACGTCCGGAGTCCAGGAGTGGAACGGCACCGCGCCGAGCTTGAACAACAACCCGACCCCGAGCAGCCCCATCCCGGCCAGCAGCAGCCCCTGGCCCTGGGTCGAGGAGGTGACGGCCTCATCGATCGCACTCAGGTCGAACGAACCGCTGTAGCCGTACAGCAGCGCAACACCGAACAGGAAGAAGCCGGACGAGAAGGCGCCGAGCAGGAAGTACTTGAGCGCCGCCTCCTGCGACAGCAACCGGCGGCGGCGCGCCAACCCGCAGAGCAGGTAGAGCGGCAGCGAGAGGACCTCGAGGGCGACGAACATGGTCAGCAGGTCGGTCGATGCCGGGAAGAGCAGCATGCCGGTCAGGGCGAAGAGCGCCAACGGGAACACTTCCGTGTGCTCCATCCGGTGCTCGATCGCCTCCCGCTCGGCCTCGGTGCCGGGCACGGCCGCCGCCTGCGGGGCGAATGCGGTGCCACCCTCGAGATTGCGCTCGGCGAACACCAGCAGGGCAAGTCCACCGGTGATCAGCAGGATCGTCCAGATGAAGTAGGTCGGTCCGTCGATGGCGACCGAGCCGACGGCGACGATGCCGGTCTCACCGTTCACCCAGTTTCGGATGACCAGCACCAGGGCGGCGATGATGCCCACGAAGGTGACCAGGAGTTGTCCGGGCAGCCGGGCCACGCGCGGCAGGGCGGCCTCCAACAGCACGCCGACGCAGGCGGCGCCGAAGAGGACGATCAACGGCATCAGCAGGCCGTACTCCAGCTGCGGTGCCGTGATCTCGAGCGGCAGGGCGATCGGGTTCATCAGTTACCTCCCTCCGCGACGGTGGGTTCGGGGTCGGCCACGCCGACGTGGGTCAGGGTTGCGTTGACAGCGGGCTCGATCACGGCCAGCAGCGGCTTCGGGAAGAAGCCGAGCACAAGGATCAGCAGCACCACCGGGGCGAGCGCGAGCCGCTCCCGTCCGGAGAGGTCGGTGGTGACCCTCTCCCGGACGACCTCGGTCACCGGTCCGGTCATCGTGCGCTGGTACATCAACAGGATGTACAGGGCGGCGAGGACGGTGGCCAGCACCGCGACCACCGCGAACACCGGGTACCGGCCGAAGGTGCCGGCCAACACCATGAACTCGGAGACGAACGGCGCGGTACCGGGCAGCGACAGCGAGGACAGGCCGGCGAAGAGCAACAGCCCGGCGAGCACCGGAGCCACCTTCTGCACGCCGCCGAAGTCGGCCATCTGCTGCGAACCGCGGCGCTTGACCAGGTAGCCGACGACCAGGAACAGCGCGGCGGTGGAGAGCCCGTGGTTCATCATGTAGAGGGTCGAGCCGACCAGGCCCTGGGTGGTGAAGGCGAAGATGCCGAGCACCATCACGCCGAAGTGGCTGATCGAGGTGAACGCGATCAGGCGCATCAGGTCCTTGCTGCCGATCGCCATGATGGCGCCGTAGAGGATCGAGATGACGGCCAACACGATGACGACCGGGGTGGCCCAGGTGCTCGCCTCGGGGAACAGCCCGAGGCAGAACCTGATCATGCCGAAGGTGCCGATCTTGTCCAAGATGCCGACCAGCAGGACGGACCCACCGGGCGTGCCCTCGGCACAGGCGTCCGGCAGCCAGGTGTGGAAGGGCACCATCGGCGCCTTCACGACGAAGGCGAACAGGAAGCCGAGGAAGAGCCAGCGGGCGGTCCCCTGCCCGATGTCCAACTGCATCAGGTCGCTGAGCAGGTACGACGCCTGACCCGCCTGGGCCGACACCACGTACAGGCCGACCACCGAGGCCAGCATCACCAGTCCGCCGAGCAGGCCGAACAGCAGGAACTTCACCGCGGCGTAACTGCGGCGTACTCCACCGAAGCCGCCGATCAGGAAGTACATCGGGATCAGGGTGGCTTCGAAGAAGATGTAGAAGAGGAAGACGTCGGTGGCGGTGAAGACGATCAGCGAGAACGCCTCGAGGACCAGCACCAGGGCGAAGAAGGACCGTGAGGTCCACCGACGTCCGGTGGACGCGTCGGTCGAATCCGCGTCGTTCCAGCTGGCCAGCAGCACCACCGGGGTCAGGATGACCGTCAGCAGTACGAGGGTCAGGCCGATGCCGTCCAGTCCGAGGGCGTAGTGCACCCCGAATGCCTCGATCCACGGCACCTCGGTGACGAACTGCATGCCGCCGCCGATCTGGTACTGGGCGGCGATCACGATCGCGCCCACCAGGGTCGCCAGGGCGAACGCAAGACCGACGGCGCGGGCGGCGGTGCCCTTGACCGCCAGCAGGGCGAGACCACCGACGAGTGGCACCAGGGCCAGCACGGTGAGCCAGGGGAAAGTCATGTTTCTCGCTCTCCTCTCAGCCCAGCCGGCCGAGGACGAGTACGACGCCGATGATGGCCGCACCGGCCAGCATGGTCAACGCGTACGAACGGACAAATCCGGACTGCCAGCGGCGCAGCCGGGCCGACAATCCACCGACCACGGCGCTGCCCTGGTTGACGACCCCGTCCACCCCGAACTCGTCGGTGCTGGCCAGGACCTTGGTCAACTGCTGACCGGGGCGCATCAGGAAGGCCTCGTTGAAGGCGTCCCCGTACAGGTCGTTGCGGCCGGCGACCACCAGCGGGTTGCGGGTCGGCTGGGCGGTGCGATCGATCGCGCGGCGTCCGAACATCAGCCAGCTGATCACCACGCCGACGGCGACCACGACCAGGGTGATGATCCCGATCACGCTGAAGTGCAACAGGCTCGGGGCGTGCGCCTCACCGTGGGCCCCACCGGTGGCGGGCTCCAGCCAACCGCCGATCCAGTTGTTCAGGGCCAGGCCACCGACCACGGAGGCCGCACCGAGGATGATCAACGGGATGGTCATCACGACCGGCGACTCGTGTGGGTGCACCTCGTCGTCCCAACGCTTCTTCCCGAAGAAGGTCATCAGCATCAGCCGGGTCATGTAGAAGGCCGTCACACCGGCACCGACCAGCGCCAGCACACCCACCAGGGTGTTGTGCTCGAAGGCGGCCTCGATGATGTGGTCCTTGGAGTAGAAGCCGGCCAGGAACGGAAACCCGATGATGGCCAGGTAACCGGCGGCGAAGGTGACGAAGGTGATCGGCATCGCCCGGGCCAGCGCACCGTACTTGCGCATGTCGACACCGTCGTTCATGCCGTGCATGACCGAGCCGGCGCCGAGGAACATGTTGGCCTTGAAGAAGCCGTGGGTGAGCAGGTGGAAGATCGCGAAGGCGTACCCCGCCGGGCCGATCCCGGCGGCCAGCATCATGTAGCCGATCTGGGACATGGTGGAGCCGGCCAGCACCTTCTTGATGTCGTCCTTGGCGCAACCGATCCAGGCGCCGAAGAGCAGCGTGACCGTACCGACGATGACCACCACGGTCGAGGCGGTCGCGGACTCGGCGAAGATCGCGTGGCTGCGGGTGACCAAGTAGACACCCGCCGTCACCATGGTCGCCGCGTGGATCAGCGCCGACACCGGGGTCGGGCCCTCCATCGCGTCCAGCAACCAGGACTGGAGCGGCACCTGGGCCGATTTGCCACAGGCACCGAGGAGCAGCAGCAGGCCGATCAGGGTGGCGGTGGTGCCGCCCATCTCGGGCGAGCCGGTGTTCACGTCGACGAAGGAGGACGAACCGAAGGTCGCCAGCATCAGGAAGATCGCGACCAGCATGCCGAGGTCACCGACCCGGTTGACCACGAACGCCTTCTTGGCGGCCGTGGCGGCAGTGGGCTTGTGCTGCCAGAAGCCGATCAGCAGGTACGAGGCCAGGCCGACCCCCTCCCAGCCGAGGAAGAGCACCAGGTAGTTGTCGGCGAGCACCAGGGTGAGCATCGCAGCGACGAACAGGTTCAGGAAGGCGAAGAACTTGCGCCGGTTCACGTCCTGGGACATGTAGCCGATGGAGTAGATGTGGATCAGGCTGCCCACACCGGTGATCAACAGCACGAACAGGATCGACAGCTGGTCGACCAGTAGGCCGAACTCGATGTTCC
Organism: Propionibacteriaceae bacterium; assembly: GCA_052094425.1. GTDB lineage: Bacteria > Actinomycetota > Actinomycetes > Propionibacteriales > Propionibacteriaceae > Microlunatus. The sequence continues at coordinate 20,661 of JBQDIN010000006.1, forward strand.
AGTTGCCGACACTGATCCACTCGTACAGCGGGATGCCGACGGCCCGGGACTCCTCCCCCGAGCCCATCAGGCTGATGAACAGCACCAGCCCGAGGCCGAAGGAGACGAGTGGGGCCACGGTGCCGAGCAGGTGGCCCCAGGCATTCGAGAGCCGACCGGTCAAGAGCAGGATGGCAGCACTGACCGCCGGGGCGGCGATCAACAACCAGGCGTACGAGAACGCCCCCGATGCCTCGACCGGGGTGACGATTTCTAGCGGATTCACCTTCTGCGTCCTCTCAGAACTTCAACAGGTTCGCGTCGTCGACCGAGGCCGAGCGTCTGGTCCTGAAGATCGCCACGATGATCGCCAACCCGATCACGACCTCCGCGGCGGCCACCACCATCACGAAGAAGGCCGCCACCTGGCCGTCCAACTGCCCGAATTGTCGGGCGAAGGCGATCAGGACCAGGTTGCAGGCGTTCAGCATCAACTCCACGCACATGAACACGACGATGGCATTGCGGCGCACGGTGAATCCCACTGCACCGATCACGAAGAGGATCGCCGCCAGGACGACGTAGTACTGCGGGTCCATCGCTCACTCCTCCCCTTCGTTGTCGCCCCGGTGGTCCGGTACCGGATCCGCGTCCGGCGGGTTGTCCGGGAGCTCCTCGATCGAGGGCGGCCCCTGCCCTTCCCCGACGCCGCGGATCGCGTCCAAGTTCTTCTGGGTGGGCGCGGCCAGGTCCTCGCTGTGCAGGATCCTGCCCCGGGCCCGCAGGGTGGGCGACACGGACCGCTCCGCCTCGCTCCCGTCCGGCAGCAGGGCCGGGGTGTCCACCGCGTTGTGCCGGGCGAACACGCCGGGGGTCGGCAACGGACCGGGGTGCTCGCCGGTGGCGGCGTAGCGCTGCATCCGCTCGGCCACCAACTCGCGCTGGCCCTGCTTCTTCCCGATCCGTTCCCGGTGGGCCAACACCATCGCACCCAAGGTGGCGGTGATCAGCAGGGCCGCGGTCGCCTCGAAGGCGAGTACGTAACGGTGGAAGAACAACTCAGCCAGGCCCGACACGTTGCCGCCCTGGGCCTCGTTGGCCTGATCCAGTCCGACCGGGTCCCCGACGATCGCGTTGCCGATCGCGAGCACCAACAGTGCGGCGAAGGCGAGACCGGCAACGGCAGCCACGGCCCGCTGGCCCTTGATCGTCTCGACCAGGGAATCCGCCGAATCGACACCGATCAGCATCAGTACGAAGAGGAACAGCATCAAGATGGCGCCGGTGTAGACGATGATCTGCACCGCGAACAGGAAGGGTGCGTCCTGAGCGGCGTACTGGATGGCCAGCGAGATCATCACCACGGCCAGACAGAGCGCGGAGTGCACCGGCTTGCGCGCCAGCACCATGCCGAGCGCGCCGAGAATCATCACCGGGGCGAGCAGCCAGAAGGCCACCTGGGCACCCGTGACCATGACGATCACGAGGTGACTCCCTTCCGCTTCGTCGACTCCAGCTCTTCGGCGGTGGGAGTCTTGGTCTTCCGGCCCGGCTTCGCCTTGGGACGGCTCACCCCCAACGGGTTCGACTTGAACCCCTGGTTCGGGGTCGGGTTCTGTTCGGTTCCGATCGCACCCGGTTCACTGGGCGGCGGAGCCATCTTCGGCAACCCGAGGAAGTACTCCTTCTCCGTGTCACCGAGGTGGCGCTCGTGCGGCGGTTCCTCCATGCCCGGCAGCAGCGGGGCGAGCAGGTCCTGCTTCTCGTAGATCAGCTTCTCCCGGCTGTCGTCGGCCAGTTCGAACTCGTTCGTCATGGTCAACGCACGGGTCGGGCAGGCCTCGATGCACAGCCCACACAGGATGCAGCGCAGGTAGTTGATCTGGTAGACGCGGCCGTACCGCTCGCCGGGAGAGTAACGATCCTCCTCGGTGTTGGAGGCCCCCTCCACGTAGATGGCATCGGCCGGGCAGGCCCAGGCGCACAACTCACACCCGACACACTTCTCCAGTCCGTCCGGCCAGCGGTTCAGCTGGTGCCGGCCGTGGAAGCGGGGCGCGGTGATCTTGGCGACCTGTGGGTACTTCGAGGTGAACGTCTTGCGGAACATGGTCCGAAACGTCACCCCGAAGCCCGCAACCGGGTCGAGGAATCCCATCAGGAATCAGCTCCTGTCTTCTCGGACTCTGGCGTCGGAGGCTCGGTGGCGGAGTCGCCGGTGTCAGCGGCACCGGTGTCACTGGTATCGGCCGTGGAGGCGATCACCCGGGACAGTTCGGCGAGCTGCTGGTCACCCATCGGCGGGACCGGGTAGCCCCCGGCGAAGGCATCGAACTCGGCCTCATCCTCGACCTCCTCCTCTTCCTTGCCACCCACGAAGGTGAAGATCAGGATGGCCAGCACGAAGATGCCGATGACCACCCAGAACACCGGGCTGGAGAGGGTGAACCACTCGTTGGCCTGGGCCAACCGGATGAACCCGGCGACCAGCACGAACGCCAGCGCGATCTCGATCAGGTACTTCCAACCGAGGTTCATGAACTGGTCGTAGCGGAACCGCGGCAGGGAGCCGCGCAGCCACACGTACATGAACAGGAAGAGCAGGGTCTTCAGGGAGAACCACAGCAGACCCCACCAGCCGCCGTCCATCCCGAGCAGGTTGAACGGGAGCGGAGCGGCCCAGCCGCCGAGGAACAGCGTGGTGGCGAGTGCCGAGACGGTGATCATGTTCATGTACTCGGCCATGAAGAACATCGCGTAACGCATCGCGTTGTACTCGGTGGCGAAGCCGGCCACCAACTCACCCTCGGCCTCGGGGAGGTCGAACGGGGCGCGGTTGGTCTCACCGACCATCGAGATCACGTAGATGATGAAGGCGGGGATCAACACCACGGCGTACCAGGTCGGCAACGGAATGGTGAGCCCGAACAACTCGGCCGTGGCCGGCACGTTCTGCGCGGCCACGATCTCGGAGGTGGACATCGAGCCGGCGTAGAGGAACACCGACACCAACGCCAGGCCCATCGCGATCTCGTACGAGATCATCTGGGCGCTGGAGCGCAGCGCGCCCAGCAACGGGTAGGTGGACCCGGAGGACCAACCGGCCAAGACGATGCCGTAGATGCCGATCGAGGCCAGCGCCAGCACGATCAGCACCGACACCGGGGTGTCGGCCACCTGCAGGGGGGTCTCGATGTCGGTGAACGGGATCTTGACCAGGCCCGCCATCGGGATCACGGCGAAGGCGGTGATGGCGGGGATGGCGATCACGAACGGGGCCAGCATGAAGACGACCTTGTCGGCGGCCTTCGGGGTGAAGTCCTCCTTGAACATCAACTTCATGCCGTCGGCCAAGGACTGCAGGGAGCCGAACGGGCCGTTCATGGTCGGTCCGTGCCGGTGCTGCATCTTGCCGACGACCTTGCGCTCGAACACGATCGTGAACAGCGTCATCACCAGCAGGAAGACGAAGGCGAACACCGCCTTGCACAGCACCAGCCACCACGGCTCGTCGGCGAACCACGCCAGGTCCATGGGTACGAGTGGGGTCATGCCACACCTCCTGCGTCACCGTCGGCTGCCGCGCCGGGAGTCCTCGCTGCGGGGGCCACGCCGGCGATCCGGACCACGTCCCCGGGCGACGCCGCGAGGTGCTCGCCCAGGCCAAGTCCGGGCGCTCGACCGGGGACCCACACGACACCGTCGATCATGTCCGGCTCCACCTCGAGCGGGAGGGAGAGTGAGCCGCGGTCATTGCTGATCGTGACCTCGCCGTCGACCATCGCGGACTCTGCGGTCCGCGGACTCATCCGGGCCACCGGCTTCCGCGCCGTCCGGAGCAGGTCCTCATCGCCGTCGGTGCTCCGGGACGCGTCCAGGTGCATCCGCCAGCTGGCCAGCAGCAGGGTCGCCGACCCGGGGATCCCGGGCGCACTGGCCGGCAGCTGCGGTGCCGGGGCGAAGGGCCCCTCCCACCGGCCGAGCTCGGCCAGCTCCGCCTTGGCCTGCGCCGGCGTACGAATCCCCAGGTCGGATCCGAGTGCGTCCGCCAGGGCGGCCAGCACCCGCAGGTCCGACATCGGGTTGTTCCGGGCGATCACGGTGCCGAAGCTGCGGTCGCGGCCCTCCCAGTTGAGGAAACTGCCGGACTTCTCCTCGGTCAGGCAGACCGGGAAGACCACGTCGGCACGCTCGGAGACCTCCGAGAAGCGCTGCTCGATGCTGATCACGAAGTCGGCCGACTCGAGGCCGGTCCGGGCGAGCTGGGGATCCAGGAAGTCGGCCACCTCGACGCCCGCGACGACGAGGGCACCCACTTCACCGTCGCCGGCGGCGGTCAGGATCTCGTCGGCATCGCGGCCCTCGACCGAAGGCAGCCGCTCGATCCCCCAGGTGGTCTGGGTGTCGACCCGCGCAGCCGCCTCGGCCAGCGGACGTCCACCGGGCAGCAGGTTCGGCAGGCAACCGGCCTCGATCGCCCCCCGGTCGCCGGCCCGGCGTGGGATCCACGCCAGCCTGGCACCGGTCACGCGGCTCAGCTCGAGGGCCGCGGTCAACGCACCGGAGGCGGTGGCCGCGCGCTCGCCGACCAGGATCACGGCATCGGAGTCGAGCGCGTCGCGGACCTCGGGCGGCAGGTCCCGCAGCACGGTCGCCTCGGCGCCGGGAATGGTCGGCACCAACCGGGTGCCCGACTTCTCCGCACCTCGGCTCAGGAACGGGGCGAGGGTCCACGACTTCAGCCCGGTGGCCCGGTGGCCCTTGCGCATCCGGAGGAAGACCAGACCGGCCTCCTCCTCGGGCTCCAGCGAGACCAGCAGGACTGCGGAGGCCCGCTCGATGTCGGTGTGGGTCACGCCGGTGCCGGCGATCCGGCCCTTGCCGGCCACCGCGTGGGCGAGGAAGTCAGCCTCCTCCGCCGAGTGCGGGCGGGAGCGGAAGTCGATGTTGTTGGTGCCGAGCACGGACCGGGCGAACTTCGAGTACCCGTACGCGTCCTCGACCGTCAGCCGGCCACCGGTCAGCACGCCGACCCGGTTGCCGGCGGCCTGCAGGCCGCGGACGGCTACATCGAGGGCCTCCGGCCAGGACGCGGGGTGCAGTTCCCCGTCGCGGCGAACCAGCGGCATGGTCAGGCGGTCGTCGCCACGGCCGGAGCGGAAGGCGAAGCGGTCCTTGTCGGAGATCCACTCCTCGTTGACCTCCGGGGCGTCCCCGGCCATCCGGCGCATCACGGTGCCCCGGCGGTGATCCACCCGGACCGCCGCGCCACAGGCGTCGTGCTCGGCGACCGACGGGGTGGAGACGAGATCGAAGGGCCGGCTGCGGAAGCGGTAGGCCGAACTGGTCAGGGCACCGACCGGGCAGATCTGGATCGTGTTGCCGGACCAGTACGACTCGAAGGGTTCCTTCTCGTAGATGCCGACCTGCTGCAACGCGCCCCGCTCGACCAGCTCGATGAACGGGTCACCGGCGATCTGCTCGGAGAAACGGGTGCAGCGGGCACAGAGGATGCAGCGGTCGCGGTCCAGCAGCACCTCGGCGGAGATACTGATCGGCTTCGGGAAGGTGCGCTTGACCCCCTCGTAGCGGGACTCTCCCGCACCATTGGACATCGCCTGGTTCTGCAGCGGGCACTCGCCCCCCTTGTCGCAGATCGGGCAGTCCAGCGGGTGGTTGATCAGCAGGAACTCCATCATTCCGTGCTGGGCCTTCTCCGCGACCGGGGAGGTCACCTGGGTGTTGACCACCATGCCGGGGGCCACCTGCAGGGTGCAGGAGGTCTGTGGCTTCGGCATCGCGCGGCCGTTGCCGGCGTCGGGGACCTCCACCATGCACTGGCGGCAGGCACCGACCGGCTCGAGCAGGGGGTGGTCGCAGAAACGCGGAATCGCCACCCCGATCAGTTCGGCAGCGCGGATGACGAGGGTCCCCTTCGGCACCGACACCTCGACATCGTCGATGGTGAGGGTGATCAGGTCCTCGCGCTTCTCCAACTGGGCGCCGTCGGCTGACTTGTCCGTGACCGTCATGGGGTGACTCCAGGCTCGGCCCCGCCTGCCACGGCGAGGTCATCGGCAAAGATCGTGCTCTTCTCGTACGGGAACAACTCCCAGGCCGGGGTGTGCATCGCGGCCTCGAACTCATCCCGGAAGTACTGGATGGCCGAGCTGATCGGCGACGTGGCTCCATCGCCCAGGGCGCAGAACGAGCGGCCCAGGATGTTCTCGCACAGGTCGAGCAACTTCTCGATGTCGCCCTCCTCGCCCTGGCCGGCCTCCATCCGCTGCAGGATCTGCACCAGCCACCAGGTGCCCTCCCGGCAGGGGGTGCACTTGCCGCAGGACTCGTGCTTGTAGAACTCGGTCCAGCGCAACACCGTGCGCACCACGGAGGTGGTCTCGTCGAAGCACTGCAGGGCCTTGGTGCCCAGCATCGACTTGACCGCCGCGACCCCCTCGTAGTCCAACGGCACGTCGAGGTGCTCGTCGGTCAGGATCGGGGTGGACGAGCCGCCCGGGGTCCAGAACTTGAGCTTCTTCCCCTTCCGCATCCCGCCGGAGATCTCCAGCAGTTGACGCAGGGTGATGCCCAGCGGCGCCTCGAACTGGCCCGGGTTGGCGACGTGACCGGACAGCGAGTAGATCGTCATCCCCTTGGACTTCTCGGTGCCCATCGAGGAGAACCAGTCGACCCCACCGCTCACGATGCACGGCACCGAGGCGATCGACTCGACGTTGTTGATCACCGTCGGGCTCGCGTACAGGCCGGCCACGGCGGGGAACGGCGGCCGCAACCGCGGTTGGCCGCGGCGACCCTCCAGCGAGTCGAGCAGCGCGGTCTCCTCGCCACAGATGTAGGCGCCCGCGCCAGCGTGCACGATGATCTCGAGGTCGTAGCCGGTGCCGAGCACGTTCTTGCCGGCGTACCCGGCGGAGTAGGCCTCGCGGACGGCCTGCTGCAGTCGGCGGACGACGTGCAACACCTCGCCCCGGATGTAGATGAAGGCGTGGTTGGCCCGGATCGCGTACGAGGAGATGATCACGCCCTCGACCAGGGTGTGCGGGCTGGCCATCATCAGCGGGATGTCCTTGCAGGTGCCCGGCTCCGACTCGTCCGCGTTCACCACGAGGTACTTCGGGTTCGGGTTGTCCTGCGGGATGAAGGACCACTTCATCCCGGTCGGGAAGCCGGCGCCACCGCGGCCACGCAGGCCGGAGTCCTTGACCAGGTCGACGACCTCGGAGGGCTCCATCCCGAGGGCCGTGCGCAGCGCGGAGTAGCCGCCGGTGCGCTCGTAGTTGGTCAGCTTCCAGGCTCGCTCGTCGCCCCAGTTGGCGGTCAGGACCGGTGTCAGCATGTCGGTCACGGCTTCTCCCCCTCCTCGTCAGCGGCCGGGGCGGGGGTCGCGTCTGCGGCCGGGGCCTGCCACCCCTTCTCCTGGGCGATCCGCAACCCCAGCAGGGATTCCGGCCCGGCGGCAGGGCCCTCGTCGGCCCGTCCGTCGGGGAATCCGGCCAGCACCCGCTCGCCCTCGCGCCAGCTGGAGATCCGGGCACCCCGGGTGGAGTGCACCTCCGCGCCGGCACGCAGCTTGTCGACCACGTCCCGGGCCTTCTGCGGGGTAACGTTGTCGAAGAACTCCCAGTTGACCATCATCACCGGGGCGAAGTCACAGGCCGCATTGCACTCGAGGTGCTCCAGCGTGACCTTGCCGTCGTCCGTGGTCTCGTCGTTGCCCACCTCGAGGTGGTCCTGCAGGCACTTGAAGACCTCGTCCCCACCCATCACCGCGCACAGGGCGGTGGTGCAGACACCGACGTGGTGCTCACCGACCGGCTTGCGCTTGTACATGGTGTAGAAGGTCGCGACCCCGGACACCTGGGCGGTGCTGATCTCGAGGATCGCGGCACAGGCCTCGATCCCGGCCGGGGTGACCCGACCCTCGACGCTCTGCACCAGGTGCAACATCGGCAGCAGCGCCGACCGCGCCTGCGGGTAGCGAGCTGCGATCTCGCGCAGCTCGGCCCTGGTCTCCGCAGTGATCGCGGTCTCCTGATCACCGGAGAAGTCGACGCCCCCGGAGTCGGGGAAGTGGGACTTGAATCCCGCGCTCATCGATCCACCCCTCCCATCACGGGGTCGAGGCTGGCCACAGCCACCACCACGTCGGACACCATCGATCCTTCGCACATGGCCGGCATGGCCTGCAGGTTGACGAAACTCGGGTCACGGAAGTGCGCCCGGAACGGTCGGGTACCGCCGTCGGAAACGACGTGCGCACCCAGTTCGCCGCGCGGGCTCTCCACCGGGACGTAGGCCTGGCCGACCGGGACCCGGAAGCCCTCGGTGACCAGCTTGAAGTGGTGGATCAGCGCCTCCATCGACTCACCCATGATTTCCCGGATGTACTCGTTGGAGTTGCCCATCCCGTCCTGGCCGATCGACAGCTGAGCCGGCCAGGCGATCTTGGTGTCGGCCACCATCACCGGGTCGCCCTGCATCTTCTCCAGCCGCTCGACGCACTGCTCGATGATCTTCACCGACTCGTACATCTCGTCCAGACGGATCCGGAAGCGTCCGTACGCGTCCGGCTCGTCGCGGGTGATGACGTCGAAGTCGTAGGTCTCGTAGCCGCAGTACGGCTGCTTCTTGCGCAGGTCCCAGTCGTAGCCGGTCGAGCGCAGCGGCGGGCCGCTGATCCCGAGGGCGAGGCAGCCGGCCAGGTCGAGGTGGCCGACCTCCTGCAGGCGGCCCTTGAAGACCGGGTTCTCGTTGCAGAGATCCGCGTACTCCTTGAGGTGCTTGTTCATCCACTTGACCAGGTCGCGGACCTGGTCGAGGGCATTGTCGGGCAGGTCCTGGGCGACCCCGCCGGGGCGGATGAACGCGTGGTTCATCCGCAGTCCGGTGATCGTCTCCAGTACGTCGAGCACCACCTCCCGCTCGCGGAAACCGATCGTCATCACGGTCAGAGCGCCGATCTCCATGCCACCGGTGGCCAGGCAGACGAAGTGCGAGGACAACCGGTTGAGCTCCATCAGCAGGACCCGCATCACCGAGGCCTTCTCCGGGATCTGGTCCTCGATGCCCAGCAACCGCTCCACCCCGAGGCAGTAGGTGGCCTCGTTGAACAGCGGGCTGAGGTAGTCCATCCGGGTGCAGAAGGTGGTCCCCTGCGTCCAGGTGCGGAACTCCATGTTCTTCTCGATGCCGGTGTGCAGGTAGCCGATCCCGCACCGGGCCTCGTGGATGGACTCACCCTCCATCTCGAGGATGAGCCGGAGCACTCCGTGGGTGGACGGGTGCTGCGGGCCCATGTTGACCACGATCCGCTCGTCACCACGTTCGGCGTGTTCGGAGACGATCGCATCCCAGTCCTGGCCGGTGGCGGTGTAGACGCGCCCCTCGGCGGTCTCCCCGGGCGCGGCGTACGGGTCGTTCACGGTTTCGGTTCCACTCGTCGAAGACATCAGCTGTAGCTCCTCCGCTGGTCCGGGGGCGGGATGACAGCACCCTTGTACTCCACCTCGATGCCGCCCAACGGATAGTCCTTGCGCTGCGGGAATCCGGGCCAGTCGTCCGGCATCAGGATCCGGGTCAGGGCCGGGTGTCCGTCGAAGATCAACCCGAACATGTCGTAGGTCTCGCGCTCGTGCCAGTCCGCGGTCGGATAGGTCGGAACCACCGACGGGACGTGCGGGTCGGCGTCCGGCGCGGACACCTCGAGCCGGATCCGACGGTTGTGGGTCATCGACTGCAGGTGGTAGACCGCGTGCAGTTCGGCACCCTCGTCACCCGGGTAGTGCACCCCGGAGAGGCTGGAGAGGAACTCGAAGCGCAGGTGCACGTCGTCACGCAGGTTCTTGGCCAGTTCGACCAGGTGGGCGCGAGCCACGTGGAAGGTGATCTCACCCCGGTCCACGACGACCCGGGTGATCACCTCGGCGTGGTTCGGCATCAGCGCGGCGATCCGGTCCGCCACCTCGTCGAACCAGCCGCCGTACGGGCGGTCACTGGCCGACGGGAAGTCGATCTGCCGGGTGATTCCGCCGTAGCCGGAGGTGTCCCCGGTGCCGCTGGCCCCGAAGAGGCCCTTGCGTACCGTCAGCCGCTCACTGGTTCCGGGGGGACCGGCCGGAGCGATCTCACTCCCGGCTGCGGGGGTCTCGTCCGGGGTGGTCTCGTCGCTCACCGCAGCAGGCCCTTCATCTCGTGGGTGGCCGGGGCGTTCAGCTGGGCCTGCTCGGCCGTCTCGTTCGCCGCGACCTCATTGGCACCCATCGGCAACTTCTGCACCTTCTCGCGCAGCTTGAACATGGCGTCGATGAGCATCTCCGGCCGCGGCGGGCAGCCCGGCAGGTAGATGTCCACGGGCACGACGTGGTCGACGCCTTGGACGATCGCGTAGTTGTTGAACATGCCGCCCGAACTGGCGCACACCCCCATCGACAGGACCCACTTCGGTTCAGGCATCTGGTCGTAGATCTGGCGCAGGATCGGGGCCATCTTCTGGCTCACCCGACCGGCGACGATCATCAGGTCGGCCTGGCGCGGGGAGGCCCGGAAGACCTCTTGCCCCCAGCGGCCGGCGTCGTAGCGCGGCGCCCCGTAGGTCATCATCTCGATGGCGCAGCAGGCGAGCCCGAAGGTGGCCGGCCAGAACGACGAACTGCGCATGTAGCCGAAGAGCCCTTCGACCGTGGTCAGCAGGACCCCGCTCGGCAGCTTTTCCTCGACACCCATGTCAATACCTCTTGTCTGTCGGAGCGGCCCTGGTGATGGTCGGCGTGGGGGCCAGTGCGGTGGTGTGCTCGGTCATTCCCACTCCAGCCCCTTGCGGCGCAGTACGTAGACGAAGGCGAAGAAGATGATCCCCAGGAAGATCGACATCTCGATGAAGGCGAACAGGCCCATCGCGTCGAAGGTGACGGCCCAGGGGTAGAGGAAGACCAGCTCGATGTCGAAGATGATGAACATCATCGCGATGATGTAGTACTTCACCGGGAACCGCCCGCCGCCGACCGGCTGCGGGGTGGGCTCGATGCCGCACTCGTAGGAGTCGAACTTGGCCCTGTTGTAGCGCCGCGGACCCACCACCGCGTTGGTGAGGAGAGTCAGCCCAACGAACGCCGCGGAAATCGCCAACAAGATGACGATTCCTCCGTAGGAGTTCACCGCCTCACCCGTTCCCTTCTCTCGACGACGCTTCCATCCCATAGCCATCCCTGTCGGGGGTCAAGTGGACGTCCGGCCGGGATGGTTAGTGAAACCCTTCACTATCGAGGAGTCAGTCTACGACCATTGCCGCGGCGTGACCATCTGGGTGTCTACGTGGCGTTGCGGAACGAATTCTCTTGTTCACAAGGAGATTCTGCGAGCAATTACGCAACCTTGATCATGCGTTATTCAACCGTGTTCCAGAGCGTCTCGCATGGGTACGAACTTGGCCGCAGCCTCGGCCAGTTCCGCCTCCGGATCTGAGTCCGCGACGATGCCGCAGCCGGCGAACAACCGGACCTCGCGGGGGTCGGTGGACGACAGTTGGCCGCAGCGCAGCGCGATCGCCCACTCCCCGTCCCCGGTCGCGTCGATCCAGCCGACCGGTCCGGCGTAGCGCTCCCGGTCGATCACCTCCAGCTCGGCCAGGGTGCTGCGGGCGAGATCGGTGGGCGTGCCGCACACGGCCGCGCTCGGGTGCAGCGCGGCCGCCAGGGCGAGCGAACTCGCCCCCTGGTCGGCGACGGCGGTGACGTCGGTGGCCAGGTGCAGCACGTTCGGCAGTTCCAACACGTACGGGGAATCAGGCACATTCATCCCCGAGCAGTGCTCGGCCAGCACCCGGGCCACCGAGGAGACCGCGTACTCGTGCTCCTCCAGATCCTTGCTGGAGCGGGACAGGGATGCGGCCAAGGCCAAGTCCTGCTTCCCGGCCCCGGTACGGCGGATCGTCCCGGCCAGCACCCGGGAGGTGGCCAGCCCGTCCTGTCGGCGGACCAGCATCTCCGGAGTGGCGCCCACCAGCCCGTCGACCAGGTAGGTCCAGCACCGCGCGTACTCGCGGGAGAGTCGGTCCACCAGCCGGGTCACGTCGATGTCGCGGTCGGTGAAGGCGAGCAGGTCACGGGCCAACACCACCTTGTCCAGTGGGTTCGCGGAGTCCTCGATCCGCCGGACGGCCTCCGCAACGGCCGCCTCCCATTCCGGGCCGGTGAGCTTGCCGTCGCCGTAACTGACGGTGTGGGTGCCGGGCGGGCGGAGTGCGGTGGCCGGCAGCTCGGCGGTGTGCACCGGGTCTGCCGCGGTGCCGATGGTGGTCACCCAGCAGGTCCCGTCCCGGCGCCCGATGAGCTGGCTGGGCACCGTCAGCACCGACTGGGCGGCGGAGTTCTGCGGGTCGAAGAGGAAGGCGCCGAAGGCGACCAGTCCACTGCCGGGCAGACCGGAGATCGCGTCCGGAACGGCTTCGATCTCACAGCCGCGGATGAACTCGGACCACCACTGGTCGGCGTCCGCGATGTCGGTGGCCTTGTGCCGCGCGACCTCGCCGAGGGCGATCATGCCGTCGCCGCCGCGCAGCCAAGCCTGGGCCTCCGAGCCGGGACACAGGTGGGACAGCGGTCCGGGATCGGGGATCTGTCGGGTCCGCACGTGCAGGGGCGGAAGCCCGGGATCCGGCGAGGTCACCGACTCAGTGTATCCCCGCACCAGCGGATGCCTGCTCACCGCTTCTTCTGCTGGTTCGACACCTGGTCCTGGTGGGCCCGTTGGCGTTTCTGCTGTTCCAGCAGGCGCTGCTGTTCGGCCTGCTTGGCCTTTATCTCCTCGCTGTTGAAGGAGCCGAGGAGGAAGAAGGCGGCGATCGCGGCGAGCAGCAGGGACCAGATCGGGGCGAACCCGAGCAGCATCGGCGCGGTCACCAGCAGGCAGATGTCGAAGCCGCGGAACAGGTTGGTCATCAACCCGGGCGGGAACGCGCCGGTGGGGGTGGACACCATCGGGGTGCCGAAGTCGACCGGCTTGGCCTGGGTCCAACGGACGGCGGCGAGCAACCCGGCCGCGGCCGTGGCCACGGCCATCCCGACCGCGGTGAGGGGGTCGCGCCGGACGGCCACCTCGCCGAAGCCCAGGTAGGCGGCGGTGACGGCGATCGCCCAGAGGGTCGCGACCAGGCTCGGGACGACCACCGAAGCCTTCTTGATCTGGCCGGTGCTCAACGGAAGGCACCGAGCCAGCCCGCCGGTACGGGTCAGCACCCGCAAGCCGCCGAGCATCGGAATCAGGGCGCCGAACAGGGCCAACCCACCGAACACGGGGGTGAGCGCGCTCATCCCCAGGGCGTCCGCGGCGTACGGCACCACGACGGTGACGGCCA
>JBQDIN010000006.1:34024-48511 GCA_052094425.1 Propionibacteriaceae bacterium
CGAGATGAGGAGATATGCAGGATTGAACTTGGAGGCCACCACGAGCAGCGGCAGGGGCGAGCGGAGCAGCCGCTGCCACTCCCGCCACACCAGGGCGGTGCTGCCGGTCCCCTTGCCGCGGCGCGGAGTCACGTGTCCGATCTCGATGGCGCGCCGTTCCACCACGATGTCGCGGGCCAACCCGAGGTCGAGGGCGAAGAAGGCTCCGGACAACCCGGTCACCAGGGATCCACCGGTCAACAACCGGGCGCGTCGGATCCGGCTCAGCCGGAGGGCGGCGAGCGAGGCGGAACTGATCAGCACCAGGGCGGCGGCCGCGGCAATCGCCAGCGCCAGCTCCAGGGTGCGGTCGGCGGAGATGCCGAAGCTGAGCCAGCCTGCGGCGATGCCGATCACCAGCAACATCGCGGCGACGCCGACGGCGGAGAACAGCCAGCTGGCGAACCGGACCAGCGCGGTGCGCTCCACCCCCTGCTGGGCGGCGGCGAAGGCGGTGGCCCCGGCCGCGGAGAGGCCCGCCGCGGCGGCCCAGGCGCCCGTCTGCAGGGCGCCCGATCCGGTCAGGGCGGCGACCAGGGCGCCGATCGCGGCACCGCCGACGGCGGCCAGGCAGACCGCCGCCACCAGCCGGCTGGCCAGGATGCGGGACCGGCGCAACGGGGCGTCGAGCAGCCAGAAGCCCTCGGCCGCGGACGCGAGGACCGGGCCGAACAGTCGGCTGATGGCCAGCGCACCTGCGACGGCTGCCGCGAAGGCGGCCCACGGCAACAGGGTGCGGGCCGACAGGCAGGAGGTGGTGTCGCAGGCGGCGACCACCCGTTGGGCCTGGAGGACGACATTGACCAGCATCGCGCCGATCATCACGGCCCCGATCACCACGATGTAGGCGTCGGAGAAGGCCTCCCACAGGTTGCGGGTGGCGCGTCCGGAGCGCCAGTGCTTGATCAGTTTCTTGAGTTCGCGCTCGTCCGGGTGCACGAAGTCGTGGTCGTGACCGGGCAACGCGGCCGCGTCACCCGCCAGGGGGTCACTCATCGCGGGCCGCCCCGAGGGTCAGCGTCCGGGTGGCCACCTTCTCCACCAGGGACGGCTCGTGACTGGCGAACACGATCGCCAGGCCCTTGTTCCGTTCCGCCACCAGCCGGTCTGTGAGCCAGGCCAGTCCCTCGGTGTCGAGGCGCTGCTCCGGCTCGTCCAGCACCAACAGCTTGCGGGGGCGGACGAAGGCCGTGGCCAGCGCGAGCCGGCGGCGCTGTCCGGAGGAGAGGGTGCCGGGAAGTTGGCCCGACTGCGGGATCAACTGCACCTCCTCCAACACCTCGTCCACGGCGGCGTCGGGGTCGGCCAGGCCGTGTGCACGGGCCAGCAGGTCGAGGTGCTCGACCACACTCAGGTCCGGGAAGAAGTCGAGGTCGTCGATCACCGTCGCCACGTCCCGGCGAATCTCCGGGGAGGTCTCCGACATCGGCGTGCCGTCGACCTCGACGGTGCCCTCGTCCGGCCGATCGGCCCCGACCAGGCAGCGCAGCAGGGTCGACTTGCCCGCGCCGTTGCGTCCGACGAGCGCGATTGCATCGCCGGCGCGCACCTCGAAGGAGACCTTGTCGAGGATGGTCACGGGCCCGAAAGCGCGCTTCAGTCCGGAAACTTTGAGGATGGAGGTCCGTTTGGCCATGGCCCCGATTGTGCACCCTTTCACTAATGGTCCACCAATGGGCGTGTGGCAGGCTTGGCCCGTGCCCTCCACCCAGACCGATTCCCCGCGTGCCACCCTGTCCAAACGTCGCGCCGAGGTGGCCCGGATGTTCGACCACGTGGCACACCGCTACGACCTCACCAACGACGTGCTGTCCATGGGTGAGGATCGGCGTTGGCGCCGCCGCGTGGTGGAGGCCGTCGATCCCCGTCCGGGGCAGGCGATCTTGGACCTGGCGGCCGGCACCGGGACCTCGAGCCAGACCTTCGCCGAACGAGGCTCCCGGGTCGTGGCCGCTGACCTGTCCCTGGGGATGCTGGCCGTCGGGAAGCAACGCCAACCCCAACTCGACTTCGTCGCCGGCGACGCACTGACGCTGCCGTTCGCCGACGACTCCTTCGACGCCGTCACCATCACCTTCGGACTGCGGAACGTGGAGCACACGCTCACGGCGCTGGCCGAGATGCGCCGAGTCACCCGTCCGGGCGGGCGGCTCGTGGTGTGCGAGTTCTCCACCCCGACCTGGACACCGTTCCGGGTCGTCTACTCCGAATACCTGATCGCGGCTCTCCCCCGACTCGCACGGGTCGTCTCGTCCAACCCGGTGGCGTACGAGTACCTGGCCGAGTCGATCCAAGCCTGGCCGAACCAGCCGGACCTGGCCGACCTGATCACCGAGGCCGGCTGGCTCGACGTGGAGTGGCGCAACCTGACCGGGGGCATCGTGGCCGTGCACCGAGCTCGGGCCTGAGCCCCAGACCACAAGCCCGATCCCTCACCACGGCCCGATCCCTGTCCGGGGTGCGGGCTAGGTTGGTCGCCATGGACTCCACCCGCCCCCTGTTGCTCGGCGCGTACGCCGCGCGCAGCTGTGCGGTGAAGACGCACAACGCGTACGACCCGACCGTCGAGTCCCCGGCCCTGGCCGAGGACGAGGTGCTGCAGCAACGCTTCGAGCGCGGCATCGCGTACGAGGACGAGGTCGTCCAAACCCTGTTGGCCGCCGCGCCGGAGCACACCATCGACCTGCGTCCCCTCGCCGAGCAGGGCTGGTCGGTCCGCGAGGACGCCTGCCTGGCAGCGATGGGGGCTGGCACGCCGGTGATCATCGGCGGCGCCCTGCCGCCCGACGCGCGGGGGCACCGGGTCGGACTGCCGGACCTGTGGGTGCGTGGAGCCGACACGTCCGACGGCCGTCCGGGCTACCACCCGGTGGAGGTCAAGTGGCACCTGGTGCAGGAAGTCCGGAGGTCGAAGAAGGTGGCCAGCGAGCTGCTCGTGGCCAGCCTCGTCGATCCGGCCCCGCAGGCGGGCACCCTGGTGTCCGGGTTGGGGTTCCGGGCCCATCGCCGTGAGGGTGACCTGTTGCAGTTGGCGCACTACTGGCGCCTCCTCGAGGCAGCCGGGTACGCGGCGGGCGGGACTCCGTGGGCGGCGGTGATCGGCACCGACCTCGATGCCGCCGGAGCGCCGATGCTGACCTGGCTCGACCTGTCCACCCGGGTGATCAAGACCTTCTCCCGCAGCCAGGAGTCCGGCACTGCCCTGCGCAGCGTGCTGGAGCGCTACGACCACGAGCACGCCTTCCGGGTGCAGGTCGCCGAGGTGGCGGCACGGCAGGCCGAGCCGGATCCCCCGACCCCGATGGTGCAGCCGATCGTGGTCGAGGAGTGCAAGACCTGTCCGTGGTGGGAACACTGCCGGACCCGCCTGCCCGCCGACGACGTGAGTCTGGTGATCAGCAAGAGCTCCCTCGACGTGCGCGAGATCCGTACCCTGCGCAGCCTCGGGGTCACGACGATCACCGACCTGGTCGGGGTGGACCTGGATGCGCTGCTGCCCGACTACCTGCCCGAGGTGACCCACCGTGGGTCGGCCGAGCAGCGCCTGCGGCTCGCGGCGCGACGGGCCCGGATGATCAACAAGGGGGTCAGCCTGGAGCGGACCACCGAAGGCGAGATCGACCTCCCGACCGCCGAGTTGGAGATCGACTTCGACATCGAGACCTCGATGGATCGCCGGGTCTACCTGTGGGGTTTCCTGGTCACCGACACCCGGACCGGGGAGCGCGAGCAGTTCCACGCCTTCACCCGCTGGCAGGAGCTCGACGACGCCAACGAGTTGATCTTGGCGCAGGAGGCATTGGGGTGGCTGCTGGAGCGCCTCTCCGGTGCCGCGTCGGCGGCCGTCTACCACTACTCCGAGTACGAGGTGTCCAAGATCACCGAGTTGGCCCGGCGTACCGACGACCCGGTGATCACCAAGACCCTGGCCGTGGCCGAGGAGACCTTCGTCGACCTGTTCCCGGTCGTCCGCGAGCACCTGTTCGCCGTGAACGGGCTCGGACTGAAGGAGGTCGCCAGCCGCGGGGCCGGCTTCGCCTGGCGCGACGTCGATCCCGGCGGACTCAACTCCCAGGGCTGGTTCGCCGAGGCCATCGGCGATGGTCCGCCCGACCTCCGCCAGGTGGCCCGCCAGCGTCTCCTCGACTACAACGAGGACGACGTCCGCGCCACCGCAGCCCTGCGGGACTGGCTCCGCCGCGGCGCCCCGCCGCCGGAGTGATCATCGGGGCGCCGGATCGACCCGGTACTTTCCGGTTCCGGCCCGATACTTTCCGGTTTCGGCCCGGTACTTTCCGGTTTCGGCAAGGCTGACTTTCCGGTTTCGGCAAGGTTGCGCAGTGAGATTCCGGCTTGGCCCCGGGGCTGCCTAGTGTGCGAGGCAGTTCCCCGTACGACACCAAACCAGCGAACGTCTGGCTGGCTCGGCCCGAGGCAACGCTCCTCCGACTGGGCACGCTGGGCGCGCATCCACGGAAGGCTCCGCAATGCACACCATCAGCCGACGTCGCATCTTCGCCCTCACCGCAGGTCTCGGCCTGGCGGGCACCCTCGGGGTGACGACCGCCACACCTGCGTGGGCGGCCAACAACACCCAGACCGCCTACAACTTCTTCGCCAAGAAGGGTCTCTCGGCCGCGCAGTCAGCGGGCCTGGTCGGCAACTTCATCGTCGAGTCCGGCGAGGACCCGATCAACCCCGCAGCCAAGCAGCACGGCGGCGGTCCCGGCCGCGGCATCGCCCAGTGGGAGGGTGGCCGGCGCACCGACCTGTACAACTACGCCAAGTCCCGTGGTCTGGCCTGGTCCAACCTGGGTCTCCAGTTGGACTTCGTGTGGAAGGAACTGACCGGCAAGGAGAGCAACGCGCTGTCGAAGCTGAAGGCGACGAACACCCCGAAGACCGCCGCGGTGGCGGTGCGGAAGTACTACGAGCGACCCTCGGCGCACGCCGATGCGGCCAGGATCAGCGCCGCAAACCTCGTGTACGAGCGGTACTCCGGCGACACCCCGCCGCCGGAGTCCGAGACGGAGTTCCCGTTGCTGAAGAAGGGCGCCAAGGGTGCCGCCGTGACCACCATGCAGTACCTGTTGCGCGGAAAGGGCCAGTCCCTGTCCGTCGACGGCGTGTTCGGCGCGGACACCCTGAGCAAGGTCAAGGCCTTCCAGAAGAAGGCCGGCCTGGCAGTCGACGGCGTTGTCGGCCCGCGCACCTGGCTGGCCCTGGTGCCGCTGCTGAAGAGTGGCACCAAGGGGAATGCGGTGACGGCTCTGCAGAAGGAGCTGACCTCGGCCGGACACAGTCTCGAGGCCGACGGGAGCTTCGGTGCCAAGACCAAGTCCGCGGTGCAGAGCTACCAGAAGAAGGCGAAGTTGGCGGTCGACGGAGTCGTCGGCCCGGCCACGTGGGGCAGCCTGATCGACTGACCCCGCCCGTACGGCCCGCTCACGCACCCCTCAGCGACTCACGCACCCTGCATGCAGGGTGCGTGAGTCGACCAGGGGTGCGTGACCCGGTTCTGGTGGTCAATTCCCAGCCAGGGCACGGATGTCGAGGTCGAGGGCGCGGCGGTCGGTCCGGTCCAGCGGCACCTCGATGATCTCCATCCCGGCCACCGGGTCGGCCAGCGCCGCCTCGAGTTGATCTTGGTCGGCGGCACGGCGGTACGGGACGTGGTGGGCGGCGGCGAGGGCGGCCAGATCGGCCCCGTGCGGGGTGGCGAAGATCCGCTCGAACACATCGGAGTGCTCGGGCGCACCCTGCTCGAGGGCGTGGAAGATGCTGCCGCCGTCGTCGTTGGCGACCACGATCCGCAGGTCGGGCCGGGGCTCGTCCGGACCGATCACCAAGGCCCCTCCGTCGTGCAGGAAGGTCAGGTCGCCGACCAGCAGATGGGTGGGACGGCCGGTCGCAAGGGCCACCCCGACCGCAGTGGACACGGTCCCGTCGATGCCGGCCAGTCCGCGGTTGGCGAAGCACTGCGGCGCCTCGGCGCCGACCGGGGCCAGGTCGACGTCCCGGATCGGGTTCGAGGAGCCGAGGACCAGGACGTCCGCCGCACCCAGCCGGCGCCACAGGGACGCGGCGAGTGCCGGACCGGACCACTGGGTTTCCAACAGGTCAGCCAACGCGGCGGCCACCCGGGCGTCCGCGGTACGCCACTGCGCCAGCCAGTCCTCCCCCACGGCGGCCAGCCGTACGCCGGACACGACCGCTCGGGCCGACACCTGCGGGTCGACCCAGTCGGCGTACTCGGAGACCACCCAGGTCTCCACGTCCGGCCGGCCCAGCAGGCGTTGGACCGGTCGGGACAGCGTCGGGTGCCCGAACACGACCACCCGCTCCACCCGATCGGCCAGCGGGGTCTCCAGCAGCAGTCGGTAGGTGCCGATCGCCTCAGGCCCGCACCGGGCGGCGCTGGAGGGTTCGGCCAACAACGGCAGCCGACTCGCGGCGGCGAACTCCCGGGCGGCCGCACCCGATCCGCCCGTCCCGTCGCCGGCGACCACCACGGTCCGCGGGCCGTTCGGCAGTACCACCGGTTCCTCGGCGATCGACCGCGCGCCGACCACCCGGGACACCGGTGCGGGCACGTCCACCTCCTGCGGGGTGAGGGGATCAGCGAACTCGACGTTCAGGTGCACGGGTCCCGGGGTCCCCGATCGCACGCCGGTGGCCGCCGCGGTCAGCCGGTGCACCATGGCAGACCAGGCCGCCACCTCCGGCTGGGCCGCGGACACCCGGGCCCGGGACCGCACGTGGACCCCGAAGAGGCCCACCTGGTCGGTGGTCTGGTTCGCCCCGGTGTCGATCATGGTCGCCGGCCGGTCCGCGGTCAGCACCACCAGCGGGACGTGCGCGTGGTGGGCCTCGAGTACCGCCGGGTGCAGATTGGCCACGGCAGTGCCGGAGGTGGTGATCACCGCGGTCGGTCGACCGGAAGCCTTCGCCAGGCCGAGGGCCAGGAAGGCGGCGCCGCGTTCGTCGATGCGGACGTGCAACCGCAGGTCGCCGCGCCGGTCCGCCGCCGCCACGGCGAAGGCCAGCGGCGCCGAGCGCGACCCCGGTGCCAACACCACATCGGTGACCCCGGCGGCACCGAGCTCGGCGACGAGTACCCGGGCGGCCAGGGTGGCGCTGCTCATCCGGCCCGACCCACGGTGATCAATTCGGTCTGCACGAGTCGAGCCTGCCAGAACTCCTCCGTCTCGGCACCTGCGCGTACGCCGCCCAGCCGGTCGGCGTCCGGCCCCGGCGTACGCACGGCGAGGAATCCGTCCACGGCGACCAGGGGGTCGGCCACCACGTCGTCGGCGAGCAAGGGGCCCGTGTTCAGCCCGCAGGCGAAGGGCAACTCGGGCAGGGCGGCGGCCAGGGCGACCCCCGCGGCCAGTCCGACCGAGGTCTCCAGCGCACTCGACACGACCACCGGGAGTCCGATGTCGGCGGCGATCTCGAGGCAGCGGGCCACCCCGCCCAGCGGCTGCACCTTCAGCACCGCCACGTCGGCGGCCTCCTCGTCCCGGACCCGGTAGGGATCATCCGAGCGCCGGATGGACTCGTCCGCGGCGACCAGCAGGTTGATCCCGGCCCGCGCCAGCCAACGTCGCAGGTCAGCCAGTTCCGCAACGCTGGCGCAGGGTTGTTCGGCGTACTCGAGCTCGAACGTGGACAGGGCTCGCAGCGCGGTGAAGGCCTGGTCGGTCGACCAGGCCCCATTGGCGTCGACGCGGATCCGCCCGGCAGGCCCGAGTGCGTCGCGTACGGCCTCCACCCGGGCCAGGTCCTCGGCCGGCGTCTGCCCCGGCTCGGCCACCTTCACCTTGGCGGTGGCACAGCCGGAAGCGGCCACCAACCGGTGTGCCTCCTCGGGACCGACGGCCGGCACGGTGCAGTTCACCGGGACGCGATCCCGGACCGGAGCGGGGAACCCCACCTCGGCCGCCTCGCGGGCTGCCCGCAGCCAGGGCACCAGCTCGGCCCCGGAGTAGTCGAGGAAGGGGCTCCACTCCCCCCAGCCGGATGCCCCGCGCAGCAGCATCCCCTGCCGACGGGTGATCCCACGGAATCGGGTCCGCATCGCGATGTCGTAGACGACGGGTTCGCTGGCCTCGGTCACTCCCTTAGCCTAGGGAGGTGCCCGAGCCCCGGCCTGCCGGCCCACTGCTGCGGCTGCTCGACGCGTCCACGTCCCCGGACGGGATCCGAGCGGCCCTCGAGGCGACCCTGGCGGGCGGTCCGCCGATCGCCCCGTTGCCGAACGATGGAAATGAGGCCGCGGGGGCCGTCCGGATGCTCGCCCCCGACGTGCCCTGCGAGTACGAGGACGCCGCCACCGTCGTGGCCACCTCCGGATCCACCGGATCCCCCAAGGGGGTGGTGCTTTCCCGCACCGCGATCCGCGCCGGTGCAGCGGCCACCCACCAGCGGTTGGGCGGGATCGGCGACTGGACCCTGGCGCTGCCCGCCCACTACGTCGCCGGCCTGATGGTGATCGCCCGTACGGTCGTCGCCGGCACCCGGTTGCGGGTGGTCCGCAGCGACCTGGCCGACCTGCCCACCGACCCCGGCCCGGGTCGGCACTACCTGTCCCTGGTTCCGACCCAGTTGTTCCGCGCGCTGGCCGACCCGCGGACCACCGCAGCGCTCGCCGGCCAGGACGCCGTGCTGCTCGGCGGTGCCGCCGTCGATGCCGCCGTGCTGGACCGAGCGGCCGCGCACGGCATCACCGTGGTGACCACCTACGGGATGTCCGAGACCAGCGGCGGCTGCGTCTACGACGGCACTCCGCTGCCGGGTGTCGACGTCCACCTGGACGCGAGCGGGCGGGTGCGCATCGGCGGGCCGGTGCTGTTCTCCGGTTACCGGTTGCGCCCCGACCTCACCGCCGCGACGCTCCTGGACCACCCGGCCGGGCCGCTATTGCAGACCAACGACCGGGCCGCGTGGGTGGACGGCCGACTGCGCGTACTGGGACGTCTCGACGACGTGGTGACCAGCGGCGGGGTCAACGTGGACCTGGCCGAGGTGGAGGCGCGCTGCACCGTCGCCCTGGGCTGCGAGGTCGCGGTGCTGGGCGTGGCCGATCCCGAGTGGGGACACCGCGTGGTGGCGGTCGCTGCCACCGACCACACCCTCACCGAACTGAGCGCACGGCTGCGTGGTTCCCTGCCCGCGGCTGCCCTGCCGCGTGATCTGATCCGGGTGGACTCCCTTCCACGGACCAGTAGTGGCAAGATCGACCGTCTGCGCCTGCAACGTGACCTGACCGACGGTCAGGATGACTGACGACTGCACGAACGAGAGGAGGCTCCACCATGACCCCCAGCACTGCTGACGTGGTCGACCAGTTGGTCGGCATCGAGGCCGACAGCCCGGTCGACCGGGTCCTTTCGACCAAGCCCGTGACCCGGGACGAGACCCAGCGCGCGTACGAGGCCCTCTTCGCGGCCGAGTCCGACGACGTGACCCTGGTGGAGCGCCATGCGCTCGCGGTTTTCGTCGCCGCCCTGCATACCGACCAGCCGGCGATCGACCAGCACCGAGAGGCCCTCCTGGCGGCCGGCGGGAGTGCCGAACTCGCCGACGTGCTGGCCGCTGAGGGAGCCGCCGCCCGGCACCCCGGACCGTACGGTGACTATCCGTCGGACGAACTGTCCGCGGAGAACGAGGAGGGCCCGGAGTACCGGATCCCCGACGGGCCCGGGGCCGTGCTCGGGGACCACCTCGCCGCCATGATCGAGCACACCCACTACCTGGTGCTGCATCCCCGTGACGCAGTCGAGGTACGGATCCAACTGCTGCTGGCCGCGGACTGGACCCCGACCGGGATCGTCACCTGCAGCCAACTGGTCGCCTTCCTCGAGTACCAACTGCGGCTCGTCCACGGCCTGCGGGTGCTGGCCGGCCAGCCGGTCCCCGCGGGTGCCGAGCGCCCGGACCTGAACGCCGACGAGGACCGGATCGGTGAGCGGCTCAGCCCGCAGGGCCGTACCCCGAACGCGGTTGCCGCCCCGACCCGCTTCACCACCGCGAACCTGCATTGGGACCCGTGGTTACCGGCCGTGCCCACCAACGAACTGACCCAGGCCGATCGCGAGGCGCTGGTCGACAAGGCCCGGGCGAAGAGCGAGTACTTCCGGCTGCTGGTTCGCGATCGCGACATCCTGCAGGCCCGCACCGCCGTCGACTTCGACGTGTTCAAGAACACCGAGATCGGCCTGCCCCGGGCCGAACGGGAACTGGCCGCCACCGCCGTCTCACGGACCAACGGCTGCATCTACTGCGCCTCGGTGCACGCACGCTTCGCCGGACACTACAGCAAGGATCCCGAGGCGGTGCAGCGATTGCTCGACGACGGAGTGGAGGCGGCACAGTCCGATCGATGGCGAGCAGTGATCGATGCGGCCACCGCGCTCACCCGATCGCTGCCCGACTTCGGCCCCGAACACGTCGCCGCCCTGTCGGCGGTGGGCCTCGACGACATCGAGGTCTCGGACGTGATCCACGCCAGCGCCTTCTTCAATTGGGCGAACCGGCTGATGCTCAGCCTCGGCGAACCGCAGTTGTGATCCGGCCGGTGGCCCAGCGGCCGGCGAGCCCACCCAACGGTGATCGGGAGCGGCTCCCGGCCAGCCGCTAGGATCCTCGGATGCGCGTGAGCATCATCGTGGTCACCATGGGTGACCGAGCCGAGTTGTTGGACAAGTGCCTGCGCAGTGCACTCGCCCAGGACCACCCCGACCTCGACGTGCTCTGTCTGGGCAACGGGTGGGAGCCGGTCGACCTGCCCGATGGAGTCCGCGCGGTCGGCCTGCCGGAGAACATCGGCGGCCCGAGTGGCCGCAACGCCGCCGTCACCCACACCGACGCGGACGTGTTCATGCTGCTCGACGACGACGCGTGGCTGCCGGAGACCGACACCGTACGGCGGGCGGCAGCCCAGTTCGAGGCGGCAGAGCGGCTCGCCGTACTCGTGCCCCGGCTCACCGACGAGGAGGGACTCGACCAGCGGCGCTGGGTCCCCCGGGCGCGGGTCGGGGACCCGATGCGGCCGGGTCCCGCGTTCACCTGTGTCGAGGGGATCAGCTTCTACCGGCGCGCCGCCTGGGACGAGGCCGGCGGCTTCCCGGACAACTTCCGCCACGGGCACGAGGGCATCGACCTGGTCTGGCGGGTCCGAGACCGCGGCTGGACGACCTGGTACGACCCCCAGTTGTTGGTCCACCACCCGGTCTTGCCGGCCAACCGGCACGGCTACTTCCAGCGGCTGAACGCCCGCAACCGGGTCTGGGTCGCCCGCCGCAACCTACCGGTGCCCCTGGTCCCCTGCTACGTGGGGATCTGGACCCTGATCTCCCTCACCCGGAACCGGACCGACTGGGAGGGCACCAAGAGCTGGGTGGCCGGCTGGCTCGAGGGGTGGCGTGAGGACCCCGGCCTGCGGGACCCGATGAGTTGGAAGACGGTGTGGACGCTGGCCCGACTGGGTCAGCCCCCGATCATCTGACGCCCGGCCAAACAAGCCGCGCACGATCGACCCCAAGTCAGCACGCACGCGACCACAGGGGCTTCCCAGCCGAAGTTGAGGTGGATTCTGCGCGGTCTCGAGAGGTCAGGGGTGCCGGAGCCGGCTGGAGGCGAGGATGGCCAGCAGGTAACCGCCGGCGGTGGCCAGCGACAGCGGGATGGACACGAGCATCCAGATCCGGAGCAACCCGTCGCGCACCAGCTGGCCGTCCACGAACAACAGCCCGTCCCCGGCACCGGACTCCAGGCCGACTAGCCGCAGCACCAGGTCCGCCGTGGCGATGACGAGCAGGATCAGGGTGTACTCGATCGCGCCGAAGGCACGGAAGAAGGGGATGAACTTCAGCACCGCCCGTACGGCCGCGAGCACCCCGGAGCGCGGGGCCGCCCGATCGGAGTCCTCGGACAGCTTGGGCCAGCCGGCGTACGTACGCGCGACGTGGATCAGGTCACCGAACGCCTTCTTCATCAGCACCACGACCGCCACCAGGGCGCCCAGGGTGGTCCATCCACCCGGTGAGGTGAGGCCACCGTCCAGGTGCACGCCGAGGGCGATCGGCAACAACCCCTCCACCACGTAGTGGCCGACCCGGTCGATGTAGACCCCCGCCACCGACTGCTGGTCCCGCCACCGTGCGATCTCGCCGTCGGAGCAGTCGACCATGATGTGCAGTTGGATCCCCACCGCGCACAACAGCACCGGCCACCAACCCGGCAGCACCAGGACCGCCGCGGCGCAGATGCCGATCACGATCATGATCCAAGTCACCGCGTTCGCACTGACACCGGTCGGCAGCACCAACCGGGTGAGGTGGATGGAGATCTTTCGCAGGTAGATCCCGGCCCAGTGTTCGGAGTTGCGGCGGCCCACCACGGTGGGTGGTTGGGCCACGGCGCGGAGCTCAGCCAGGGACGGGCGGGCCGGGCGGGGCGGCGAGGAAGCTGGCTCAGGCATGACGCTCAGCATAGAGCGCCACGAGCGACTACCCTTGGTGCATGGGTCGTTACTTGCCGATCGTCATGGTGGCCCTCCTGATGATCTATTGCGTCGTGGAGGCTGCACAGTCCTCCCCGTACGCCGTCCGGGGAATGCCGCGCTGGCTGTGGGCGGTGACCATCATCTGTCTGCCGCTGGCGGGGGCAGTGCTCTGGCTGGTCTTCGGTCGGCCCCGCAAGGACACCAAGACCCCCGGCGGACCGCCCCGCTCCCCCGACGACGATCCCGACTTCCTGCGCGGGTTGTGAATCAGGGCCGCTCCGTGATGGTCGCGGCCGTGGTACTGGCCGGCGGACAGGCCCGCCGATTCGGTTCCGACAAACTCGGCCACCCCTGGCGCGACAGCACCCTGCTCGGCCACCTGGTGGCTTCCCTGCCCGCCGGCTGGCAGGTCGTCGTGGTCGGTCCGGACCGGTCCTTCGACCGCCCGGTCACCCGCACCCGGGAAGATCCCCCCGGCTCCGGTCCCGCCGCCGCCTGGCTGGCCGGCGTCCGGGCCGCCGTCGCACTCGGCGCTGATCGGGTGATCAGCCTGCCCGGCGATGCCCCGTACGGCGCCCCGGCCGCCGTGGCGCTCGCCGCCGCCCTCGACGAAGCGGAGTGCTGTGTGGGCCTGGCACCCGACGGCAGCCGGCAACCGCTCAACGTCGGCCTCCGCGGCGCCACCCTGGCCGCCTTCGCCACCACCCCGGCCGACGATCTCGTGAACGCATCCGCCCGTCGAGTGGTCGCCGACCTGGACCCGGCCGAGGTGGCCCTGGCGAACGACTGGCTGCGTGACGTCGACACCGTGAGCGACCTGTCCGCACTACCGCTCCACCCGGGCTGACCCCGCGACCGTCGACCGGAGCCGGCACCGCGGCGGTGTCCCTGCCCGGGACGGTCCCCGCAGGCCATACGGTGGGACCACGCCGACGACGGCGATCAGTCCGTCAGAGCGGACGGACGAGGAACGAACGGAGGTGCAGGCATGCTGGAACCCTTGGGCATCGCGCCGGAGGTCGAGGAGTTGTATCTCGCACTGGCGCCGCTGCCTCCCCTGACGCTTGCGGATGCCGCCGCGAGCACCGAACGTCCGAGTGCCGAACTGGCCGACCTGTTCGGCGAGTTGCGCCGGCTCGGTCTGGCCACCCGGTCCGAGACAGGTCACTGGCAGGTGCTGCCGCTGATCGACGTCACCAAGGCCCTCAAGGCCCAGCGCCAGGAGGAGATCAACGCCGCCTTCCACGCCGCCGAGGTACTGCACGGCCAGATGCTGGCTGCCACCCACAGTCACAGTGACGACATCCGGACGATGGTCGGCCGGGAGAGCATCGTGCACCTGCAGCGGGAGATGTGCGCGGGCGCGAAGAGCGAGATCTGCGGGTTCGACCGACCGCCGTACGTGGTGGAGATGAATGCCTCGATCGAGGACCTCAAGGACGAGTCCCCCGAGTTCCAGGCCCTGATGCGTGGCGTCAGCGTCCGCTCCATCTACCACCCGGGCTTCGACAGCGAACGGTTGTCGAACCTGGCCGTCTTCATGTCCCACGGTGAGCAGGCCCGGATCGGCCAGGTGCCGTTGAAGCTCCTGCTCGTCGACAACGAGATCGGGTTGATCCCGTCCATGCGGTCCTACGAACCCGGGCATGAACTCACCGCCACGGTGATCCGGCACCCGATGATCCTCGAGGCCTTCCAGTGGCTGTTCGAGACGGTGTGGAATGCATCGGTGCACGCACTCAGCGCGAATGCCCAGGAGGACCCACGCCGGGAGACGTTGATCTCGCTGCTGATGACGGGCTCCACCGACACGGCGATCGCCGGCCAGCTCGGCGTCAACGAACGTTCAGTACGTCGCTACGTGTCCGACCTGATGGACGAGTTCGGCGTCACCACGCGGTTCCAACTCGGCGCCGCCCTGGTCCGGGCCGAACACCTGC
>JBQDIN010000006.1:48611-99756 GCA_052094425.1 Propionibacteriaceae bacterium
ACGCACCAACGCCTGTGACCGGACTGGCCGGCCACAGGCGTTGGGTGCTTCAGATCAGCTGGTGCTGGTCGTGATCACCAGAAGGTGATCACTTGACCGGGAGGGCCGCGCTGACCACGCCCTCGTCGCCACCGGGAACGTCGGGGATCCCGGCGTCCGCACGGAAGTCGGCCACGATCTGGTTGGCCTCCTTCACCGCGTCGGACTCCAACTTGTAGTCCGCCAGCTTGCCGTTCTTGTTGATCGTGCCACCCACGTTGTAGGTGGAGAGCTCGTTCGGCAACGGCACACCGACACAGGGGTTCCACTTCTTCTTCGGCAGCTTGCCGTCGAGGAGGAACGTCAGGGCCGGCTTGTCGACGCACTCGGTGCCGTACGGGAACAACCCGTGCGTGCCCTCGTTGTCGACGATGATCGCCTTGGACTTCTTGAACTTCTTGATCGAGTTCTCCGCACCCTCGTACGCGGTGGCGGCGTCGAACTCGGACTGCACGAACAGCACGCCCGGAAGCTTGTTGTCCTTGATGTCGGACGGGAAACCGTCCCGCTCCTGGGCCGGCCAGAAGGCGCACGGCGGGATCGAGTTCAGCATGCCCGTCAGCGGGGCGTGCTCGAAGCCGTAGTTCAGCTTCTCCTCCCAGACATCCAGGTCCTGGGTCCACTGGCCGTCCTGGCAGCGGATCGCCTCGAAGGCGCCGTAGTCCTGGGCGAGCGCGGTGGTCTGCGACATCGTCTGGTTGTGGCCCTCGGCGGTCTTGCCGTAGCGGACCTCACCCTGGTCGAGCTGGTCGGACACCCGCTGCTTGACCTCGGCGGAGACGTCGAGGGAGTTCAAGGTCTCCTTCATCTGGTCCACCGCACCCGGCAGCGCGGCTTGGGCCTCGTCGCCGTACGGCAACCGGAAGTCCTCGCGGTCGTTGTCGTCGAAGGAGCTCAGCACGGCGATGATCGCGGCCGCGTCCTCATAGGCGGCGGTGGTGTACATCGCCTGGATCACGGTGTTGATGCCGAAGATGATGTTGAAGTAGTTGTCGAACCCACCACTTCCCTCGAAGGCCCGGCGGATCTCCATCGGGTCGTCACCCATCCCGTACACGTCATCGTGGCGGGCCATGTAGGGCAGCATCATGTCCTGGAACTGGCGATCCCGGGTCGCGGGCTGCAGGTCCCAGGTGGACTCCAGGGTGCCCTGGCTCATGTCCGTCGCGGAGTCGAGGATGAAGCGGTCCGTCTTGGACGGGAACGTGGCCGCGTAGTTGCCACCCAGCCAAGTGCCGTACGAGTAGCCGATGTAGTTCATCTTCTTCTCGTCCAGTAGGTACCGGATGAAGTCCATGTCCAGCGTCGTCTGACGGGTGGTGATGAACGGCGTCAGCGGGTTGTCGAGACAGCCCTCGGCGTACTGCTTGGCCGCGTCGGCTTGCGTCTCGGCCTCCTGGTCG
Source organism: Propionibacteriaceae bacterium (assembly GCA_052094425.1). GTDB lineage: Bacteria > Actinomycetota > Actinomycetes > Propionibacteriales > Propionibacteriaceae > Microlunatus. The sequence continues at coordinate 50,054 of JBQDIN010000006.1, forward strand.
TAGGTGCAGATCAACGGAGTGCTCTGCCCCACGCCACGCGGGTCGAAACCGATCGTGTCGTAGGCCTCACCGATGTCCGGTGAGCGCAGCTGCATGGCCGGGCCCCACGGCAGACCGGAGCCACCGGGACCGCCCGGGTTGATCAGCATCACGCCGCGGCGCTTGTCCGGGTCGGTGGCCGGCGCCTTCGAGATCTCGACCTCGATGGTGTTGCCGTCCTGGGCGCGGTACCAGTTCCGGGGCACGGTCAGGGTCGCGCAGGCGAGCCCCGGCACTGCCAGCAGGGTCGACCGGGTCGGTTCTGGCTGATCATCGAAGTTGCACTCGTGCCAGGACACCTCCTGATCGCGGAGTTCCTTGCTGACCAGGTCCTGGACGATGGGCTCGGAGTGGGAGGGGGCGGCGTCCGCCGGGGTGGCAGCAAGCACCGAGGCACACAATGCACCCACGGCACCTGCAACCCCGATCAGCTTGCCGGCCCGGCGCATCCGTGATGCTGAGGGCATTGCAATCCTTTCGTGATCAGCGGCACCTCCGACCGATCGGCCGATAACAAGGGCTGCCGCTGAGGGTCCAATTGGCAACCTATGAGTCGGCTGTGTCACTGTCACTGGCTTTCAATGTCCGAAACCGGCGCTGTCCTGAATAGGACAACGCCGGTTTCGGGTTGCATCGTGTCGGGTGGCCGGCCCTACAATCCGGGCCGGCCGGCCGTCAGGCCTCCTCGGTACGACCGGGAATGACCTCGTCCCCCGCCGGCGGAGCGACGTTGGAATCGACGCTGGAATCGTCCCGCTCGGTGTACTTGTGCACCAGGCCCTCCAGGTCGACACCGGTGGTGTTCTTCAACAGCTCCATCGTCTGCACCAGGTTGTTGGTCACCTGCTTCGGCAGGGCACTCGCGCCGTCGGTGGACACCACGGTGAGCTTGTCGATGGCACTCATCGGTGCGGCCACCTCCTTGGCGACCTGCGGCAGCACGTCGACCAGCATCTGCAACACGGCGGCGTCGTTGTAGTGGCTGAACGCCTCGGCCCGCTTGTCCATCGCCTCGGCCTCGGCCTGGCCCTTGGCCAGGATCGCGGCGGCCTCGGCCTCACCCTCAGCGCGAACAGCGTCCGCCTCGGCGACACGGCGAGCCTTCTCGGCCTCACCACGCTTCGCACCCTCGATCGCCTCGGCCTCGGCCAGGGCGGACCGGCGGGACCGCTCGCCCTCACCGGTCAGGCGCGCTGTCTCGGCCGCACCCTCGGCCGCGGCAATGGCGGCGGCCTTGCGGGCATCGGCCTCGAAGATCTCGGAGTTCCGGCTGCCCTCGGCCTCGGTCTCCACCCGGTAGCGCTCGGCGTCGGCCGGCTTGCGCACCTCGGTGTCGAGCTGGCGGTCCTTCAGGGCGGCCTGGCGGACGGCCACCTTCTCCTGCTCGGCCAGGATCGCCTGGTCGCGATCGGCCTGGGCCAACGGACCGGAAGCCGCGGCTTGGGCCTGGGCGGCATCGGTCTCGGACTTGATCTCGGACTGCTTCAGCGCCAAGGTCCGCTGGGAGATCGCGATCTCCTCCTCGGCCTTGATCCGTGCCTGCTCGGCGGCCTGCCGGGCCTCGGCCTCGGCCACCGCAGCGATCCGGCCGACCTTGGCCGACTCGGGACGTCCGAGGTCGGACAGGTACGAGCCGTCGTCAGTGATGTCCTGGATCTGGAAGGTGTCCAGCACCAAGCCCTGGCCGGTCAGCGAACTCTCCGACTCGTCGGCCACCCGCTGGGCGAACGCGGCCCGGTCCCGGATTATCTGCTCCACCGACAGGGAGCCAACGATGGAACGCAGCGACCCGGCGAGGGTCTCCTGGGTGAAGGTCTCGACCTCGTCCTGCTGACTCAGGAACCGCTGGGCCGCAGCCCGGATGGAGTCGACGTTGCCGCCCACCTTGACGATCGCGACCCCGTCGAGGTTGAGCTTGACGCCTTGGCCGGAGACGGCACCGCGGATCTGGATCATGATGCGGCGGCTGGACAGGTCGAGGCTGTGCCGCTTCTGCACGAACGGGACGACGAAGATGCCGCCGCCCATCACGACCTTCTGGCCGGACAGGTCGGTGGAGATCTGGCCGGTCTCCGGATTCTTGACTGCCTTGCCCTTCCGACCGGTCACGATGAACGCTTCATCCGGACCGGCCACCTTGTAGCGGGAGGCGATCAGGGCACCGAGGAGCACGACCAGGACGATGAGCCCCAGGACGGCCAACAGTGTCGGCGAGAACAATTCCATGATTTTCCTAACTGCCCGTTCGGGGCAGGTCGTTGGTGTTGTGCCGCGGTGGTTGCCGCGAGGGTACGTGGTCGATGGTCAATCGGTCGGCTTCACCATCACCGACGTCGCGGAGAGGACGGCTGTGATGACCACCGGGGTTCCGGTGGCGACCGGCTCGCTGGAGCGTGCGTTCAGCTTGGTGATGTGCCCGGAGGCCACGATGCTCACCTGGCCGTAGCCGCCGTCGGGGACCGCGTTGATGACCGTCGCGCCGCGGCCCACCAGGGATCCGGTCTCGACATTGGACTCGTCGCCACCCTCCTTGAGCTTGAGCGTGAGGTAGCCGACCCCACCACCGATGAGCAGTCCGGCCGCGACGCCGACGACGGTGGCCAAGATGACGCTTTCGCTCTGGGTCATGGTCAGAGCCCCGGCGAATCCGAAGGCGCCGAGGAAACCGGCCAAGGCGGCACCCGAGAACATGTCCCCGCCCAGACCCTCGAAGGCACCATCGAGGAGGTCACCGAGGATCAGCGAGACCAGGAGCAGGGCAATGCCGATCCCACCGATGATCAGAAAGGCAAGCATGGACAGTCCGTCTTCTGGTCGGGGGCGGGGGAACCGGGCCAAGTCTAGCGATCGGCGGCGCGTCTTCCTCCCTCCGGGGCGGCAGACGAGACGGGCGTTGTGGAACTGTGATTAGCCGTTCCGGAGTTGGGCGAGTCGGATCATCCCACTTGGTCCGCGTCGTCGTCGACGCCGCGCAGGAAGTCAGCGGCCACCGCCGCGGAGCACACATCGCCGTATTTGGCGTCGATCTCGAACAGGTTCGATTCATGCTGCACCCGGGACCGGTCCCCGACGCACTCCTCGGGAATCACACAGACGAACCCGTACTGCATGGCATCCACAGCGGTGGCCCGGATGCAGCCACTCGTGCTCGCGCCGCACAAGACGATGGTGTCCACGCCCTGGCGGACGAGGACAGAGACGAGGTTGGTGCCGAAGAAGGCCGAGGCCCCCTGCTTCTCGATGATCGTGTCTGCGGGATCGACCTGCAAGCGGCTGTCCAACGAGACCGCGCGGGACCCGCGGACGAGGTCACTGAGACCCGAACACTTGTCCGCCCAGAGTCCCGCATCGGAGAGGTTCGAGTCGTAGCCGATGGTGGTCCACACGACCGGGACCTCGGGGCGTGCGTGACGGGTCGCGTCGACGAGGGCGCGGGTGGCCTCCACCTGCGCGGCCAGATCACTGCCCAGGGCGTAGGTGTCGTCAGTGAACGCGGTCATCAGGTCGACCACCACGATGGCCGGACGCGCCCCCCAGGCCAACCTCCTGCCCCAGCCACTTCGTTCGTGGATCGCACGACTCTCCTCGTTCACTGTGACCTCACTCTGCTGCGTCGTGTCATTGCGGGACGGGTCCGTCCGGGGGCCGTCTCCGGGCCGAGGAAAACGGCCACGAAGGTGATCGCACACAGCGCGATGATGTAGAGCGAAACGCCCCACGACCGGCCGTCCGCGAGATACACCAGGGACGAGGCCACGATGGGCGCCAGCCCACCGATGAAGATGCTCGGGATCTGGTAGGCGAGGGAGATTCCGCTGTAGCGGACGTTGGCCGGGAACTGTTCGCAGATGAAGGCTGCCTGGGTGGCGTACTGCGAATCGTGACCCAGGTTGAGACCGATCACCACAGCGAGCACGATCAGCACTGCGCTGCCACTGCCCAGCAGGCTGAACAGCGGGAAGGCCATGACGGCCATCGCGACGCAGCCGGCCAGCAGCACTGGACGCCGTCCGATCCGATCGGACAGGGACCCGTAGAACGGGATGCCGGCCATGCCGATCACCGACGCCACCAAGGTGCCGACCAACACCACCGAGTTGTCGAGACCGAGCTCGGCAGTGCCGTACGACACGAAGAACACCGTCACCAGGAAGAACTGGGCGTTGTTCGCCACCCGGGCCCCCATGGAGGTCAACAGCGATTTCGGGTGCGTCCGAATGACCTCGAGAACGGGATAACGGACCCGTTCCTCGGACGCGGCCACGGCACGGAAGTCCGGCGTCTCGTTGATCTTCAGCCGAATCAACAGTCCCACCACGACGAGCACACTGCTGACCAGGAACGGAACGCGCCATCCCCAGGCCGCGAACTGTTCGTTCGTCAACGATCCCTGGGTCAGGGCGATCACGCCACTGGAGAGCAGCAGACCCACCGGCACTCCGATCTGCGGAAGGCTGGTGAACAACCCCTGCCGGCGCTTCGGTGCGTACTCCATCGCCAGCAGGGTGGCCCCGCCCCACTCGCCCCCCAGGGCGATGCCTTGGACGAAGCGCAGCGTGATGAGCAGGACGGGTGCCCAGATGCCGATCTGGGCGTGGGTGGGCAGGAGTCCGATACAGGTGGTGGCGGTCCCCATCAGCAGGAGGCACGAGACCAGCGCTGACTTCCGACCGATCTTGTCCCCGAGATGCCCGTACACGACGGCCCCGAGGGGGCGGGAGGCGAATCCGACGGCGAAGGTCGCGAACGACAGGATCGTGCCCACCGCCGGGTCGAACGAGGGGAAGAACAACTTGTTGAAGACCAACGCGGCCATCGTCCCGTAGATCAGGTACTCGTACCACTCGATCACCGAGCCGATCAGGATCCCCGCGATCACCCGACGCAGTTCCTTGGTCGACGTCTGCCGCGACCCGTTGTCCTGCTCCGCCATCAGTCCCTCCTCATTTTCTTCCCGATGGCTCCGTCTCGGACACAGCCGACCGTGTCTGGAAAGCCAAGCAGAGCCGGGATCGGACGGCGAGGGCCACTTCGGGCAGGGCTCATTAGCAGGGCTACTGGTCGGGGCGCGCGGCCGGGCCTAGGATCATGGACGTCCCAGTCCGTGACTCCCGATCGTCGGCGGTGCCGGTGCGTCCGTCGGAAGGTGGTGCATCATCGTCGAACTGCGCCAACTGGTCTACTTCGTGCGCTTGGCCGAGTCCGGCAACTTCAGTCGCGTGGCTGAGGCCGAACTCGTCACCCAGTCAGCAGTCAGCCAACAGATCAGTCGGCTGGAGCGAACCCTGGGAGTCCAGTTGTTCCATCGGACCACGCACCAGACCACGCTCACCGACGAGGGCCTGGTGCTGCTGCCCGGGGCACGAGACATCGTCGGCCAGTCGACCCTGTTCGAAGGGACGGCGCACTCCCTCGCGCGCGAACTGTCGGGCCGGTTGCGCATCGGGTCCCCCTTCCACGGCGCCCAGTGCTCCGAGCGGCAAGCCGTCCTCGCGCGCCTGGCCGAGCAGCACCCCCGTGTGGATGTGGCAATCCACAACTCCTGGAGCTCGGAACTGATCGCGCTGCTGCGCTCCAGCTCCCTGGACCTGACCTTCGTCAACTTCTCGCTCGTCGATCTGCACCCACCAGCGGACCTGTCCGACCTCGACTTCCAGTTGGTCACCGACGCCCCGTGCGACTTCCTGGTACCGAGTGATCATCCGGCCGGAGACGTAGATCGCGCCTCGGCCGGTCTGGACCTGGCCGGGGCCACTGTGCTGATGTACCCGCGAGACCTCAACCCCTGGCTGCACGACCAGCGCCGGGCCGCGATCGAACGCGTGGGTGCCGGCCAGCGAGAACTCCGGGAGCCCTCCCTTCCCGGGATCATCGCCGACGTCAGCGCCGGGCGGGGCGTCTTTCCGGCGATTCCCTGGGAACTTCCACCGGACGGGACGGCCGATGGAGTCACTGTGGTTCGGGTTGGGCCCACCCCGTTCCGCGCCAACCTCTGGGCGGTACGCCGACGCCAGGACTCGAACCGGCTCACCGACCGGATTTTCGACGACGTCGTAGGATCGCAGCCATGAGAGCCATCTGCATCATCGGAGGACATGGGAAAGTCGCCCTGCGGCTGGCGCGACTGCTCGCCGACGCAGGGCACCAGGTGAGTTCGGTGATCCGCAATCCGGATCACCGAGCGGACGTGACCGAGGCCGGCGCGACCGCAGTGGTGGCCGACGTGGAGAACCTGGACACCGCCGCAATCGTCGAGGTCGTGGCCGGTCACGACGCCGTCGTCTGGTCCGCCGGTGCCGGGGGTGGCAGCCCGGAACGCACCTACGCAGTGGACCGGGACGCCGCCATCCGCACCATGGATGCCGCCACCGCGGCGGGGGTGCGCCGCTTCGTGCTGGTGTCCTACTACGGGGCCTCGCTCGAGCACGGCGTTCCCGAGTCGGAACCCTTCTTCGCGTACGCCCAGGCGAAGGCCGAGGCGGACGCGTACCTGCGCGACACCGACCTCGACTGGACCATCCTCGGCCCCAGCCTGCTCACCCTGGACGAGCCGACGGGCACCATCGAACTCGCCCCCGAGGCCACCGAGTCCGGCGAGGTGACCCGCGCCGACGTGGCCGGGGTGGCCGCCGCCGTGCTGGAGCGGCCGAACACGATCGGCACCTTCCTTCAGTTCAACAACGGCGACACCCCGATCTCGGCTGCCCTGGACCGCCTGTGACCGCATCCGGGCAGGCGACCCCGACCGTTCGGGTCGCCGTCCCGGACGGGTTCCGGTGGCCGGCCGGGTTCCAGTGGGGGGTGGCGACGGCTGCCTACCAGATCGAGGGGGCAGTCACCGAGGACGGTCGCGGGCCGAGCAGCTGGGACGCGTTCTGCGCCGAGCCCGGCCGCGTCGACCGCGGCGAGTCCGGTGCGGTGGCCTGCGACCACTACCACCGCAGCGCCGAGGACATCGCCCTGATGGCCGACCTGGGCGTGGACGCGTACCGCTTCTCCTTCGCCTGGAGTCGCATCCTGCCGACCGGCCGGGGAGCCGTGAACCACGCCGGGCTGGACTTCTACGACCGGCTGGTGGACGAACTGTTGGCCGCGGGCATCACACCGACGCCGACCCTCTTCCATTGGGACACCCCTCTCGCCCTGGAGGAACAGGGCGGCTGGATGAACCGGGACACCACCGACCGCTTCGCCGAATACGCCCATGTGGTGGGCAGCCACTTCGCGGACCGAGTCCCGCGCTGGATCACGACCAACGAGGCCCTGGTGCTGTCGACCCTCGGGTACGGGGCCGGCACCCACGCTCCCGGCCAGACCCACGGGCTGGGAGCGCTACTGGCCGCCCACCACCTGCTGCTCGGCCACGGCAAGGCGGTCGGCGCGCTGCGGGAGTCCGGGGCCACCGAGGTCGGCATCACGAACAACCATCCGCCGGTCTGGGTGATGGGCGAGACCGACGAGGACCGGAAGGCGGCCGACTTCTACGACCAGTTGTCCAACCGATTCTTCGCCGACTCGGTTCTCCTCGGCCGCTATCCGGAGGCGATCCTGCCGCTGCTGCCGGAATCGGTCGACGCGGACCTGCAGGTGATCTCCGCACCGATCGACTTCTACGGCATCAACTACTACAACCCGTCCGGTGTGGCCGCGCCGGACGGTGGCGGCGTGGGTGAGGTCGACGGCCGCCAGGTCGACCAGGACGTCCCCTTCCGATTCGTCGAGATCGAGAGCCCGGAGCGGACCGACTTCGACTGGCCGGTCATCCCGGACGCCTTCCGTGACCTGCTGATCGACTTCAAGCAGCGGTACGGCGACGCCCTGCCGCCGATCATGATCACCGAGAACGGTTGCGCGATCAACGACGGCCCGGACTCGGCGGGGAGGGTGGTCGACGACCGGCGGATCTCCTACACCGCCAGCCACTTGGCCGCGCTCGCCGAGGCGATCGACGCCGGCGTCGACATCCGCGGCTACTTCCACTGGTCGTTGCTGGACAACTTCGAGTGGGCCGCCGGCTATCGGCCTCGCTTCGGTCTGGTGCACGTGGACTTCGACACCTTGGCCCGTACGCCGAAGGACTCCTACCACTGGTACCAGCAGCTCATCAGCGCCAGCCGATCCTGACCCGATCGGGTCCGGCGGCCACTTGGCATGCTTCCGTGCACCTGTCGCCGGGGTTGGACGGGCTCGATCCGGGATGTGAGACCACCGGGGCGCGTAGTCGCCCTCGTGCATCATGGATTCATGTTCTCTGCACGGCACCTGATGGAGCGCGGTTGCGCTCTCGGTTGCTGTTGTCGTTTCGCCTGATCCCCTCAGCCGAAACCCCGCGGGTACGCCCGCGCCAGATCCGAGAGCCTCCCGATGTCCCTGCTCGTCAGCACTCCCGTCCACCTGCACGACGGGTCCGACCTGTTCACCGCCACCCGACACTTCACTGCACGACCCGGATGGATCACTCCCCGCGCAGCCTTCCAGGCCCTGTTGACGGGCGACGCCACCCTGGTCGACATCCGCCCCGCCGCCGAACGGACCAGTGGGGTCGTACCTTCCCATCTCGGCACGACGACCGGCGACCTTGATCAACTCCGACCCCCGGACAACCGAACGGCCGTGATCGTCCTGGCCGACGACGACGAACGCGCCGCCCTGGCGACTGCTGTCCTGCACGGACGCGGGCTTGCTGCCAGTGCGCTGGCTGGCGGCCTCCCCGCTTGGCGGGCCGCCGGAATGCCGGTCACCGACTGACCGCGCCCAGGGCCCATTACTGACCACGGGTCGACACTGCTCGGATGGAGTGCGGGGCCGGCAAGAAGTAGGCGTCAGCGGCGACGCGCCCGCCAGTTCTCCACCACCAGCTCGACGTCGACAGTCCGGGGCTGCACCTCCGGCGGCCCGTCCACCCGCCGTGCGCGGGCCTGGCGGATCCGCCGGTTGAGGTCGGTGGCGATCTCACGGACGTCGGACTCGTTGGTCTCGTAGGCCACGTTGCGCTGCAGGTGTTTCACCTCGTCACGCAGGGAGACCGCCGACTGCACCAACTCCTCGATGCCCTCGTCGGCCATCTTCTGCTTGATCCACCAGTTCGGGTCGGGCCGATCAGCCCGCCCCGTGAGCGGCTTCCCCTCGCCGGGCAGGTTGTCGAAGGCACCACGCTCCCGGGCCTCGCGAATCTGTCGGTCGATCCAGTTCTCACTCATGTGCGCTCCACCTCGCTCGCTCCCGACCACGGTACTTTGCTGCCATGAACGACACCGGGCCCGGTCGCGGCACCCGTCGACCACCGAGCCGACGTGGCTACGTGGTCGCCGTGGTGGTCGCCGTCGCATCGATCGCGGTCGCGGCCGGTCTGGTCGCGTGGATCGTCAAGGCAGCCAGTGACTACGGGCTGACTCCGATGCGGCAGGGCGACTCGATCACCGTCAGCGAAGGGCGCAAGGCCCTGTTCGCGGAACTCGAGCCGGGCGCCGACCCGGCCGACAACTACTTCTGCGTCGTCACCCAGGGCGACGAGTGGGAGTACGCGCGGAAGTCCGGCTCGATGCAGATCAACCAGTGGAGCCGGGTCGGCGTGACACCGGAGGGTCTCGCCCCGGGCGAGTACGTGGTCACCTGCTCCGGTCTCGCGGTAGCCACACCGATGGCCGTCGGTGACCAACCCAACGTGGCCGGCAACGTCGCCCGCGGCATCCTCGCCGGGGTGATCGGGTTCGGTGGCTGCCTCGTCGCCCTGCTCCTGTTGATCATCACGGCCGTACGCCGTTCGGAGGCGAAGCGACCACCTCGCCGGACGCCGCTGCGACCTCAGGGGCCACCCGGACCACCGGCGCCCCGCCCCGGTCCGACTCGGCCGCGACCGTGATGAAATCGGCGGCCCTGCGCTGGGATCGGGCGGAATCGCTCCGCCACCCATTCTGGCCGGGCTGGTTCGGGTCAGGCAGCCAGCAGCACGGACAGTGCGGCCGTGTCGGCATCCGTGCCCGGGTCAATGCCGTCCTTGCTGGCGAGTCTGGTGATGGTGCCGTCCGCGTCCGCCTCGATCCACGCCGCCCGGTGTTCCAGGCCCAAGTGCGGCAGCCCCGGCAACAGCAGGCACCCGGACGCGGTCTCGTACTCGCGGACCGAGGAGGGGGTATTGCCGGGCGGGTGCAGGATGGCGAGTCCCGGCGGTTGCGGCGCGGCGAACCGGCCCGGCGTCAACCGGTCATCACCGAGCAACTGGCCCTCCGCGATCACCACCCCGACCGAGTGCTCGGGCGAGTCCTCCGGGATCTCCTCCGCGACCCGGAACACGGTACTCCCCTTCGGGAGCATTCCGGGCACGGCAGCCATGCGTACGGCCAGCAGCAGGAACTGGGTCCACTCCACGGTGTCGGTCGGCCACCGGCCCACCAGCAGGAAGCCGGTCAGCGACCCGGCGTGCTGCAGCGGCGCCACCTCGACCTTCAGATGCGGCTCTCGATCCATGACGGCCTCCTCCGCTGCGGTGTCCCTCCAGAATGCCACGGGTCTGCCCTCCCGGCGGGACCTGGCGTGTAGTCGTGGGTCGAGGCTGCCCACGGAACGCGCCGATGCTCCGCGCTCGGAATACCTGGCTCGCCCGATAGGTTTGATCGTCATGACAGATTCCACGATCGAGCTCAACAACGGTGTCACCATCCCCCAGGTCGGATTCGGTACGTTCCAGATCCCGCCGGAGGAGACCCAGCAGGCGGTGGAGCGCGCGCTCGAGGTGGGGTATCGCCACCTGGACACGGCGGCTGCCTACTACAACGAGGCGGGCGTCGGGGCCGCGGTCAAAGCCACCGGGCTCCCCCGTGACGAGATCTTCGTGACGACCAAGTTGCGCAACGGCGACCAGGGCCACGACAGCGCGCTGCAGGCGTTCGAGGACAGTCGGAACGCGCTCGGGCTCGACGTGGTCGACCTCTACCTGATCCACTGGCCGGTGCCGAGCAAGGGCCAGTACGTGGAGACCTGGCGGGCCTTCGAGAAGTTGCTGGCCGACGGTGCCGTCCGCTCGATCGGGGTGTCGAACTTCCTTCCCGAGCACCTGCAGGAGCTGTTGGCCGAGACCGGGGTGGTGCCGGTACTGAACCAGATCGAGGTGCACCCCACCCTCCAGCAGATCGACGCCCAGCAGGCCAGCCGGGACGCCGGCATCGCAGTCGAGGCGTACTCCCCGCTCGGCCAAGGCCGGGACCTGACCGACCCCGCCGTGACCTCGGCCGCCGAACGCCTCGGCGTGACCGCCGGCCAGGTGGTGCTGCGCTGGCACGTCCAGCAGGGCTCGATCGTGATTCCGAAGTCGGTGACCCCGGCACGGATCGCGGCGAACCTCGATGTGTTCTCCTTCGACCTGACCGACGAGGACATGGCCGCCATCTCCGCCCTCGAGTCGGACGGACGTACGGGTGCCGACCCTGCGACGGCCACGTTCACCCAGTACTGATCACCCCCACACTGATCACCCACGACTGATCACCCACGACTGATCACGCTGTCCCAGAGGTCCACCGGCGGAAAACCGGTGGACCTCGGCACGTCGGCCACCTAGCGTCTCCTCCATGTCTGCAGCAATGTTCGTGATCCGTCCCCGCCGCACCCGCTGACGGCGCAGGGACGAACGACACCACTTCCTCTTCACTCGCGTATCTGCGCCGTCTGCCCTCGCCGGGCCGGCGATTGCGCGCTGCCCGGCTCCCCTCCCCCTTCCGGCAGGAGCCGCAGACATGGCACGTACCCACCACCCCGGGCCCCACGAGCTCGGGCAGAACCACCTCCACGACACCCGCACGATCCGGCGCATCACCCGACTGGTCTCCGGTGACACCACCCCGCTGATCGAGTGGGCCGCAGGCACCGGCGCACTGACCACCCACCTGGCCCAGCTGGCGCGCCCACTCGAGGCGGTCGAGCTCGACCCGCGCTCGGTGGCCACCCTCCGGCGTCGGGTCGGACGTGAGGTGACCGTCACCCGAGGCGACATCCTGCAGCACGCACCACCGCAGCATCCCCACGACGTGGTCTCCAGCCTCCCCTTCCACCTGACCACCCCGGTCCTGCGTCGCCTGCTCGCGCTCCCGTACTGGCGGCGGGCGGTGTTGATCACGCAGTGGGAGGTGGCCCGCAAACGGGCTGCGGTCGGCGGCACCACCCTGCTCACCGCGCAGTGGTGGCCCTGGTTCAGCTTCACCCTGGACCGCAGGATCGAGGCGGCTGCCTTCCGCCCCCGACCATCGGTCGATGCCGGACTGCTGGTGATCGATCGACGTGTGAACCCGCTGCTTCACCATGATCAACAACGTCGGTACCGGACCTGGGTTCGCTCGGTCTTCGAGGGGCGTGGTCGCGACCTCACGGAGATCCTCACCCGTTCCGGCATCGGTCGCAAGGCGGTACGACGGTGGGCGCGCAGCGAGAACCTCCGACCTCACCCCCTCCCCCGCAACCTCGACGCCCGGCAGTGGCGCGACCTCTACAGACTGCGGGATTGACCGGGCGCTGCCCTGATGACCGGCGGGAGAAGCCGCCGGTTCAGGGTCGGGCCAGACCGTCCCGCTCCCGGGCATTGCACTTCCCAGCCAGATCCCAGGCCAACCGGCGGCACTCCTGCCGGAGATCGTCGGGGAGCTCCGTGTGTCCCAACCGCTGCTGCAGGCCGCCCACCCGGATCAGGTCGTTGCGACCCTCGCGGGACCGACTGAGGAGCGGCGCCCAGGCGTGGATGACTGCCAGCAGGTCCTCGCTCGCTTGCATTAGGTCTGCTCGCCCGGGTTCGGACAGGGCAGCATCGAGGGTGATCAGGTGGTCCAGTACCGCGCTGCGGCCGAGCGCGGCCACGTTCTGGTCCAGCTCGTCCTCGGTCCGGGCCACGTGGGACTCGTACCCGAAGTAGGCGATGCCCAGCAGCGGCACCACGGCGGCGAGCACGGCCAGTACCACGTGGTCGGACCAGAAGGTGCTTGTCCGTGAACCGGGCCAGTCCGAGGCAACAGCCACGATCAGGAGCAGGAAGCACGACACCAGCGGCAGCGTCAGCCGCGCCCGGGGCAACAAACCGTCCCGCCGAAGACCCACCAGCCCGAAGAGCAGGACGGCGGCCACCAGAGCCAGTACACCCGCTGAAATCAGTCCGACCGCCACGCTCCCGCGCCTCCTCGATGTCACCCTGAGTCAATCACGGCCCGCGCCGCGCGGGCTGCGACGCGACTCGACGCTGGATCGCTCCATCCGAGGCACCTCCTGGGGCGCAGACCCCACTAGGATGATGACGATGTGTTGGCCACCGAGCACCTGGTTCCGCAACTCCACCGCCCCGTCCGGTGCGCGGCTCCGGGTCATGTCGTACAACACCCATGCGGGCTCGGATCGGCGTCGCCGGTTGAACCTGGAAGCGATTGCCCGGACCATCGAGCGCTGTGACCCGGATGTGGTCGCCCTGCAGGAGGTCGACCGGCACTACGGCGAGCGCAGCCGGTACGTGGATCAGCCCACCTGGTACGCGAACCGCCTGGGCATGGAAGTGCACTACGGAGCGAACGTCCGCCTCTCCGCCCTCTCCGACGACGGCCCCGAGCGCGAGTACGGCCTCGCCCTGCTCTCCCGACTCCCGATGCGCGAGCCACTCCACCACCCGTACGGGTTCATCTCGGGTGAGCCGCGTGGCCTGGTCGAGGCCACCGTCGACTGGAACGGCACCCCGGTCCGGGTGATCAACACCCACCTGTCGGTGTCCGCGGCGGCGAGCCGGGAGGAGGAGGCCCGCGAACTCGCCGAGCGGCTGGCCGGCCTGGACCACCCGGTTGTCGTGGCCGGGGACTTCAATGCCCGGCACCGCGCTCCGGAACTCTCCCCGCTGCGCGACCTCCTGACCGATGCGTGGCGGGCCGGCCTCGGCCCCGGCCTCACCTGTGCCGGTCGTCGAATCGACTTCATCTGGACGAACCCGACACTGCGGGCGGTGCGCTCCCGGGTGGTGTTCTCCCGCGCCTCCGACCACTATCCCGTGGTCACCGACCTGGTGCTGGCCGCACCGAACACGACCGTCAACCGGTAGGAGTCACCGATGTGGACAGCGCTCGGCACCGCCCTACCGCTGGCGACGGGCCTGGCCCTCAGTCCGGCGGCGGTGATCACCGGGGTCATCCTCCTGCTCAGTCCCCGGGGTCGCACCAAGGCCGCGTTGTTCGCCCTCGGCTGGTTCGTCGCGATCCTGGTCATCGCCACCATCGCCTTCCTCGTGGTCGAGGTGGCCGAGCAGGTCTCGGAGGAGTACACCTCGGACGGGCTGGACCTCGTCCAACTCGGTTTCGGAATTCTCTTCCTGGTGCTGACGGCCCTGTCATGGCGCAAGCGCCCACCCAAGGGCGAGGTCCCGCCGAGGAGCAAGCTGTTGGAACGCCTCGACCGGATCAGCACCATCGGCGCACTGGGGATGGGCCTCGCGCAGGGGGTCATCGTGATCAAGAACATCCCGCTCGCCCTCAGCGCCGGAGCGCTCCTCGGTGCGGCCGGCCTGCTGGGCGTCGGGGCGGTCGGCGCACTGGTCGTGTTTGCGCTCGTCTCCGCTGCGGGCATCCTGGTTCCCCTGGCGGGTGCGGTGATCGGCGGCAAGAACTTCTCCGCCCCCCTCGAATCCGCACGGGTCTGGCTGGAACACAACATGACCCCCATCACGATCACAGTATTGTTGATCATGGCGATGTTCTTCCTCGGCCAGGGCCTCGGCCTCGTCGACTGACCGCTCAGCCGCTCAGGGGCGGTGAGCGCGGACGAACACGCGCACACCGTCGGCGATCCACACCTGTCGTTCCTTTCGTGTGAATCGAGATCCGGGCGCACCCGGCCTGACGGAGACGAGCGCGGAGAAGTGCAGGGCGGCACGCTCCGGATGCGCGATCTCCAGCAGCCCGGCCTCGGCCCAACCGGCCAGCACAGCGGCCAGTTCGGCGATGACGCGGCCCGGGCCGGCCAGCCACCAGGTGGTGACGACCTCGGACCCGAGGTGCGTCGACTCTGCGTGGACCCTGCTGATCACTGCACGATGGGCGGCGGTCCGTGCCGTACCGGCCAGCCACTCGGTGGCGAACCGCGCCAGTGCCGCCTCGATCTCGTCGGCGTGCGTGATCCCAACCAGTCGTCGCTCGATCAGTGCGGTCTCCGCCGCGGCGATCTCGGCCGCCGAATCGGCGATCACCGCGGCGAACAGGGCAGCCTTGTCGGCGAAGTGCTTGTAGATCGTCCGGGTGGACACATTCGACGCGGCGGCGATCGTGTCGATGCTCGCTCGCTCGTACCCGTCCCGGGCGAACGCCTCGCGCCCACCGGCCATGATCGCGTCGTGCTTGTCGGCCCGGAGTCGCCCGGCCGGCCTCCCCTGCACCGGCGCACCTTCGGCCACGTGATCACTCTCCTCGTCAATTTGCGGTTGCGCCCTCGACCCTAACATGTACAGTACTCGTTGTACTTTACTGCAATGTGAGGAGACTCATCATGACCCGTATCGCCATCATCGTCGGCAGCGTCCGCTCCCCCCGGCTGGGCGAGGCAGTGGGCGAATGGACCCTGGAGACCGCGCGGAAGGTCGCGCCCGAGGGGGTGGAGATCCAACTCGTCGACCTGGCGACCTTCGACCTGCCCGTCCTCGACGAGCCCGCCCCGGCCATGTCGGGATCCGTCGCGCACGAACACACGAAGCGGTGGGGGGCAACCATCGGCTCCTTCGACGGCTTCGTCCTCGTCACGCCCGAGTACAACCACGGCGTACCCGGACCGTTGAAGAACGCCATCGACTACCTCTTCCACGAGTGGAACGACAAGGCCGTGGGCTTTGTCAGCTACGGCACCCACGGTGGCGTACGTGCGGTGGAACAACTGCGCCAGATCGCCGGCGAACTCAAGCTCGCCGATGTGCGGGCCCAGGTGGCGCTCAACGTCTTCACCGACGTCGACTACACCGGCTTCGACCTGTCCGACCCGACCACCATCGGCGCCTTCCTGCCGGCCGAACGTCACGCCGACGACCTGACCGAGATGCTGGCCGAGGTCACGTCCTGGAGCCGCGCCCTGGCCGGTGTCCGGGACCGAGCTGACGCGCCGTGAGCTCGGCCACGGACGAGCAGGGCAGTTCCACCCGCCGAGAGAGTCCGGGTCCTGCTGGTCACGGGCCGGGGGACGACCGTTCCCGACGGGGCACCTTCCTGGTCGTCCTGTTCGGGCTGCTGCCGCTGCCGATGTCGATGTCGGGGGCGAGCATCGCGATCCCCCACATCGGCGCCGACCTGGACACCGGGGGTGCGGCTGCCCAGTGGGTCGTGACGGGCTACTTCCTGACCGCCTCGGCGCTCATGCTCCTGGCGGGCTCACTGGCCGATGCCCTCGGGCGACGCCGCATCTATCGCCTGGGCGCGCTCACCTATGCCGCGGGCAGCCTCGCCGCCGCATTGGCACCGACCATCGGCGCTCTCCTCGCCGCCCGAGTCCTCACCGGTATCGGTTCGGCCGGGGTGATGGCCTCCGGCGGCGCGATCCTGGCCGCCACCTTCAGTGGCCCGGCCCGGACCAAGGCATTCGCCGCGATGGGCGCCGTCGCCGGCGTGGGCCTGGCCCTGGGCCCGTCCGTCTCCGGCTGGATCGTCGAGGCCTTGGACTGGCGACTCACCTTCGGTGTGTTCGGGCTCGCCGGACTCGGCCTGTTCGCCGGCACCTGGCTCATTCGGGAGACCCGGGCCGAGGTTCGACCATCCATCGACTTCGCTGGTGCCGTGGTGATCGCTGCAACCCTGGCCGGTCTGATGTTGGCAGTGGCCCAGGGGCCTGCGCGCGGCTGGACCGACCCACTCGTCCTCGGCGCCCTCGGGATCGCGGTGGTCGGGATGCTGGTGCTGGTGCCGATCGAACGGCGGGCTGCGCGCCCGGCCCTCGAGCCCGACCTGTTCCGGCACCGCCGGTTCATGGGCTGGCTCTTGGCCGCCACCACAGTGGCCTTCGGGTACGGCGGGGCGCTGGCCTTCCTGCCCAGCTACCTGCAGTCGCCGGTGGGCCACAGCGCCGGGACGGTCGGACTGATCATGCTCCTGCCCACGGCCCCCATGATCATCATCCCCACCTTCGCCGCGAAGTTGATCAACCACGGCGCCAGTCCCGCCATACTCATCACCATCGCCATGCTGCTGCTGGCGGTGGGGAACGCCTGGCTGTCCGTGCTGCACCCCACCATCACCATCCCCGTTCTGGCTGCACCATTGTTGACCCTCGGGCTCGGCGTCGGCCTGGCCGGCGGCATCATCGACGCCCAGGCCATGAACCAGATCGATGCCGACCGCTCCGGCCTGGCCGCCGGCATGCTCAACACCGTCCGCGGCGGTGCCAACGCCATCGTCCTCGCCCTCTTCGGAGCCGCCCTGGTCGCCCTGCTCACCACCGCCCTAGGGCCCGCGGACCTGGCCGGGCGGGTCGCCACCGGCAACATCCCCGCCGTCGACGAGCAGGGCCTCGCCGGACACCTGACGGACGCCTGGCGCATCACCCTGCGCGCCCTCGCCGCCCTGTGCGCGCTCGCCGCCGTCGCGATCGCGATGCTGGTGCGTGACGCCACCCCGCGCAAGCACTGAGGGTTCCGCGGTTGGTCGCCGCGGGAACACGTTCCTGCGGGAACGGATTGTGCAGGAGAGATCCACCACGCGCGCAGTGTCAGTTCCTCAACCTAGACTCCACGACATGCAACTACGCCTGTTCCAGCAGCCCTGCCCACCGTGGCGGGGATTGACACGGAACGGAGCACGAGATGGCGCATTCGCCACACAAGAACTGGAAGGGCTGTCAGCTCTGCAAGCCCCACAAGCACCGAGCCCACGGCCGACGCGAGCGCGACCCCTGGGCGGTTCGTCGCAAGATCGGGAAGAGTCGGCGCCTACGCAGGAGGGACCTCGGAGACGCGGCTTCCTAGGTCTGCCGCAACCTTCTGGCCCGTACGCCCGAGCGAGCGATTCGGGTAACGGAGAGGGTGGGCCCCGTGGGACTCGAACCCACAGCCCGCGGATTAAAAGTCCGCTGCTCTACCAATTGAGCTAGAGGCCCGGGCCGCGAGCGGATCACTCGGGCCGCGGAGGGCAGTCTACGACCACGACAAGCGTACGGGCGACCTCGTCCCCGAAGTATCGCGCTGGACGCGTCACTGCACAGGTGGTCACCACGGACGAACCCGTGCCCACGACTCCAACACCTGCGTCCGCCCGCCGGTCCACAGCCCGGGACATCTCCCGGTACGTGGCAGGCTTGGGGGCATGGGCTCGTGGATCTTCGGCGTCGCAGCGGTACTCGTGATCGGGGTGGCGATCGTCCTGTTCGGCGCCCTGCGGGACCGCGGACTGAACCAGCGCCGGGCCGAGGTGGCGATGGCTCCGCCGAAGCGGGACATTCCGGGGTTCGAGCCGGACACCCCGACGCCGCAGTACCTGTCGGAGTTGCAGGCACGCCGCCGCCCCGGGGAGGAGTCGACCGACCTCGGGAAGGTGGCTCGGGAAGCACTGAAGCTCCAGCTCAAGGACGGCGCCACGCTGTCGATCAAGGTCGGGTTCGCGTCCAAGGACTTCATCACCGACACGGCCACCGGATGGGCCGTCCTCGAGCAGCCCCGCACCTTGGTCAGCGCCGAGCCGATCGACGCACTGCGCGAGATCCTGCCGGCGCTGGAGAAGATGGCCCTCAGTCAGACGCCGATCGTCATCGTGGCCCCGCGGATCGCCGCGGAGGTGCGCTCCACCCTCGAAGTCAACGTGATCCAGCACCGGCTGTCCGTGATCGCGGTCGAGGCGGATGCCGAGCTCCAACCGAGCATCCTGGAGGCGGTCGGGGGTACCCATGTCCCCAAGGACGACCTCCGTTCGGGCTACCTGCTCCCGGAGCACCTCGGCCACTGCCGCTGGTGGGTGAGCTCGGCCAAGCAGAGTTGGGTCGTGCTCGCCGACTGAGCGGCGATAGCATCGCGAACGTGAACGACTCCACCCCCGAACCGTCCAAGGCTCCCGATCGACGCTGGCCGCGTTCCGTGTACGGCGTCGGCCAGGAGCCGGACCCGCGGTTCACCTTCGCCAACGAACGGACCTTCCTCGCCTGGATCCGTACCGGGCTCGGCTTCCTGGCGGCCGGGGTGGCGATCAGTGCCGTGGCCGGACTCGGCGACGTTCTCGACCTCGAGACCAAGATCGCCTCGATCCTGCTGGTGGCCTGCGGACTGTTCATCGGCGTGGGATCGTGGTCGCGCTGGGTCCGCAATGAGCGGGCCCTCCGGCAAGGGCGCCCGCTCCCCTCGTCCGTGCTGATCCCGTTCCTGACCGTCGGACTGGTGATCGTCGCCCTGGTCGCGTTCGTCGTCCTGACCCTGAGCTGAGATGGCGACGGACCGGCTCTGGGACGACGGGGCGCAGAACGAGCGCACCCGGCTGGCGTGGCAGCGCACCACCCTGTCCGCCCTCGCCCTCGGGCTCATCCTGGCTCGGCTCCTGGCGGGCGCCTCCCTGGTCCTGGCCGTGCTGATCGCCTTGACCGCAGTGCTGCTGGCCGGCGCCCTGCACTGGAGTGCCGTACGTCGCTACACCCGCGCGAACACCGCTCTGGGTGCCAGCCAGCCCCTGGCGGGGGACGGACGCTCGCACCTGCTGCTGATGGCATTGGTGACCCTGGTCGGTCTCGGCGCCCTGGGCTTCCTGCTGGTGCACTGACCGGGCCTTCTGGTGCACTGATTCGGGGAGGGTTCAGCCGTAGCCGAGTTCGTGCAGGTGGTCGTCGTCGATGCCGAAGTGGTGGGCGATCTCGTGCACGACGGTGATGTTGACCTCCTTGATCACCTCGTCGTGGCTGGAGCACACCTCGAGGGTCGGGATGCGGAAGATGAAGATCCGATCCGGGAGGGCGAAGCCGTACTGGGTGTCCCGCTCGGTCAGCGGCACCCCGTCGTAGAGACCGAGCAGGTCCGGCTCCTCCGGCGGCGGCTCGTCCTCGATCAGCACGACGCAGTTGTCGATCAGGTCCAACAGTTCGTCCGGGATCGAGTCCAGGGCTTGGGTGACCAAATGCTCGAACTCCTCGGGCGGGACGTCGATCACGCCGCCTCCTTCGCCACCTCGGCCGACGAGGGGTCCGCCGGGCGCCCACCCGGCGCCGCGGGTAGCTTGCGGTCCACCAGGGCCATCAATGCCAAGACACCGAAGAGCCCGAGGGCGATCAGTACGCACACGACGGCAACCGGACCCGCTCCCTCCACCTGCACGTTCAGGAAGGGATAGGGATACCAGCCGGTCAACCCACCATGGATCAGGGCACCGATCAGCCAACCGATCGGCCACAGTACGGCGAGCCCCACCGTACGCAGTCCCATCCGCGAGCGCGGGCCGAACAACAGCCAGCCCGCCACCGCCAGGAGTGGGACGACCAGGTGGAGGAACTTGTCCAACCAGAAGTCGATTCCGGTCAGGTTCGACAACGGCCGCAACAGGAACCAGTGCACCACCGCGGTCACCGTGATCCCGGCCGTCCCTGCGGCCCGCACGGCACGCCACCACATCCCGTCGCGGCGCGGATCCAGCGCGAGGGTGATCGCCGCGATCAGCACCAGCAGGTTGGACTGGATCGTGAAGTAGCAGATCAGGTGGAACAGACGCAGGCCCAGGTTCGGCTCGACCGCACCCAGGCCAAGGGCGGTCCGACCGGTCTGGGTGATCAACACGATCAGCGCGATCACCGCCACTGACAGGTGCCAGATCCGGGCCGGCTGCCATTCTCGCGTCTCCACAACCGAAGCGTAGTGGAGACGATCACGACCGGGCTGATCACCGTCACCCGCCCCAATCGACCCCTCGGCACCACCGCGTGAACTACACGAATGAAATTTCTTTCTGAGAAGCGGCGTGTCAAGTTGCACTTGAGGCTAAAAGTACTCTGTGAGGTTGCTGAAACTGCTGTGACGCGATTAGAGTCCTGCTTTGTCTGGGACTGGTGTTAAAGACGTGGCTCATGCTGAGCCGGGGAAGCGTCCAGCTGGTCTCGGGCAACTTGCCCATGGCGACGGTCCGGGAAGGCCGTCGAGGAGGAACACATCGTGAACAGCGCCCTGCGCAAAACCAGGACTGCCGTCGCTCTGACTGCAGCCACTGCCCTGTTGTCCGGCCTGTCGCTGACCGTCGTCGCCGACACCGCTGCAGCAGAGACCAAGAAGTTGACGGCCACGACGGCCGTGAACGTCCGCTCGAAACCGACCACCAAGGCGCCGATCCTCGGCGGGCTGTACTCGGGTCAGCTGATCATGAGCAGCGGCACCACCGGCGGCTGGACGAAGATCAACTACAACGGCCGCACCGCCTATGTCGCCACCAAGCACGTGACGACGAAGGGTGCCTCCCGGTCGATCCCGGCCAAGGACGTGGCGGTGAAAGGCAAGTCGGGCGTGTGGACGAAGGCAGGAGTCAACGTACGTTCCGGCCCGTCGCACTCGTACCGCGTGGTGGCCACGATGGCGCGCGGAACCAAGATCCTCGCCACCGGCACTGCCCGCTACGGCTACACCCAGGTGTCGTACGGCGGCCGTTCCCAGTGGGTGAACACCGCCTACCTGACGACGAAGGATCCCGGGGCGAAGAAGAGCGCCCCGAAGAGCAGCAAGCCGAAGTCGAGCAAGCCCAAGGCCAGCAAGCCCAAGACGAGCAAGCCCAAGAGCAGCGCGCCGAAGGCGAGCACGCCGAAGAAGGTGCCGAAGGTGACCGGGACCCGCTACGCCACCACGGCACTGATGGTCCGGACCAACTCCAGCAACAACTTCACCAACCTCGGTGACGTCCCGCGGGGTACGAAACTGTCCATCACCGGCAAGGTCCAGAACGGCCGGATGCAGATCGTCCACAAGGGTGCAGCACGCTGGGTCACCGCCCAGTACCTGTCCAGCTCCAAGGGCTCCTCCGCCTCGTCGTCGACGCCCAAGGTCACCGGCACTCGCTATGCGACCACGGCATTGATGGTCCGCACCACGTCGGGCAGCAACTTCAAGAACCTGGGCGACGTCGCGCGGGGCACGAAGCTGTCGATCACCGGCAAGATCCAGAACGGCCGGATGCAGATCGTCCACAAGGGCAAGGCCCGCTGGGTCACCGCCCAGTACCTGTCCTCGTCCAAGCCCGGGTCCTCCTCCGGCAACTCGAAGGGTGTCTCCAGCGGTCTGACTCCGACCTCGAAGCGGTTGCTCTCCTCGCTGCAGGCGAACTTCCCCGCGGTGAAGACCTACTACGGTGTCCGCCCGGACTCCGTACCGGACCACCCGTCGGGCAAGGCGCTCGACGCGATGCTGCCGAACTACCAGAGCGCCTCCGGCAAGGCTCTGGGCCAGCGGATCGCCAACTGGGCCAAGGCGAACCACAAGTCGCTCAACATCGAGTACATCATCTGGAACCAGCACATCTGGAACGTGAAGCGGTCCAGTGAGGGCTGGCGCTACATGGCCAGCCGTGGCAGCGACACCGCCAACCACAAGGACCACGTGCACATCACCGTGCTGAACTGATCACGGTCAACCAGCACCACGGGTCGAGCCCGTCGAAGCCACATCAGGTGGCGTCGGCGGGCTCGCTCAGTATCGGGCAGCCGTTCGGTCGATGATCAACCACCAAGCTCGTGGCGGTCAACTGGGGTCGGCGGTTCCGGACCAGCGCTCGACGAGTTTGTTGTCGATGCCCAGGTGGTCCAGCAGGCGACCCACCGTGTGGTCGACGAGGTCGTCGAGGGTCTCGGGGCGGGTGTAGAAGGCGGGTACGGGTGGAGCGATGACGGCGCCCAGGTTGGCCAGCCGTGTCATCGTGTCGAGATGGCCGGCGTGCAAGGGGGTCTCCCGTACGCACAGCACCAACCGTCGCCGCTCCTTCAAGGTGACATCCGCGGCCCGGCTGACCAAGCTGGAGGTGATCCCGGAGGCGATCTCCGACATCGTCCGGACCGAGCACGGTACGACGACCATCCCGTCGGTCCGGAAGGACCCGCTGGCGATGGCGGCGCCGATGTCGGCCGCGCGATACAACACGTCACAGCGCGACTCCAGGTCGGCCACGCCCAGGGAGGTCTCGTGTCGAAGCGTGACCATGCCGGCCGGGGATGCGACGAGATGGGTCTCGATCCCCAACTCCTGCAGCACTTCGAGCAGCCGGATCCCGTAGGTCGACCCACTCGCCCCGGTGATCGCGACGACGATCCGTGTGGCCATGGCTCCTCACTCCTCTTCGGTGTTCGAACGTCCTGATCAGAAGTAGTCGACCGGCGGGCTGTCGTCCGCGGCCGCGCGAATGCCGTCCACTGTGAGCTCCTCCTGGCCCGGGACCCGGATCCGCAGGAACTTCATCTCCGGAGCATCCAGTGGGCTGGTCGCGTCCATCCCCAGCTTGGAACCCACCCCGTCCACTGTCGACGGGTCCAGTTTGGACCCCTGCGCGGTGTCCACGACCAACAGGTCCCGCTGGGCCTGGAATCGGGTCGCCACCGCCCACTCGACCTCCATCGGGTCGTGCACGTCGACGTCGGCATCGACGACCACCACGTGCTTGACGTCGTAGTGCACTGACAGCGCCGACAAGATCACATTCGTGACCTCCCCCGGCTTGTGTCCGGCCACCTGCACGTACAGGTGGTAGCGGCAGGTCCCACCACGGGACAGGTGCACGTCCCGCACACAGGCGAACCGACGCTGGAGCTCGACCAGGAAGGTCGCCTCCCGGGGCAACGCGCCGAGCAGCAGGTGCTCCAGCCCGCCGCCGACGATGGTGTGGAAGATCGGCTTCTCCCGGGTGGTCATCGCGTCCAGCGTCACCACGTGCCGTTCGGCCCGTTCCCCGTAGTACTGCGGGAACTCCCCGAAGGGGCCCTCCGGTGCCCGTTCGGACGCCTCGATCCGCCCCTCCAGGACGATCTCGGCATCGGCCGGGACCCGGACCTCGTTGGTGACGCAGCGGGTCACCGGCAGCGGCTCTCCGCGCAGCGCCCCCGAAACGGTCAACTCGTCCACCCCGAGGGGCACGATCGCCTGGGAGGCCATCAGGGTGAGCGGATCGACACCGATCACGATGGCGATCTCCAACGTCGCTCCCGCGGCCGCACTCTCGTCCAAGAAGGCCAACGTGTGCCGGGGCAGCAACAGGACGCCGAGCTTGTCCGGTGCGGTCACCTGCAACCGGTGGATCGACACGTTCTGCTGACCGGTGACCGGGTTCCGGGCAATCAGCAGCCCCGCGGTGATGTAGGCACCGGAGTCGTGCTCATTGTGCGTCGGGATCGGCAACCCGGTGGTCAGGTCGACGTCGCGGGTGACGACCTGCTGGCATGGCGGATCGGGTACCTCGACCCAGTCGACCGGGTGCTCGGAGGCCGCCCCGAACGTCCGGGCCGCCTCGGCCGTCGGGACGCCCATGCTCTCGGCCATCCAGTCCCGCTGGGACAACAGGCCGGAGACCACCGGGACGTCACTGCCGCCCGGGGTACGGAAGAAGGTCGCCGCGGTGCCGTCGAGCACGTTGGCCGTGGCCGCCACCTCGAAGCGCAGGTCGAGTCCGGCCTGCGGTGTGGTCAGCCGACCGCTGTCGGCCAGCCGGCGCAGCCATCCGCGCAGGTCCGCGCCGGGCGGCAGGGTACTGCTTCCGGCCGCGGCATACCCTTGTTGGCTCCGGGTCATCGGGCCACCTCACTCTCTGTGTTGTCGGACGACCGGGGTCCGTCGTCGTCCAGGACGTCGGTCGGTGTCGCTCGCCCCCGTTCGATCAGGCGGAAGGCACTCATGATCACGATCGGCGTCGCTATGGCGGCGTAGGTGTAGTCGATCCCGAAGGGGTTGTCGAGGGCGTACCAGCCGATGGTCACGACCACTGCGGCGATGATGCTCACCAGGGCGCCCCGCGCACTGCGCCACTTCGCCGCATAGAACATCAACAGTACGAGGACGGCGAGCGAGGCCCGGAGTGCCTTGCCGAGGAATGTCACCATCAACACGTCGGTCGCGAAGATCGCCAGGGCCACCGGCAGCAGCCCCAGCACCACGCTGCCGATGCGCAGCAGCAGCACTTCCTTGGCGTCGTTCCCCTCAGTCTTCAGTGCAGGGCGCAGGAAGTCCTTCAACAGCAGGGTCGTCACAGCCAGGGTGATCGCCGAGGCAGTTCCCAGCAGGGCCGCCAACAGACCGGCAATGACGATCCCGGCGACCACCACGTGCATGTTCTGCACCAGCACCGGCAGCGCCTGCAGGGAAGGCACCTCGGGGAACAGGACCGCCGCGCACATCCCGGCGATCGCGGCGAAGAAGCCGTACGGCAGCAGCACCAGAGCCGCGTAACCGCTCGCCCGACGAGCGGTCCGCTCCGACGGCACGGCGGTGATCGCCTGGACGATGTACTGGGTGGCGAAGGAGGCCCCGATGCCGGCGACGAACCAGGCGATGATCTGGGGCAGTCCGACACCGATCGGGTTCAGGAATCCGACCGGTACGGCGTCGGCCAGGGCGGCCGGTCCGCCGATCCGGGCCATCGGGAGGACGGCAGCCAAGATGACGCCGACCATCATCACGAAGGCGTGCACGACATTCGTGACGACCACTGAACGCATCCCGCCGAGGGCGACGTAGATCACCGCGAGTGCACCGGTGATCACGGTCGCCAGGACCTGTGGGATCCCCAACAGGCTGGCGAAGATCGCACCCCCGCTGGCGTACACGGCCACGGCGACCGTGAGCAGGGCGACCATCATCAGGATCGACGTCGGCTTGCGCACTCCGTCGCCGTACCCGCGGGCGAGGACGCCGGAGATGGTGTTCTCCCCCAGCGCGCGGTACTTGGCTGCCAGGGTGAAGGAGAAGATGATGAACCCGGCCGCGAGCGCCACCAGGTTCCAGGCCGAGGAGACGCCGTACTCGAAGGCCCCTTGGGCGGTCCCCAGGCTGGCACTCGTCCCGATGAACTCCGAGGCCATCAGGCACCCGATCAGAATGGCCGGGAACGCGGCCCCACCGGAGATGAACCCGTCCGAGGTACGGCCGGTGCGCCGCAATCGCCAGCTGACGAAGGCCAGCACCACGACGTAGCCCCCGGCCAGCAACAGGATGATCACGGCGTCGCTCATCGGGCGCTCGCGTCCACGACCAACTCGGCTCCGGCGGAGTCGACCACCGCCTTGATCTCGGTGAACTGATCGATCCCGGCGGCGCCGCGGGTGCGCCCGAGTCCGGACATCTTGAACCCGCCGGAGGGAATCTCCGGGAAGGACTTGTTGTACTGGTTGATCCACACGGTGCCGGCGTCGATGCGATCAGCCACCGCCCGGGCGAGGGCGGCGTCGGGTCCCCAGACCGAGGCGGCAAGGCCGAACGGGGTGGCGTTGGCCAGGGCCACCGCCTCCGGAGGCGTCTCGTACGACTCGACGCCCAGTACGGGTCCGAAGATGTCCTCTTGGACCAACGGCGAGGCGGTGTCGGCACCGGCAACCAGGCCCGGACGGAGGAAGTAGCCGTCCAGCCCGGGGACCTCGACCCGGTCGCCCCCGGTGATCAACACCTTCTCGTCGCGGGCCCGGTCCAGGTAGCCGGACACCTTGGTGAAGGCCGGTTCGCCGATCAGTGGCCCGACCTCGGTCGCGGGGTCGGTGGGATCGCCCACCACGAGATCGTCCAGCACATCCTGCAATGCCGCCACGGTGGCATCGAACTGCGACCGGTGGACCAGGACCCGGGTGCAGGCCATGCACATCTGGCCCGCGGTGATCACCGAGGCCCGGCCGAGCACCGGCAGCACACCCTCCAGGGCGGTGCCCGGCAGCAGCAGACTGGTCGCCTTGCCGCCCAGCTCCAGCAGCGGCCGGGTCATCGTGCCGGCCGCGGCCCGCATCACGGCCTGGCCGGCGGCTGTCGACCCGGTGATCGCCACCCCGCGGGTACGCGGGTCCTCGACCAGTGCCTGACCGACCTCACCCTCCCCGGCCACGAGGTGCAGTACCTCGGCGGGCACGCCCGCGGCCAGTCCCAACTCGATCGTGCGCCGGGTGACCGGGTAGGTCTGCGAGCTCGGCTTGACGATGGCGGTGACGCCGGCCGCGAAGGCGGGAGCCAGATCACGAAGGAGTAGTAGCACGGGCCAGTTCCAGGGGGTGATGAACACCACCGGGCCGAGCGGCTCGCGCCGGACCACGGCCCGGTTCCCGTCCGACAGTTCGTGGAACTCGTCCCGACTGGCCCGGCAGGCGCCGGCGTTGAAGCGCAGGGCCTCGCAGGCGCCGGCGATCTCGATCCGGGCCTCGGCGACCACTTTTCCGGTCTCCCGGACGAGCTGGTCGACGAGCGAGTCCGCCTCGGCCTCCAAGGCATCCGCCCACGCCAGCAGGACACGACCACGCTGACGGTGATCACGACTCCAGCTGCCGGATCGGTGCGCCGTCAGGGCACTGGCGACCACCCGGTCCAGTTCGTCCGGGGTGGACGGGTCGGGAACTTCGACGGGCTGCTGGCTGGCGGGCAGGCGGATGGTGGTCATGCGAAGATCCCGCCGCCGTCGACGATGACCGTCTGTCCGGTGACGAATCCGGACTCCGCCGAGGTCAGCCAGGACACCGCGCTGACCAGGTCCTCCGGCTCCATCGCCCGCGGGATCGCCCGGGTGGCGGCGATCTTCTGCATGTAGTCGTCGGTGTTCACCGCACGGGAACCCGAGTCGTCGACGAGCCCCGGGGAGACGCTGTTGACGGTGATGTTGTCGACGCCGAACTCCTTGGCGGCGCTGCGGGTGAGCCCTTCGACCGCCGCCTTGGAGGCGACATAGTGGGCGAAGCCGGTGGCGCCGTTGCGGGTCACCACGGAGGCGATGTTCACGATCCGTCCCCGGCCGGACTCCTTCAGCACGGGCACCGCCGCGCACATCATCTGCCAGGCGCCGGTCACGTTGACCTTCAGCACCTTGTCCCAGTCGGCCTCGGTCAGGTCGAGGATGGAGCGCTTCGGACCCAGTCCGTGGTAGATCGCGGCGTTGTTCACCAACGCATCAGCCCCGCCGAACTCCTCCGTGGCGACGGCGACCGCGCGAGCGCAGTCATCGGCCGAGGTGACGTCTGCGGTGACGAAGACGGCACGGCCGGGACCAGCATCGTTCGCCTCCCGCACGGCCTGTTCCCCCGGTGCGGCGGCCGGGGCGATGTCAGTGGCGAGGACGTTACGACCGGCCCGGACGAAGGCCTGCAGGTAGGCGCGGCCGATGTCGCCGGAGACGCCGGTGAGGATGGTGGTCGATGGTGTGGCGTGGTGGGTCATGGGAATCTCCTCGGGTCGTGAAGGGGTCGGTTGGATCTCGGTGATCTCGCCACGCTCGATCTGCGTGAGCGGTGAGCTCGATCAGCGCGGGCGATCAGCTCTTGATCTCCTCGGGCTCGGCCTCGACATCCATCGCACCCCTGGTCTCCGGCACCGCCAGGACGGACACGATGAACACGATCCCCGAGCCGATCACGAAGATCACCAGCCGGGACGGGATGTCCGCCACGGTCGGGCTGAGCAGGGTGACGAAGGTGGGCAGCAGGCCACCGAGCATGAAGCCCGTGTTCCACGAGATGGCGGTGCCACGGGAGCGGATCGCCGTCGGGTAACGCTCGTTGAGGAAGATCATCACCGGGGCGTACGCGGCGTTGGCGAGGAAGGCGATCACACAGGACAGCAGGACCACCAGGGCGGTGCTGGACGGATCCGTGCGTGCCAGCACCAGGAGCAGGATGGGCACCGTCACCAAGGTGATCGCACCGATCACCAGCATGGTGATGCGGCGGCCGAAGCGCTCGCTGAGCTCGCCGGCGACAGTGGCCGAAATGATCACGACCAGGCTGGCGACGAGTAGCACCCAGCCACGCTGGGACGGGGGGATCGGAGTCACCACGTCGAGGTAGGTGGGCAGGAAGCCCGATGTCAGGTAGTACTGCGCCCCGGCGCCGGCGGCCACGGCGATGTTCAGCAGGGTGATCTTGCCGAACCGGCCACCGAGCATCTCCCGGAAGGTGACCTTGGTGGTGATCCCGGTCTCCTTCGCCTTGCGCTTCTGCTCGAGGAAGGCGGGGGTCTCCTCCACCTTGCGGAGCACGAAGAAGCTCAGGGCCGCACCCAGCAGTCCGGTGAAGAACATGAAGCGCCAACCGATCTCGTTGAACGCCTCCCCGGGGAAGATCTGCGACACGATGATGAAGGTGATGCTGGCCAGGGCCGCACCCAGACCTGCGCCACCGCCACCGACGAGGCCGGACATCATGCCGCGGTAACGCGGCGGCACCGACTCGGTGCCGAGGGTGTGGGTCACCGACGAGACACCGCCGACGAAGAGCCCCTGAACGACCCGCAGCCCGAGGAAGATCACCGGCGCCAAGATCCCGGCCGTCGCGTAGGTCGGCACCAACCCCATGCAGGCGGTGGAGATGCCGAGTCCGAGCAGCACCACGACCATGATCTTCTTCCGACCGGCATTGTCGGCGAAGTTCCCGAACAGGGCGGCTCCACCCGGCCGCATCACGATGCTGACCGCAAAGGAGATGAACACCAGGGCCAGGCTGAGGGTCTCACTCTCGGCCGGGAAGATGTTGTGTCCGACCGGACCCGCTACGTAGAGCAGCAGGAACAGGTCGAACAGGTCGAAGGCCCACCCCATCAGGGAGGCGAAGGCCGCGGCGATCGGGCTCCCACTGGGAGCCGCGGCGGTGGCGGACGTACGGGACGTGCTGCTACTCATGAGGGGACCTCGTTGTCTGGGAGAACTGCTGGCTGTCCGGACTGCTGGGTTGGCAGGACTCGACTTCGGCGCTTCAGGCAGTTCGTTGTTTGGCGGGCGGATGTCCGCCCGTTGCATGGTCGGGAGGGGGGCCGGCCGGGGATGCGGTCTCGGCGTCGATCAGCTTCCGGCGGAGGATCTTCCCCACCGGGCTCTTCGGAATCTCACTCACGATCTCGACCCGCTTGGGCACCTTGTACGGTGACAATCCGGAATCGTTCTTGGCCCAGTCACGGATCTGCGCGCTGAGCGCACCTGTCCCCACCCCATCGGCGGGTACGACGAAGGCGGTCACGGCCTGGCCCCACCGTTCGTCCGGAAGACCGACGACGATCACCTCGGCGATGTCGGGGTGATGGGACAAGACGTCCTCCACCTCGACCGGGTGCACGTTCTCGCCGCCGGTGATGATCATGTCGTCGACCCGGCCCTCGACCCACAGGTCACCGTCCTCGTCCACTCGGCCGATGTCGCCGGTGTGGTACCACCCGTGGCGGATCGACTTGGCGTCGGCGTCGGGACGCTGCCAGTAGCCGGCGAAGGCCTCGTCGCAGCGGAGGTCGACCACGATCTCGCCCTCGACTCCCACCGGCAGCGGCTCGTGGGTCTCGTCCGCGGTGGGGTCCACCACCCGCCAGCACCCGAACACGCCGGGCCGGCCGGCCGCACCCGGTTTGGCGGCGGCGTCGTCGGCGATGGAGAAGGTGTAGACCTCACTGGAGCCGTAGTGGTTGACGAACACCTCGGGGTGGATCGCCTGCACCAGCTGCTCGCAGAGCGCGGAGGTCATCGGTGCCCCCGCGAAGGCCAGTTTGCGGACACTGCCTGCCACCCGCTCCATGTCGCCGCCCTTGTGCACCACGGACCAGAAGGCGGTCGGTACCAGGTAGAGCGCGGTCACGCCCTCCTGCTCGATCAGGTCGACCGCCTCGCCGGGATGGAACACCGGTTGGACGACGAAGGTGCCGCCGACCACCATCATCGACAGCAGCGAACGCAGTCCCATCGTGTGGTACATCGGCATCGCGCCCAGGGTGATCTCCCCCTGGGCGTAGCGGCACTGGACGACGTGCGCGACCGAGGCGGCGTGCTCGTTGCGCTGGGTGCGAGGCACTCCCTTGGGGCGACCGGTGGTGCCGCTGGTGTAGAGCATCACGCTCCAGTCGTCCGGTCCGACGTCGATGCCGGGGTCGGCCGGGTCCGCTTCCGCGACGGCCTGTTCGAAGTCCCGGGCTCCCGCCACTGCAGTGGTATCGACCGAGAGTACGAGCGGCGAAACCTCCGAGGTGGTGAGTACGGCGTCGGCCAGGGTGCCGGCCACGGCATCCACCACGACCACCGTCGGGGTCGAGTCGTCCAGGCAGTGCACCAACTCGGCCACGCCGAGCCGGATGTTGTACGGGGTGGACATCACGCCGAGCTTCTGCAGCGCGAGGTGAGTGGAGGCCATCTCCTCGCTGTTGGACAGGAACAGTCCGACCCGGTCCCCGCGCCGAACGCCGAGGGACGTCATCAGGTTCGCGATCCGGTTCGTCCGCTCGTCCAACTCGCGATAGCTGAGCCGGCGCTGACCCGCGAAGGCGAGCCGCTCCGGATGGCGTTCGGCCGTCCAGGTGAGAGTTCTTCCGAGTTCCACGGGTCACTTCCTTCCGGACAGCAGGCGCCCGAGCGCCTTCACACGGGATCGAACGAGGGTCATCGCCATCGCCCACGCACTGGCCGGGGCGACCTCGGTGGGCGCCTCGCCCCGTGCGGCAGCCTCGATGTTGCCGGCGAACTGCTGGAACATGTCGCGGCTCACGTCGTTGACCAGGCCGCGGCCGAACTGGGCGATCCGCCCCACCATGTGCAGTTCG
This sequence comes from Propionibacteriaceae bacterium, assembly GCA_052094425.1. Classification (GTDB taxonomy): domain Bacteria; phylum Actinomycetota; class Actinomycetes; order Propionibacteriales; family Propionibacteriaceae; genus Microlunatus. Next base: position 81,756 of record JBQDIN010000006.1, read on the forward strand.
GCGACGGCGCGCAGGGCCGTACGTCCGTCCCCCTGCGGTTCCGCGACGAGGTCGACGACGGCCGCGACGTCGCCGGAGGACGCGTCCGCGGCCTGGCCGATCACCCGCACCCGGTGCGACTCCTCATCGCGCTCGAGGATCCGCACGTCACCGAGGAAGGCGAGTCGCACCGGGCCGAGGCTGACCCGCATCCGGCCCTTGTACTGGTCGTCGCCGAAGTCCTCGATGATCTCCGCGCCCGGCAGGCAAGCGGCGAGGGTGGACGTGTCCTCGATGATCGCCCAGATCCGGTCGATCGGTTCACCCGCCACCGTGTCCACCGTGACGACGGCAGTCGGTTCACCGGTCGGGACGGCGATCTCGCCCTGTCCCCCGCTGTGGGCCTGTTCGAGGTCCACCGGTTCGCCGGCCCCGCCCAAGGTCGCGCGGGGCAGGCTCGGCTCGGGCTGACCGCAATTACGCGGCCCGGGCACCCCATCGGGGTACTCCCGGGCCACGTCCGCGACCGCGTCGACGATGTTGCGGTAGCCGGTGCACCGGCACAGGACGCCGGACAGCTGCTCCGGGAGTTCGTCCTCAGTCGGTTGCTCCTCGGCGGTGAGCAGGTCGTAGGCGCTCATGATCTGGCCGGGGGTGCAGAAACCGCACTGGAGTGCGTGGTGGCTGCCGAAGGACTGCTGCAGGGGATGCAGGTCGGAGGGCGTCCCCATGCCTTCCACGGTGAGCACCTCGGAGCCGTCCACCTGGCAGGCCAACATCAGGCAGGCGCGGGCGGCGTCCCCGTCGACCAGCACCGTGCAGAGTCCGCAGACGCCGTGCTCGCAGCCCAGGTGCGTACCGGTGAGGCCGAGATGGTCGCGGAGGGCGTCGGCCAGCGTCACCCGGGGGGCGACGTGCACGGTCGCGGGGCGGCCGTTGACCATGAAGTCGACCTTGATCAACTCGTCCGCAGCGCAGCGCACCACCGGGCCCTGTGTGCCCTGTCGACGGCGGCGCCGACGGAGTGGCGCGAGCGCTCGTTCACGTAGTTCGGCCATCAGCGGGTCCCCTTCCTGCTGTGTTGCGCGGCAGTGATCAACTCGCGGCCACCGAGGACCCGGACGAGCCGGCGACGGTACGCCGCGCTGGCATGCTTGTCGCCGCCGGTGGTGACCAGTGCCTCGGCCGCCTCTGTCAGGGCGTCGGCCACCCGGCCCACGTCGGCCCGCTGCAGTTCGCCCGACAACAGCGGCCGCACCACGTCGGTGACATCGACCACCTGGGGGCGATCCGCGACCCCGAAGGCACCGATCCGGGCCCGACGGATCCGGTAGCCCTCACTCTCCACCATCGCGGTGATCCCGACCAGGGCGAAATCGCCGTGCCGGCGGGACATCTCGGCGAAGCCGAATCCCTGGCCGGGGCGAGCCCGTGGGAAGTCGACGTACTCCAGCACCTCCCCGGGCTGCAGGATCGTCGTCATCGCGCCGCGGAAGAACTCCTCGGCAGGGATTTCGTTGCTCCCCTTGGGGCCGCGGACACCGAACCGGGCGCCGAGGGTGAGGGCCACCGCCGGCAGTTCAGAGGCCGGGTCGGCGTGGGCGAGTGAGCCGCACACGGTCCCTCGGCTCCGGATCTCCCGGTGCCCGATCCACGGCAGCGCCCGCGACAACAGCGGGACCCGGAGGTCGCGCCGACGCTCAACCGCCCGCTGCCGCACCGCGGCACCGATCCGGACCTGATCAGTTGCCTCGATCTGCCGCCATGCCTCCACCCGGGTGATGTCCACCAGCGTGGTCGGCCGCCCCATCCGCATCGCGAGCACCGGCATCAGCGACTGGCCCCCGGCGATGATCTTCGCTTCACCGTGGGTCTGGGCAGCAGCCAGTTCCGCCACGACGTCCTGCGGGGTCGTCGGGCGGGCGTACGCGAAGGGGGCAGCCTTCATGTCAGCGGTTCCGGAACTCGGGCTTGCGCTTCTCCCCGAACGCGGCGACGCCCTCGGCGAAGTCCTCGGTGGCGCGCAGCATCGCGTACGACTTGCGCTCCAACTCGACGCCGGTGGCCAACGGCCCGTCGATGCCGCGGTCGAGGACCTCCTTGGCGGTGCGCAGGGAGACGGCGGAGAAGCCCAGCAGGGTGGACACGACCCGTTCCACCTCGACCTCGAGGGCTTCCCCGTCCGCCGAAGCGGTGGCGACCAGGCCCCAGTCCAGGGCCTGCTGGCCGGAGATCCGCTCGCCGGTGAGGACGTGGTACTTCGCACGGGACAGGCCGATCAGTCGCGACAGCCGCTGGGTCCCGCCCGAGCCCGGCATCATCCCGAGCTTCATCTCCGGCAGGGCGAAGGCCGATCGTACGGTGGCCAGCCGGATGTCGGTGGAGAGCACCAGTTCCAGGCCGACACCGAAGCAGTAGCCGTCGATCGCGGCGATCACCGGCTTCGGGGAGCGGCTCGGTGCGGTGATGTCATGACCCAGGTCGGTCAGGTCGAACGGCGCCACCTCCATGAAGCCGGCGATGTCACCACCGGAGGTGAAGTTCTCCCCGTCACCGCGGATCACCACCACCCGGAGGTCATCATCGGCGTCGATCTCGGCGAACCGCTCAGCCATCAGGGCGCGCATCTCCAGCGTGACGATGTTGAGCCGGCCATGGTCGAGGGTCAGGTTGGCCACGCGGCCGTCGTGGCTGCGCTCGAGCCGGATGTCGCCTCCGGTGGTGGGCATGGTGTTCCTTTCGCTGGGTTCCGCGCGGGTCGGCGCGGGGGCCTTGGATTTCGGGTTCGGGTCAGGTTCGTCAGTCGTTCGGGTACAGGAGGTCGTGCAACACGTTCGGGTGCACCGGCAGGGAGTTGATCTCCACACCGTGCTGGCTGAGGGCGTCCTCGACCGCGTTCGCGAGGGCGACCGGGAAGCTCATGCTGGCGCCCTCACCCGCCCCCTTGGCCCCCAGTCGGGTGAGCGGCGACGGGGTCTCGATGTGGGCCATCCGGAACGGGAACATGGACTCGGCGGAGGTGGGCACCAGGTAGTCCATGAAGGTGGACACCGGCTGCCCCGACTCGGAGTAGCTCATCTCCTCGTACATCGCGCCGCCCAGGGCCTGCACCATGGCTCCGTGCACCTGACCGGTGAAGAGTTGCTCGTTCAGGATGGTGCCGGCGTCGTGGATGCTGACCACGTCGTCGATGGTGATCTCGAGGGTGTCCGGATCGATCCGAACACTGACCAGATCGGCGACGAATCCGTAGCACAGCGAGGAATTGACCTGGTCGGTGCGCGAGGGCGCCTTCGCCTCGGGTGGCGTGAAGGCGACGTTCACCTCGAGGGTGGCCTCCTCGTCGTCCGGCAGTCGGCCCGGATCCCAGTGGATCAGCCCGGCGGCGTGCTTGAACAGGACCGACTTCTCCGGGTCGCCGATCACCCGGACGGTGCCCTGGTGGAGTTCGAGCAGGTCCACCGTGGTGCCGAGCATCAGGGCGGCCGCCATCTTGATCCGGTCGCCGATCTCGCGGGCCCCGTCGACCAGGGCGGAGGTGAGCAGCGGGGCGAACCGCGAGGAGTAGCTGCCGGAGGTGATGGTCCAGGCCGTGGTGGCAGTGTCCATCACCACGGTCGGCATCACCTGCTCCTCGGGCAGGCCGAGTTCCCGGGCGACGACCTGACGGGCGACGGTCGCGTGCCCCTGACCCTGGGGGACGGTGCCGAGGGTGATCCCGACGATGCCCTGCGGATCCACGTTCAGGTGGACGTGTTCGGTCGAGCCCGACTTGCCGCGTCCGGGCGGACGGTTCTCGGCCGGGGTGGCGAGGCCGACGTAGCCGATGTTGGTGCCGGAGGGTTCGACGATCAGGGCGAGCCCGGTGCCGACCAGTTCGCCGCGGGCGCGGGCCTCCTCCTGACGGGCCAGCAGGGCTTGGTAGTCGGAGTTCTCCTCCAGTAGTTCCACGGCCTTCTGGTAGTTGCCGGAGTCGTAGATGCCGCCCGTCGGGGTGGCGTACGGAAAGGCCTCCGCACCGATCAGGTTGCGCTTGCGGAACTCCAGCCGCTCCATCCCGACGGCGCGAGCGGCCTTGTCCATCATCCGTTCGAGGGCGAAGTAGAGCTGCTGTCCGCCGAAGCCGCGGTTCAGTCCGGTCGGGCACTTGTTGGTCACCACAGCGCGGGACCGCAGCCGGACGGTCTCGATGCCGTACGCCCCGGTCATGTTGCCGAAGCAGCGGTAGAGGGTGGCCGGTTCGGGTGGACGCAGGTAGGCACCGACGTTCTCCACGAAGTCGATGTCGATGGCCTGGATGGTGCCGGCCGCGTCGATCGCGGTGCGCACCTTCATGTGCCGGTCCGACCCGGCGGAGCTGGCGAGCAGGTGCTCCGAGCGGTCCTCCGTCCAGCGCACCGGGCGCCCGGCATGCCGGGAGGCCAGCGCCATCAGCGCGATGTACGGGTAGATGCCCGCCTTGATACCGAAGGAGCCACCGTTGTCGGCCGGGACGTGCAGGCGCAGTTGGGAGGTGGTCACGCCCATTGCGCCGCAGAGCACCGGCATCATCGAGAACGGTCCGTGGAAGTTCGACCAGACCGTCACCTCGGGGTGCTGCGGGCCGTCGACCCAGCTGGCGACGACGTTGTAGCACTCCATCGGTGTGGACGAGTAACGCGGGAAGTAGAACTCCCCCTCGACCACCTGTTCGGAGGCGGCGAAGGCATCGTCCACCGCTCCGAACGTGAAGGTGCGATCACTCGCCACGTTGGTGCCGCCGCGTTCGTGCAGCAGCGGGGAGTCGGGGGCGGTTGCCTTCATCGCATCCACCACGACGGGCTCGAGTTCGTAGCGGATGTCCACCAGTTCGCCGGCGTCCTCGGCGGTGTAGCGATCGGTGGCGACGACCACGGCGACCGGCTCACCGACGTAGCGGACCTTGTCGGTCCCGGCCGGGTAGTAGTCCATCGGGGATCGCAGCGACAGCGGGAACGGCTTGAGTGCCGCCAGCACCTCCTCCGGCCCGATCACTGCGGCCACGCCGGGGTGCTGGCGGGCGCGGCTCAGGTCCACGGAACTGATCTTGGCGTGCGCGTGCGGGCTCCGGACGACGGCGGCGACCAGGGTGCCCGGCATGGGGTCGAGGTCGTCGAGGAAGGCGCCCTTGCCGGTGACAAGGTTGGCGTCCTCGAGCCTGGCCATCGCCGTTGAAGTCATCCCCGCAACTTTCACCATTTGAGACATACCGTCTATTTCGGACCGTTCTGAATGAACCGTATGATTACGATGTGCACATGTCAAGGGAGCGCCTCACCGTCACATCGTTCGTGGTGCTCGGACTGATCGCCTTGCGTGGCCCGTCCACCTCCTACGACCTGAAGCGCGCCTCCGGACACTCGATCGGCTACTTCTGGCCGTTCCCGCACGCGCAGCTCTACTCCGAGCCACGCAAGCTCGCCGAATCCGGACTGCTCACCGTCGAGGAGGAGACCAACGGGCGTCGCCGCCAGACGTTCTCGATCACCGAGGCGGGTCGAGAGGCCCTGGCGGAATGGCTCGACCAGCCGATCGTCGAGCCGATGCAGATCCGCGACGTGGCGGAGTTGAAACTCTTCTTCAGCGAGTTGATGGACGCCGACACCGAACGCCGGCTGGCCGCGGACCAGATCCGGCAGCACACCGCACGGCTGGCCGAGTACCGGGCGATGCAGGAGCGGTTCGGCGACCGGGCCGACGTGGCCGCTCGGATGATCCCGCTGGAGTTGGGGATCGCGATGACCGAGGCAGCACTGGCCTTCTGGGTGGACCTGGCTGAACGCCTGGACGCCGCGGACTGACCCGTCAGCGCCAGCCGGCTTGCCCCGGTGCTGGTCCCTGTGGCGGTGGCGGGCCCTGCTGCGGTGGCGGGGCCTGCTGCGGTGGCGGCCGCACGAAGCGGGCGATCCGGTGCCACGCCGGCGGCGTGAGCCGGCAGCGCCGGGAGAGTTCCACCAGCATGGCGTCGGCGGCCTGCCAGGACGACGTGATCACGCCAAGCCCCATGCCGTTGGTGTAGTTCAGGGTGACGTACTCCGGATTGCCGTGCCGTACGTCCACCTCGGCGATCTGCTCGTACGGGATGGTCTTCGTCCGCATGGTCAGGGTCTGCACGGCGGTCGGCGTGATGCGGACCGCGCTGCGGCCGGTGTAGCGCCCGAGGGCCAGGAAGGACATCGCCCCGGAGAGGGTGGCGCTGATCTGCCGGGCGGGGATGTCGACCGTACGACCCTCGGGTCCGTTCCACACTTGGGGCTCGGTCCCCGTGATCACCTTCGGCCGGTTGACGATGAGCCGAATCCCGATCACAGCGGCAGTCACGAAAATGGCACCCGCGACCACTATCGCGATGATCCCGCCCAGATCCATGCGCCCTCCTCCCCGTCTCGGGCCACTCCTCGAACACACTCACGGTACTCGCCAGCGCGCACCCCGCCGCAGACCGGGCACCCCCTCGGTCGAGTCACCCCCGTTTGGGTTCTCAGCCGGTTCGGCAATATAGTCGTGCGGTCAGGTCCCCATCGTCTAGCGGCCTAGGACTCCGCCCTTTCAAGGCGGCAGCGCGGGTTCGAATCCCGTTGGGGATACCAGAAGCGTCGCGTTCACCAGAGCCCGGCACCACACTCCGTCCAGCTCATGACGGGTACTGCGCCTCGTCGTCCTTTCGGTCGTGGACCACGCGCTGGCGCCTGATTTTGACGATTTCAACGACACACGTGGACGCGAAGTACGCGACGGCAAGACTGCCGAGGATGCCGCGCATCATCGAGGGGGGCCACCCCCAGTAAGCCACGAACATCGCCAGCACTGTCGAGCAGCCGGTCGAAATGGCGTAGGACAGCCTTCCGGGTCGGTCTGAGTTGATCCAGCGGATGAGAAACTCCTTCCGCAACACACGCTACGACACCAGCACGTCCATCCGACATCTTGCCTTGACGGGTGCTCGACGCGGCTGAGGCTTTAGTCGGAATGCCGTTCCCGACCCACCAGTTCCTCCCGGCGCAGCGGGGCCGCGCCCCGGCCGTCGTTGTCCAGCAGTCGTTCGAACACCCGGCGAACTGCCGTCCGCGCGGCCGAATCGGCTACCGCTGCCGAGCCGAATTCGCTGACGACGATCCGTGGGCGCTCCTGGAGGTGACGGCCGAGGTCGGCCTGCAGGATCGGCGCCAGCCGTTCCCCGAGCGAGGCGATCGGGCCACCGAGCACGATCACGGCCGGGTCGACGACGGCGGCGAACAGGGACACCACCGGCGCGAGCCGTTCGAACCAGGTCTCGAAAGCCCGTACGGCGTCCGCGTCTGCTGCCTCGGCCGCCTCCAGGGCGGCGTCGAACGGGTCTCCCGCGGACTCCCCTTTCGGCGTGGCGGCCAGGTCCAACCAGGTCCCTTCCCCGCGCCACGCGGCCTCCTCCGGCAGCAGTCCGCTGCGGGACAGGTCACCGGCGACCCCGTGCGCGCCGACGTACGGACGGCCGTCGAGGACGAGGCTCACCGAGGGCCGCCGACCGAGCCAGAGCAGCATGATGTGGTCGGCGCCTGCCGCCACCCCCCACTGCTGCTCGGCCGCACCGACCAGTTGGACGTCGTTGCGGACCTCGACCCCGACCCCGAGTCGGGCGCTGAGTTCCGTGGCCAGGTCCAGGCCGGCCCAGTCGGCGATCGCGGCCGAGCGCAGGACCCGGCCGTCCGAACCGACGGTTCCCGTGGTGGCGGCCAGGACGGACCACATTTCCCCCGCCCCGTCCCCGACCTCTGCACGGGCCTGCTCGAGCGCCACCAGCAGCAACCGTCGCCCGACCTCCAGCCGATCGCCGCGCGGCAGGTCCGGCGTCACCTCGTCGACCACGTGGGCCCGGACCCGGCCAGCCAGGTCGGCCACCGAGACCTGGACCCGGTGGGCGCCGACGTCGAGACCGGCCACCAACCCGGCAGGGACCCGCCGACGGAAACCGGTCGCGGGCCGACCGCGGCCGCCGGGAGTGACGGGCTCGCCTGCGACCCAGTCCTTGTCCTGCAGTCCGCGCAGCACGTCCACGACGGTCACCCGGGTGAGTCCGGTGGCCCGCATCAGGTCGGCGACCCGCCACAGGTCGGCGCCATCACCCATCGCACTGTCGGCCGGCGCGTCGATGACCACCCGCTCGTTCACGCGCCGCAGGTCGACCGGGGTGACCCCGTTGCTCGACGAACGAGTTCCTCCGGATTCGGCCACCTGACCCCTTCCGTTGTCGGTACGTGCTGGGTTAGATTAGCGACATTCTTTACGAAAGATTCTATCTTAAAGGCGTGGATCTCGTGACCCGGTTCAGCACCATCGACCTACTCCTGCGGGCCAGCCGTCCCACGGCGGACAGCAGCCTGCCGATCCTCGATGCCGGCGGCGCCCCGCAACGGGCGGCTGCCGACGGCGCTGACGGCGACCTGCGGACCGTGAGACCACCGCACAGCGTGCTCCCCTACCGCAGCCAGGACCACTACGGACGCGACGGCCGGGACACCACCACCCGCGCGATCGTGCTGGAGAACGAGCACCTTCGCGCCGTCTTCCTGCCGGAGTGGGGCGGTCGCCTGTGGTCCCTCCTCGACCACGCCACCGGGCGCGAGCTGCTGCATCAACCGGAGGTCCTGCAGCCCGGCAACCTGGCCCTGCGCAATGCCTGGTTCGCCGGCGGCATCGAGTGGAACTTGGGCATGACCGGGCACTGGGCGCTCACCTGCGAGCCGGTCCACGCCGGCCGCCTCACCGCTCCGGACGGCACTCCGGTGCTGCGGATGTGGGAGTACGAGCGGATGCTCGGCCTGACCTGGCGGGTGGACGTCTGGCTTCCTGCCGACTCCGCCCAGCTGATGGTCAGCCCGGTCCTGCACAACCCCACCGACGGCACGGTGCCGGTCTACTGGTGGTCCAACTCGGCGGTCCCGATGACCGACCGCACCCGGGTGCTCGCACCGGCCCGCGAGGCCTGGCACTTCGGCTACGGGAACTCGATCCAACGGGTCCCGGTCGGCGACGACACCTCATGGCCCACCCGGGCGACAGAGAGTGCCGACTACTTCTACGACGTGGCGACCAGCCCGGACCCGACCTCGACCGAACAGCCATGGATCTGTGTCCTGCAGGACGCAGAGGGGAACGGCTTGGCCCAGGCCTCCACCCCGCGACTGACCGGACGCAAGCTCTTCGTCTGGGGCGACGGGACCGGCGGCCGCAACTGGCAGCACTGGCTCGGCGGCGGGGAGCCCTACGTGGAGATCCAGGCCGGACTCGGTCGAACCCAGCGTGATCACCTGCCGTTGCCGGCCGGCGCCCGATGGTCCTGGGTGGAGTCGTACGGATCGGTCCGGGTGCCCGGCGCCCACGGGCAGCCGTGGGAGGAGGCGATCACGGCCGTGCAGCACGCGCTCGGCGATCGGACCGCCCCCTTGGCCAGGGCCGAAGAGGTGTTGTCCGGGCTGGTGGACCACGCGGTCGAGGAGGTCGTGCACACCGGGGCCGGCTGGGGCGCCCTCGAGGTCGCAGTCGGGCACCGCGCGCCGGACCCGGCCACTCCCTGGCCCACCGAGACCCTCGGGCCCGACCAGCACCCCTGGCTCGCCCTGGCCGAGTCCGGGGCCACCCCGGGGATGGATGCCGCCCCGGTGCTCGGTGCGGGTTGGGACAGACGACTCGCCGCTCTCCCGGCGGATCCCGCGGTGGCCCAACACCTCGGGCTGGCCCGCTTCGCCGCGGGCGACGAGGCCGGCGCCCGGCGGATCTGGCAGGACGCCGCGCGCACCGAACGACACCCACTGCTGCTGCGCGGTATCGCCCGAACCGCCCTCTCGGCCGGGGACACCGATGAGGCGATCGGGCTGTACACCGAGGCCACCGGCATCGCCCCGCCAGACGTAGATCTGGCCATCGAGGCCCTCACCGTCTTCTGTGACCATGATCAGTTCGACCGCGCGGCGGCGGTGCTGGCCACGTTGCCGGAGCCGGCCCGCGCCCTCGGTCGCGTCCAACTCCTCACCTGCCGGGTGGCCCTGGGCCAAGGCGACCTGGTTCGGGTCCGCGAGCTCCTCGTCGACCAGGTACTGGTGGTCCCCGACCTGCGCGAGGGCGAGGACAGCCTGGACTCCCTCTGGGCCGCCCACTGCGCCGCGGCCGGCGCGGACCTGCCGTTGCCCGACCACTACAACTTCCGGATGCAGGCCAGCGAGGTGAGCCGATCATGATCAACCCACTGTCCGGACTCAGCACCGTCCGCCCGGTTCGGACCCGGTCGATCAGCGCAGAGAACCCGACCGGCGCACCCGGCGGCGGTGGGCGTTCCGAGGAGGGCAGCCACTCCACCGCGTACGCCTCCCGCGACCTGCCACTCGGTTGGAAGAAGTCACCGTGCATCGACCTCGCCGGCGACGCGACGCGCACCATCGCAGAGATCGACGGCCCCGGCACCATCCAGCACATCTGGATCACCACCCTGCCGCGGTACTGGCGCCAACTGGTGCTCCGGTTCCACTGGGACGGAGCGGACCAGCCGGCGATCGCGGTCCCGCTCGGGGACTTCTTCTGCATGGGGTGGGAGGAGTACGCCCCGCTCTCCTCGCTGCCGATCACCGTGGCCCCTGCCGGTGGACTCAACTCCTACTGGGAGATGCCCTTCCACACCGCGGCCAAGATCACCGTGGAGAACCTCGCCCCCGATCCGGTCGAGGGATTCTTTTACCAGATCACCTGGGAGGACGGTCCGGTTCCCACGGAGGCGGCCCACTTGCACGCCCAGTGGCGACGCTCCGACCCACTCGAGTACCAACAGCCGCACGAGATCCTCTCCGTACCTCAGGGCAGCGGACACTACGTCGGCACCTACCTCGCCTGGGAGACCCACCACCCCGGCTGGTGGGGCGAGGGTGAGGTCAAGTTCCACCTCGACGGTGACGACGAGTTCCCCAGCATCTGCGGCACCGGCACCGAGGACTACTTCGGCGGCGCCTGGGCCTTCGAGCACCCGACCGGTCACTACAGCGCCTACGACTCCCCGTTCCTCGGCATGCCTCAGGTGATCGAGCCGACCGGCTTCCACACCAACCAACAGCGCTTCGGGCTCTACCGTTGGCACATCCCCGATCCGGTGCGGTTCACCACCGACCTGCGGGTGAGCGTGCAGGCACTCGGCTTCCGCCGGCCCACCAACGGCCAGGAACGCTACCGCCCACTCCGCGACGACATCGCCTCCACCGCCTTCTGGTACCAGGCCCCCGGCGGCGCTCCCCCGACACCGGGGACTCCCCTGACCCTTGATCACCTCGACCCCTCATGATCACCCTGCCGGAAGGAACCCGCTGATGCGCTCCCCATTCCTGCGACGTCTCGGCGTCGCCGTCGCCACCGCACCGTTGATCGCGCTCGTCGCCTGTGGCGGCGGTGGTGAGTCCGGGGGCGGCTCCGATTCCTTCACCTACTGGTCGATGTGGCAGGAAGGTGAGCCACAACAACAGGTGATCCAGGGACAGCTCGATGCCTTCACCGAGGAGACCGGCATCACCGTCGAGGTCGAATGGTCCGGCCGCGACGTGTTGGGCCAGGTCGTTCCCCGACTCAACGCCGGCAACCCGCCGGACCTGATCGACCAAGGAGCACCCGACATCGCCGCCGCCCTGGGTCCGGTGGACGGCGCCGCCGACCTGAGTGAGGTATTCGCCAGCGAGATCCCCGGCGAGGGGGTCACCGTGGCGGAGGTGCTCCCAGAGCAGATCAACGACAGCATCACCGGCGAGGACGGGAAGCCCTTCCTGGTGCCGTACGAGGTGATCGGATCCTCGATCTGGGTGAACGCCGAGCGGGACCCCGAGCTCGCCGAGGACCCGCCAGCCACCTGGGACGAGTTCATGGACACGATGGACGACCTGAAGGCCGACGGTCGGACCCCGATCGCCCTGGACGGCGACATCAAGGACTATGCCGCCTACTGGCTGTCCTGGGCCCTGGTCCGGATCGGCGGGCCCGGCACCCTGACCGAGGCCGCCGCCGACTCGACCGGAGCGGCCTTCGAGGGCGATGCCTGGGTGCAGGCCACCGAGGCCATCGAGGAATTGATCACCGGTGACTACTTCCCCGAAGGTTTCAACGGCACCAAGTTCCCCACCCAGCAGTCCGCGTGGGCGGACCAGTCCTCGGACACGAACGTGATCTTGATGGGCAGTTGGCTGCCGAGTGAGACCAGCGCCTCGTTGGAGAAGGCCGGCAAGGATCCCGAATCCCTGCAGCCGCGTTCCTTCCCCTTCCCGGCGATGGGCGACGACGACCAGGGCGCCGGAGTGGTGGAGGCCGCGCCTGTCGGGTTCGCCATCCCGAGCAAGGCGCGCAACGCCGACGCGGCCGGCCAGTTCATCAGCTACTTCATGCACAAGGACCGGATCTCCGGCATCGCCACCGAGGCCAAGAACCTGACCCCACGGACCGATGTCGAGGCCCCGGTCGAGTTGGCTGACTACGGCAAGGAGTACGCCGAGGCCACCGACCACGCCCTGTTCTCCGACGGGATCGCACTCGCGGAGCCGAAGTGGACCACCGATGTCTGGCAGCCGGCGATTGCGAGCTTCTTCGGCGGCGATCTGGATGCAGCGGCGTTCCGTCAGCAGCTGGCCGAGAAGACCGTGACCCTGCAGGGAGGCTGATCGAAGCATGGCAGTGGGGACCGGGCGCACACGACCGGGCCGCATCGTCGGGGTCTCCCCCGCCGAACGGGCACGGCAACGGCTGTACTGGCCGTTGCTGCTCCCTGCCCTGCTGATCTACCTCGGCCTGTTCATCGCCCCGAGCATCTACAGCGTCTGGGTGAGCCTGACGACGTGGCGCGGCCAGGGCGATGAGCAGGTGTTCGTCGGTCTGGACAACTACCGCCGACTCTGGGGCGACGAACTCTTCCGCCAGTCCTTCACCAACACCGTGCTGCTCCTGGTGCTCGGCGGTGTCGGAGTGTTCGCGTGCACCTTCGTACTCAGTTCGCTGCTGCGTGAACTGCGCCGCAGCCGGTTGTTCCTGTCGATCGTCTTCGTGCCCTACATGCTGTCCCCGATCGCGGTCGGCATCGCCCTCTCCCTGGTGCTGGCCCCCGAGGGGCTGGTCAACAGCGGACTGCGGGTGGCCGGCCTGGATGCGCTCGCCCGGCTCTGGCTGACCCCCGGGATGATCTTCAAGGTGATTGTGGTCGGCATGGTGTGGGTGTCCACCGGCTTCTACCTGACCCTGCTGATGTCGGCGATCGGCCGGATCCCCGTCTACTACTACGAGCAGAGCCAGTTGGACGGTGCCGGCCGCTTCAACACCTTCCGGCACGTCACTCTGCCGATGACCTGGGACGTGGTGACCGTCGCTGCCGTGCTGTGGAGTATCAACGCGATCAAGGTGTTCGAGTTCGTCTACGGTTTCGTCGGCACCGGCGACTCCCCCGTGCCCCAGGCCCGCACCCTGGCCATCTCGCAGTTCCTGGTCACCACCGGCGGGCGAATCCCCCAGTACGACCTCGGCCTCGGCAGCGCGATGGGCGTGCTGATGGTCATCATGATCACCATCTTCGTCGTCGCCCTGCGCCGGCTGATGCGACGGGAGGCCCTGGAGTTCTGATGAGTGACGACCTCCTGACCCCGGCGCCCGTCGCGCCGACCACCCGACCCGACCCTCGCGACCTACCGGCTCGCCCGCACCGGACCGGGCGCAGGTTCACCCCGCTGTGGTGGCTGGCCCTGGCCGGACTCGGCGCGTGGTGCCTGTTCAACGTCGGACTGCTGGTCTGGGTGGTGCTGAACTCCTTCCGCGGTGGCGGCCAGATCTTCACCGACCCGACCGGATTGCCGAGCCGGATCGACTTCGTCAACTACGTCAGTGCCTGGTCGCGTTCCTCGCTGGGCTTCGGCTTCCTGAACTCGGTGGTGTTGGTTCTGGCCGGCAGCCTGGCCACCGTGCTGCTCAGTTCGATGGCGGCCTACGTGCTGGCCCGGACCCGGGTGGCCAGCGCCGGACCGATCACGTCCTTCTTCGCCATCGGTCTCGGCCTCCCGGTGCAGGTACTGATCGTGCCGCTGTGGGTGCTGATGCACCGGATCAGCTCGGTCATGTGGCAGATGTTCGGCTGGTGGGACGAACGGATCAGCCTATTGATCCTCTACGTGGCCACCTCGCTCCCGTTCGCGGTCTTCCTGCTGACGGGCTTCTTCCGCTCCCTGCCGGGGGACCTCGAGGAGGCCTCCGCCCTGGACGGCGCGACCCCGTGGGTCACCTTCACCAAGATCATGTGGCCACTGGCGCGGCCGGGGCTGACCACCGCCTTCCTGCTCACCGCCCTGGGCCTGTGGAACGAGACCCTGCTGGCCCTGGTGTTCATCACCGAGGGTGACAAGCAGACCTTGCCGCAGGCACTCCTGGGCCTCTACGGGACCATGCAGTACACCGCCGACTGGGGCGGCCTCTTCGCCGGCATCGTGATCATCGTCGTGCCCACGTTGATCGCCTACTTCGTCCTCGGCCGACGACTCGTCGAGGGCATGACCTTGGGGGCAGGCAAGTAGCACCTCAGCAGGTTGGGCTCGGGCCAGCCGAACCAGATACCGAAATGGTGAAACTCAAGGAGAGTGAGACGTGAGATCTCGATCCCTGGTCGGGCTGCTCGCCGCAGCAGCCCTGACCCTGACCCTGGTCCCGGCCGTACCCGCCGGAGCGAAACCGCCGCCGCCCACCGAGTCGGACCTGAAGTTCGTCCCAGCCCTGAAGGAGTGGACCGCCGACGACGGCGGTGATGTCTTCGAGGTGGGTCGCCGAATCGTCCTGGCCGACCGGTCCGACGAACTCGCCGAGGTGGGCCGTACGTTCTCGGCCGACCTGGCCGAGGTGACCGACGGACGAAAGCTCCCGGTCTTGCCAGAGCGCGGGAAGGTCAAGGCCGGCGATATCGTCCTCGACCTGGCCGCCGACGAGGAACTCGGCGAGGAGGGCTACTCCCTCTCGGTGGACGGGTCACTGAAGATCACCGCACCCGAGGAGCACGGGGTCTTCAATGGCACCCGCTCGGTGCTGCAGTTGCTCACGCGCGCCGACACCGTCCCGGCCGGCACCGCGCGCGACTGGCCCACCAAGGAGATCCGCAGCGTCCTGGTGGACAACACCCCGCGGCACTTCTCCCTGCAGTGGTGGGAGTCCTTCTTCCGGCAGATGTCGTGGTACAAGATGAACGACACGAATCTCTACATCGACGGGGCCGGGCTGACGAAGCCGGAGATGAAGAAGCTGGACCAGTTGGCCCAGCGCTACTACGTCCGGATCGTGCCGCAACTGAACATGCCGGGTCACATGCACACCGTGCTGCCCTCGCATCCCGAGTACCAGCTCGAGAATGCCGACGGCAGCACGAATCCGGTCGCCCTGGACCTCACCAACGAGGAGGCCGTCGAGTGGGCGCTCGGGTTCCTGGACGAGTACCTGGACGTGTTCTCCGGTGACACCTGGCACCTCGGCGCCGACGAGTTCCCGGGCTGGCCGGGGACGGATGAACACCACCCACAACTGGCCGAGTACGCCAAGGAGAAGTTCGGGCCCGAGGCGACGTTCTGGGACTTGTGGGCCGACTTCGAGAACCGTGCCCTGGAGGTCGTGAAGTCACACGGCAAGTCGATGCGGGTCTGGAATGACATGGTGCGCGAGTCCGACGTGGTCCGGCTCGATCCCGAGGTCGACGTGGAGTACTGGATCAAGCACGACGAGCTGGAGGGGCTGCTGACGGCCGAGGAGATCGTGGACCGAGGCCACCAGTTGATCAACGCGGACGTGGACCTGCTCTACTACGACATGTCCAAGCGGAACCTCGACCCGCGGGACCTGTACGAGCAGTTCGACGTGGACGAGATCAGCGGCGGCCAGCCGACCGATCCCGAGCACGTCTCCGGGGCGCGGATCGCGGCCTGGCTGGCGTGGATCAACACGCCGATGGAGAGCGACGCCGAGGTGATCAACAACCTCCGCAAGCCGACAGCCGCCCTCGCCCAGCACACCTGGGGTGACGGAGCGGACCTACCCTGGGCCGACTTCAGCAAGCTGGTCGACGAGCTCGGTCGGGCGCCCGGCTTCATCGAGTCGAACAACTCGATCACCGGCGACCCGGCCATGGCCACGAACCAGGACGGCACCGTCGCCTGGTTCGCCCGGGACTCCGACGGAGTCCTGTGGGGTGGTCGACAGCACGACGCCGGCTCGGGGCCTTGGTCGCAGCAGAAGATCGCCACCCGAGTGGTCGGCGACCCGCAGACCAAGGTCGACGCCGAGGGTCGCGTGCACGTGATCGCCCGTACCGAGCACGGCCGCGTGGTGCACGCGATGCAGGAGGCGGCTGGCTCGGACGACTACCGCACCCGGACGACGGGAAAACGGGTGGATGGCGACCCGATCCCGGTCAGCATCGGTGACGAGGTCGGCTGGGCCGCCCGAGCCGGTGACCGATTGGTCGTCGGCGACGGCGCCCGAGTGCGGACCGTCGCCGAGGGCGTGACGGGCGATCCGGGGGCAGTGTCTGTCGACGGCACCACGCACCTGCTGGTGGGCACCGAATCGGGAACCACACACCTGTGGTCGAGCGACACCTCCTGGGAGCAGGTCACCGACGACCAGGAGCTGGACTCCCGTCCGGTACTGGTCTCCCGTGGGGAGTCGGCCCTGGCCGTCGCCCGTACGGCCGCCGGCGATCTGGTCGCGAGCCCGTTGGGCGAGAGTCTCGACTGGACCACGGTGCAGGGCGACGTGGTCGGCCAACCCGCCGCGGTGTCTGCTGCGGACGGCACCGTGCACGCCGCCGTACGCAATCCTGACAACAAGGTGCTGCACGCCCGGACGACTGGCAGCGGGTGGACCAGCGAGGTGGCCTGGGACGACTTCGTCGACGACCCGGCGATCGGGTTGTCCGGCGACGACGACAAGCCGACCATCATGGGACAGAACGACCGCGGCTACCTGGCCGCCGTCCAGCCGGGTGCCGACGGTGAGCCGTGGCAGTGGACCCACCTGGCGGAGAGCACCACCGGCACCCCCGCGATCGGTCGGGACGCCGAGGAGCGGCCGATCTACACCGTCACCACCACCTACGGTGACCTGCAGACCGGCACCCAGTGGGGCGACATCAACCACTGGGGGCGGGACTTCGTGGTCGGCCAGATCGCCTATCCGGACGACTCCCTCGCCCCGGACGCGCTGAAACGGCGGACCCACCGCGATCGGTTCCCCCGCGACACCCTCGACGACTACGAGGTACTGTCCCCGTCGGCCGGCGAGCCGGTCGGGGACCCGCAGGTCACCGACGGCCGGCTGCAGGTTGCGGGCGAGGAGGACCACTTCACCCTGCTCCGCAGCGAGGCCGAGTTGTCGGCCTCGAAGGACACCACGGTGGTGATCGGGATCGACGAGTTCGCCGAGAACGACGGGCCGGAGAACAGCCTGCAGGTGGGCTTCGTCCGCGATGCCGAGAACCGTTCGGTGGCCTGGTACAACCGCCACACGCAGCGGTTCGGCTTCGACACGGTGGTGGACGGGAAGTCCCACGGTGGTTGGGGAGACGTGCCGATGCAACTGGTGCCCGGGGACAAGATCGCGGTCACCTTGTCCGGGCGGTGGCTCACCGGCTACCGCTTCCACGAGGGCCGTTGGGACCGGATCCACACCGCCCCGGTGAACGGGCCGGAGGACCTCGCCGATCCGGACGTACGGGCTGACTACCGGGCCGGCTTCGCCCTCGTGGGCAGCGGTGGAACGCTGGCCGTGGACGACTTCGAGGTCCGCACCCGGTGACCGAGCCGGGCCCGTTCCGTACCCGAGAACGGGCCCGGTTTCACCGCCTCGATGTCGATTTTCGTCGGCCGGTCGGGTGGGCTATAGTTGCTCAGGCTGCTGCAAGGCAACACAGAATTGGTCTTGAGAGATCAAGGCCCCGTAGCGCAGTTGGTTAGCGCGCCGCCCTGTCACGGCGGAGGTCGCGGGTTCGAGT
>JBQDIN010000007.1:0-94783 GCA_052094425.1 Propionibacteriaceae bacterium
GTAACTGATCCGCTGTTCGGAGTCGGTGGTGGCGCCCTTGAGCAACTGCGCGGTCTCGTCCTGGCTGGCCGAGAGGGCGATCGCGTTGCCCTGACTCTTGCTCATCTTGGCCACCCCGTCGGTGCCCAACAGCTTCGGCACCTCGGACAGCATCGGCTCGGGCAGCCGGAACACCTCGGCGTATTGCTGGTTGAATCGCCGGGCGATGGTCCGGGTGAGTTCGAGGTGCGGCAACTGGTCCGCACCGACCGGCACCAGGTCGGCATTGCAGAACAGGATGTCGGCCGCCTGATGGACCGGGTAGGTGAACATCAGCCCGGAGACCTGGTCGCGGTGGGATGCCCTGATCTCCTCCTTGACGGTGGGGTTGCGCTGCAGCTCCGCCACCGACACCAGACTGAGGAAGGGCAGTGTCAGCTGGTTCAGGGCCGGTACGGCGCTGTGGCAGAAGAAGGTGCACCGGTCCGGCTCGAGGCCGACGGCCAGGTAGTCCAGCACCAGGCCTTCGACGTGACCGGCCAGGTCGGCGGCGATGTCGCGGTCGGTGAGGACCTGGTAGTCGGCGATCAGGACGAGCAGGTCAGTCCCCCGTTCCTGCAGCCGGACCCGGTTCTGCAGGCTGCCGAAGTAGTGCCCGACGTGCAGCGCCCCGGTCGGCCGGTCGCCGGTCAGGACCCGGACGGGACGCGTGGTCGCGGTGTCGACCGGAGCGTGTTCTCGCGGGTGGGTGGTGGTCATGTCGTTCTCCTCGGGTGCTGAGGTCCGCCGTACTCAGGCCCGTGCCGAGACATGACAAAGGGCCGTCACACGGACGGCCCAGTGGTTGAAGTCAGGTGTGCGTCAACGGCCGTCCACGGACGGCCACCAGTTCAGTCGGGAGGTGCGCACAGCGCCACCCTAGCAGGGGGCCCACCTGCCCACATCCGCCTCGAACAATCGTCGGAGACTGCGATTCTGAGCGAGGGAGCCGCGGTCTTCGGCCACTTCCGCGTACGGAAGTGGAGTTTCTGATCTGGTCACACAGACCACCCCTGGCTGTCACCGGTACGTCACCTGCCGTGCCTACGGTCCTGAGGATGTTGACCTCCGCGAGCACCCAACCGGCTGAGCGATCATGAACAGACGCATTCTTGACACCCTGCAGGGCCCGTTGGCGCAGAAGATCCTGGCCGACGAGGTCGCACGCCAGGTGCAGGCCGAGGTGGCGCGTCAACTGAGTGTCACGGCAGAACCCACCGAGGAAGAGCGCCAGACCGAGTGGGTGCGCTCCAATCGCGACTTCACCAGCAGCCTCTTCTTCGGCTCGGGCCTGCGCTATGACCGGATGCTCACCTCGGCCCGCTTCAACGAGCTGGCCAAGCAGATCCGGTCACTGACGGGCGTCGGCCAGGTCTATGCCACGATGCAGCTCGCCTACCGCTTGATCATCGACCATGAGACCCGCGGGCTCGGCCGCATCGCGGGGTCCAACTACAACGTGATCGGCAAGCTCGTTGCCCCATTGCTGCTGGAGGCCCCGGCCGGCCCGTTGCTCGAGATCGGCACCCTGTTCGGCGTGTTCTCCCCCGCCCTGATCCGGATGTTCCGCGGCATCGGCGAGTTCCGTACGTTGACCGTGGTGGACCCGTTGGAGGGCACCCAGATCCAGCCCGGCACCGTCGGTGGCGGCGACCCCACCGGGACGCCCGTGACGTACGACATCGCACAGCGGAACATGATCGAGCTCGGTCTCCAGCCCGACGAGTTCAGAATGATCAAGGGATACTCGACCGATCCGGCCGTTCAGCAGCAGGCAGCTGATCAGGAGTACTCAGTGATCATCATCGACGGAGACCATTCGGAGGACGGTGTCCATCGCGACCTCTGGTGGACCCAGGAGATCGCCGCACCCGGGGCCATCATCGTGATGGACGACTTCGGTGACCCCAAGTGGGCGGGCATCGATCGTGCCCTGCGCCGCTACCTGGACGAGGGTGGCGCGTTCGAGCTGATCGGCAGCGCGGCGACGTCGGCCTATCTCCGGATGCCCAGCTGAGGCGAGGACGTACGGACCAGAAACTCTTCAGTCGAGGGTGATGTCGAGCGGGTTGGTCAGGCAGCGGATCGATCCACCGGAGAGGTGGAACTGGCTCAGGTCGATGTGCTCGCACCGTAGTCCGCGATCGGTCAGGGCCGCGGCGACCTCCGGGTCCAGACCGGCGCCGAGCACGGTCGAGCCGACCACCACGGCGTTGGCGGTGAAGGCGAGGGCCTGCTCGGTGGTCAGCACGATCGGGTCCGGAACCAGGGACATGATCAACTCGGCCGACTCCTGGTCGAAGGCACTCGGGCACACCAGCGCGGCCTCCTCGGTGATCGGGCAGAAGGACAGGTCCAGGTGGAACATCGCCGGGTGGGTGGTGTGGATGGCGTGCGTACGGACGCCCAACTGCTCCCGGATCAGCGTGACGGCGGCCAGGTCGGTGCGCGGCCCGTGGCCGACGATCAGCTCGCCGCGCCACCAGAAGGCGTCCCCGGCCTCGAACGCGGGGGCCGGGTTGTCGGGGGCCATGAACTGGTCGCCGGTGGTCGGTTCCTCGCCCAGCCAGTGCACCCGGAAGCCGTGCTCGGCGAACCAGGCCGCCGCGACCGGGGTCTCCCCTCGTCGCTGCGGGAACCGCATGTGACTCATCAGGACGTGCCGCTCGCCGGAGCGCTGCCACGCCAGCCCCAGGTTCTGTGCGTACACCATGTCGGGCACGTCGACCGGTTGGCCGAGCACCTCCACCTCGGCACCAGCCAACCGCAGCGCGGCCACGGCCGCGTCGAACTGCTTGGTGCTCACCTTCGGGTCGGGCTGGTGCCCGGGATCCATGAAGGGGTTGATCCGGTAGTCGATCCGGAAGTGTTCCGGAGCCACCGCCAGATAATGCCGTCCCCACGCCAGTTCAGTCACGTACCGCCACCTTCCTCGTCCGATCCCGAAGGATCACGGGCGCCGGCAAAGGAGGCGCCGAGGTGGGAGGCGTTTGGTCACGCATGGGACGATCAGACCATGAGGCTGATCCTTCGCCTGCTCGCCAACGCCGCTGCTCTCGCGGTCGCTACCTTCCTGTTGTCCGGCATCACCATCAATGCTGCCACGACCCAGGAGAAGATTCTGACCCTCCTGTTCGTTGCGCTCATCTTCGGTGTCATCAACGCTGCAGTCAAACCGATCTTCAAACTGGTCAGCCTGCCGGTCGTGCTGCTGACCCTCGGCCTGTTCCTGGTCGTCATCAACGCCCTGCTGTTGATGCTCACCTCCTGGGTCGCCGAACGGGTCCGACTCGGCTGGCACGTGGAGGGCTTCTGGACCGCCGTGGTCGGTTCCCTCATCGTCTCGGTGGTGAGTGTCGTCCTCGGCCTGTTCGTCCCGGAGAAGAAGGAGAACCGACGCCGGGGCTGAACGGCCGACCCACACGGACGCCCCGCTACGGTGGGCCCATGACCGCGACCGTGATCTTCGTCTGCTGGGGCAACATCTGCCGCTCACCGATGGCCGAACGGGTGGCCCGCAAGGCAGCCGCCGACCAGGGCCTGCGCGGGGTGGAGTTCACCAGTGCGGGGACCAGCACCGAGGAGATCGGCAACCCGGTGGATGCGCGAGCAGCCAGACTCCTGACGGCCCGCGGCTATGACGCCACCGACCATCGCGCGCACCAGATCACCGCCGACGAGCTCGCGGGTGCCGACCTGGTCGTGGTGATGGAGGAACTGCACCGCAGCAAGCTGGAGTCCCTCGCCCGGTCCGCCGGCATCCCCCAGGCCCTCGACCGTGTCGAGCTGCTCAGCGCCTTCGACCCGGACGCCGAACCCGGCGCCGGCGTACCCGACCCGTGGTACGGCGACGAGTCCGGCTTCACCGACACCCTGGCGATGGTTGAAGCCGCCACTCCCGGCGTGCTGGACCGGGTGCGTACGCTCCTCGCCGACTGACCCCATCCACGCCCCACCGCGACCTCCGGCACAGTCGGGAACGACACCTCCGAGACGAGTTCGCTGAGCCACGGCCCGGGTCCCCGGTGACCGGTTGTCCATGTTGGATACTGGACCCATGCACATTCTGGTGGTCGACGACGATCAAGCCGTCCGGGACTCCCTCGCCCGCTCACTCGAGTACAACGGGTACGAGGTGTCCACGGCCACGAACGGAGTCGAGGCCCTCGCCCGGTTGGCGGCCGGCCGGCCGGACGCGGTGATCATGGATGTGATGATGCCTCGGATGGACGGCCTCGAAGCCACCCGGATGCTCCGCTCGGCCGGGAACGACGTCCCCATCCTGGTCCTGACCGCACGCGACGCGGTCGGCGATCGGGTGGACGGTCTGGATGCCGGCGGCGACGACTACATGGCCAAGCCGTTCGCACTGGACGAGCTGCTGGCCCGCCTCCGCGCCCTGGTCCGCCGGGCCGGGACCGGCGCAGACAGCGACGACCCGACCAGCGAGAGCCTGGCCTTCTCTGACCTCACCCTCAACCCGCACACCCGCGAGGTGGTCCGGGGGGCGCGGTCCATCGGACTCACCCGGACCGAGTTCGCCCTGCTGGAGACCTTCCTGGCCCACCCGCGCCGGGTGCTGGAGCGCAGTTGGTTGCTGAACGAGGTGTGGGGGTTCGACTTCCCCACCACCGCGAACTCCCTCGAGGTCTACATCGGCTACCTGCGCCGCAAGACCGAGGCCGATGGCGAGACGCGACTGATCCACACCGTCCGCGGCGTGGGGTACGTACTGCGCGAGACTCCTCCGTAGGCCGTACCGCACGTGTTCGAGTTCCTGGTCCGGCACCTCCGCGCGCAGTCGCTGCAGCGACGCGTGGCGTGGCTGACCGCCTTTGCCGTGGCGCTCGCCGTCGCCGTGACCGGGCTGGCCGGCTACCTCACCGCCCGGACCTCGCTGTACAACCAGCTCGATGCGGAGCTGATCGACGTCGCCAGCGTGATCGCGGTCTCCGTCTCGGAGGACGTCCCGACCCTGGGCGGGCTGAACAGCGACTCCCTGCGGGCGGCCAATGTCACCGTCGCGGTGGTCCGCGCCGACGGATCGATCTTCAACGTTCCGGACAACCGGGTGGACCTGCAGATCGGCGAGGAGGAGATCGCGATCGCCAAGCTGCACCAGGGTTCGTCCACCCGGAACGGCCACAGCGCCGACGGCCGCGAGTTCCGGATCGTGACGGTCCCGATCGAGAACTACGACAACTTCGCCCTGGTGCTGGCCCGCGACCTGACACCCACCAACGGGTTGTTGTCCGCGGTCTGGCTGGTGTTGATCATCTCCGGCGCCTCCGGGGTGATCTGGGCCGGACTGATCGGTTCGGCCGTGGCGCGGTCCGGGCTCTCCCCGGTCCGGCGGCTCACCAGCGCCGTCACCCACGTGACCGCCACCGACGACCTGACCCCGATCGCGGTCACCAGTGACGACGACCTGGGCCGGTTGGCCGAGTCGTTCAACCAGTTGCTCAACTCGGTGGCGGTCTCCCGGGACCGGCAGGGCCAGTTGATCGCCGACGCCGGCCACGAACTGCGGACCCCGCTGACGAGCCTGCGCACCAACATCGAACTGTTGGACGCAGACAGCCGTTCGCCGATGCTGCCGGCGGGGGCCCGCGAGGAGATCCTCGGTGACGTGACGGCCCAGTTGGCCGAGTTCACCACACTGATCCAGGACCTGGTCCACCTGGCCCGGGACGACCAGGTCACCCCCTCACCGGAGCCGATCGACCTCCGCACGGTGGTGGAGGCCGCGATCGAGCGCGCCCGGCGCCGCGGCGCGGGCCTCGTCTTCGACGTGGAACTCAACCCGTTCTATGTGATCGGTGAGTCCGACACCTTGGAGCGGGCCTTCACCAACCTGCTCGACAATGCGGTCAAGTTCAGCCCCTCCGACGGCACCGTGCGGGTGCACCTGGAGGGTGATCAACTCCGGGTCTCCGACCAGGGGCCGGGTATCGACGAGGTGGACCTGCCATACGTGTTCGACCGGTTCTACCGCTCCGACACCTCCCGGAACACTCCGGGCACAGGACTGGGCCTGTCGATCGTCGCCCAGGCCGTGATGCGGCACGGCGGCACGGTGAACGCCGCCCGGTCGGCCGAGGGCGGTGCGGAGTTCACCGTCCGGCTCCCCGGATCCACCACCCTCGCCGGCCTGTCGGAGTCCGACCCGAACCTGCCTTGATCGAACCCTCACCCCGCAACCGTGTTCCAAAGCGGTGGCAACCACGTACTGCGGCCCCTGCTAGCGTTCAAACAATGGCACCCATCCCCGAAGACGAACGCCCGGCGACGTCACCGGTCGAATCGATCGACCGGGCTCTTCGGGTGCTCCAGGCACTGGCCGCCGCCGGGCCGCAGGGACGATCGCTGGGTGGGCTGGCCACGACCCTCGACATCAACAAGACGACTCTGCATCGCATCCTCGGTGCCCTCAGGTTCCGCGACTTCGTCTCCCAGAGTCCCCGGTCCGCGAACTATGCGCTCGGACCCGCAACGCTTGGGATCGGCGAAGGATTCTTCTCCGATGAGAACCTGCCGGCGCTCTTGCACCCGGCGCTTGTCGCCCTGAGCAATGACGTCGACGAACTCGTTCACTTGGGATCCCTCTCCGGCGCCTACGTCGTCTACCTCGACAAGGTCGAACCGGAACACTCGATCCGGGTCTGGTCGTCGATAGGGCAGCGGATGCCCGCTGCCACCACTGCAATGGGTAGGGCGCTCCTCTCGGCCCAGGACACCGACCGCACCCTGCTCATGAGTTATCTCAAGGCCGTCAAACATCGTTCCGACGTCGACCCCGACAGTGTCTGGCGCGCGATCGAACAGGCGAGAGACCGTGGCTACGCCACCGAGGAGCAGGAGAACGAGCCGGGGATCAGTTGTGTCGCCGTACCCCTGCTGTGGTCCGGCCGCCCGATCGCGGCCGTCAGTGTCACCGCGCCTGCAGAACGGATGACCTCGGAGCGGATCGGGGCCATCCACGACCGCATGGTCGCGAAGTTGCCGCACCTCCTGCCTTCCGACTTCAGCCTCCCTCAGCGCTGAAGTGAGGCGGCCGAGCATCATCGTGCGCTCGGCCTGCCTCCTCTCGCAAACCCCGCCTGGGTGACCCTTGCGTTTCACGTGTCGCCATGCCAATATCTCCGGTGCGCCTACTGAAACAAACGTTTCGCGATACGGAACGAGGCAGGGTGGCCACACCGGAGGCGTCGCCCACAGTGCCCTCGTGGTGACCAGCACGACCGCACATGTCTCCCGCTGACCCGATTGACTACGGAAGAATCACTGTGATCACCCACCGCCGACTGAGCGCACTGGCACAGGACTACCCCGCGTCGAGTATCCGGAGGATGCTCGCCAGAGCCGGCCAGTGCCCCGATTCGGTGAAACTCACAGTCGGGGAGCCGGACTTCGCGACCCCCGAGCACATCAAGCAGGCCGGCATCAGCGCCATCGAGAACGACGAGACGCGTTACGGCCCGAACGCGGGCCTGCCGGAGCTGCGCCACGCGGTGGCCGAGAAGTACTCGCGCCGGTGGAGCCGTGAACTCCGCGAGGAGAACGTCATGGTCACCTTCGGCGGGATGCAGGCGCTTGCCTTCGCGCTCGACGTCACCGTGGAACCGGGTGATGAAGTGATCGTCGCCGACCCCGGATACCCCAACTATGTCGGCCAGATCCAGCGCGCTGGCGCCACGGTCGTGACGGTCCCTGTGTTCGAGGCGAATGACTTCAAACTCCGTGCCGACGATCTCGCATCCGTGGTCACCGACCGCACAGCGGCGGTCATCCTCAACAGCCCGTCCAACCCCCTCGGTTCGATCATGGCCCGCGCTGACCTCGAGCGAATCGCGGATCTCGCGGACCAGCGCGGCTTCATGATCATCTCGGACGAGGTGTACGACGAGATCGTCTTCGACGGCGCGACGTTCACCTCGATCGCTCAGGTTCGGCCCGGCTTCGATCGCTACCTGGTGGTCAACAGCCTCTCCAAGACCTACGCCATGACCGGCTGGCGTTGCGGATTCGTGATCGGGCCGGAGGACCTCGTCGCACCCATGTCGATCCTGCAAGAGGGCCTCGCATCGGGCGTGCCGGCGTTCGTGCAGCGCGCCGCGATCGCCGCGATCGCAGGCCCGCAGGACGCCGTCCACGCCATGGTGGCCTCGTACCAAGAGCGTCGGAGAATCATCCTCGATCGGATCAACGCGATCGAGGGCATCCACCTGCTGGCGCCCGAGGCGACCTTCTACGCCTTCGTCAACGTCAAGGAGCTCGGCATCCCTTCGTGGGACCTCGCCATCGACCTGCTCGAACAGCACGGCCTCGCCGTCGTGCCGGGATCCGCGTTCGGACAGGCCGGCGAAGGACATTTGCGCATGACCTTCGCCGTCGATCCGGACGCCATCGAGGACGCATGCGAGCGTCTCAGACGCTGTGTCGGACGACACTGACCTCGCAACGCGAGCGACTGACCTCCACTTCCACGTTCAGAGGAGAACACACCATGGCCCAGATCGTCGACTGGCTCAGTGTCGTACGGAGCAACGTCCTGGTGGTGCTCATCGTCGGCGCGAGCAGCTACATCACCATCCGCCTGCGCGGGGCAGAGCTGCGCCACGTCGGGACAGCGAACTGAGACGAGCCGATGGACTTCACCGCCGAAGCTGCTGCGCTGCACGACGGACTCGTCGCACTGCGCCGGGAACTGCACGCCCGCCCGGAAACGGACACCGACACTGTCTGGACTGCCGACCGGATCGCGGCCGAGCTCGACACGATCGACGTGCCGTACACCCGCCTCCCCGACAAGCAGCTGGTCGGGCGGATCGGATCGGGCGCCAGCCCATCGATCGCGCTGCGGGCCGACATGGACGGTCTGCCGATCACCGAGGACACTGGACTTCCTTTTGCCTCGACCAACGCAACGATGCATGCCTGTGGCCACGACGGCCACAGGGCGATGCTCGTCGGCGCGGCCCGGTTGCTCAAGGGAGTCCAGGACGCACTGAACGGCACGGTCCACCTGTGCTTCCAATCCGCCGAGGAGACCGGGCGCGGCTGGGATCGGATCCTGAACCATCTGGGAGATGTTGGCGGAGTTGACCAGGCGATCGCACTGCACCTGTGGGCAGACGTCGATTCCGGCACGATCTCGGTGGTCAGCGGCCCGCGGATGGCCGGCGTCGAACGTTTCGACATCACGATCACGGGACGTGGAGGCCATGGCTCTCGACCCGATGACCCCAGAGGTCAACGATCCCGCCTCGGTGTGGCAGGCCGAGCAGGTCATCGAGGACATGCCCGGCCTGACGAACGTCGAGTTCGAACAGATCGCGGCATCGGAGAACTTCCCAGTACCTGCAGGTCTACCCGGGGTTCATGGCCTACTTCGGGATCAAGCGCCCTGCGATCGAGCAGTCCTAC
The DNA here is from genome assembly GCA_052094425.1 of Propionibacteriaceae bacterium. Taxonomy (GTDB): domain Bacteria; phylum Actinomycetota; class Actinomycetes; order Propionibacteriales; family Propionibacteriaceae; genus Microlunatus. The sequence continues at coordinate 9,445 of JBQDIN010000007.1, forward strand.
CACCACCATCCGAAGTTCGACATCGATGAAGACGTCATGCCACACGGTGCCGAGTTCCTCGCACGCTATGCCCATCAGCACCTCGCCGGAGGTGGGGCGATGCAGAACCCGTGACTCTCGTCGGCCCAGCGCACCCGCACGAAGGGCCGCGCGCAAGTTCCCACGAAGAAGTTGGAATCCATGCCCGCCATCAACTCGATTCGAGGCTCGCAGATGAGACGAATACCGAGATCCGCCAAAGTCGTCGCCGTCCTGATGTTCGCGTCCATCGCCCTGACCGCCACACCGGTCGTCATCCTGGCGAACCGCGTCTATCCCACCATCCTCGAGATGCCCTTCTTCCTGGTCTGGACAATCGCCGGGCCGTTCCTCGCGTTCGTGTTCTCCGCTATCTACATGCGCATCATGAACCGCAGCGACGAGGACCAGCAGCAGACCGCCCTCGAGTCCGACACCGTGGAGGGCTGACCCATGACCGCCGTTGTCATGCTTGCCGTGTTCTTCATCGCGACCCTCGTCGTCGGACTGATGCCGACGATCTCTCAGCGTCGGGCAGGAACCGCGATGTCTGCGAGCGAGTACTTCCTGGGCGGCCGTGGCCTGGGCCTGGTGCTCATCTTCTTCACCCTCATGGCCACCTGGTACAGCTCCGGGGTCTTCCTGGGCTCGGTCGCCGAGGTCTACACCAAGGGTCTGGAATGGGTGTTCGGCTTCACCAGCAGTGCGATCGCCGCGATCGTCTTCCTGCTGCTCGGACCGCAGATCAAGCGCCTGGGCGACAAACACGGATACGTCACCCAGGCGGACATGTACGCGGACCGATTCAAGAGTCCGGCAGTTGGATACATCAGCGGCCTGATCGGCATCGTCTTCATCATCCCGTACATCACGATCCAGATGGTCGGCACGGGATACATCATCGAGTCCTTCACCGACGGCCTGATCCCGTACTGGGCCGGTTCGATGATCGGCCTCCTGGTGTGCTTCGCCTTCATCTACGCGGGCGGCATCCGCAGCGTCGCGTGGACGGACGTGTTCTTCGGAATCCTCTTCCTCGTCAGCATCTGGGGCGTCGTACTGCTGGTGGCGAACAATGCGTTCGGCGGCTTCGGCAGCATGTTCAGCACGCTGGTGGATGAGAACTCCGGGCTCCTCACCCTGCCCGGTCCGGAGGGAGTCTCCTGGACCTACTTCTTCTCGCAGGCCTGGGTGATCGGTCTCGGCGGGTACATGTGGCCGCACCTGTTCATGCGGATGTTCGCCAGTGACTCGGTCAAGTCGATCCGGCGCAGCGGTTCCCTTCTCGTCCTCGCGAGTCTGGTGGCGCAGGTCCCGATCGTGATCGGGGCGCTTGCGGCGGCCAATGCCTTCCCCGGGCTGGAGAGTCCGGACACGGCCCTCCTCGTCCTCGTCGGGGAGTACGCGCCACTCTGGATGGTCGGCATCCTCGCAGTCGGTGGAGTGGCGGCTTCCCTGTCGACGATCAACAGCCTGATCCATTCAGAGGGCGTGCTGATCTCCAACGACATCTACGCGAAGATCACCCGGAAGGACGCCAACGACCGGAGCGTCTTGAAGTTCACGCGCCTCGTCATCTCCGTCCTGTGCGTACTGGTGTACCTGATGTCCCTGACTGAGCCGCAGTTCCTGTGGAGCATCATGGCGCAGGCATATGGCGGGGTGATCCAGTTCTTCCCCGTGACCATCGCCGCGCTGTACTGGAAGAGGGCCACCAAGGAGGGCGTCCTGACCGGTATGTGCGTCGGCGTCGTCGTCTCGCTGTTCTTCAGCCTCGGACCCATCCAGGCGCCGCTCGGGATCGTCGCGCCCGCCTGGGGAGTCCTGGCGAACGTGATCTGCCTGATTGCCGTGGGTCTCGCGACGCAGGGGCGGGCCCGGGCGAAGAAGGAGGTGGCACGAGGACGCACTCCCTGATCGTCTGGTGCGGATCTCGGGCTGCCGAGGTTGGCGGCGACGGAGTCCTGGTCGATCAGGAAGAGGAATGAACGGACGAAGGCGTTCTTCGGTAGATTCCTCTGAACCGAGAATGAGCGGGAGAACTATGACGCAGGATCTCGATCGACGACTGACCCGCATTCGAGAGGTTGGGCGCGAGTACAACGCGGTGACGTTGATGACGGATGCACGCGCCCGCGCGCTCGTTCGACGTGACGAGGCTGCGAGCGACGACCGCCCACTCTTCGGGGTTCCGTTCGTCGTGAAAGACATCATCGATATCGAGGGGTGTCGCACTTCTGCGGGTTCCAACGTCGATATCGGAAAGGATCCCGCTTCCTCGACCGCGCTCCTCGTGGAGGCGCTCGAAAGCGCAGGCGCCATCACTGCGGCGAAGACAAACTGTCAGGAGTTCTCCTACGGTCTGCTTGGCAACGAGAGCGCCTTCGGGCGCGCGGTCAACCCGATCCATACCGAACTCGTGACCGGCGGTTCGAGTTCAGGGTCCGCCGTCATGGTCGCTGCCGGAGCAGTGCCATTCGCCGTCGGCACAGATACCGCCGGATCCGTGCGTGTTCCGGCCGCATGCTGCGGCGTCGTCGGGTTCAAACCAACGAGCGGGGCCGTCTCCGTCGATGGGGTGCTCCCGCTGGCGCCAAGTTGCGACACCGTTGGACTGTTCGGGCGCGACGTCAGGATCATCGCATCCGCGTACGCCGCGACAACCGGTGAGCCGTCAAAATCTTGCGTCGAGTGGTCCCGCTGGGCCGCCGACACGAGCGTACTCTCGGCAACGGCTCAGGAGCAGGCAGACATCTCGCGGGCGGTTGCGGCGCTCGTTGACGAGCGCGACCAGGGCGAAGCCTTCTCGGAGGATTGGCTCAGGATCTTCCGCCGCACCGCGGAACTGTACCGACCGATTCTAAAGTTCGAATCCTTCGAGATTGCCGAACCACTGCTCGCGTCGCAGCGTGATCGATTCCAACCAGGAGTGCTCGAGAGCTTCGTATCCGGTGCCGCCACCACTCGGCAGGAGCGCGACGAAGCACTCGCCGCGATACCCGCGCTCCAAGCCGAGGCAGAGAATCTGCTCGGCGACGCAGACGTGCTGATCACGCCTGCCATCGAGGGCTTGGTCCCGACCTGGGCAGAGGCGGATGCAGACCCGCGTCGAAGTGCTCGGCTCATCCCATTCGCCGTTCCGTTCAACATCCTCGGCTGGCCCGCGATCGTCATTCCGGTGGGCAGATCTGATCGGCGGGGTGGTCCGCTTTCGATCCAGATCGCAGCTCCGAAGGGGCAGGACAGAAAGCTCCTTGCCATCGCGGCCGATCTCGAACAACGGCTCGCCGCTGACGTCTGATCCGCGAACCGCGCGTGCAGCCGACCAACGGCGACTCAGCCCGCCGGGGTGCCGCGGACCTCGATCTCCCAGATCGAGTAACCCCACTTGGGCAACTTGCGCTCGGCGCCCTGGATGCGGATGAACCGGACCGGCTCGTCGCCGGTCAGGGCGGTGGTCTCGGTACCGCACGACGGCTCGTCGACCGGCGTGTCGGTCCAGGTTTCCCCGTCTGCGGAGGTCTGCACCACGTAGCCCAGGGCGCACGCGTCCTCCCAGTGCACGGTGACCTCGGCGGGTACGACCTCCTGGGCGAGCTCCAACTGCACCCAGGCGTCATCGGCGTAGTCGGAGGACCAGCGGGTGGCCAGGTCCCCGTCGGCGACGTGCTGCTCGGAGAACTCCTCGCGATCGAGCTCGACCCCGGAGGCGGTCACCGTGCTGCCCTCGGCCCAGTTCTTCAGCGTCGGGTCCACCTCCGCGCGCAGCTTGGTGATCAACTGGTCCAGGACTCCGTCCCCGATCCGCACCTGGACGGGACCATCCTGGCTCCATTTGTTCTTCTGGTCGTCGACCTCCACCTCCTTGGCGGCGGCCACCTCCGTCCCCGCCAGATCGGAGAGCGCCTTGGCTTCCGCCACCTCTCCGTCGCGGTGGGCCACGATGGCTGCCAGGGTGGAGCGCAACGCCTTACCCCAAGCGCCCGTACCGTCCAGCCATGCCTCGGTGTCGGACAGGAACAGGGCGTCGGCCACATGGGTTCGGATGAGTTCGGGGGCGGCGACCATCCGGTCGGCGTAGGCCTGCAGGTCTGCCAGGTCGGCACCGTTCGGGTCAGCAAGGACGGGTTCACCCAGGGCCGCCAACTGCGGCGCCTGCGGCTGCCACTCGCCGCCGAAGGTGGGCGCCTTGTGGTTCAGGTCGCCGAAGGTGAGCAGGGCTGCTTGGGTGGCCTCGTCATCGGTCAACTGTCCGAAGGCCCACTCCCAGGTGCGTTGGGCGTCGTAGCCGGTGTCCTTCCACGCGAAGTCGGCCATCCCGGTGATCGCGATCTTGCTCGCGCCGGACTGGTTCATCGGGTTGGAGACCAGTCCGAGCAGGTGGTCTGACAGCCCCTCCTCCCGCTTGTCGTACGGCGCGAGCAGCAACCGGCCGGTGGTGTCCCCGAAGTCGTTCACCGGGTAGTTGTCCCAGACGAACACCTTGCGTCCCCAGGCCGCGGCGACCGCCTCGGCGTCGGCGTTCTTGATCGACTCCGGCACCACCCCGACCCCGGTCCACATGATCACGACGTCTTCGTCGAGACCCTCCTTGAAGGCGTTCTTGTACGGCGACGGCTTCGTGTCGCTGTACTCGGTCGGCACCATCTGCAGCGCCTGCGTCCCCTCGTGGGTCTCGATGAACTCCTGTTGCACGAAGTTCAGCAGATCAACCTGTGCCTTGCCGGCATTGGCGGCCCCGGCCTCCCCGTAGGTCTCTGCATCGGAATCGCAGTGCCAGGTGCCGTAGTCGATGTCGTCCAACGGAATGGAGAAGGAGCGCACCCCGATGTCGTACATCGACTGGAGCTTGTCGATCAATTTGGCCCGGTGGTCCTCGCTGGAGAAGCAGATCGAGTTCCCGGGCGAGAGGGCGAAGGTGAAGCGGACGTGATGGTCCGCGGCCCGCTCGACCAACTCAGCGAGTTCGGCGACCTTCTCCTCCGGGTACGGCTCAGCCCACTTCTCCCGGTGGTAGGGGTCGTCCTTCGGTGCGTAGATGTAGGTGTTCATCTTCACCGTGCCGTAGAAGTCCAGTTGGTCCAGTCGTTCCTCGTGCGACCACGGCTTGCCGTAGAACCCCTCGATGGTGCCCCGGAGTGGCATCTTCGGATGGTCCGCGACATCCACCTGGGCGATGGTGGCCTTCTTTCCTTCACCGGTGATCAACTGGGTGAGGGTACGGACGCCGTAGTACTGGCCGGCGGCGTCCACACCGCCGATGGTCACGGCCTTCTGGTCCACCGACAGGCCGTACCCCTCCGCCTCGTCCACGGCCGGTGACTCGAGCCGCTGGTCCACGTCCTTGCGGTCGATCTTCCCCAGGTGGATCGACATCTGCCGCGGCTTCACCCACCACGGCTCCTCGGTCACGTCCACGTCGTGCGCGGCCAGGGTGTCCTGCAGCAGCTCCAGCGCGGCGGGATCGGTGTCCTGGCCGGTCACCACCGTGACCTTGCGCTTCAGCTTCACCGGCGCACCGGCCGACTCGATCTGCTGCGGGGTCGGGACGACGGTCGGAATCTCGTCCGGCGGTCCGGCCGCAGCGGGCGTAGGTCCGGCGTAGGCCAGGCCGAGGCCGGCGAGCAGGGCCAGTGCGGACAGGCCACCCACGAGCCGGCGGCCGGGTAGGGAGAATTGGTCGAGCACCTTCTGCTCCTCGGGGTCTGCGGGACTGGTCAGAGTTGATCACCAGGCCGTACGCCCCGAGGTGGTTGATCGGTACTCACCCTGTCCCGACCGGAACCGCACGTCAAGACCTGTCGGAAGATCCGTGGCCGTTCCCCACTCGCCCTGTGTACGCGCCGCTCCGGCCATGCAGCCCGACTGCGTGATTCCCGGTAACCGGGGTCAGGTCGGATCGGCCTCGGTCGGGTTGAGGACGCGACTGAGGAAGCTGCGCGTGCGCTCCTCCCGCGGATTGCCGATGACCTCGTGGGGCGGGCCCTCCTCGACGATCACACCGCCGTCCATGAAGACGACCCGGTCGCCGACCTCACGGGCGAAAACCATCTCGTGGGTCACCACGAGCATCGTCATCCCCTCTTCGGCGAGCTGGCGCATCACCGACAGCACCTCGCCGACCAGTTCCGGGTCCAGCGCCGAGGTGGGTTCGTCGAAGAGCATCACCGCGGGCTGCATGCACAGGGCTCGGGCGATCCCGACCCGCTGCTGCTGGCCGCCGGAGAGCCGCCCGGGGTACTCGTCCACCTTGTCCCCCAGGCCGACCCGGTCCAGCATCTCCCGGGCGACCTGGTTCGCCTCGGCCGTGGAGCGCTTGAGCACGTTCCGCTGGGCCAGGGTGCAGTTGTCCAGGGCGGTCAGGTTGGAGAACAGGTTGAACTGCTGGAACACCATCCCGATCTGGCGCCGGGCAGCGTCGATGTCGCAGTCCGGATCGTTGAGCTCGATGCCGTTCACCAGCACGCTGCCGCGTTGCGGCTGTTCCAACATGTTCACACAGCGCAGCAGCGTCGACTTCCCGGAACCCGACGGGCCGATGACACAGACCACCTCGCCGGTGTCGATGCCGAAGTTGATTCCGCGCAACACCTCCAAGTCACCGAAGGACTTGTGCAGGTCACTGATCTCGACCAGTCGCTGCGCATCAGGCCTGGGCGCGGTCGTGTCGGATGCGATCATCACCTTCTCCTTTCGCCGGAGTTTTCCATCCGCCGCACGATGGCGGCCAACGGGATGGTGATCAACAGGTAGCAGAACCCGGCGGTCACCAGCGGGGTCAGGTTCGCCTCTCCATTGGCCATCCCCCGACCGAACTTGGTCAGTTCATATCCGGAGACGGTGAGACCCACGACATAGACCAAGGAGGAGTCCTTGACCAGCAGGATGACTTCGTTGGCCAACGGCGGGAGCACGATCCGAAAGGCTTGTGGGAGCACCACCTTCACGGTGGTGGCAAAAGGCGTCATGCCCAGCGATCGCGCCGCCTCCACCTGACCGCGCGGCACCGCCTGGATCCCGGCCCGGACCGTCTCCGCGGTGTAGGCCGAGGCGACGATCCCCAGCGCCAGCCACACCGTCCCGTACGGCGAGAAGGGAATGCGCGTCCCCGGGATCGCCAGCGGCAACAGCGACAAGGCGATGAAGATCAAGATCGCCGGCAACCCGCGGAAGAACTCCACGTAGGCGGTGGCGATCCAGCGGTAGGGCGCGACCTTGCTGAGCTTCATCAGCGCCAGCCCAGTGCCGACCACCAACCCGATGACGAAGCCCCCGGCGGTGTAAATCAGCGTGTTCAGGAAGGCGAGGTGAAGGCCCCGGGCAAACCCTTGGACCACCAGATCGAGCCGGAAGAAGGTGCTACCGATCTGTGACCAGTTCGCCGTCAGGACCAGTACGACCGCGACCACGGCCAGCACCACGTACTGGATGATACGCATCCGCCGCGATCGCCGCCGCGGACTCAATTTGGTCCGCGGCGGCTGGGCAGTTGCGACCGTGTCGGCCGCTTCAGCGTTGCTGGAGCTCACAGGTCACTCAGTCTCGCCCGGCTTGGCGTCGAACCACTTCTCGTAGAGCTCGTCGTAGGTCCCGTCCTCCTTGGCCTGGGCGAGCAGTTCGTTGAACCGATCCACCAACTTCTTGGCGTTGGGGTCGTCCTTCATCACCGGGAAGCCGTACTGCTCACCGGTGTCGAACTGGGCCGCCATCACGGTGTCCGGGTTGTCCTTGGTGAAGTTGAGGATCGGCACATTGTCGTTGATCGCCGCGTCGACGTTGCCTGCCCGCAGTGCGTTCAGTTGCAGGGAGACGTCCTCGAACACCTTGACCTCGTAGCCGAACTCCTCCGCGTGGTCATCAGCGTAGATCTGGCCGGTGGTCGCGCTCTGGGCCCCGAGTATCTTGCCCTCCAGGTCCTCCAGCCCCTTGTAGCCGGAGTCCTTCATCACGATCAGCGCCTGGGTGGCGTCGAAGTACGGGTCGGAGATGGTCGTCGCCGCCGCCCGCTCCTCGGTGATGGTCATCGCGCCCATCCCGATGTCGCACTGGCCGGCGGCGAACACCGCCCCGGAGATGATCTGGTCCCACTCGGTGTTCAGGACCTCCACCTCGGCACCGAGGTCATCGGCCAGCAGCCGGAGCATGTCGACGTCGAAGCCGACCACCTCACCGGAGTCGTCCTGGAACTCGAACGGCTCGTACGGCAGGTGGGTGCAGATGGTCAGCGTCCCGGACGCGACCAGTTCGATGTCGCTGTCCCCGCCGCCGCCGGCCTCTTCGCCACCGCCGCCGCAGCCGGCCAGGACCAACGCCATCGCCGCCGCCGCTCCCAGCAGGCGTCCCCTCTTGTTGAACAACCTCACGATGACGCTCCTCCCAGCCTTGCACCCTTGCCCCACGTACCTTCGCGGAGTCAACCCGACGGGGCAGGTGGAGGATTCCGCCTGCGAACCACGTCGTTCGTGGTCACACTAGCGGCTGGCCGCACCGGCGACAGGCAACCCCAGTGAGCCGTTGCCAAAACGTGTCTGGCCGGTTCGGTGCGGGACCGCTGGGCTGACCCCGAACCATCACGAGCGACCGCGAGTGGCGTGCGGGGTGTGGGTCGGCAGGGAACGCCGAGGCCCGTGGCGTTCCGGTCGCACCCCGGTCGCGGCGAGCAGTTGCTGGACTCGGTAGCGGTGGCCACCGTACGGCTCCAGCAGTTCCAGGCAAGCATCGTCGTCGAGCGCCTCCCCGGTCAGGGCGTAACTGATCCAGCCGCCCACGTGGTAGTCGCCGATGCTCCAGGCGTCGGCATCCCCGTGGGCCCGCTGCCGCACCTCGGCCGAGGTCCACGGACCGATCCCGGGCAGCGACTGCAGGGCGCGATCGGCTGCCGCCGAGTCCATCCCGAGGGTGCGCTCCAACGCCGACCCGCGCCGCACTGCGCCGACCAGGGGGCGACTGCGCCGCTCCTCCACCCCGGCGGCCAGGAACCGCCAGGTCGGGATCCGGGCCCAGGTCGCAGCGTCGGGCGGCACCATCACGCCGGCGGCCGGCGAGTCCGGATCGGCGGCGGGCCCCGGAGCCGGTTCACCGAACTCGCGGACCAGTAGCCGCCAGGCCCGGTACGCCTCGCTCCCGGTCACCACCTGCTCGATGCAGGCCGCGGTCAGGGCCTCGACGACAGCTCCGGTGGCCCCCACGCGCAGGTGCGGGTTACGCCGCCACGCCTGGACCAGAACCCGGTGCTCGGGCAGCGGCGTGAATCCGGAGGGGTCATCCTCGGCCCCCAGCAGCCGGGGCAACTGCCCGAGGGCCGCCTCGGCACCCTCCCCCCATGCGCGGGCGCGAACCCCACTCGGGTCGGGCTGCAGGCGCAGCAGCGCCGGTCCGTCCGGGTTCCGGGTGGCGCGCCACCACTCGGCCCCCGCGCCGGAGCCGAGGCGTCGGTGGGTCGGGTCCCCGGGGCCGCGACGCAGCCCGCCCAGGCAGGCGGACAGGTCGATCCGGCGCTCGCTGCGCACGATCCGATCCTTCGGGGCCACGGCCATGCTGCGAGCCTAGGGCGTGTTGGCCAACGTTCGGTCGTCGCGAGTGTCGCAATGGGCGTGCGATGGCAGGGCGCCGGACGCGATGGCAGACCGGGTCGTCTGATGAGCGTCGGCAACGAAGTCAGCGCGCGTCCAGTGCGATGTGCAGCAGGCCAAGACGTTGACCAACACGCCCTGCCACCCCGCCATTGCGGCCCCTCCGGGGAGGGAGAAGGATGCTGGACATGAACCAGTCAGATTCCGTGATCCAGCCGAGCGGGCAGCAGTTCGTGATCAGTCGCGGCGACCAGCGGGCCGTGGTCGTCGAGGTGGGGGGCGGGATCCGCTCCTACACGGTCGGCGGCCGGGACGTGCTCGAGCCCTACCCGGTGGAGGCCATCTGCGACGGCGCCCACGGTGCCCCGCTGATCCCGTGGCCGAACCGGCTGGAGGACGGCCGTTACACCTTCGACGGGGCCACCTACCAGGTGGCGCTGAGCGAGCCCACCAAGCACAACGCGAGCCACGGCTTCCTGCGCTGGCGATCCTGGGAATGTGTCGAGCAGGGTCCGGTCGCGGTGGTGCTGGGGACGACCCTGCATCCGCTGAGCGGGTACCCGTTCACCCTCCAGGTGCGGATCGCGTACCGGCTCACCGACGACGGCCTGGTGGTCACCACCACCGCCACCAACCGCGGGATGCGCGACCTGCCGTACGCGCACGGCCAACACCCGTACCTCTCCCCCGGCACGGGGCTGATCGACCGGGCCCGGCTGCAGTTCAGCGCCGGGCAGCGGATCGAGACCGACCCCGAGCGCCAACTCCCCACCGGCGCCGTGCCCGTCGACGGAACGCCCTACGCCTTCACCGCGGCTCGCCCGCTCGGCGACCTGGCGATCGACCACGCCTTCACCGACCTGGGCCGCGAGCCGGACGGACGCGCCCGGGTGCGACTCACCGGGACCGACAGCCGGACGGCCGAGCTGTGGGTGGACGAGACCTTCGGGTACCTGCAGTTCTACACCGGAGACACGTTGGCACCGGACCGACGACGGACCGGCCTCGGCGCCGAACCGATGACCGCCCCACCGAACGCCCTGGCCACCGGCACCGACGTGATCAGGTTGGCTCCCGGCGCGTCAGTCACCACCACCTGGGGCGCCCGGCTGCACTGATCAACTCACCCCCGCCCTGGTGCTACTGCAGCAAACCGAGTGGGGTGGACATCGCCAAGAACAGGACGAGCTGGTACGCGCTGTTGATCACAGTGAGCCGCGCGGGCTTCTGCTCGAAACCGTTGTGTTGCGCCAGGGTAGAGAGTGAGAACCCGAGCCACGCAGCGAGGGCGACGGCCAGGGCGAGCCAGACTGAATCGCTGCCGAAGAAGGCGGACGCGATGGAGCAGGCGACGGCGAGAACGAGAGCGGTCACGACGATCGACGCCACCAAGATCAGGAATGGAGCCTTTCCGGCTCGCTCCGAGGCTTCCTTGGTCACGCCGGTCAGCTTCCGCCAGGTACTGCCGACCAATCCCCAATCGCTGTACCAGACCCATGCGACCGCCGTACCGACCAAGATCGCGATCGCCACGGCCAGCCAACTGATGCTCAACTCCACGAACCCTCCTCTTCTCGACGACCTAATAGGAACTTGATAGAATCAACCATGATGGATAAAGTCAACCAACGACCGAAGAGCCCCAGGACCTACGGGCAGTTCTGCGCCCTTGCGCGGTCCCTGGACGTCGTGGGCGAGCGCTGGACCCTCCTCATCGTGCGAGAACTTCTCCCCGGTCCGATGCGGTACACCGAACTGAAGACTTCGCTCAATGGCATCGCGACGAACCTCTTGGCCGAGCGACTGCGAACCATGGAAGCGAGCGGAATCGTCACGCGTCGCCTGGCGAGTGGAGGCGTCGCGTACGCCCTCACGCCGTGGGGAGAGGGGTTGCGGGAGCCAATGGAAGCGCTCGGCCGCTGGGGAGCGCCGCTGCTCGCGACCGGATGCGGAGAAGATGCATTCCAGCCGCGCTGGCTCACCCTCGCACTGCCTGCCCTGCTACGAGGCAGGACCGCATCACCTCCGATCGAGCTCGGCGTCGAGACGGACGGCTTCACCATGGTCCTGAGGGTCGACCAGGAGGGACCTAGCGTGTTCGCTCGCCCCGACGACATGCCTGATACGGTCCTCAGCGCTGGGCCCGACGTCGTCGTCGCTCTCGCCGCGGGAGCGATCAGCATCGAGCAGGCCGTCGCGACGGGTGACCTCCGGGGCGACCTGAGCGTCCTCCGGGCCGCGTTCACCGTCGATCCCGTGAACGTCGTGCCACCGACGGACAGCGACTGAAGGCTACGGCTCACGACCTCGAGACCGCTCAACTGTTCGCGCAGGAAACCACCTCCACCAGCAGCTCACCCTCTGCACCTTCTGGCCAGCAACAACTAACGGTCGAAGCGGGAATTCCGTCGCGGCCTGCGATTCGGATCGATGCTGGTCGGTGGGCGGATCTCCGGTATCCCGTTCGCGTTCAGCCTGATCGTCCATTGCTCCCCGGGCCCTGCCCGGGGGTTCGGTTCGATGATCTGGTGATGATGCCGACACAGGAGCACCAGGTTCGCGAGTGAGGTCTTCCCGCCCGCATGCCACGGAACCACGTGGTGCGCATCGCACCCAGACGGTGCCCGGTCACAGCCCGGGAACACACACCCCCGATCACGTACGACGAGGGCTTTGCGAATTCCGGAGGTGACGAGCCGCTGCGTCCGGCCGACATCGAGGACTTCGGAGTCCTTGCCGAGGACCACCGGGATCACGTCCGCATCACACGCCAACCGACGGGCCGTCTTCGGCGACACTTCTTCACCCGAGTTCGTCAGGGTCGCGCCACCGATGCCGTCGACCAGATCGCGGTAAGGAAGAATCAACGTCACACTGGGCCGGTCGCCCCCCGAGGTGGGGGCGGTTCCGCGCGCGAGCAACTCATCCAGCATCGCGACGAACGCGTCGGCTTGGCGTTGTTCCATCGTCGGAGCCTCGGCGAGGGGGTCGAGGCGTTCAAGGCCGGCGGTGCCGGGCAGGTACGCGGCCAGGAGGTTGAGGAGTTTCTCCCCGTCGGCGATGGGTAGTTTCCCGCCGAAACACACCGCTCCCTCGCCGTCGACCCGACACCGGAACGCCCGGGCACGGCGGGCCCTACGTTCCTCGTTCTCCAGCTGTTGGCCGAGGTGGTCTTCCTCGGTGTCGGGGAACAGCACCGCAACCAACTTCATCGCGAGTTGCCGCATCCCCTGCGGCGGCTGACCGGCCGCACTCTCCAACAACTCCGACTGCACATAGATCAACTGGTCGTTCGAGGCGGTGGTGGGCAGGTACTTCAGCCCGTGCAGACAGGCATCGGCCTGGCCCAACGTGAGCTCACCCGCCTCGGCCGCTTGTTGCAGGATCGGGTAGCGGCCGAGTTGTTTCGCGGTCCGGACGTACTGCTTCGCCACCCTCGGGATGGTCCGATCCGTGAGCGCGATCCGATCCGAGGCAGACCACCCGCCGGCAGTGTCCTCACAGACACGTTGCTCATCAACTGTGCGGACGGTGTGCAGGCGGAGTCCGTGGAGGCGGTCGATCGCGACCCCGTACCCGTCCATCCGACCCAACTTCTCCTCGTCGGACAGTCGCCAGACCTCGGTCGACGCGATCCGGTCGAGGATCGCCGTCAAGGCAGCGAAATCCTCATCCTCCTGCGTGTCCGTCGTCGTCGACATACCCCAACTCTAGAGACACCCACTGACACAAATACCCTCAGAATTCACTGTCCACACAAGAATCTTGAAGAATTCTCCGGGTCGATTGGATGAGTGATTTCGCGCGAAGCCGGGGCCTTCGACCGATACCCAAGCTGAGTTGCGACGACTCAAACGGGAGAATGCCGAGCTGCGCCGGGCGAATGAGATTCTGAAGTCGGCCTCGGCGTTTTTCGCAGCGGAGCTCGACCGCCCCACGACGAGATGATCGCGTTCATCGACATGTATCGCGATCAGTTCGGGGTCGAGCTCATCTGCCGCACTCTGGGTGCCGCGCAGCGTGGGTTTATCACCTCTCGTGGCTATCGCGCTGCGAAGATGCGTCCGACCAGCGATCGGGCTCGAGACCGATTGTCGACCTCGTTCGACACCCACTGCACCACTGCTGGATTGATGTCGACGAGTCCCGACACCACCCCGAATCTCGCGTCTTCGCCTGCTGCTTGCCATCTGGAAGCGCGCCGAGGAGTCCGGCTGGACCCTCAACGGCACCATCTCGCTGTCGGACACCTGGTCCTCAGTTCGGCTCATGCCCAGCAACTTGTCCCGCGAGCGTCGTCCTCACGGGTCTGGCTGGGCCGCCACCTCGGGGTAGTGGCACGCGTATCTGTGATCGTCGGGTCCAGGCACCGTCAGGTCCGGTTCCGTCGTCCGGCACAGCGACTGCTGGTCCTCAGCCAACGTCATGTACCGAGGGCACCTGGTGCGGAACCGGCACCCGGTGATCTGCTGACTGGGGCTGGGCAGATCGCCGGTCAGCAGCACCCGATCACGTTCCCGCTCGATGGTCGGGTCCGGCACCGGTGCCGCCGAGATCAGCGCTCGGGTATAGGGATGTGCCGGTGCGGTGAACACCTGCTCCACCTCCCCTATCTCGACGATCCGGCCTAGGTACATCACCGCTACCCGGTCTGCGATATGCCGTACCACCGCGAGATCGTGGGTGACGAACAGGAAGGCGACGCCGAGCCGGGCCTGGATGTCCTCCAGCAGATTCACCACACCGGCCTGGATGGAGACGTCCAACGACGCCACCGGCTCGTCCAGGACCACCAGTTGGGGTTCCAAGGCAAGGGCACGAGCGATGCAGATCCGCTGCAGTTGGCCGCCCGAGAACTGACTCGGGAATCGATCGGCGTGAACCTGGTCGAGCCCCACCAACTCGAGCAACTCGCGGACCCGCTCGACGATCTTCGGGCGAGCCACGCCGTGCGCGTTCATCGGCTCGGCCAGAATGTCGAACACGGTCGCTCTCGGATCGAGCGACCCCATCGGGTCCTGGAAGACGATCTGTAATCCACGCCGCATCGAGCGCCGCTCGGATCGGCCAAGCGCTACAACATCCTGGCCGAACACCTCCACGCTGCCGCCGACGGGCGGTTTGAGCTGCATCAGCTCAAGCAAGGTGGTGGACTTCCCGCAGCCGGACTCGCCGACCAGGGCCAGGGTCTCACCCTCGCGGAGATCGAAAGAGATCCCGTCCACGGCCTTCACGGTGCCCCGGTACCGACGCGTGATACCGGAACGCAGGGTGAAATGGCGGGTCAGCCCCTCCACCGCCAACACCGGTGCGCGATCCTGCCGGGCGATCCCCTCGTACATCGAGCGCACTCCCTCGGGTGGGGGGAACACGTCCTGATAAGTCAGTTCGCGTCCGGCAATCTCCTCGCCCCGCACGCAGGCGGCCAGATGCGACCGGTCATCGGGGAGTGCGACCAAGTCCGGCTCCGCGTGGGTGCAAGCTTCGACGGCGATCGGACAGCGCGGCGCGAACGGGCACCCGAGGGGTAGATCGATCATCGACGGGGGGGATCCCTCGATCGGTACGAGGGGACCGGCCAGTCTGCGGTCCGACCGCGGCACCGCTGCCAGCAGGCCCATGCTGTAGGGCATCCGGGGTCGGTAGAAGACATCGTCGACGGTCCCTACTTCCACCGGGCGGCCGGCGTACATCACCAACACGTCGTCGGCCACCCGGGCCACCACCCCCAGGTCGTGGGTGATCAGCATGATCGCCGCATTCGTCTCCGGTTGGGCTTTCAGCAGCACGTCGAGGACCTGGGCCTGGATGGTGACGTCCAGTGCTGTAGTGGGCTCGTCAGCGATGATCAGTTTGGGATTGTTGGCAATGGCAATCGCGATCATGACCCGCTGGCGCATTCCGCCGGACAACTCGTGCGGATAGGTGTTAAGTCGCTTGCCGGGATCCGGAATACCGACTAATTCCAGCAGTTCCGTCCCCCGGCCACGCAGTTGCCGCTGGTTCAACCGCTGATGGGCTTCGAGGGTTTCGGAGATCTGCTGACCGATGGTGTACACCGGCGACAGGGACGTCATCGGGTCCTGGAAGATCATCGCTATCTCGTTGCCCCGAACACCCGACATGGCGTGGTCGGAGAGCCCGAGGAGTTCGCGGCCCTCCAGCGCAACTGACCCGCTCACGGTGGCGGTGTCCGGCAGCAGGCCCATCACCGCCGTCGAAGTCACGGATTTTCCCGAGCCCGACTCGCCGGCAATCACCAAGGTCCGACCGGGGTGCACGTCGAACGACGCTCCCCGGACGGCGTCGATTGTGCCGTGCTCGCTGGCGAAAGACACTGCGAGATCACGTACCCGCAGGACCGGTTCCGGCGCACCCACCTGATTCTCCTGACGATTCACTTCGATACTCCCGAGCCGGTCGCGGACGTGGGGTCCATGGCATCCCGCAAGCCATCTGCAATCAGTTGCATGCTCAGGCACAGCAGCACCAGCAGGCCCGCGGGGACCAGAAACAGCCACGGCGCGCTGAGCAGGTTGGCCGATCCGTCTCGGATCAGGACCCCGAGTGAGGTGTCCGGCGGGGAAATACCAAAGCCGATGAAGGACAGCCCGGTCTCTGCTTCCACATTGCCCACCACACCCAACGTCACGTTGATGATCAGAACGGACCCCAAGTTGGGGACGAGATGTTGTCCCACGATCTTCGTCGCCGGCACTCCCATGAACCGGCTGGCCATCACAAATTCCCGCTCGCGCAGGGACATTGCCATCGAACGATAGACACGTGCCGGAAAGAACCAGTAGAAGAATGTCAGCGCCAGCGTCAGCCAGATCCAGCCGCTGGCGCTCGATGTCTGGTTGACCACGATCGCCAACAGGAAGAACGTCGGGATGACGATCGCCATGTCCAGCAACCAGACACCCGATTTCTCGATCTTGCCGCCGAAGTAGGCGATCCCGGTCCCGACGAACGCCGCAATGAGGTTGCCACCGATCGAGGCGATGAAGCCGATCAGCAACGACTTGCCCAGGCCGTGTGCCGCCAAGACGAACAGGTCACCGCCGGCGGAGTCCGTGCCCAGCCAATGCTCGGCACTCGGCGGCTGCTGCAGGCTCAGGAAGTCCAACTCAGTGTATTCCCAGGCGCCGATCAGCGGGCCGATAACGGGATAGGCGACCAGCAGGATCATCACCACCACGGCACCGACCGCGAACCGGTTCCGACAGAACCTTCGGATGAGTATCCGGCGCCTGGATACCCGCTGGAAGGCCAAGGTGCCTAGCTGGTCAGAGGTCGTCATCCCGTCACCACACCTTCATGAAGTCCGGATCCGTGGATCGGCAAAGGCCACGAAAATGTCGGCCAGCCACAAGGCCACGCACGTTGAGGCACCCCCAAGGAATATCAACGCCACGGCACCGTTGATGTCGTTGTTGCCGATCGTCTCCAGGAAATACCAGCCGGCTCCGTGGATCGAGAAGATCAACTCGATGAAGACGACGCCGGTCACCATCCGGCTGATGGAGAAGGCGATCCCGTACGAGGTCGGTATGAACGCCGTGCGGAGCGCATGCCGCACGATCGCCTTCCGTCGCGGAAGGCCCCGTGCCCGAGCGGCACGGACATAGGGGGCATTGATGGTGTCCAACAGGTACAGCCGCTGTGTCAGGTGATAGCCCGCGTACCCAACCAGTGTCAGCGCGAGCGTTGGTAGAACCAGATGCCGGACGTACTCGAAGAAACCGTCTCCGGCGTTGCCCAGACCGGTCACGAACAGTCCATCGACGCCGAACTCTTTGTGCAGGTACAAGTAGACCAGCACGACAAGCGTCGCCATGACGAACGTGGGCACGACGAACAGCAGCGTGGTAAGGCCATTCGTGAGGATGCGATCCAGAACGCCGTACTTCCTTATGGCGGTCAGCACGCCGAGGCCGACACCGATGACGATGGCCAGCAAGGTGCCCACGAAGACCAACTGGACGCTGACCTCGGCGCGCTGCCAGATCTCCTCGGTGACGGGCTCTCCCACCGGGCTGTATCCCCAGTCCCAGTGCAGGGCCACGCTCTTTAGCCAGCGCCAATAGCGGACGAAGATCAACTCTTCGTCGTTCACGTTGGCGTAATCGAGAAATTGGTCGATCGAGCTCTTCGGCGGCGGTGGTGTCTGCGCCAGGAAATTCGCCCGCGGCTTCAGGAACGACGACGCCAGAAAGTATCCAAGGCTTGTCGCGATGAACAGCATCAGCGCGTAATTGACAAGCCTCTTGGCCATCCATGCGAACACGAATCACCACCTCGTCGTTGTTGGGTCTTGCCGCACCGCTACTTCTGCCAGCCCACATCCGCCCAAGGGACGGACAGGAATCCCGCCGGGCCGTAGTTGGCCAACTTTGCTTTGGTCGCTGCTATGTCCGGGCCGTTGTAGAAGGGGATAGCTCCACCCAGACCGAGGTAAGCCCGCTCCGCCTTGTTGTAGAGCTTCTTCGCCTCCTCCACATCGGATTCGGTCGTCATCTCCGCGACCATCGCATCGATCTCGTCACTCCCCACACCGCTGCTGTTCAACCCCCCGTCGCTGGACAGCAAGGCACTCCCGTACTCGGCGAACGCGAAGGGCGAGCTACTGAACGTGAATCCGGTGTCGATCATGTCCCACTTCTTCTCGTCCAGCTCGGTGCCGAACTGCGCCTGTGGCTTGTTGACAATCTCCACCGAGATCCCGATCTCTTCCATCATCTGCTGCATCGCCCGACCGCGCGCGGTAGTGCTGGTCGCATTCCCGAAGTTCATGTAGGTGAACGTGGCCTGGGCGCCGTCCTTGCTCCTGATCCCGTCTGAGCCGACCGCCCAACCCGCGTCGTCGAGTAGCTTCTTGGCCCGCTCGACGTCGTAGTTCAGGTCCTTCATGTTGTCTTCGTAACCTTTGACGAACGGGAAGACGACCAGCGAGCCCGGGGGCTCCTCCTCCCAATTCAAACCTTGCGATTCGATCTCGCCCAAGAGCTTCCGATTGGTGCCATAGATGACGGCGAGGCGCATGTCCTGATCCTGGAAGAACTTCGCATCCTTGTTGAGAGACAGCAAGTCCACATGGGGGTTCGGACCGGTCCGGATGGTGACGTCTTCCATCACCTTGATCGTTTCAAGGTCTTCGGGGCCGCCCACGCCCATGGCACCTATCTCACCGTTGGCGAAGGCATTGTTGATCGAACTGGCGTCCATCACCCGGTAGATCAGTTTGTCCAGCTTGGCCGGCTCGCCCCACCAATTGGGGTTGCGCTTGAAAACGATCTCGGTCTTTGTGAGCGAATCCACCGTGAACGGGCCGGCACCCAGCTCGGGATGAAGATCGTTGACCCAGCCGGTCATGTAGAACTCCGGGTCCAGATTCTTCGGGTGTTCCAGCGTCGTGAAGACACTCTGGTACGGGTAGTACGATTCGGAGAACGTGACGATCACATGCTTCGGATCCTTGCCCTGCTCCACGTTCTTGATGGATGAGTAGCCTGCGGAATTGGACGGTGTGTACTTGTCCGAATCGCCACGTTGGGTGGTCCACGTGGCATGAAAGGCGCGCCAAGTGATCGGGTCACCGTTGTTCCAAGTCGCCTTCTCGTTGATGACATACTCGACGGTCTCCGGATTTTCCTTGACCAGTTTCACCGAGGTCAAGTAGTCGGGATTCGGAGTCGGGTCACCGTCGACGGTGTAGTTCCACATGTTGAACGCCGGAGTGAACACCCCCAGTAGCACGCTGTTTGCCGCTGTCGAACCGGCGCTGCTCCACCAGTTGAAGTTCGGTCCCGGATTGCTAATCGACAATGCCAGGGTGCCGCCGTCCTCGATGTTGTCCCGCGGCTGCGGATTATTGTAAGCTTGACCGGGAATGGTCTCGTGCGGAGGCCCATCATAGGTGGCCGGAACCCCTTCCGGCGGCGCAGTAGTGGTGGACCCGGCGGCCCCGCTCTCTTGATCTCCACCACCTCCACATGCGGAGAACGTCAGGAGTACTGCCAAGAACCCGACCCCAGCGATACTAATCCGTCGCATCATCAGTGATACCTCTCATGACGCCGTTGTTGTCAGTATTTGACGCTAGTGGCCGCCAGCTCCCAGCCGCTTGTAGCAGCTGACGAATGTACTTGGCCCTCTTTGTGACATTTCACGGGCCGTGATCCAAGGTTCAGTCGAAAGACAGGCAGTTGGTCGATACCCGTGGCACCTGCCGGAGCCCGACGAAAATCCGGCACACCGTGCCGTCATCGTCCCGAAGGAACCGCACGCCGGAATCACCGGGTGGATCGGGGGTGACGAATTCGTCCCGAACCGCAGTGGGCAAGAGGCCCTTGGGATCCCCTCCGCGAACAATAAGCGTCAGGTCGCCGTCACGGATGTCGACGTTGACCCACACGTTCTCATCGGATCGGTAACTGCCCACGTAGTCGGCCAGGAACTCAGTCGGCAGGCGAAGGCCCTCCGGAGCCGGCAGGACGTGTGACCGGTCGACCGGCCAGCCATCGGCCAGGTTCAGCCCCGCCAGCCCTATCCGGCGGGCCGGCCCACCCCGCAGATTCACCAAGGTGGCAGTAGCGACGCCCCGGTCGGGCACGAACTGCAGGCGGGAGGTGATCGATTTCAGCGCACCGCCGTGCTCTACCAGGACACTCCCGTGGAAGTCCGGCACCAAGGAGAGTCCGCAGCCGTAGTAGGAGTTGTTCCTGATCCGAATATTCGCTGTCAGCATGGTCCGCACACTCTTCGGGCTCAGCACCCGGCAGCCGATACCGTCGCCATCGGCGAGATACATCCGGGCGTAGGCCATCAGGTCATCCACACACGACCAGAGGGAACCGGCGCCCGGCATGGCCGGAGACCGCCACCACAGGGGTGAATCGACGATGACGCTGTCGTCGTCCTTGCCGTCGGTGACGGCGGGCGTGACCACGTTGCCGCCCCGGGACAGTGCATCGATGTCGAACCCGGTTCGGTGCATGCCCAGTGGCTGTAGGATGGCCCCATCAATGCACTCGGCCAGCGTTGTTCCGGTGACCCGCTCCAAGATGGCGCCCAGCAGTCCATAGCTGTCATTGGAGTAGCTGAACTCGTTTCCCGGTTCGCCGAGCAAGGTGTACTCCGCGGCGGACAGGAATGCAATCAGATCGTCGTGGGTGTCTAGGTAAGCACCGGTGACAGGTTCAAACGAGTCACCGAGCGAAACGGGATCGTCCAGCTCATGGGAGCGACGCATCGCGTGCCGCGATCCCGCCAGCGGAGGCATCCCGGTGGTGTGCGACATCAGGTGACGGATGGTCACCTTCTTCAGGTGGTCGCCGCCCGGCATTGTGAACTCTGGGAGGTATTTGACGACGGGCTCATCGATGTGCAACAGACCCTTGTCCTGCTGGGCCATCGTTGCCGCGCAAACGAAGGACTTCGTCACCGACGCGATCCCGAAGATCGTCTGAGTGTCCACCGCGGTGTCGTCGGATCTCGACAACGATCCGGAGCAGTAGCTTTCGATACTGCCGTCCGGAGCGAGCGCGGCCGTTGCCATGGCCGGACCATGCGACTCCTTGAGCCATGGCTCTGCCAACTCCCGCATCGCGTCGCCAAACTGGACGGTCACGGCGCCTCCTAGTGTCCCGGACATGTCCCGGACAATTGTCTGATTTACCGCCCCTTCAGACGTCAGAATGACGCCTCGGTGTCCGTTGACACTCGGTCAGCCGACTGTTGTGCAGTTTAAAACCTCGCACCGCGATCGGTCAGTGACGAATTCACCAACACTTCAGTGAGCGTCTGTATGGATCTACGAACGCCGTGCCCGAACAATGTGGTGGCCACTGCAACATGCTCGCACCATCGTCATCGCTCTCTGCGTGGTGGAGCAGAGGGGTCGCATCACTAGTAGTTGGACTCTGATGAAGTACAGTGCCGGGCACTTGGTCCTAGCGTAGGAAGGTGCGGCGTCCGGTGCCCCTGCAATCCTCGGCCACCCTGGGGACCGTGCTCGACAACTTGGGCACGACTCTGCTGCAGACGGTTGGCCGTAGCGGCGACCCCACCCGGGCCATTGATGGCGTCTTTATCCACGACAACGTCGATGACGCTGAGTACCCCAAGAATTCGCTGGTGCTCGGCGTCGGAATGCATGCCGCCCAAGATGTCGCGGCCCTGCTCGACACTCTCGGCGCGCAGCGGGCCTCGGCGTTGGTGGTGCGCGCCCCGGCCCCGTCGGGCAGGCAAGTCATCGACGCTGCTGCTGCCGCCGACGTGATGCTGTTGGAGCTGACCCGCGGCGCGTCGTGGACCCGCTTGGTCGAGTTGTTGCGATCAATGCTCCCCGAGGGCGGTCTGGGCCTGACCGACTCGGGGACCCTTGCGGACATGCCATCGGGCGACCTGTTCGCGGTGGCCAATGCAGTCAGTACTCTGCTGGATGCGCCGATCACCATCGAAGACCGCAGTTCTAGGGTTATCGCCTTCTCTGCGAACCAGAACGACACTGACTCATCGCGGAAACAGACGATTCTCGGTCAGCAGGTACCCGATCGATATCACAACGAACTGAGCGAGCGCGGGGTGTTCCAGGCGCTGAACAACTCGGACGATCCAGTTTACATCGAGCCGCTGACCGCTGGGGATGGTGAGTACGAGATGCCTCGGACCGCCCTGGCCGTGCGCGCCGGAGATGAACTACTCGGCTCACTTTGGGCGGCCGTCAGTGGTCCCCTTTCTGCGGAACGCCAGCGTGGATTCCAGGACGCGGCCAAGGTCGTCGCACTTCACATTCTGCGGCTGCGGGCCGGCGCCGATGTCGGCCGACGGCTGCGATCCGACTTGGTCAGTACGGCCTTGGAAGGTGGCACTGAAGCACCGGACGCCATCGGGCGTCTGGACTTGAACGGGCAGAGCGTGGCGGTGATGAAGTTGGGCTCAGTCGATCCGGGTCCCGACACGGCGATCGGTCGGGGCGCCGCCGAAAGTGCCCACCAACGCGAACGGATCGCTGATGCTCTCACCATGCACCTCGACGCGCTGCATCCGCGATGCGCCACTGCGCTGATCGGGGACGCGACGTACGCGATCGTGCCGGTGCAGTCCGACGGCGACGACCCCGAGACCCAAGTCAAACGCATTGCCGCCGAGTTCGTGGAACGTACCGGCGACCGGTTCTCCCTCGTGATCGGCGTGGGCACCGTCGCCGACGATGCGTCCCAGCTTGCCAGTTCCCGCCGGAACGCCGACCGGGTGACCCGGGCCCTGATCGCTGGGGGACGGGGCCAGCGGGTCGCGAGTCTGAGCGACGTGCACATGGAGGTGCTCCTGCTGGAACTCCAGGATCGGCTCATCGCCGAGGGCGAGTCATCCACGGGGCCGGTCGAACGGTTGCACGCCTACGACCTGGAGCACCGAGCCAACCTGACGGAGTCGCTGCGTGCCTGGTTGGACTGCTTCGGAGACATCCCGGCAGCCGCTGCCAAGCTGTTCATCCACCCCAACACGCTCCGCTACCGACTGCAGCGCATCGCCGACATCGGGCCGCTCGACCTGACCGACAACCACGCGCGTTTCGCGGCGATGCTACAGCTCCGCATCATCGTCCGGACCCCGTGACAGCCGACGCGCCGGTCAGCTAGTGTCGTGTGTCATTAGACGATTGACTCCTTTGTGGGTCACGGCGCCACGTCGACGGCTGCGGCGATGTTGATCACTCTTGAGCCTGCGGGCACGTCACTGCCGGAAACGGGAGTGCCGGTACTCGCCAGGAGCGCGGTGAGCTCGGACACACTGGGCTCGGCCCCGAACTTCTCACGCAGTACGGCGTAGGCGCCGGCCACCTGCGGTGCGGCGAAGGATGTTCCGCGGACGAACCACCAGCCGTGGTCCCGGTACGGCAACATGATCTTGTTATTGCTGGCAAACGTTCCGTCGCCGACCGGCGCGTAGAGCTGGATCGCGCTCGACCGCTGGGTGTAGTTGGTGAGGGTGTCGGAGGTGACATTCGTGGCGCCCACCCGCACGATGTTCGAGCCGCAGTTCCAGGTCCCGGTTCCGGTGATGCCGTCGTTGCCGGCCGCCATCACCACGGCAATCCCCTTCTGTGTAAGGCGTCCAGCCGCCTCGTCGACCTCAAGGCCGGCGCTCGGGCAGGCGGATCCGTCAGGGAGGGGTCCGCCTGAGACCGAGAGGTTGATCGCCGCGATTCTCTCTCGGTACTCGCTGCGCTCGGCCAGTACGTAGTTGACCCAGTTGAGGGCGTCGACGACCGAGGCGTGAGGCCATCCCAGCTCGGTGCCCGAGCCTCCGCCGACCTTGATCTGGTACACCTCGGCGCCCACGGCTGCACCGGCGGCGTGGTGGATCCGCCCGTCGGACTCGTTCCGAGTGCTCGGCTGGCCGACGACCGCGCCGGCCGAGCCGGTGCCGTGCCCGTTGTGGCAATAGCCACCGTCACTGTCCGTACAGGTGTTGAACGGCGCGTTCCCTGGCTCCGAGGAGCCGGCGGCCGAGGAGAAGTACATCGGATCCGCCCCGGGCCAGCTCGGCTGGGTCGTCGAGCCGGGGGTGCAGAGCGACGGCCACGGGGTGGCACCGATCTCCTGGCCGATGCATGCCTCGCCGGCGACCTTCGACTGACCGGTGGAGTCGGTGAACTGGCTGTTGCCAGCGGTGAAGGCACCGTCGATCACGACGACCACCTTGCCATTGCCGTCGTAGGCCGCACCAGCGGCATCGGTGTAGCGGCCATCCAATGAGCCGCCGAGGTTGTAGGCCGTCGCGGTGGTCGGGTCGCCCTCGACGGCTTGCGCCGGGCTCACGTTGCCCACCGCCGCCATCAGCATGCCGGCGGTGACTGCAGCAAGCATCTTGATCATGGGCGTCTTGATTCTGGTTGACTGGGTCATGGACATCGTCTCGCCTTCCTGTCTCAGGGTGGGATGCGGCGACACGAATCGAGGTGTCACTGCAATCTCGTTTCATGCGTGCGGGCGGGCCCGAGTCGACCAGGCTGTCGATAGGAATGTGACCGGTGGCGGCTGGGACAAACAGTTGTCGCCGGTTCCACGCCCCCCGCCGGTGAGTGGAATCGAAACCAGCAACTCTGCCCGACCATCTCGGCGTTCATGTCTTGAAAGTTAGTAGCGTCGTTGGCGCAGGACTTGTGGCTGTCGGACAGATTCTGGCGCTATAGTTCGTCTTCCCGGACGAACGCCCCCGTGAACGAGGGCGCGAAGCCGAGAGCCCAAATAGCCGGGAGCCAAACCTCTACACCGACCGTTTACGTCATTCTCGAGGTGGTGCCAACATTGCCAATGAGATCCCGTGCCAGCATGGGCCGCGCACTCGATGACCTCGGTACGACGCTCATCGACGTCGTGCACGGCAGTCCACGTCTAGACGAGGAGATCAACGGCGTCGTGATCCACGACCCGATCGACGCTCCCGACATCCCAGTGCGGTCGCTCATCTTGGGGGTCGGGCTTCATGACGAGAGAGAGATCGTCCGGATAGTCACCCAGTTGGGGTCGGTCAACGCGGCGGGTCTAGTCATCAGGGCGCCGGTATCGGCCGACGCGTCGATTGCGGAGGCATCCGCGGCGGCCGGAGTGCCCGTTTTGGGGCTGACCCGGGGCGCCTCATGGGTGCAGTTGGCAGCCATGCTGCGCTCTCTCCTGTCAGACGACGACCTCGCGCCCGCTGGCGATGCCTACCTGGGCGGGATCCCGGCCGGGGACCTGTTCACTCTGGCCAACGCCATCGCCTCGCTGATCGATGCCCCGGTCACCATCGAGGACCGCAACAGTCAGGTGCTCGCCTTCTCCGGGCAACAGGGCGAGGCAGACTCGTCGAGGATCGAGACGATCTTGGGGCGCCGTGTCCCGGAGGCCTACTCCCGCCTGTTCGCCGAGCGGGGAGTGTTCCGCGACCTGTTTCGTAGCGACGAGCCGGTCTGGATCGATCCGCTGCCCATCAACGTGGACGAGAAGCCACGTGTTGCGGTTGCAGTTCGGGCCGGAGACGAGTTGCTGGGGTCGATCTGGGCCGCAGTTCCCGCGCCCCTCAGTGTCGAGCGCACTCAGGCCCTTCGCGAGGCGGCCAAGCTCGCCGCACTGCACATGTTGCGCGTCCGTGCCGGGGCCGACATCCGGAGGCAACTGAGCACGGATTTGCTGGCCACGGCACTGAAGGGAGGCGCCGAGTCGTCCGCAGCGTTGCAGCGCATGGGGCTGTCCGACCATTCCGTGGTGGTTCTGGCGCTGACCGGTCTGGAGGCCGCTGACGGCATCGCCTCCGAAGCCAACCTGGCCGCCGAGCGTGCCCGGCTCACCGACGGCTTCTCCATGCACCTCGGTACGGTGCACCCGCGCTGCGTGGCTGCTCTAGTCGGTGATGTCGTCTACGGGCTGCTACCCGTGAGCGGTGGTCATGTCAGCGGTGAGGACCGTGGGCTCCGGATCGCCCAGGACTTCCTCGAGCGGATCGGCAGCCGCTATCGGGCAGTGATCGGGGTCAGCCCGGTGGCCGAGACCGCCGCAGAATTGACGGCCGTGCGGTCCATAGCCGATCAGATCCTGCGAGTACTGCGGTCACGACGTCCAGAGGGATCCCAGTCCGCCCGGTTCAGCGATGTCAGCGTCGAGGCGCTCGTGCTCGACCTGCACGATCTGGCCGCAGCACGCGGAGATCGATTGACTGGGCCGGTAGCCGCCCTTGTCGCCTACGACCAGCGTCACAACAGCGATCTGGTTATCACGCTCCGCGCCTGGTTGGAGAGTTTCGGTAATATCCCGCAGGCCGCCGCCAAGTCACACGTCCACCCCAACACCTTCCGCTACCGCCTGCGACGCCTCTGCGAGGTCGCCGATCTCGACATCGACGATGCTGATGCCCGGTTCGGTGTGATGCTCCAGCTCCGCGTGCTTGCCTCCGGCCTCCCTTGACACGGACAGGACTCGGCCTCCCGGTCAGAGCCACGTGATGACCGCGCCCACGACGTCGTGGGCGTCAACCAGATACCCGACCTCGATCGGGACCGGAAGGGCGCCCGGCGGCCTCCCGTCGGCCAGATCTTGTCGAGGCCCGCGACACCAAGCAGGCTGTCGCCGTAACACCAGAAGTCAACGGCCAGGTGACTGAGCAGATGCCGGGCAACTCACCGGATCGCCGACGCATCGACCAGCACGCTGGCCATCAGGATTCGGCGGACCTCGAAATCCCGTAGTTTTGGACCTGCCTCAGGTTGGCTACTGCGATCGCCTGGGAGCCTGCCGCCACATGACCTCCGGCAGCATGGTGATCTTCGCGTGCGGCGCGTGGAGTACGCCTGCCTCGCGGCAGTACTGTGCCATCAAGGCGGTGTTCCACTCCAGTGCCGACGGTTTAGCGACATCAACGGCAGGGTGAGGTTACCGGTCAGGCGTTCCAGCCCAGATCGGACAAGTGCTCGGCGTCCAACGGCCCAACCCGGGTTCCAGTCTCCTGGCTCGACCGGCGCGTTCTCGGACGTTCGAAGCACTGCGTGCTGTGTCGGCATCACGCAGCCCGGCGCCCCGCCGCGACCGTCCCCGTGATCGGGCGTCCGGGGTTGACGGCAGGATCGAGGACACCGTCACGTACGACGAACTGTCCATCCACGAGGACATGGGTGATACCCGAGGAGGGGATGGGTTCGTCCAAGCTCGCCCGGTCGCTGATTGTGCCCGGGTCGAAGGCGATCAGGTCGGCGTCGCAGCCGACCTGCACCCGGGCCTTGGCCCGCAGGGCGGGAACCGCGTCCTGGAGGATCTGGGCCGGGACTAGGGAACAACGGCGCAGCGCCTCGGGCAAATCGAGGACCGCGCGATCGCGGACCAGCCAGCGGATGACCTTCGCGAAGGTGCCGAGGCTTCTCGGATGGGCCAACCCGCCGGGTCGTAGAGGCCACTCGCACGGGTCCGCGGTCCCGTCCTCGCGGACCACCTCCATCGAGTCGCTGGCGAACGCCGTGTCCGGCAGGAGGAACGACCTGGTCAACAGGTCCACCCCGTAGGGGGTGGACTCGTCTGCCCAGTCGAATACCACCTTCGCCATGGGCTCGTGCCGTCGCAGCTCCCGCAACTGCGCCTCCGAGGCAACCCGTTGTCCCGTCCGCAGGTGAATGATCGAAGACGGAGTGATGCCCAGACGCGGCAGGTTGACCGGATCGAGGAACGGTGCCGAGATCGAGGTCGCCGCGCTGCCGTAAGGGTAGGCCTCGGCACTGAGCCGCGCCCCACTGCGGCGAGCCGTGTCTACGGCGCCCGCGATCAGGTCGATCTGCCGGTTGGAAGTGCTGTGCAGATGGCAGATGTGCATGTGGGCGCCCGTGGCGGCACTCGCGGCGATCACCTCCAGAATTGCCTCCACCGAGGTGTTCGGCTCCCGGTGCGAGATGAAGCGGGCGTGGGTGAAGGTCGGCACCTGATGGCTGGCGGCCATCCGAGCGAGCTCGAGGTACTCCGCTCGTGCCGTCCCCGGGGCGTAGCCCAGCAGGATACCGATTCCGATCGCGCCCTCGTGCAGGGTGGTCTCGACGGCGTCCAGCAGCCGGGTGAGGTCGGTGCCGTCCCAAGGCTGCATCCAGTCGGTACCCGCTGGGATCACCCCATGGTCGTCGTCGCCGGTCAACCTGGCACGAACCGCTGCCCATCCGGCGGAGAAGCCGAAGTTGATCGGTCGTCCCTGATCAGCAGCTGCTCGCAGGGCAGCGGGGACGTCCGCCCGGCCCGCCTCGAGGTCCAGTGCCGTCGTCACTCCGTCGAGGGCGTGAAGGCGCTGCCCGGTCAGGCTCTGGGCGTGGGAGTGCAGGTCGATGAAGCCAGGCGCGAGGACCAGTCCGGAAATGTCCACCACGCTGCGGGCGCGGAGCGGGCCGTCGATCACCGCGGTGATACGTCCGTCGCTGACTCCAACCGATCGTGGTGCGTCGAGCCGCGTTTCCGGATCAACGACTCTGCCGCCCACCAACGCCAGATCCGCTTGGCCACGCTCGGGGTTAGGGCCTGTGAAGGTCATGTGCCACTCCCTCTCGAAGTATTGCCCACTCGCGCCGACAGGTCCGACACACGCTGGCACGCCGAGCAACACTAGACGGGCCGCGCCCGCGGCGGTTCGTTCCCAGCGACGAATTCCCGGACTGTTTTCTGATCGCCGGTGCAACCCAGACGCAGCGCTCCACCAGTAGTCTCGTCGCCATATCGGCGCGGGCATCCCGGGCCCGATCGTCATCACCCCACGACGGAGGCACTGTGACCCGCTGTTTCACCGACTCTCTGACCGCGTTCGCCGCACCTGTGCTGGACAAGGCGAGGGACCCTTCGGCGGCCGTCGGCGTGATCGGCCGCGACGGCACGGCACACACCCACGCCTGGGGATCGGTGTCGAGGACGACCAGTGATCCGATCACCAGTGCAACGGTCTTCGGTATCGCCTCCATCACCAAGTCTTTTGGTTCCGCAGTCGCGATGACCCTCCAGGATCGTGGCCTGCTGGACATCGACGAACCGATCAGTGCCCACCTACCCGAGTTACGCATGCCCGATCCGGCCCATCTGGCCAAGGTGACCACGCGCCACTTGATGAGCCACACCTCTGGGCTGCCTCCATTGCGCGGACTCCGTGCGGCCATGTACCGATCGCACCAGCGCGAGGACCCGGCAGCCCTGGCACAATACGAGTCCGGCCCCGGAGACGACTGCCTGGACACCCACGAGGACCTCATCCGTTTCCTGTCCCAGCAGGACTACGCGCCGTTGGGCGAGCCTGGGACCGAGTTCAGCTACTCCAACGACGGTTACGGACTGCTCGGAGCGATCATCGAGCGTGTCAGCGGGGAGCCGATGGCCGACTACCTGACTCGTTCGATCCTGGAACCACTGGGGATGACCAGGACCGGATTCGACGTCACCGCCCTGATCAAGCAAGGGAACGTCGTCACCCCGGCGGTCCTCGATGACGAGACCGACGACGCGCAGATCGCCGACTCGCCGTTGTGGTGGGAAGCCCCGGCGATGGCCGCAGCCGGCTACCTGCGGTCCTGTGTCGACGACCTGCTGACCTACATCCGGATGTTCCTCGGCGAGGGCGAGGTCGCCGGGACCAAGGTGCTCAGCCCCGAAGCAGTGCGGACAATGACCACACCGGTGGTCCAGGTCAGCCAGACTTCCTTCTACGGTTGCGGTTTGACCATCGTGCCGGACTACCACGGGGTACGAATGGTCGAACACGGTGGCTCGCTGAAGTCGATCACCTCGCGCCTGCAGTTCGTGCCAGACGTGGGCGTGGGCACGATCACCTTGATCAACCTCCGAGGGGCTCCGGCTCGCCGTATCGGGTTGGCTGCACTAAATCTCGCCGACGGGCACGCGGCAGAGCGCTCCCACGTGGCACCCCGGCCCGGCGGCCTGGCCCTGCCTGAGGGGGCACTGAGCGAGTACGAGGGCGTTTACGAGTCAGCTGAGGATGTCCAACTGACGATCACCGCGTCCGGGGACAGCCTGGAAATGGTGTCCCGGATCGGCAAACCTTCCACACTGCTTCCGACCGCTTGGCGTGACGAATTCGTGGTCGACGACGCTGTCGGGGACACCAACGTCCGCTTCCTTCGCGACAGCTCTGGTTTGGTGGTCCGGGTGCTGGCGGGGCTCCGTCAGCTCGGCCGGGTTCGCGGCCCGGAACCGGAGTGACCTGACCAGGGGACTTGACCGGCGGCGCTCCAGCACCCCTCGGATGAACGCCAGTGACCGACGTCGGCGCCTACGCGACCCGAACCACCCTCACCGACCGCACCATCCCCCGCACCGCCAAGTCCTTGGTTCGGACCGCAAAGGACCTCCACCGCTTCCCACTCCTCCAAGAAGCAGCGGAGGCCGGTCGGTTGACGCGGGACCAGGTGGGCGCGGCCCTGCACGGACTGACGTGGGTGCCCGACACCGCCACGACTGAGGAACTTGACGCAACCCAGGCCGAGTTGTTGGCCAGTTCGGATGAGCAGCCGCCGGGAGGGATGCGTCAGCTCGCCCACACACTGATCGCTGTCCACCTCCCCGACGTCGAGGGCGCCCGCCTCGAAAAACAACTCGAACTCGACGAACGACGTGCCCGGCGGAACCGGCACCCTGCTGAACTCCGGTGCAGAAATCTCCGCAAACGTCCGCCACCTCGCCTGTGATGCCGGACCGAACCGCTCCGATGCGCACCACCTTCTTCCGTGGTGGGCCGCCTGGGGAGAGACGAAACTCGAGAACCTCGCCCTCCTCTGCAGGTATCACCATCAGCTCGTCGAACCCAACCCGAGAGCAGGGCCCGACGAACAATGGTCGATCTCCATGACTGAGCATCAGATTCCCGAGATCAGACCACCGATCCGACTCGACCCCACCAGCCGCCCCAGGCGCAACTCCCGCTTCACCCGATGACCCCACAAAAGGAAGAGGCTTCGACAAGCTCAACCGACGTACAGCCAGGGTCTCGACAAGCTCAACCGGCGGAATGTCCACCACTGCTCAGATGATCACTTGAGGCGGCCGGCGAGGCGGCCGTGCCAGGCCTGGCTGGGCTCGTTCAGGCCGACGAACTCGACCTCCTTGCCCCGCTCGGTGTACTTGAGTTCGATGGCGTCCAGGGCGGCGACGGTCGAGGAGTCGTAGATCTGCGACTGGGACAGGTCGATGATCACGTGCTGTGGGTCCCCGTTGTAGTCGAACTGGTAGACGAGGTCGTTGCTGGAGGCGAAGAAGAGGGCGCCACGGATCGCGTACTTCCGGGTGTCCGGGTCGGGCTGTTCCACATCGATGACCTCGGTGAAGTGGGCGATCCGCCGGACGAAGAAGAGGGCGGCGACCACCACCCCGAGCACGACGCCGATGGCGAGGTTGTGGGTGACCACCGTCGCCACGACAGTGACCACCATGATCGCCGTTGCGCTCAGCGGCATCCGCCGCAGGGTCCGGGGATGCACGCTGTGCCAGTCGAAGGTGCCCACCGAGACCATGATCATCACCGCTACCAAGGCGGCCATCGGGATGATCGCGACCAGGTCACCGAGCACCACGACCAGGACCAGCAGGAAGGAGCCGGCCAAGAAGGTGGAGATCCGGGTGCGCGCCCCGGACACCTTGACGTTGATCATCGTCTGGCCGATCATCGCGCAGCCCCCCATGCCGCCGAAGAACCCGGTGACGATGTTGGCCACCCCCTGCCCCCAGGCCTCCCTGGTCTTGGAGCTGTGGGTGTCGGTGATGTCGTCGACCAGCTTCGCGGTCATCAGCGACTCCAACAGCCCGACCAGCGCCATCGCGAACGCGTACGGGGCGATGATCCGCAGCGTCTCGAACTCGAAGGACACCTGCGGCAGGAAGAGGGTCGGGAGGCTGTCCGGCAGCTCCCCCTCGTCACCCACGGTGGGCACCTTCACCCCGGCCAGGACGGCGAACAAGGTGAGCGCGAGGATGGCGACCAGCGGAGCCGGCACCGCCTTGGTGAGCTTGGGCAGGAACACCATCACGAGGAGGCCGACCGCGATCATCGGGTACACCGCCCACGGCACGTCGATCACATGGGGCAGTTGGGCGGTGAAGATCAGGATCGCGAGGGCGTTGACGAAGCCGACCATCACGCTCCGGGGCACGAACCGCATCAGTTTGGCGACTCCGAGCAGGCTGAGCACGATCTGCAGTACGCCGGCCAAGATCACGGTGGCGATGAAGTAGTCCATCCCGTGTTCGCGCACCAGCGGGGCGATCACCAGCGCGACGGCACCGGTGGCGGCGGAGATCATCGCCGGACGGCCACCGACGATGGCGATCGTGACCGCCATGGTGAAGGAGGCGAAGAGCCCCACCCGCGGGTCCACCCCGGCGATGATGGAGAAGGAGATGGCCTCCGGGATGAGGGCCAACGCGACCACGAGGCCGGCGAGTACCTCGGTCTTCAACCGGCGCGGGGAGCGCAAGGCCGTACGTACCGACCACGCCTGCGTGTCGCGGACGTCGCGATTGGAGTGCGCGGGGCTGGGTGCGGGCATGGGGTGGTGGGCTCCGTTTCGGGGGTGGTTTCGACCGGCTCGGGGCCGTCAGCCGGGGAGGATGACGTCGAGGGCCCAGCCGGGGGTGCCGAGATCGACCAGTTCGCAGTCGACGTGCTCGGCCACGACCTCGGCCACGGTGCCGACGGTTCGGGGGCTGCGATCTGACTCCAGCAGCCAGCGGGCGACCAGGCCGCGGGTGTGCTTGGCGTGGTGCGACACGACGGAGCGCTTGCCGCGCGTCTCGGTGAAGACCCGGACCGCGACCGTACGCCGGGCCACCTCTCCCTTGGGGCGCCAGGCGGTGGCGTACGTCGTCGAGCGGCAGTCGATCACCGGGCCGCGTCCGGCGGCCCCGTCCAGCACCGGGCCGAGCACGGAGCGCCAGACGGCACCGACGGAGCCGACCCCGGGCAGGGCCACCCCCATCGAGAGACGGTACGGGCCGATCCTGTCGTTCAGGTGGATCGGACCGAACAGGGCACTCTGAATCAGCACCGAGCGGTTCGCCCGGCGACGGGCGGCCGGGGTCAGGCCGGCGAAGTCGAGGGCGTCGTACAGCACGCCGGTGTAGACCTCTGCCGCCGGCCGCGTCGGCTGGTCGAGGAGTTCGGTGTTGCGACGCACCTCGTCGGCCAGTCCGACCGAGACCCCGAGCACCGTGCAGGCATCCGGTTGGTCACTGGCCTTCGCGAGTGCGGTCAGGAGCTCCTGTCGGGTACCGGTCAGCTCGGGGTGGCTGAGCCGGGCCAGGTCGAGCGGAGTCCCCCGCCGACGAGGGGGCGCCTTGCCCTCCGACGGTGGCAGCAGGATGAGCATCAGCGTTCCCCGGTGGGCCAGGCGTTCGGCGTGCACCCCTTCAGGCCCTTGGTCTGCTGCATCATCACCGGCGCCTTCGATCCGCGGCCGGGGCAGGGCACGTGGCCGTAGCCGATGAAGTGGCCGACCTCGTGGTTGACCAGGTAGCGCCGGTAGTTCGCCACGTCCCCGGAGTAGTCCTTGATCGCCGTGGCCCAACGGTTCGCGTTCAGCACCACACGGTCCTCCACCTGGCAGGACAGGGTTCCGCCGGTCTTCAGCGGGAGGCAGTAACGGTCGGCTGTCCGCGGCGTGGCGAGGAGGATCTTCAGGTCGGGCTCGGCATCCTTCCCCACCAGCCGGAACCGCACCTGCCCGCCGCCGGCCCAACTGCGCTCGTCGTCGAGGATGCCGGCGATCGACGCGGCGGTCTTCTCCGAGTCGAACGGCAGGTCCTTCTCCACGCGCACCTGCATGGTGATCGTCCGGCCGCGGTCACTGGACGGTCGACGCTCGAGATCGGAGATGTGGAACTTCCCGGAACCCTTGGCCGGAATGGTGGCCTGCTCCCGCGGCTTCTTCGCCCGCGGCGTCTTCGCCCGGGGTTTCTTCGAAGGGGGTCCGGAGCTGTCCGCCCGGCTGGTCGGGGTGCCCGCGTCGGAGGCTGTCGGTGTCGGGCTCGCCCCCCGGGTCGTTGGTGCGGGTGTCTCGTTGGCACCGGCCCCGGAGCCGTCGCTCGTCCGGTGCACGATCTGACCCGCGCTGCCCCGAGTGAGCATGTCCGGGGCGAGCACTCCGGCGGTGACCAGCAGCGCCAGGCCGGCACCCAGGAAGCCCAGTGAGCGCACCCGGCGGCCGGGTCGTGTCGCCCTGCGCGGGGCGGCCCGACGGGGGATAGGTTTCCCCTGACCGCTGCTGAAACGAATCACACCGACCAAGACTAGGCGTTCACCGTGTCCCACACACACTCGCACCGTCCATCCGACCGCCCGGCTGACCGCAAGCGCCAGCGAACCGCACTGCGGATCCTGATCACGGTCTTGATCCCACTCGGCGTGTGGACCGTGATCGGACTGATCGCACTCTGGCCCGGGGACATCTCCGAGCACGTGCAGAAGGACCTGTCCACCTACACCGTCGAGGGCGTGTCCACCGTGTCCGGCGAGATCTCCACCCTGGAGGAGATGGGGTGCGAGGGGATGATCGGTTCCTCCCCGGGGTCCGAGGCCGTCTGCGCCAGCGGCCTGGCCACCGTGCTGGAGGGGCCCGAGGAGGGTAAGGAGGTCGACATCCAGCTGACCGCCGCGGTCTACTCCTCCGGAGCCGACGTGGGCGACAAGATCGTGCTCTTCCGGGTCCCGATGGAGGGCGGCGAGGCCACGTACCAGTTCTCCGACTTCGAGCGGAAGGTCCCGCTGATCGTGATCACGATCGCGTTCGCGGTGGCCGTGGTTGCGGTGGCCCGGTGGCGGGGGTTCGCCTCCCTGATCGGACTCGCCTTCGCCGGGTTCATCATGGTCAAGTTCATGTTCCCGGCCCTGGTCGCGGGATCGAACCCGATCCTGGTGGGGTTGATCGGCAGTTCGGCGATCATGTTCGTGGTCCTCTACAGCGCCCACGGGTTCAGTGCCCGGACCACGACCGCCTTGGTCGGCACCCTCTTCGGGTTACTCCTGACCGCCGGACTGGGGTACGGGGTGACGAAATGGGCCCACCTGACCGGAGTCGCCTCCGAGGACGACTTCCTGCTGGCCGCGAGCGCGCCCGACATGAACCTCGTCTCGGTGGTGATGTGCGGGATCATCATCGCCGGTCTCGGCGTGCTGAACGACGTGACCATCACCCAGGCCTCCGCCGTGTGGGAACTGGCGGAGGACGGCGACCCCGACCAACGCCGACTGTTCTCCCGGGCGATGCGGATCGGTCGCGACCACATCGCCTCCACCGTCTACACGATCGCCTTCGCCACCGCCGGCGCAGCGCTCTCGGCCCTGCTGCTGATCGCGGTCTACCAGCGCCCGCTCTTCGAGGTGCTGCAGACCGAGACCTTCTCCGGGGAGATCATCCGCACCCTGGTCGGCTCGATCGGGCTGGTGCTCGCCGTACCGCTGACCACGGTCATCGGCGTCGTGATGGTCCGGGCGGCCAACCGAGGGATCCCGCCTGCCGAAGCCACGTCCGACCAGTCCGCCGAGTCCGGGGACGGCACTGCCTCGCCCGCCGAAGGGCGGACGGGGCAGTTGACCGATGAGCGGACTCTCCCCCGGCTGAGGAGAGTCCTCCGCCGGTTGCGGTGAGCCTGATCAGCTCCAGATCTCGTTGACCCACTCCGGGTGGTCGACGAACGGGTTCCGGTTGTGCTGGACCTCGGTGAAGATCACCTCGTTGCGGTTGGCCTCGAAGGCGTCGACGGGATCTGCCTCATTCCACTCCTTCAACACCGACAGCTTGCCCATGTACGGGTTGCTGCCGTTGTCGACCTGGTCGTTGACCTCCAGGTCAGGGTAGGAGTCGGTGCCCTCGTAGCGGACGTCCATGTAGAGGATCATCCGGGCCACGTCACCCTTGACCTCGTCGCGAGGCTCCCAGGAGTCGGAGTCGGTCTTGCTGTCCTCGGCCTCCGGCACCGACTCGCCGCCGTTGTCGAAGTCCTTGTTGCCCCGGGTGGAGTTGACCGTGCTGTCGGTCGGACGCAGGTGGTGGACGTCGGTGCCCGGCCCCGTGGCGGTGCCGAAGTCGCCGTGCGACTTGGCCCACACGTGCTCGCGGTTCCAGTCGTCCTGCTCGCCCCCGTGTTGCGACTTGGCCCGGGACACGCCGCTGTACAGCAAGATCACGTTGTCGGCGTTGTTCGGGTCCTGATCCGTCTGCTGCAGGGCGTCCCAGACACCGTCGTAGCTGATCTGGGTCTGGTCCGAGATGATCGTGTTCAGCGCACCCTTGAGCTCCTCGCCGGACTTGCCCTCGGCGTCGGCGTAGTAGTCACCCGGATCGGAGGGATTCTCCGGGTCCTCGGGCTCGCCCGGCTCCTCCGGCGGGTCCTCCGGGTCTCCGGGCTCCTCCGGCTCGGTGCCGCCATCTCCGGCGGACACGTCGGTGATCGACTTCAGTCCGCCGTGGGAGTAGTAGCCCGAGAGGCTGCCGGTGACCGACACCTGGCTGCCGACCTTGTCGGGGTTGGACGCCAAGCCCCACTCGGAGCGGAATTCGCCGCCGACCTGAACGTAGAGCATCTTCGCCGTGTCGGTCTCGTCGGCCGAATCGGCCAGGGCGAGCGCATAGTCTTCTCTGAAGTCCTCGGTGACCACCGTGCTGGCCGAGATCGGTTCGCCGACGATGTAGCCGCCGACTGTGGCCTCCGTCCCATTCTGGGAGCCGAGGGCCTCGGCGACGGTGAGTGCCTCGGCCGCTCGGGCCTGGCCGATCCACAGCGTCTGCATCACCACCACGGCCAACAATGTGGCGAGGATCCGCAGGCTGCGTGATCGTGTCTTCGGTTCGGACCGGACGTGCATTGCTCTCCTTGAGAATCGGGAATCCCCCGAGCACCGTGTGCAATCTAGGCGTTCAGGTCGGCCCTGTGGGGAGATTTTCCGGTAGCGGCAGCGGGCCCCGGGAGAGAGTTCACCCGCGGTTCACCGCTCGTACCCGAGCGGTACGCAGCGGTGACCGGGAGTACCGATCAACGATGCCGAGGGCCAGCGTCGATGATCGCGAGCGCGTCCGGCAGGTCGAAGAAGGTGGCCGTGTCCCGGGCGGTGGGTGCCCCGTTGTGCGGGTCCGCCCCGGCGTCGATGAGGGTCTGGACGACCTCCAGATGGCTGCGGAACACCGCCCCGGCCAGTGGGGTCTGGCCGCGTTCGTTCATGATCTCCGGGTCGGCCCCGCGCGCCAGCAGGCCGGCGACCGTACGGGCCCGGCCGTGGTAGGCGGCGATCATCACCAGGGTGTTTCCCTTGCGGTCGGTCAGATCCGCCGGAGCCCCGGCGTCGATCCATGCAAGCAGCCGGTCGGCGTCGCCGTCGCGGGCTCGGTCGAAGAGCCAGTAGCCCAACTGCACCGGATCGGTGCCGTCGGGTTCGGCCTGCGCGGCCGGATCGTCGGGGTTCATCGCGGCAGCCTCAGGATCCCGGCCGCAACACCGGGAACAGGATGGTCTCGCGGATACCGGCGTCGGTGAACAGCATCACCAACCGGTCGATGCCGAGGCCGAGGCCGCCCATCGGCGGGGCACCGAACTCCAACGCGGCCAGGAAGTCCTCGTCCAACTGCATCGCCTCCGGATCCCCCGCAGCGGCCTGCAGCGACTGGGCGGTCAGTCGCTCCCGCTGGATCACCGGGTCGATCAACTCGGAGAATCCGGTACCGCGCTCCACCCCGCCGATGATCAGGTCCCAGGCCTCGATCTTGTTCGGCTCGCTGCGGTGCGGGCGGGCCAGCGGCTGGGCCGACGGCGGGTAGTCGCAGACGAAGGTGGGCTGCAGCAGGGTCGGCTCGACCAGGTCCTCGAAGAGTTCCAGGACCACCTTCTCGGCCCCCCACGCCGGCTCCACCTCGACCTGGTGGCGTGCGGCGAGGGTGCGCAACTCGGCGACCGGAGTGTCGGGGGTGACCTCGGCGCCGACCACCTCGGACAGGCCGGGGTAGACGCCGAGCCAGCCCCACTCCCCGTCCAGGTCGATCCGGCCGGCCGGGGTGTCGATCACCCGGGAACCGAGCAGGTCCGCACAGTCGACGATGATCTGCTGCGTCAGGGCGGCGATGGACCGCTGGTCCCCCCACGCCTGGTAGACCTCCAGCATCGTGAACTCGGCGCTGTGGGTGGAGTCGATCCCCTCATTGCGGAAGATCCGACCCATCTCGTACACCCGGTCGATGCCGCCGACGACGGCCCGCTTCAGGAACAGCTCCAGCGCGATCCGCAGGGTCATCGAGACGTCGAAGGCGTTCAGGTGGGTGTTGAAGGGGCGAGCGGTCGCGCCGCCGTGGATCGCCTGCAGGACGGGGGTCTCGATCTCCAGGTAGCCGTCCGCGTGCAGGGTCTCGCGGATGCTGCGGGTGATCGCGGCCCGGGTCCGGACCATCTGTCGGGCGTCCTCGCGCACCGTCAGGTCGACGTGGCGCTGGCGGACCCGCACCTCGTCGGAGAGTTCCTTGTGCAGGGTGGGCATCGGTCGCAGCGCCTTGGCGGCCAGGGTCCACTCGGTCGCCATCACCGACAACTCGCCGCGGCGAGACGAGATCACCCGACCGGTGACGGAGACGAAGTCACCGAGGTCGATGTCGGCCTTCCACGCCGCGAGGGACTCCTCGCCCACCTCGGCCAGGGACAGCATCACCTGCAGTCGGGTGCCGTTGTCGTCGAGGGTTGGGCCCTCCTGGAGAGCGGCGAAGCACAACTTGCCGGTGTTTCGGACGAACACGACGCGCCCGACGACGCTGACGACGTCCTCGGTCTCCGCGCCGGTTTCGAGGTGCCCCCACTGCTCCCGTACGGCGCGCAGCGCGTGGGTGCGCGGCACCGTGACCGGGTAGGGCTCGCGTCCCTCGGCGACCAACTTGGCGCGCTTCTCCTGTCGGACCCGGATCTGCTCGGGTACGGATGCTGCCAGGTCGTCGTAGTCGCTCACCGTCACAGGGTATCGAGCCACTCCCGCATGTCACCGGGCGGAATGCACCGCCTCGACGGGCAGTGCGGCCTAGTCTGGGTGGGTAGCACCGTCACCGTCTCCAGGAGTTCTCGTGTCCAGCCCCACCGATCTCGTCCGCCCGGACGCCACCACTGCGCTCACTGCTGCGTTGCAGGACCACATCCTGGTGCTGGACGGGGCGATGGGCACCACCATCCAGCAACAGCACCTGACCGAGGAGCACTATCGCGGGGAGCGGTTCGCCGACTGGCCGAGCGACGTGAAGGGCAACAACGACCTGTTGAGCCTGACCCAGCCGGACCTGATCCGACGGATCCACCGCGAGTTCCTCGAGGCCGGGGCCGACCTGGTCGAGACGAACACGTTCAACGCCCAGCGCATCTCGATGGCCGACTACGACATGCAGGATCTGGCCTACGAGCTCAACTTGGAGTCGGCCCGGCTGGCCCGCACCGAGTGTGATGCCGCCGAGGCCCTCACCCCGGACCGGCCCCGTTGGGTGGTGGGCTCCCTCGGTCCGACCAACCGGACCGCCTCCATCTCCCCCGACGTGAACGACCCGGGCGCCCGCAACACCAGCTACGAGCAGTTGGTCGAGGCCTACCGGGAACAGGCCGAGGGCCTGGTCGACGGCGGGGCGGACCTGCTGATGATCGAGACGATCTTCGACACGCTGAACTCCAAGGCAGCGGTCTTCGCGCTGGAATCCCTGTTCGACGACCGCGGGCGACGCTGGCCGGTGATCATCTCCGGCACCATCACCGACGCCTCCGGCCGCACTCTGTCCGGCCAGGTGACCGAGGCGTTCTGGAACTCGGTACGGCACGCGAAGCCGTTGTTGATCGGTCTGAACTGCGCCCTCGGTGCGTCCGAGATGCGTCCGTATGTGGCCGAACTCTCGCGGATCGCGGACTGCTTCGTGTCCTGCCACCCGAATGCCGGGTTGCCGAACGCCTTCGGTGAGTACGACGAGACTCCCGACCAGACCGCCGCAGTACTGGAGGAGTTCGCCCAGAGCGGCCTGGTCAACCTGGTCGGTGGTTGCTGTGGCACCAGCGCGGCCCACACCCAGGCCATCGCCGCCGCCGTCAAGGGGGCCGAGCCCAGGATCCCGGCAGAGGTCCCGACCGCGATGCGGCTCTCCGGACTGGAGCCGCTCACCATCGACGACGCCAGCCTGTTCGTCAACATCGGCGAGCGCACCAACATCACCGGCTCGGCACGGTTCCGGCGGTTGATCAAGGACGGCGACTACCCGACCGCCCTGAGCGTGGCCCGCCAACAGGTTGACAACGGCGCCCAGGTGATCGACATCAACATGGACGAGGGGATGATCGACGGCATCGCCGCGATGGATCGCTTCACCAAGTTGATCGCCGGCGAACCGGACATCTCCCGGGTCCCGGTGATGATCGACTCCTCCAAGTGGGCCGTGATCGAAGCCGGACTGCGCAACGTGCAGGGCAAGTCGATCGTGAACTCGATCTCCATGAAGGAGGGCGTGGAGCCGTTCATCGAGCAGGCCCGACTGTGTCGCCGCTACGGCGCAGCCGTCGTCGTGATGGCCTTCGACGAGGACGGTCAGGCCGACAACCTGCAACGCCGCAAGGACATCTGCGCCCGCGCGTACGAGATCCTCACCACCCAGGTCGGCTTCCCGGCCGAGGACATCATCTTCGACCCGAACGCGTTCGCGGTCGCCACCGGTATCGAGGAGCACGCCAACTACGGCCTGGACTTCATCGAGGGGGCCCGGTGGATCAAGCAGAACCTCCCCGGCGCCCTGATCTCCGGCGGCATCTCGAACGTGTCCTTCTCCTTCCGTGGCAACAACCCGGTCCGGGAGGCGATCCACGCGGTCTTCCTCTACCACGCGATCGCCGCGGGCCTGGACATGGGCATCGTGAACGCCGGCGCGCTGGTCGTCTACGACGAGATCGACCCGGAGTTGCGGGAGCGGATCGAGGACGTGATCCTCAACCGCCGGCCCGACAGCGCCGAACGGCTGCTGGAGATCGCCGTCCGGTTCGCGGGGGACGGGAAGAAGCCGGAGGTCGAGGACGAGGAGTGGCGCTCACTGCCCGTCTCCGAGCGGATCACCCACGCCCTGGTGAAGGGGATCGACGCCTTCGCCGAGTCCGACGCCGAGGAACTGCGTCAGGAGATCAAGGCCCGCGGCGGTCGCCCGATCGAGGTGATCGAGGGACCACTGATGGCCGGCATGAACGTCGTCGGCGACCTCTTCGGAGCCGGAAAGATGTTCCTGCCCCAGGTGGTGAAGTCGGCTCGGGTGATGAAGAAGGCGGTCGCGCACCTGATCCCGTACATCGAGGCGGAGAAGAAGCCCGGGGACGCCGAACGGGCCAAGGGCAAGGTGGTGATGGCCACCGTCAAGGGCGACGTCCACGACATCGGCAAGAACATCGTCGGCGTGGTGCTGCAGTGCAACAACTACGACGTGGTCGACCTCGGTGTGATGGTGCCGGCCCAGAAGGTCCTGGACACCGCGGTCGCGGAGAAGGCCGACGTGATCGGCCTGTCCGGGTTGATCACCCCGTCCCTGGACGAGATGGTCAACCTCGCCTCCGAGATGGAACGGCAGGGATTCGACATCCCGCTGCTGATCGGCGGCGCCACCACCTCCCGGGCGCACACCGCGGTCAAGGTGACCCCGCAGTACCACGGGCCGGTGATCTGGGTGAAGGACGCATCCCGCTCCGTACCTGTGGTGGCCGCGCTGCTGTCGGACGAGCAGCGACCCAAGTTGCTGGCCGACACCAAGGCCGACTACGACTCCCTGCGGGACCGGCACAACGCCAAGTTGAACGACCGGCCGACACTCGACCTGGCCGCCGCCCGCGCGAACAAGACGCCGATCGACTGGAGCGACCACCAGCCGACGCGGCCCTGGATGCTGCAGCAACAGGCCCGCGACTTCTCCGACATGATGGACCACCCGGGCCAGGGCGAGACCCAGTTCGTCCGCGTCTTCGAGCACTACCCCCTCAGCGAGTTGCGGGAGTACATCGACTGGCAGCCGTTCTTCAACGCCTGGGAGATGAAGGGCAAGTTCCCCGACATCCTGAACAACCCCGCCACCGGCGAGACGGCCCGCAAGCTCTACGAGGAGGGCCAGCAGATGCTGGACAGGGCGATCAAGGAGGAGTGGCTCCAGGCCAACGGCATCTTCGGCCTCTTCCCCGCCAACCAGGTCGGCGAGGATGACATCGAGGTCTACACCGACGAGTCCCGCGCGCACGTGCGGATGGTGCTGCAGGGGATGCGCCAGCAGGGACAGCACCGGGCCGGGATCCCGAACCGCTGCCTGTCCGACTTCGTCGCCCCGAAGGAGACCGGCCTGGCCGACTACGTGGGCGCCTTCGCGGTCACTGCCGGCCTCGGCAGCACCGAGAAGATCGCGGAGTTCAAGAAGGACCTCGACGACTACAGCGCCATCCTGCTGGAGTCGCTGGCCGACCGGCTCGCGGAGGCGTTCGCCGAACGGATGCACGAGCGGGTGCGCAAGGAGTTCTGGGGCTACGTCCCGGACGAGGCCCTCGACAACGGTGCGCTGATCGCCGAGAAGTACGCGGGCATCCGGCCCGCACCCGGCTATCCGGCCTGTCCGGACCACACCGAGAAGCGCAACATCTGGGACCTGCTCGACGTCACCACCCGGACCGGGATCGAGTTGACCGACTCGATGGCGATGTGGCCGGGCGCCGCCGTCAGCGGCTGGTACTTCTCGCACCCGGACTCGCAGTACTTCGTGGTCGGACGGATCGGCGAGGACCAGGTGGACGATTACGCCGAGCGCAAGGGTTGGACGAAGGCGGAGGCCGAACGCTGGCTCTCCCCCAACCTCGGGTACGCCGCCAGCCGCTGACCCGGCTCGGCTGGTCGGCCGTCAACGTCGCTGCGGTCGAGCCGGACCAGCCGTGTCGGGTGGGGATGTGTCGCGACGGCCCGCCGGATGAGTAGTGTCGGGGCATGGCAGACCTCCTCGAGCAGTACACGTGTGGAGCAGCCCACGACGAGATGATGGACCCGACCGGGCAGATCCGCCCGGCGTACGCTGCGATGGCCTCGTCCTTGGCCGAGGTGTCGGCCGAGGAACTGCGCTCCATCGCGGACGCGCTGGCGAGCAACTACATCGACGCCGGAGTCACCTTCGACATCGGCGGGGTGGAGCGACCCTTCCCCCTGGACGTGGTGCCCCGCATCATCGCCGCGGCCGAATGGGACACGATCGACGCCGGCGTCTCTCAGCGGGTCCGTGCCCTGGAAGCCTTCCTGGCCGACGTGTACGGCGACGCCCGGGTGATTCGCGATGGCGTGGTCCCCCGCCGGTTGATCACCTCCTCGGCGCACTACCAGCGAGCCGTGTGGGGCGCCCACCCGCACAACGGGGTCCGCATCCACGTCGCCGGGGTCGACCTGATCCGCGACCCCGAGGGGAACGTGCGGGTGCTGGAGGACAACGTCCGGGTGCCCAGCGGGGTCTCCTACGTGATGACCAACCGGTCGGCGATGATCACCGCGATGCCGGACACCTTCAGTCGGCAGCGGATCCGGCCGGTGGCGGGCTATCCGCAGCACCTGCTGGCGGCGTTGCGCGCCGCCGCGCCGAACGGGGTGGACGACCCGACCGTGGCGGTGATGACCCCCGGCGTCTACAACTCGGCCTACTTCGAGCACACCCTGCTGGCCCGCACGAT
The DNA here is from genome assembly GCA_052094425.1 of Propionibacteriaceae bacterium. Taxonomy (GTDB): domain Bacteria; phylum Actinomycetota; class Actinomycetes; order Propionibacteriales; family Propionibacteriaceae; genus Microlunatus. The sequence goes on from JBQDIN010000007.1 coordinate 53,255, forward strand.
GGGCGTCGAGCTGGTCGAGGGCCGCGACCTCGAGTGTCGGCGGGGCAAGGTCTACATGCGCACCACGCTCGGCATGCAGCGGGTGGATGTGATCTACCGCCGCATCGACGACGACTTCATCGACCCGGTGCACTTCCGCAGCGATTCGATGCTGGGCGTTCCCGGTCTGGTCAACGCGGTCCGCACCGGCGGGGTGACGCTGGCGAACGCCCTGGGCAACGGGGTCGCCGATGACAAACTGCTCTACACCTACGTACCGGACCTGATCCGCTACTACCTGAACGAGGAGCCGGTGATCGACAACGTCGACACCTGGCGGCTCGAGGAACCGGAGGCTCGCGAGGAGGTGCTCGACCGGCTGGACGAGTTGGTGGTGAAGCCGGTGGACGGCTCCGGCGGCAAGGGCATCGTGATCGGCCCGCACGCCAGCCGCGCCGAGCTGGACGAGCTGCGCGGCAAGCTCCTGACCGACCCCCGTGGCTGGATCGCCCAACCACTGGTCCAGTTGTCCACGGTGCCCACCCTGATCGACGAGCACCTGGCCCCACGGCACGTCGACCTCCGTCCGTTCGCGGTGAACAACGGTGACGACATCTGGGTGCTGCCCGGCGGGCTGACCCGGGTCGCCCTCCCCGAGGGGGAGTTGGTGGTGAACAGCAGCCAGGGCGGCGGCAGCAAGGACACCTGGGTGTTGAGCGGCCCGCACCCGGCCGCCGAACCCGAGCTGGAGGAGCCGGCCGAGCAGCGCATCATCGAACTGCCACCGGACGTGACCGCGCCGTCGATGCCGATCGAGCCTGATCCGATCGACCACCGCCAACAGGAACAGCAGCAACAGGAGGAACAAGAACACCGCGGACCCGAGCAGGGAGGTTCGACATGCTGAGCCGGATCGCCGAGTCGCTGTTCTGGATCGGTCGCTACACCGAGCGCGCCGACGACACCTCCCGGATGCTGCAGGTCCACCTGCGGCTCCAGGTCGAGGACCCGTGGGTGGTCGAGGCCGACTCGGCCCGCTCGCTGCTCACCCTGCTCGGGGTCGATCCGAACGAGATCGATCCGGAGCCCACCGCTGACGACCTCAACCGACTCCTCGGCTACGACCTGACCAGCCCGGCGTCGATCGTGTCCTGCTGGTCTGCCGCGCGCGACAACGCCCGGCGGGCCCGCGAGGTGATCCCGGCGGAGTTGTGGGAGTGCATCAACACCACCTGGCACCAGCTCCCCTCGGGACGGTTCCGGCCGGGCCGCAGCAACACCTTCTTGGAGTGGACCCGGGAGCGCAGCTCGCTCTTCATCGGGACCGCCCGCTCCAGCATGGTGCGCGACGAGGGATGGGAGTTCCTGTTGCTCGGGCGGAGTCTGGAGCAGGCCGACATGACCTCGCGACTGGTCTCGGCGGCCTCCCTGTCGGGCACCACCCCGTGGCCGGCCGTGCTGCGCGGCTGCGGTGCGCACGACGCGTTCCTGCGTACCTACCGCGGCTTCCGGGCGGATCGGGAGGCAGCCGAGTTCCTGATCCTGGACTCCCGTTTCCCGCGCTCGGTGATGCACGGGCTGAACCGGGCCATCGAGTCGCTGACCAAGATCATCAGCACCCATCACGGTGGCAGCCGGGAGACCGAGGAGGCGCTGCGTCAGCTGGGTCGGATCCGTGCCCACCTGGAGTACTCCACCCTCGACGACCTGATGGACTCGCTGAACCAGGAGATGGCCGCCGTACAGAACTCCTGCGACCTCGCCACCCGGGCCATCACCCGCTCCTTCTTCGCCGTCCAGGACCCGACCGCCTGGACCACCGAGGAGGTGAGCTGAGTGCCCGCACCGTCCCATCGTGACCAGCAGGTCCCAGCCCAGCGGGCCGCAGACCAGCAAGGAGGCACCGGATGCGCCTGAGCATTGAGCACGTGACCGGATTCAGCTACTCGTCTCCGGTCGGTGCCTCCTACAACGAGGCCCGGATGACCCCGGTCTCCGACGCCGGCCAGACCGTGTGGAGCAGCCGGGTCAGCATCGACCCGTCCCCGTGGAGCTACACCTGGACCGACTACTGGGGTACCGGGGTCACCACCTTCGAGATCCACGAACCGCACGAGCGGATGACGGTCGCCTCGCACGCGGTGGTGGACACCCACGGCGACACGGTCGAGTGGGACACCGAGCGTCGGGTGCTGCCCGAGGACCTCGGGTGGTCCGCGCTGCAGGACACCGGGGATGCGATGACGGAGTTCCTGGTGGTCCGCGAACGCACCCGCCCCAGCCCGGAGATGATCGGCGCCCTGGATGGCGTCGACACCTCCCAGCCGCCGCGACTCGCGGCCCTGGACGTGTGCCAGTTGATCAGTGACCACCTGGTGTACGAGCCGGGCTCGACCGCCGTGTCCTCGCGCGCCTCGGAGGTGTGGGCCGGCGGCCGCGGGGTGTGCCAGGACTTCTCCCACGTCGCCGTCGGCGCGCTGCGCCACCTCGGCGTCCCGGCCCGCTACGTCTCGGGCTACCTGCACCCGCAGGGTCGCAGCGCCACCAACGAGCCGGTGATCGGCGAGAGCCACTCCTGGGTGGAGTGGTGGTGCGGACAGTGGGTGGCCTTCGACCCGACCAGCATGGGCCGGATCACCGAGGACTACGTCCGGGTGGGCCACGGGCGCGACTACGCCGACGTCCCCCCGCTGCGGGGCACCTACTCCGGAGGTGAGTCGAAGATGTTCGTGACGGTGAAGTTGACCCAACTGGGCTGATCGGGCGCGCCCGTCGTCGTTTTCCCGGCCCGCGCCCCCTTGGGGCCGCCCCCGCGGACCAGTACGGTGGACCCATGAGTAGCTATGGCGGCCAACCTCCCACTGGCAACCCGTACGGCCAGCAGAATCCGTATGGTCAGGGACAGAACCCGTACGGGCAGCCCCAGCAGCCGAACCCGTATGGCCAGCCCCAGCAGCAGAACCCCTACGGGCAGCCACAGCAGCCGAACCCGTACGGCCAGCCCCAGCAGCAGAACCCCTACGGCCAGCCCTCGGCAAACCAGCCCTATGGGCAGCAGTCGGCGAGCCAGCCGTACGGCCAGCAGTCCGCCGGCCAGCCGTACGGCCAGCAGTCCGCCAGCCAGGCCTACGGCCAGCCCTCCGCCCCGCCGCCGTCACCCCCGGAGCCGGTCCTGGAGATGGCCAAGCGCGACATCCCGGTCTCCAGCACCGAGTCCCTGCCGGGCCGCGAAGTCACCGCAGTGCTCGGCGAGGTGCTCGGCGTGGTCGCCCGGGCTCGCGAGTTGCCGGCCGACGTCCAGACGAATCGGGCGAAGGAGTACGTGGCGATGCTGACCCGCTCCCGCCAGGATGCGGTCGACGCGCTGGTCGAGATGGCCCAGGACGCCGGTGCGGACGCGGTGGTCGGCCTCCGCTTCGACAGCAGTGAGATCTCCCAGCACCTGAGCGAGGTGTCCGCCTACGGCACGGCCGTCACCCTGGCCGGCAGCACCACCGGGGACGCCGCCTCGACCGAGGCCGATGTCGCCACGGATGCCCCGACCGGGACCGACCCGGCCACCGGCGCGCCGAGCGACGGTTCCCAGCCGCCTGCTCCCGAGCAGCCGCCGGCACCCACCCCGGATTTCAGTCAGGCCCCCGATCCCAGTCAGGTCTCCGATCCCAGTCAGGCCCCGGCTCCCGGGCAGCCGTACGACACCGCAGATCCGTACGCCCAGCCCGGCCGGTACGCCCAGGCCGATGACGGGGACGACAGTCGGACCACCCTCCGCCCGCCCGGGTGGAATCCGCAGGGCTGATCGACTGGTCGGTTCCTCAAAGGTCTGGCGCAACCGCGCGAGCCACGGTACAAAGGGGCCATGAGCGGAGACAGCAAGAGTGGCCAGGGCGGCACCGAGAGTGCCGCCGAGGAGACCAAGCGCAAGTTCCGCGAGGCGCTGGAGAAGAAGCAGCAACAGCATTCCGATGGCGAAGACCACACGGACGCGGATCCACATCCCCACCTGGACACCCACGGTCCAGTGGCGGAGAAGAAGGTCTTCCGACGCAAGACCGGCTGAGGGTAGATGATCATGGACAGTGCAGCGCCCTGGAACGTCGAGGTTCTTGCCGACGAGTTGGCCGAGCGAGCCCGGGAGGATACGGCTGGCCGGGCTGCCAAGCACCTGTCCGGCGGGCCCGACTCGACCATGACGCACACCGTCATCGCCCTCACCGAGGGGTCGGAACTCTCCGAACACGAGAACCCGGGTGAGGCGTCGGTCCTGGTGCTGGCCGGACACGTACGTCTGGATGACCCGGAGGGCTCAGCGGAGGGCCGGCAGGGTGACCTGCTGGTCGTGCCGCCGCGGCGGCACGGGTTGACCGCACTGGCCGACTCGGTGGTACTGCTCACCGCGGTCAAGTTGCACGCCCACTGATCGAGCCACGCCCTTGTTCAGGTTTGCTTCTTGTTCAGGTTGTTTCAGGCCGACTGGAGGCGGATCCCGGCGGCTGAGACCGACCAGGTCACGTAGGACAGGTCGGGCACCACTGCGTCGGCGTGGTTCGCCAACAAGTCCGCGGGCGTCGTCGTCACTACGGCCAGGCTGGCACAGCCGGCCGCGCGGGCACCGGTCAGTCCGGATACCGCGTCCTCGACCACCAGGCAGCGCGCTGGATCGGCCCCGAGTCGCTCAGCGGCCACCAGGAAGGGATCCGGTGCCGGCTTGCCGCGCTCGACGTCGTCCACGGTGACCAGTACGGGCGGCATCGACAACGCGCTCGCCGCCAAGCGGGCGGCGGCCAGCGGGGCGGTGCACGAGGTGGCGATGGCGAAGCGTCGGCGCTGCAGGGCGACGAAGGCCTCCGCGGCTCCGGGAAGCGTGCCGATGTCGTGGGTGTCGGCCAGTTCCAGTTCGGAGATCCGGGCCAGCGCGGCGGCTCGCCGCTCGGCCGGAATCAACTTGTCCACGATGCCCGCGGCCGGATAGCCGTGGTGGCCGGCCAGTTGCTCGGCGGTCAGTTCGTACTCGATGGCCCACTGGGTCCAGGACCGTTCGACCGCGGGGGTGGAGTCGATCAAGGTGCCGTCCATGTCGAAGATCACCGCCTCGAACACCGCGTCCGCCAGTGCCCCCCACTGCACCTCGACCTCGCCCACGCCACCTTCTCCTCATGTCCACCGGTCCCGCCCTCCATCCTCCCGCACGCCTGCGCGAAGGCGGGGACTGGGCCGCGGACCAGCCCGGGTCAGTGCTGCGCCGGTGCCGCCCAATTGCGTATCGACTCCGCCGCGAAGACCAGCAACAGGTAGCCCGCCAGGACGAGCAGGGCGATCGGGAGAGCGCTCGGAGCCAGGCAGAGGGCGAGTACGGCGGCGACCACGATCCGGCCCTCGGTGCCGAGTCCGAGGGCGACGCTCCACGCCGACGGAACCGCCCCCGACAACCGGATGGAGTAGATCAGGTCGTAGCGACGGTAGGCGACCACGGCCAGCAGGACGAACACCGCCCAGCCGATCGGTGCGCGCGCCAACAGCGCCGACCAGACGGCCGCCTCAACCGCCCAGAGCAGTGACGGCGCCAGCCAGCCGACCCGATGCCGCAGCGGTCGGCGACAGGCCGCCCCGACCGTCACCGCGGCCAGCACGGCGAGCACCACCGCGACCAGATCGCGGCCCAGACAGAGGGCGGCGATGGTGCCCAGCCAGAGCACGACGGCGCCGAGGATCACCGGCAGGTACGGAAGGGGCAGGAGTCGGCCGGCGAGGCGACCGAGCACCCCGAGGTCGAGTTGATCATCGAGGGCCTTCCCGCGCAGCGGCACCGGCCGCCAGGTCGGATCGCGACGCAGGACGAGGCGCGCCAGCCGCCCGCCGACCGTCCAGAGCAGCGCGAACCCCGATCCGCCGATGGCCGCGTACAGCACCCAGGTCGGTTGCAGGGTGAGCAGCGCCAGGGACAAGATCAGGTAGCGTTCGGCGATCGGCACGTGGGCGAGCTTCTTGGCCCAGAACACGAACTGTTGACGCCCGGTCGGCGCAGTGGGCAACGGGTCAGCCGAGGTGGCCGGGGGGCCGACCAACGCATCGGGGTCGATCACCTCGGGGTGGCTGACCCGGGCCGCGGCCACCCGGTCGCCGTAGCCGTAGTCCTCCAGGTGCCGGGCGGTCACCACCGCCATCGCGATGATCGCCAACAACCAGCCGTACGAGTCCCCGTCGCGGACCGCAACCGCTCCGACTGCGGCGAGTACGGCGTACTCCTTCACCCGGTCGCCGACCCCGTCCAGCCAGGCCCCCAAGGTTGAGAACCGGCGGGTGAACCGCGCGATCTCCCCGTCCATGCAGTCGACCAGCAGGGCGAGCTGCAAGGTGACGGCGGCCAACACCCACGCCCACGGAGATCCGGTCCAGATGAGGGCGGCGGTGCCGATCCCGATCACCAGGCTGATCATCGTGATCACGTTCGGGGACAGATTGACCTTGAGCGCGAGGCCGGTCATCCGGCGCGAGATCGGCCGCACCAACAGCGTGGAGAAGGGCCCGTCCCCACCCCGCGAGGCCGAGCGCAGGTGCTGCTGCCACACCGAACCGGGCGCGCCGGGTCCGGCGACCGCCGTACGCGCCCAGGCATGCTGACCGACGTCCGTGGGCCGCAATACCACGCCGCCGTGCACCAGGACGGCGACGGCCACCTGGAACGGGTCCGCGGTGCCCCAGTCCAGGCTGGCGGCCCGGCGCCACAGCCGGGCGGCCTGTTCGCGGTCCGTGGCCCGCAGTCGGAGCGCACCGACCAGCACCCGGTTCGGGCGGACGGTCGGCCGCGCGGGGACACTGACGGCCTCGAGCTGCCCCGCATCCGGACCGAGCCGGCCCGCGGCCGAGGCCGGATCGCCGGTGAGGCCGTGCGGGTCGGCGACCAGCACCCGGGTTTCGTCGCCCGGACGGTCGAGCAGGTCCAGCAGCGCCGGGGCACTCAGGTCGAGGTCGTCGGCGACCAGCACCAGCGGGCCGGTACCGGTCGAGGCCAGGTCGGCGAGTCGGGCGAGTTCTGCGGGCACCTCGGCCCTTGCCGGAGCCGGCGCCCGGAGTCCGAACTCGGCCAGGCCGTCGCGCGTGCGCACCGGCGTGTTGCGGGCCGTGGAGCCGGCCACCCCGGGGGTCGCCAGCCAGGCCAACTGGGCGTCGGACGACCAGCCGTGCACGGCACGTGCCGCGGGGCTACCGACCAGTACCTCAGGCATCGCTGAATGCTACCGTGGAGGCTGCTCCGAGCCGGACTGAACTCCCCGGAATCCATGATGGGGAGGGAGACTCCCGGTGCGAGCGCCCGGGGGGCGTACACGACGAGACCAGAAGGACTGCCGACCATGACTGATGGCCCCGATCGGGACCGCCCCGCGAACGATGCGGCCGGGGGCCAGCACAACCCTCCGCACGACTCCGGGCTGATCTCCGGGACTCCGTGGGGTGGCGGCCTGCAAGATCCCGAGTCCTGGAATCGCCAGCAGGAGGCGAACCGCAAGCGCGAGGAAGCCCGCCAGCAGGAGGAAGCCCGCAAGCAGGAGGCGAACCGCCAGCAGGAGGCGAACCGTCAGCGCGAGGAAGCCCGTCAGGCCTCCACCTCGACGCCGCGCTCCGCGCCATCGGCCCCCGCCCCGGACGAGCTCGGCTCGGACCGGCCCGGACCGGCCAATCCGTTCGGGAGTCAGCCCCGCCGCGGCGTACCGGAGGGGCAACCGCCCCAGCAGTCGGCGCCCCAGCAGTCGGGATCCCAGCAGCAACAGTCGGGATCCCAGCAGCAACAGGGCGTGCCGCTGCAGGCATACCGGCCGACCTACCCGAATCCGCCCGGACAGCGCGGCCACCAGCAGACACCGCAACAGCAGGCATCGCAGCAGACGCCCCAGCAGCAGACACCGCAACAGCAGGCACCGCCCCGGCAGGCACCTTCCCAGCAGGCACCGGCCCAACCGCAAACACGCCCGGAGCAGCAGGGCCATCCACAGCAGCGAGCGGGCCAGCAACCCCAGCCGGGGAGTTGGAACCAGGGCCCGGTGGCCGGTCCGCCCCAGCAGCAGGCCGGTCCGCCCCAGCAGTCCGATTGGGGCAACGACCGGAACCAGCAGCCACAACCCGGGCACCAACCCTCGGCCGCGCCCCAGCCGTCGCCAGCCGAGGCACCCCAGGGGTCCGGCTCCCCGAGCCAGTACGGCGGCCCGCAGAACAGCTTCGCGGTGCACCAGCCGATTCCCCAGGACCGGCCGCGCTCGTACCAGGCCAGCGAACTCATCGATCAGCTCAACCCCGACCCGGTACTGAAGTCCCGCCGCGGGCTGCGGGCCCGACTCGGCATGGCGCCGTCGTCGAAGGAACTGTCCGAGGCCCAGGACGAGGAAGCGGTCCGGATGCCGTTCTCCCGGCCGGTGACGATCATGATCGCCAATCCCAAGGGAGGCGTGGGCAAGACCCCGACGGCGCTGATGCTGGCCTCGGCCTTCGGCGTCGCCCGCGGTGGCGGCGTGGTGGCGTGGGACAACAACGAGTTGCGCGGCACCATGCCGGATCGCTCCCTGTCCCCGCACCGGCGTACGGTCCGTGACCTGTTGGCTGACAAGGAGTACCTGTCGGAGCCGAACTCGCAGTTCACCGACCTGGCCCACTTCATGAACCACCAGACCAGCGGGAAGTTCTACACCCTCGGATCGGCCCAGACCTCCGGGCACGTGATCAGCAAGGACGACTTCGAGTCCATCCACGGCATCCTGTCGCGCTACTTCCAGATCATCATCGTGGACACCGGCAACAACGAGGCCTCCCCCAACTGGATGGCCGCCGCCAAGGCAGCGGACTGCCTGGTGGTGCCGACCAAGTGGCGCAAGGACAGCCTGATCCCGGCGGCCCGGATGCTGGAGACCCTGCAGGAGGTGCACAGCGATCTGCTGCAACGCACCGTCGTGGTCGCCACCAACGGCCCGGCCGACAGCCAGGAGGAGGTCCGCCGGTCCGGCTCCTCGTGGTTCGCCGACAGCCACCCGATGGTCGAGATCCCGACCGATCCGCACATCGCCGAGGGCGCTGTGATCGACCACTCGAAACTCGGCCAGCGCACCCGCCGGTCCACCTTGTCGTTGGCCGCCGCCGTCGCTCGGAGCATCCAGACGGTCGCCGGCCTCGAGCACGGCCAACGACCGCCACGACGCCGGGGCTGACCAGCCCCACCTCGCCCACGGGCACAGACCGGAAGTCGAGAAAAAAGCAGTTGTGAGTGAGCGCTCACTCACTTATGCTCTGCGTTGTGAAACGCGCGGCTCCCCTCCCACCTGACGAACGTCGTGCCGCGATCCTGGCGGCGACCACCCCCCTGCTCGAGGAGTACGGGCGTGAGGTCACCACCCGCCAGATCGCCCAGGCGGCGGGGGTCGCCGAGGGCACCCTGTTTCGAGTGTTCGACTCCAAGGAGGCGATCGTCGACGCGGTGGTGTGCGACCTGATCGACCCGGAGAAGCCAGCCCATGCAATCGAGGCGATCGATCCGGAGCTGGACCTGGAGACCCGTCTGGTCCGGACCGTCACCATCCTCCAGGATCGGATGCAGGGTTTGATGCGGCTGTTCCACGCCCTGCGCATCGCTCCGGGTCCGGGCAAGGCCGAGGTCCACTCACGTGAGGCACTCGACCAACGACTCGGCGAGGCGATCGAGTCCGTGATCGGATCCGACCGGGACCGACTCACCCACGGCCCCGAGGCGGTAGCGGCGCTGCTGCGTGCCGTCGCCTTCTCCTCGGCGCACCCCATGTTCGCTCGCCAGTTCCCCGCCGACCCGCAGTCCCTGGTACGGGTCCTGCTGCACGGGGTCCTCCACTCCGCAAAGGATGACGCATGATCTTGATCCGACTCCTGCGGGACTACCTGCGCCCGTACCGGTGGGCCCTGCTCGCCGTCGTCGTGCTGCAACTGCTCGGCACCATGGCCGCCCTCTACCTCCCCAGCTTGAACGCGTCGATCATCGACGACGGTGTGACCAAGGGCGACACCGCCCTCATCTGGTCAACCGGCCGGGTGATGCTGGCCGTCAGCGCGGTGCAGATCGTCTGCGCCATCGCCAGCGTGTACGTCGGCGCGAAGGCCGCGATGAAGTTCGGCCGCGACGTCCGAGCCGGCATCTTCGAACGCGTGCTCTCCTTCTCCGCCCGCGAGGTCAACCAGTTCGGCGCACCCTCGCTGATCACCCGCAACACCAATGACGTGCAGCAGATCCAGATGCTGGTGGTGCTCAGTTGCACCGTCATGGTCGCCGCGCCGATCACCATGGTGGGTGGCGTGATCATGGCCATCCGGGAGAACGCCGGGCTCGCCTGGTTGCTCGTCGTCTGCGTCCCGGTGCTGATCATCGCCGTCGGGCTGATCATCTCCCGGATGGGACCGCTCTTCCGCGTCATGCAGACCCGGATCGACACCGTGAACCGGGTACTGCGCGAACAGATCACCGGCATCCGAGTGGTGCGGGCCTTCGTTCGCGAGCCGTACGAGAGCCAGCGCTTCGGCACCGCCAACGCCGAACTCACCGGGACGACAACCAGCGTCGGACGCTACATGGCCGCCATGTTCCCGATCGTCATGTTCATCCTGAACGCCTCCAGTGTCGCCGTGATGTGGTTCGGTGCCCGCCGGATCGATGCCGGCCTGATGCAGGTGGGGGAGCTGACCGCCTTCCTCACCTACCTGGTCCAGATCCTGATGTCGGTCATGATGGCCACCTTCATGTTGGTCCTCGCGCCGCGCGCCGCGGTGTGTGCGGAACGGATTCGCGAGGTGCTCGACACCGCCTCCTCGGTCGTACTGCCGAGCCGGCCGGTGACCGACTTCGCCGAGTCCGGCACGGTCGACTTCGACGACGTCGAGTTCACCTACCCGGGGGCGGAGACTCCGGTGCTGCGCAACATCACCTTCACCGCCCGGGCCGGTCAGATGACGGCCATCATCGGCTCCACCGGCGCCGGCAAGTCCACCCTGATCTCGATGGTGCCGCGGCTCTTCGACGCCACCGGTGGGAGCGTACGGGTGGACGGCGTCGACGTCACCAGCGCCGACGCGGACGCCCTGTGGGACCGAATCGGACTGGTACCGCAGAAGCCGTACCTGTTCACCGGGACGATCGCCACCAACCTGCGCTACGGCAAGCCGGACGCCACCGACTCCGAACTGTGGCGCGCCCTGGAGATTGCCCAGGCCGAGGACTTCGTCCGGGCGATGCCGGAGGGTCTGGACGCACCCATCGCCCAGGGCGGAACCAACGTGTCCGGTGGCCAGCGTCAGCGGCTCTCGATCGCCCGAGCACTGGTGAAACACCCGGAGATCTACATCTTCGACGACTCCTTCTCCGCCCTGGACGTGGCCACCGACGCCCGCCTCCGCCGCGCGTTGCGGCCCGAGACCCGCGACGCCGCGGTGATCGTGGTCGGCCAACGGGTCGCCACGATCCAGGACGCGGACCAGATCCTCGTCCTCGAGGACGGTGAGATCGTCGGCACCGGCACCCACGAGGAACTGTTGGAGAGTTGCGTCACCTACATCGAGATCGTCGACTCGCAGCTCAGCGCCGAGGAGGCAGCATGACCACACAGGTGAAGGAGCCCGGGAAGGCTCCGAAGCGCCCCACCGGCGGCCCGCAGAAGTCCAGCGGTCCCAGTTTCGGGCAGTCCGCACCAGCCGAGAAGGCGATGAACTTCGGGCCGTCGATGAAACGGCTGATCGGCCACCTCCGCGAGGAACGGCTGATCATGATCGCCGTGATCGCCCTGGCCGTCCTGGGCGTCGGCCTGCAGGTGGTCGGCCCCAAGATCCTCGGCTGGGCCACAGACGTGATCTTCGTCGGCATCATCGGCCGGATGCTGCCACCCGGGACCACCCAGGAGCAGGCCGTTGAGGCCCTACGGGCCCAGGGCCAGGACAAGCTGGCCGACCTGGTGGCCGGGCTCGAGGGTCTCGTCCCCGGCCAGGGCATCGACTTCCACCAGTTGGGGTTGGTGTTGCTGATGGCGCTGGGGTTCTACCTGTTCGCCTCGTTGATGCTGCTGTGGCAGGGGTACCTGCTCAACGGTGCGGTCCAGCGCACCATCCAGCGCATGCGGGACCGGGTGGAGGCCAAGATCAACCGATTGCCGCTGAGCTACTTCGACAAGCAGGCCCGGGGTGAATTGCTGAGCCGGGTCACCAACGACATCGACAACGTGTCGCAGACCTTGCAGCAGACCCTCAGCCAACTGCTCACCGCACTGCTCACCGTGATCGGCGTCCTGGTGATGATGTTCATCGTCTCCCCCAGTTTGGCGCTGATCGCACTGATCACGATCCCAGTGTCGGTGCTGGTCACGGGGTTGATCGCCAAGCGCTCGCAGAAGCTCTTCATGGCGAACTGGAAGCACACCGGCGAGCTGAACGCCCACATCGAGGAGGCCTACACCGGCCACGCCCTGGTGAAGGTGTTCGGACGGCATCGGGAGGTCGAGGCCCAGTTCGCCGAGAAGAACGAGCGCCTCTACAAGGCCGGCTTCGGGTCCCAGTTCGTCTCCGGCATCATCATGCCCGCGATGATGTTCATCGGGAACCTCAACTACGTGGTCATCGCCGTGCTCGGCGGGCTCCGGGTCGCATCCGGCACGATGCCGCTCGGTGACGTGCAGGCCTTCATCCAGTACTCCCGCCAGTTCACCCAACCGCTCACCCAGGTGGCCTCGATGGCCAACCTGCTGCAGTCGGGGGTCGCCTCGGCCGAACGTGTCTTCGAGGTCCTCGACGCCGACGAGCAGGAGCCGGAGACTGCCGGAGCACTGGGTGAGGTGCGCGGCCGGGTCGTCTTCTCCGACATCGCCTTCTCCTACACCCCGGAACAGGAGTTGATCACCGACCTCTCGCTGGTCGCCGAGCCCGGCCAGACGGTGGCGATCGTCGGCCCGACCGGGGCCGGGAAGACCACCCTGGTCAACCTGATCATGCGCTTCTACGAGTTGGACGGCGGGCAGATCACCCTGGACGGGGTGGACGTGTCCACCGTGCCGCGGGCCGCCCTGCGCAGCCAGATCGGCATGGTCCTGCAGGACACGTGGCTCTTCCACGGCACGATCCGCGACAACATCGCCTATGGCCGTCCGGACGCTTCCGAGGAGGAGATCACCGCGGCCGCCGAAGCGACCTATGTGGACCGGTTCGTGCATTCCCTGCCGGACGGCTATGACACGGTGATCGACGAGGAGGGCAGCAACGTCTCGGCCGGGGAGAAGCAGTTGATCACCATCGCCCGGGCCTTCCTCGCCGACCCGGCGCTGCTGATCCTGGACGAGGCCACCAGCTCCGTCGACACCCGGACCGAGGTGTTGGTGCAGGAGGCGATGGCGGCCCTGCGCTCGGACCGGACCAGCTTCGTGATCGCGCACCGGCTCTCCACCATCCGCGACGCGGACGTGATCCTCGTGATGGAGCACGGGCAGATCGTGGAACAGGGCAACCACCACGAGCTGCTGGAGTCACAGGGGCCCTACTTCGACCTCTACAACTCCCAGTTCGCGGCGCCCGTGGAGGCCTGAGACGGTCCCGACCCTGCACCGCATTTGGGGCGACGCGGAAGGATGGGAGGGTGACCACGTCACCCGCTGGCCCCGAAGGCGGCCGCGCCATCCGGCAGCCAACCCGCTGGGCGGCCCTGGCCGGAGTCGCTGCCGTCCTGCTCGGGCTCGGTGTCGCAGAACTCGTCGCCTGGTTCGCCGCGCCCGCCGGTTCCCCGCTGACCGCCGTCGGGACGGCCATCATCGATCTCCTCCCGGCGCCGCTGATCGACTTCGGCAAGACGACTCTCGGGTCCGCGGACAAGCCGGTGCTGATCATCCTGGTCACGGTCGGCGTCCTGCTGCTCGGTGCGCTGGCCGGGCGGCTCGAGTACGTCCGCCGCTGGCTCGGCCTGATCCCCCTCGGTGTCGTGGCCGCCATCGGATGGGCCGCGAATGCGCTGAACTCCCCGGACTCGGTGCTGGTGTTCCTGCCCACCCTGCTCGGTATCGCCGCCGGCGTACCGGCACTGCGGTCCTTGACCACCCGGTTGCAGGAGTGGCACTCCGACCGCTCCCAGCGGGCCACCGGACCGGATTCCTCCCGGCGGTCCTTCCTCGGGTCGACCCTGGTGCTCAGCGGCCTCGGCGTGGTCACCGCCGCCGGCGGCCGACTGCTCAGTGCCGGCGCGCGGGCCGTCGAGCAGGCCCGGACGATGATCCGACTCCCGGCGCCGACCACACCTGCCGACCCGATCCCCGCCGGGGCCGACTTCGGCAGCGACGGACTCACCTCGTACGTCACCCCCAACGACGACTTCTATCGGATCGACACGGCTCTGCAGGTGCCGCAGGTCGACGTCCGCGACTGGCGTCTGCGGATCACCGGCATGGTCGAGCGCGAGGTGACGGTCACCTACGACGACCTGCTCGCCCGTCCCCTGGTGGAGCACGTCGCCACCTTGGCCTGCGTGTCGAACGAGGTCGGCGGGAACCTGGCCGGGAATGCGCGGTGGCTGGGCCTGCCGATCCGCGAGCTGTTGATGGAGGCGAAGCCGTTGGTCGGCGCGGACATGGTGCTGTCGGAGAGCACCGACGGTTTCACCGCGGGCACCCCGCTGGAGGTGCTGCTGGAGGAGGATCGGCAGAGCCTGGTCGCGGTCGGGATGAACGGGGAACCACTCCCCCTCGAGCACGGCTTCCCGGCTCGGCTGGTCGTGCCCGGCCTGTACGGGTACGTGTCGGCGACCAAGTGGGTCACCTCGCTCACGGTGACCACCTTCGCCGAGGACATGGGCTACTGGACTCCGCTCGGCTGGTCCGCCCTCGGGCCGATCAAGACCGCATCCCGCATCGACACGCCCCAGCGCCGAGCCACCGTCGGCGAGGTGGTCGTGGCCGGGGTCGCCTGGGCCCAGCACAGCGGAATCGAGCGGGTGGAGGTGCGGGTCGACGACGGGGCCTGGCAGGAAGCCGAACTGGCCGAGGTGACCGGCCCGGACACCTGGCGGCAATGGCGCCACCGCTGGCAGGCGGACCCGGGCGAGCACACGCTGACCGTGCGGGCCACCGACACCACCGGCGCGACCCAGACCAGCGACACGGCCCCGCCCGCCCCGGACGGGGCCACCGGTTGGCACACCGCCACGATCACGGTCGGCGACTGAGCGCAGGGCCGTCAGAACAAGCTGTCCGACTCCAGGTCGAGGAGGGTCTGCTTGCGTTCCAGGCCGCCGGCGTACCCGGTCAGCGTCCCGTTCGCACCGATCACCCGGTGACACCCGATCACGATCGGGATCGGGTTGCGACCATTCGCCAGACCGACCGCACGAGAGGCGGCGTTGGTCATCCCGAGCCGGTGGGCGATCTCCCCGTACGTCGCGGTCTCCCCCCAGCCGATACGGCGCAACTGCTCCCAGACACGCTGCTGGAAGTCGGTTCCCTTCGGGGCGAGGGGAAGGTCGAAGTCCTTCGACTCCCCCGCAAAGTACGCGCCGAGTTGGCGCTTCGCCTCCACCAACAGCGGGTGGGCGTCATCGCGCTCCCCCAGCACCGGGCCCTCCCCCTCCGGGCGGAACGGGCTGAACTCGATCGCGGTGATCGCCCCGTCCGCGGCCACGATCCGCAGTTGCTCGATCGGGGATTCCATCGTCGTCCACATGATCATCTTTCCTCTCCGGCGGCGCCGACGGTGGCGACGTCGCCCAGGCTGGTCCACAAGTGCAGTTGTGCGTACGAACGCCACGGTCGCCAGTTCTCACCGTGCTGTGCGGCGGTCCGCGGGTCGAGTCCGGCCCGGGCGAACGCATCCCGGGTGCCGGTGTCGGTCGGTAGGAACACGTCCGGATCGCCGAGGGCGCGCATCGCCACGTAGCCGGCGGTCCACGGCCCGATCCCGGGCAGCGCCACCAGGCTGCGATACACCTCGCTGCGTTCGGGGCCTCGGTCCAGACGCACCTCCTCGCGGGCGAGGGCGGCGCACAGTCCGGTCAACGCGTTCCCGCGGGAACGCGGCATCGACAGCGACGCGGGATCGAGCGCGGCCACGGCCGCCACGTCCGGGAACAGGTGGGTCAGGCTTCCCGCCGGGTGGTCGAGCGGCACCCCGACCCGCTCGGTGAGGCGCCGTGCGGCCGTTCGAGCGGCGGCGACGGTGACCTGCTGCCCGAGCACGGCCCGGATCGCGATCTCCCCGCCGTCGACGTGGCCCGGGACCCGCAGGCCGGGGCGGCGCCGGACGAGTTCCTCGAGGAGCGGGTCCTCGGCGAGGGCGGTGTCCACGGCCAGCGGGTCACAGTCGGCGTCGAGCAGTCGCCGCGTCCGCTCGACTGCGGCGGTGAGGTCGCGCAGGTCGGCCAGCGCGAAGGTGGCGCGGACGAAGGCGGTGCGGTCCGACGCGGGCACATCCCCCAGTTCGAGTTCCACGATTCCGGTCCCCCGGGGCAGCGCCAGGGTCCGGGCGTAGCGGCCCATTCCGTTCCGGTCCACCGCCGCCTCCTCCACCCCGGGGACGGCGCGGGTGGCGAGGAACGCGAACAGGTCAGCGCCGGCGAACGGGGCCCGTACGGCCAATCGGAGGCTGACCTTTCCGGCCCCGTGGCGCGCATCGCGTCGCCCACGGAGCTCGGTCGGGGTGGCGGCGTACACCTCGCGGACGGTGTCGTTGAACTGGCGGACACTGGCGAACCCGCTGGCGAAGGCGGCGTCGGCGAAGGAGAGGTCCGTGGTCTCGATCAGGATCCGTGCG
The DNA here is from genome assembly GCA_052094425.1 of Propionibacteriaceae bacterium. Classification (GTDB taxonomy): domain Bacteria; phylum Actinomycetota; class Actinomycetes; order Propionibacteriales; family Propionibacteriaceae; genus Microlunatus. Next base: position 70,007 of record JBQDIN010000007.1, read on the forward strand.
GTCTGGGCCCGCCGAGCCCGGGCCAGGGCCAGCGGGCCGGCGCCGAGTTCGGCGGTCAGGATCCGGGTGAGGTGGCGCGCGGTGTAGCCGATCCGGCGGGCGAGGCCCTCGACCCCCTCCCGGTCGATCACGCCGTCGGCGATCAACCGCATCGCCCGACCGGCGACATCGGCGGCGACGTCCCAGTCGGGGCTGCCGGGGGTGGCGTCGGGCAGGCACCGCTTGCAGGCTCGGAACCCGGCCGCCTGGGCCGCGGCCGCGGTGCGGTAGAAGTCCACGTTCGCCGGAGCCGGCGTCCGCGCGGGGCAGGACGGCCGGCAGTAGATGCCGGTCGTACGGACGGCGGTGTAGAAGACGCCGTCGAAACGGCGGTCCCGCGACCGTACGGCGCCGTAGCAGGCGGTCCGCTCCAGTGGTGGGTTCATGTCCCCCATACTGCCCGACCCGGACCGCTCACACTAGCGGAAAAGGGACACGACGGCGGAGCGGTCGAATCACTAGGATTCGGGCATGGAGCAGCTCGACATCTTGACGCTGACCAGCAACGACTGGCTGGTGTTCCGCGATCTCCGGCTCGCCGCCCTACGGGAGGCGCCGGACGCGTTCGGGTCCGGTACGGGGACTGGGTCGAGTTGATCTCCGTGTGGGTGGCGCCGCCGGCTCGCCGCCAGGGGTCTTGCCGAGCCGCCGGAACGACTGTTGGAGCGTTCGCACGGCGGTCCCGGAGACGGAACTGTCTCCGGCTAGGGTGAGGCCATGGTCGACGAGGACACGCCGCCGCTGGTCGCGGTCGCCGGTGAGAACCTGCCCGGCGAGGCCCGGGTGGCGTTGGTGCCGGACCTGGTCGCCAAGGTGACCGGGCTGGGGTACGCGGTGACGGTCGAGCCCGACGCGGGCCGGGCGGCGATGCACACCGACGAGGAGTACGCCGCAGCAGGCGCCGAGGTGGCCGCGGACGCGCAGTACCGGTCCGCGGTGGTGCTCAGCGTCCAACCGCTGACCGATGATCAACTCCGCCGGCTCCGTCCCGGGACGACGACCCTCAGCTTCTTCTCCGCCCCGCAGTCCCCCACCGAGGTGGAGTTGCGGCGTGCGCTCGAGGTGACGACATTCGCGATGGAGTTCGTCCCGCGGATCTCCCGGGCCCAGTCGATGGACGCGCTCAGCTCGCAGTCCCTGGTGTCGGGCTACCGGTGCGCAGTGGTCGCCGCCAGCCGGCTGCGCAAGTTCTTCCCACTGAACATGACCGCGGCCGGTACGGTGCCGCCCGCCGACGTCGTCGTCCTCGGCGCCGGGGTGGCGGGACTGCAGGCGATCGCGACTGCCAAGCGACTCGGGGCGGTCGTCCGCGGCTACGACGTACGCGCCGCCGCGGCCGAGGAGATCCGGTCGATGGGCGCGAAGGCGATCGAGTTGGACCTCGAGACCCTCGACGGTGCCGGCGGCTACGCCCGGGAGATGACCGAGGACCGCGCCACCCGCCAACGCGAACTACTCACTCCGTGGATCGCTGCCGCGGACGCATTGATCACCACCGCCGCGGTCCCCGGACGGGAGGCGCCGTTGCTGGTGACGACCGCGATGGTGGAGCAGATGAAGGTCGGCTCGGTGGTGGTCGACCTGGCCGCGGAGTCCGGCGGCAATGTCGAGGGCGCCGTACCCGGCGAGGTGGTCCAGGTCGGCGGCGCGCAGGTGTGGGGTGGGGCCAACGTGCCGAGCCAGATGCCCGGACCGGCCAGCCGACTGTACGCCCAGAACGTGATCAGCGTGCTCGACCTGCTGACCACGGACGGTCGGATCGCACTGGACTTCGACGACGAGATCGTCACCGGGATGTGCATCACCCACGCCGGTCAGGTGCCGCATGAGGTGACCCGGAGCGCACTCGGGTTGGCGGAGCAGTCGGCTGAGCCGGTGCCACAGGAACACGGGCCGCAGGAGCACGGACCGCAGGAGCCGCACGAGCCGCAGGAGGAGACCCCGTGACCGAGGCCGTCGTCTGGTTGACCATCTTCGTGTTGGCGGTGTTCGTCGGCATGGAGGTCATCTCGAAGGTGTCCTCCACCCTGCACACGCCGCTGATGTCGGGGGCGAACGCGATCCACGGGGTGATCCTGCTCGGCGCGATCCTGGTCACCGGGATGACCGATTCCACCGTCGTCCTGGTGGTCGGCCTGATCGCCATCGTGCTGGCCGCGATCAACATGGCCGGCGGCTTCGTGGTGACTGACCGGATGCTGCAGATGTTCACCGGCCCCAAGCCCCGCAAACCCTCCGAGGTCGAGGACGGGCGCGCATGACGACCCCGGTGTGGGCCCAGCTCGTCTACCTGCTGGCCGCGGTCTGCTTCATCATCGCGCTCAAGGGCCTGTCCTCCCCGCGGACCGCCCGGACCGGAAACCTGATCGGTGCCGCGGGCGCGGTGCTGGCCTGTGGCACCGTGTTCTTCGCCGCCGAACTGAACCACGTGGTACCGATCCTGATCGCGATCGGGGTCGGGACCGCGATCGGCGTACTCGGCGCGTACCGGGTGCAGATGACCCAGATGCCGCAACTGGTGGCCCTGTTCAACGGAGTCGGCGGCGGCGCGGCCGCCCTGGTGGCGTTGATCGAGTTGTTCAACCTCTCCGAGCACGGCGGCGACACCTCCTTCCACTACGTCGCGACCGCGTTCACGATCCTGGTCGGCACCGTCTCCTTCGCCGGCTCGGCGATCACCTTCGCCAAGCTGCAGGAGTTGATGACCACCCGCCCGGTGGTGTTCCCCTTCTACCCGGTGGTCTACGGCGCGATCCTGATCGCAGCCCTCGGCGTCGCCGTGGCGTTGGTGATCACCGGCAGCCTGGTGCTGGGGATCGTGCTGGCCGTGCTCGGCCTGGCTGCGGGCGTCCTGCTGGTGCTCCCGGTGGGCGGCGCGGACGTACCGATCGTGATCTCCCTGCTGAACGCGTTCACCGGCCTGACCGTCGCCGCCAGCGGCTACCTGCTGGAGAACCCGGTGCTGCTGGTCGGCGGCACCCTGGTCGGTGCGGCCGGCACCCTGCTCACCCAGTTGATGGCCCGGGCGATGGGTCGTTCGGTGCTGAACACCCTGTTCGGCGCGCTGCGCGGCGGATCGACCCTCGGCGGCGGGGAGGCCAGCAACCGTCCGGTGAAGCAGGCCGGCCCGGAGGACGTGGCGATCCTGCTCGGCTATGCCCAGCGGGTGATCATCGTCCCCGGCTACGGGCTCGCCGTCGCCCAGGCCCAGCACAGCCTGCGTGAACTGGTCGACCTGATGCTCGAGCGCGGGATCCGGGTCGACTACGCCATCCATCCGGTCGCCGGCCGGATGCCCGGCCACATGAACGTGCTGCTCGCCGAGGCCCAGGTCCCGTACGAGCAGTTGAAGGAGATGGACGAGATCAACGGCTCGTTCGCCGAGACCGACGTGGTGCTCGTGGTCGGCGCCAACGACGTGGTCAACCCGGCGGCGGAGACCACCCCGAGTGCCCCGATCTACGGGATGCCGATCCTGAAGGCCAATGAGGCCAAGCAGGTGATCTTCATGAAGCGGTCGATGCGCCCCGGCTTCGCGGGGATCGAGAACGAGTTGCTGTACGAGCCAACCACCACCCTGATGTTCGGTGACGCCAAGGAGACGATGGGCAAGCTGCTCAACGCGGTGAAGGCCCTCTGAGGTTCGATTCACTCATGACGACTCGACGGCATTGGGTGATCGTCGCTTCGCGCGACCATGCAAGACGCGGCGTGGACGACGGCTTCGTGATGGCCAACCACGGCAAGCGGGCGCCGCTGGCCCGGATGTCGCCCGGCGACGGCATCCTCATCTACTCGCCGACCACCACCTACCCCGCCGGGGAGCCGCTGCGGGCGGTGACCATCGTGGGCGAAGTCACCGGAGACGAGCCCGAGCCGAGCGAGCTGATCCCCGGCGGATTCCGTCGGGCGGCGACTCTCCGTGAGATCGAGCCGCTGCCACTGGCGCAGCTCCGCGAGCACCTGCCGGTATCGCGGATCCGGTTCGGATTCTTCGAGTTGGATGCGACAGACGCCGACGCCATCTGGGCGCTCATATCGCACTGGAGCCGCTGAGCAGGGTTCCTTGGCACGAGCATCGCTGCCTGCGCCGCGGGCCTGGTCACTCCTCCTCGTCGGTGACCGGCTTCCCCTGCAGTGCCTTCTGTCGCTTCTTCTGCAGCTTCTCGTAGTTCTCCTTGATCAGGTCCGGCTTCTGCACCAGGACTCGGATCATGTTGGCGCCGGTGCCCAGCATCACGAAGATCGGCCACGGGAAGTTGGCGTGCCAGCCACCATCGCCGAATCCGGTGGCGAACCAGATCGCGAAGGTGATCAACGTCGGCATCAGCCAGCCGACGAGTGCCTGGCGCCGGCCGGCCTCGTACTTCTCCACCGCCTCAGTTCGCAACTGCTCGTCGGAGGCGAGGGCGAGTTCTTGGCCCGGCACGATCTGCCGCGGGCGGACGGCGACCAGGTCACCGATCACCGGGACCAGTTCGCCCAGGGTGCGGGACTGAGCGGTGGACTCCACCCGTTCGTCGAACTCGTCGCGGGTGAGTCGGCCGTCCGCGTACGCATCCCCCAGGACCTCGGTCACCAGGTCACGATCCGCGTCCGAGGCGCGCATCGGGGCGAACTCCCCCTGCCGCGGATCGTGCGAGAACCGTTGCCACGGCGCCAACTCGGATCCACTCACCTGATCGAGTCTAGCCAGCGCACGGTCAAGCCGGGTCAGCCGGCAAGCGGGAGCAGCAGGATGGCCACCGGGGCTAGCACCAGACCGGCCGCGAGGACGTACACCGCGCCGGACCACCACCGGGGCGGGTCCACCTCGCCCAGCCGCCGGACCCGCTCCAGCACCCCGGTCCCGGCAGCAGCCAGGCCCATCGACGGGGACTCCCAACCGGCCATCACGACCAGCGCACGGGCGAGCGGGATCGGCCCCGTGGTCCGTCGGGCGGCGTCATCGGCCAACATCTCGACCAGCAACTTGCTCTGCTGCAGCGGCTTCTCGCTGCGGACCGCGACCGGGAAGGCACGGTGCAGGGCGGTGAAGGTGTCCAACACCACGTCGTGGCGAGCCCGCAGGTGGGCCCGCTCGTGGGCGAGGACGGCGTCCACCTCGGCCTCGCCGAGTTGTTCCAGGGTGCCACGGGTGACGACCACCCGGGACTCCCGCGCACTCGGCAGGCAGTAGGCCATCGGCTCGGTCTGGGAGAGGATCCGCAGGCCCGGGTGCGGGGAGTCCGGGTCGATCTGGCCGAGCAGGTCGACCGCCGCCCGGTGCCGCGCCCGCCGCCGTCCGGTCTCACGGATCACGGTGGCCAGGGACCAGCTGAGGCGGACCACCACGACGGCGGTGAAAGCGGCCACCAGCACCAGGGCGACCTGCCAGATCGGGTGCGGCTGATCGGGATCGAGCAGGGCCAGCACCAGCACCGTGCCGCCACCGATCACCGACACCAACGCGGCGATCGTCCCGGCCTGCCAGAGCAGGACGGCCGCTCGGGGGACCCGGCGCAGGAACGCCCAGCGGCCCACCCACCAGGGCCCCGGCCCCACCAGGACCAGGGCGAGCGCAACCAGCACCGCCCCGGTCGTCCACACGTTGATCATGCCGACGAGTCGGGTCCCCGGTCGAGATCGGCGCCCTGCTCGAGGTCAGTCAGGGCCCGCCGCAGCAGCGCCAACTCGCTGTCACTCGCCCGTCCGACGAAGGCCACCAGCGCGGCGCTGCTGTCCTCCTCCGCATCGGTGAGGGCGCTGTGCATCACCTCGGCGACCATCTGCTCCCGGGACTGCGCCGGACGATAGATCCAGGCCCGGCCGTCCCGCTGGCGCTCGACGATCTTCTTCTTCGCCAGCCGGTCGAGCACCGTCATCACGGTGGTGTAGGCGAGGTCACGCTCCGCGGTGACACGGGAGTGCACCGCCCGGACCGAGAGGGCCTGGTCGGAGCGCCAGAGTTCTTCCATCACGCTGCGTTCGAGGTCGCCGAGATTGTTCACCCGGTCAGTCTACTACTTTGGCAAGTACGACATAGCGTAGTACTGTCCGAGGTGTGAACCCCGAAACGCTGGCACGGTGGCAGTTCGGCATCACCACCGTCTACCACTTCTTCTTCGTCCCGGTGACCATCGGCCTGTCCGGACTGGTCGCGCTGCTCCAGACGGTCTGGTTCCGCACCGGCCACGAGCGCTGGCTGAAGTTGACCAAGTTCTTCGGCAAGCTGTTCCTGATCAACTTCGCGATGGGCGTGGTGACGGGCATCGTCCAGGAATTCCAGTTCGGAATGAACTGGAGTGACTACTCCCGTTTCGTCGGCGACGTCTTCGGCGCCCCACTCGCCCTCGAGGGGCTGCTCGCCTTCTTCCTCGAGTCCACCTTCCTGGGCCTGTGGATCTTCGGCTGGGACCGAATCCCGAAGAAGGTGCACCTGGCCGCGATCTGGATGGTGGCCTTCGGGACCGTCCTGAGCGCGTACTTCATCCTGGCCGCCAACTCCTGGATGCAGAACCCGGTCGGCTTCGCCTACAACGAGGTCCGCGGCCGGGCCGAGCTGACCGATTTCGTCGCGGTGCTGACCAATCCCGTACTCACCGTCACCTTCCCGCACCAGATCTTCGCCTGCTACATGGTCGGCGGCGCCCTGCTGGCCGCCATCTCCGGCTGGCACCTGCACCGGATGAATCGGGCCCGTCCGGCAGCGATTCCGACCGAGGCCGACGCTACGGGCTCGGCCGCCGAACCCACGACGCTGGCCGAGGACCGCAAGGCCTTCCGCTCCGCGCTGCGCATCGGCGCCGTCGTCCTACTGCTCTCCGGCGCCGGAGTGATGGTGTCCGGCGACTTCCAGGGCAAGGTGATGACCGAGGTCCAACCGATGAAGATGGCCGCCGCCGAGGCCCTCTACGAGACCGAGCAACCGGCCAGCTTCTCCCTCTTCACCATCGGCAGCCTGGACGGTTCGGAGGAGGTCTTCTCGATCAAGATCCCCTACCTGCTGTCCTTCCTCGGCACCGGCACCCTGGACGGCGAGGTGCAGGGCATCAACGCACTGCAGGAGGCGTACGAGACCACCTACGGGCCGGGCACCTACAACCCCAACATTGCGGTGAGCTACTGGACCTTCCGGATCATGATCACGATGGGGATGGTGGCGATGGCCGGTGGGGCCTGGCTGCTCTGGACGACCCGCAAGGGCCGGGATCCGAAGGGCCGAGTGTTCCTCGCCGCCGTGATGGTGCTGCCCTTCCTGCCCCTGCTGGGCAACTCCTTCGGCTGGATCTTCACTGAGATGGGTCGCCAACCGTGGTTGGTGTTCGGACTGATGCCAACCGCGGCCGGGGTCTCGCCCGGCACCACCCATGCCGAGGTGATCATCTCGATGACGGTTTTCACCCTGCTGTACGGGGCTCTGGCGGTGGTGGAGATCGGCCTGCTCCGCAAGTACATCCGCGAGGGTCTCCCCGACGTGACCCCGGCCGAGACGACCGAGGACGACGACGAGCCGTTGTCGTTCGCCTACTGAGGAGACCGCCATGGAACTCACCACCGCCTGGTTCGGGATCATCGCCTTCCTCTGGCTCGGCTACTTCGTCCTGGAGGGCTTCGACTTCGGCGTCGGCATGCTGTTGCCGGTGCTGTCCAAGGACGAGCGGGAGCGGCGCGTCATGATCAACACCATCGGGCCGGTCTGGGACGGCAACGAGGTGTGGGTGCTGGTCGCCGCCGGCGCCACCTTCGCCGCCTTCCCGGAGTGGTACGCGACGATGTTCAGCGGCTTCTACCTGCCACTGTTGTTGATCCTGGTCGCCCTGATCATCCGCGGCGTCGCCTTCGAGTACCGCGGCAAGCGGGACGACCCGCGCTGGCGGGCACGCTGGGACCGGTGCATCTTCTTCGGCTCCCTGGTGCCGGCGATCCTGTGGGGTGTCGCCTTCGCGAACATCGTCCGCGGGGTGCCGATCGACGCTGACCTGGAGTACGTCGGTGGTTTGGTCAACCTGCTCAACCCGTTCGCCCTCCTCGGCGGGCTCGTCACCCTCGTCGTGTTCGCCTTCCACGGGGCGATCTTCATCGCGCTCAAGACCGACGGGGACATCCGGTACCGGGCGCGGAAGCTCGCCGGTCGACTCGGGGCAGCCGCCCTGGTGCTGGCCACCGGTTGGGGAGTCTGGTTGAACCTGGCCCACAGCCCCCGATCGCTGACCTGGCTGGCCCTCGGCGTGGCCGTCGTCGGGCTGGCCCTGGCCCTGGTGGCCAACGCCCGCGGCCGGGAGGGGTGGGCCTTCGTCGGGACCGCGCTGGCGATCGCGATGGTGGTGGTCGGGATCTTCCTCGCCCTGTTCCCGAACGTGATGGTCTCCTCCTTGGACCCGGCATGGAACCTGACCACGACGAACGCGGCCTCCACCCCGTACACCCTCAAGATCATGACCGTCTCGGCCCTGGTCGCGACCCCGGTGGTCATGCTCTACCAGGGCTGGACGTACTGGGTGTTCCGGAAGCGAATCAGCGTCCGGGACATCCCCGCCCCCACCGCCCGGCCCGACCCGACCCGCCGCGAAGCCGAGCCTCCCCGCCGCGAAGCCGACCCGGCCGAACCCAGCCGATGAGCGCACGAGCCGTCAGCAGTACTCCCCGGTCGAGCACCGGCACAGCACGCGGCCCGATCGACCCGCGGCTGCTCCGCCGGGCGGGGGCGACCCGCTCCTACCTGGTGGCCGGGGTGGCGGTGGGCACCGCGATGGCGTTCCTGATCGTCACCCAGGCCCGGTTGCTGGCGACGACGATCGCGGACGTCTTCGCGGGGGACGCGTCCGGGGTCGGCGCCGCCGTCGCGCTGCTGGCACTGGTCCTCGGCGCCCGGGCCGCCCTCGGTTGGCTGAACAGTTGGCTGGCGCACCGGGCCGGGGCGGCGGTGAAGTCCCAGCTCCGGCAGGAGATCCTCAGCGCCCACCTCGCCGATCCGGTGAGCGGACGGCGGCCCACCGCAACGGTGATCACCCTGGTGACCAAGGGTCTCGACGGGCTGGACGGCTACTTCGGTCGGTACCTGCCGCAGCTGGCCCTGGCGGTGACCGTGCCCTTGATCATCGGGGTGGCGATCCTGTCCGCCGATGTGATCGCCGCGGTGACGGTGGCGCTGACCGTACCGCTGATTCCTGTTTTCATGGTGCTGGTCGGATGGATGACGAGCGCACGCACCCGGAGGCGGTGGCGGACCCAGTCCCGATTGGCTCACCACTTCGCCGACCTGGTCGCCGGCCTGCCGACCCTGCAGGTGTTCGGCCGCGCCCGAGCCCAGGCGGCGCAGCTCCAACAGGTCGAGGACTCCCACCGCCGGGAGACGATGGCCACCCTGCGGATCGCCTTCCTCTCCGCCCTGGTGCTGGAACTGCTGGCCACCCTGTCGGTCGCCCTGGTCGCAGTCGGGATCGGGCTGCGGGTGGTGGACGGCAACCTCACCCTGGCCACCGGACTCTTCGTCCTGATGCTCGCCCCGGAGGCCTACCTGCCGATCCGCCAGGTCGGCGTCCACTACCACGACGCCGCCGACGGGATGGCAGCCGCCGAGGACGCCTTCGACCTGCTGGACTCTCCTGCACTGCTGGTCGAATCCCCGTCGCCGCTGGTCGAGCCTGTCGAAACAACCCCGCACTCGATCGAACTGGTCGGCGTCACCGCGGGGTACGCCGACACCGATGTCCTGTCCGCTGTGGACGTGCACCTCGACCCGACCGAGGTCACCGTGATCACCGGGCCGAGTGGGGGCGGCAAGACCACCCTGCTGCTCGTCCTGGCGGGCCTGCTGCCGGTGCGTTCCGGTGCGGTGCTGGTGGACGGAGTCCCGTTGGCCGAACTCGATGGCGGCGCGTACCGGGCCGGGCTCGCCTGGGTCAGCCAGGTGCCCGGCCTGGTGGCCGGCACCCTGGCCGACAACGTACGACTGGGCACACCCGGGGCCTCGGATGCGGAGGTGGACTGGTCGCTGGCTGCCGCTGGTGCCGCCGAGTTGCCGGCCGCCCGGGTGGTGTCGGGTCGGGGCGAGGGCCTGTCGGCGGGCGAGCGGCGACGAGTGGGGCTCGCGCGGGCGCTCGTCCGCGTCCGCGCCGGTGGGGCCGGCTGGCTGTTGCTGGACGAACCGACCGCCGGGCTCGACGCGGACGCCGAGGCAACCGTGCTGGCGGGTCTGCGCGACCTCGGAGTCGGCGCGGTCGTCGTGTCCCACCGACCGGCGGTGATCGCCGCCGCGGACCGGGTGGTCCGACTCGGCAGTTCTCGACCAGTGGGCACGGAGCAGCGACCATGATCAACCGATGGCGAGAACTCATCGGCTCCGTCCCCCGTGCGGGTGCCCAGATCGCGCTCGCCACCCTGCTGGGCCTGCTGGCCGGCGGGGCCGGGGTGGCCCTGATGGCGACCTCGGCCTGGCTGCTGTCCCGCGCGGCCGAGCATCCCCCGGTGCTGTACCTGATGGTCGCGGTGGTGCTGGTGCGCACCTTCGGCATCGGGAAGGGGGTGCTGCGCTACGCCGAACGCCTCTCCGGGCACGACTTGGCCCTGCGGCTGCAGTCGGCACTCCGCCTCGACACCTACCGTCGCCTGGCCGGCACCACCTTGTTGGGCCGCCGTCGCGGCGACCTGCTCAGCCGGGTCGTCGCCGATGTCGACGCGGTGCAGGACCTCGTGGTCCGGGTGTTCCTCCCCTTCGCCTCGGCCACGGCCATCACCCTCGGCTGCGTGCTGGCCATCGGCTGGTTGTCCCCGGCCGCCGGTCTCTGGTTGCTGGTGACCTCGCTCATCTCGGCGTCCGTCGTCCCGTGGCTCACCCGCTGGGCGTCGCGAGCCGCCGACGCCGAACTCGCGCCGCTGCGGGGTGACCTGGCGGACGTGGTCGGTGAAGCCGGCGGGGCCGCCCTCGATCTGGCCGCCCACGGCGCCTCCGACACGTGGCTGCAGAAGTTGGTCGCGGTGGACGAGCGGCTGCGCCGGGCGGAGCAGCGGGCCGCGCTGGCCTCGGGATTCGGTACCGCGGGCCAGTTGGTCGCGACCGGGGCGGCCGTCCTCGGCAGCCTCGCGATCGGCGCCCCCCAGGTGGTGGCCGGAGACCTGTCCCGGGTCCACCTGGCCGTCCTCGTCCTGACGCCGCTGGCCCTGCACGAGGTGTTGTCGGTGCTGCCCGCCGCAGCCCAGCACTGGACCCGCACCCGATCGGCCCTGGATCGGGTGCACGCGGTCCGCTCGGCGCCCTCCGTGGGTACGGGGGATCGGCACGACTCCGCTTCCACCGCCGGCGCGGAAGCCGGAGTCCGCACCCGCGCCCTGGCCGCGGGGTGGCCGGACGGACCGCCGGTGCTGACCGGCCTGGACCTGGACGTCCGGCCGGGTGAGCGGGTGGCGGTCACCGGTCCCAGCGGCGCCGGCAAGACCACCCTCGCCGCGACCCTGCTGGGCCTGATCCCCCCGCTGGCCGGCACGGTGGAGCACCGGGGCCGGATCGGCTACCTCGCCCAGGACGCGCACATCTTCGACACCACGGTGGCCGAGAACGTACGCGTCGGGAACGGGAACGCCGACGAGCCGGCCATCCGCTCGGCCCTGGCCCACGCCCGGCTGGACCTCGACCCGGACCGGAAGGTCGGGGCGCACGGGCGCTCCCTGTCCGGTGGGGAGGACCGGCGGCTGGCGTTGAGCCGACTCCTGGTGGGCGAGGTCGACCTGCTCGTGCTGGACGAACCGACCGAACACCTCGACGCGGCCACGGCCGACCGACTGATCGACGACATCTGGACCTCCTGCGCGGCCCTCCCGATCCTCGTCCTCACCCACGACCCGCGCCTGGTCGCCCGCTGCGAGCGTACGGTCGCGTTGGATCAGCTCCCTTCCGGGACTGCGCGCAGGGTCGGCCGCTCGAGGTCGGCATTCCACGCCCAGGTCTCGTCGAAGTCCCAACCCAGCGTCGTCTCGTAGAACTCACGGGACTTCATCTGCTCCTCCGACACCGGGCCGCCCTTCGGATTGTCCGGCGCGGGGTCGACGTTGTAGGTCTCCTTCTCGACCTCCATGTCGTCCCTGGCGTAGTTGCCGGTGAGGGTGGGGGCGCCTGAGGAGTAGCGTCCCAAGACCGCATGGGCGGACTGGGCAGCCTGCACCGACGGGTTCAACGCGATGGAGTCCCGGATGGTCGTGCCGCCGTAGGCGTAGCCGACCAGCCCCCCGGCATTGTTGGTGCGTGAGGTCACGGCGCCGGTGGCAAGGACGCGCTCGGTGGTCGATCCGGTGAGGCCGACGCCGACCACGCCACCGGATTCGGTAGCCCGAACGCGAACCGTCGCCAGGGAGTAACTGTCCCGTACGACACCAGTCGAGTCGCCGACGATGCCGCCGGCGCGGGCGCTGCCGTAGATGGATCCGGATGTCCAGGTGCGTTCGATCGTTCCGGAGTTGGTGTCCGCGAGTATGCCGGCCACCCGTGGCCCACCCACGATGTCGGCATCGGTGACCGCCAGGTCGCGGATCGTGCCGGCGTTCTCCGCGAACAGCCCGGCACCGAAGGCATAGCGGCCCCCGCTGATGCCCCCATCGGAGATGAATCCGGAGATCGTGTGGCCGCCGCCGTCGAAGGTGCCGGTGAACGCACCCGACCCCCTGGTCGTCCCGCCCTCGGACACGACCCATTCCGCGCCGATCTGCGGCCTCGGCATCTGCTTGAGTTCCAAGTCCTCGGCGAGCAGGTAGTGACCGTCCGGATCCTCGGCGATCAACTCCATGTGTTCCCAGGAGTGGACCACATAAGGGTCCTCCTCGGTGCCGGACCCGGCGAAGCCCTCGTGCATCGTCGTCGGCTCCACCAGGACGTTGCCGTCCGCGTCCCGGACCTCGACCACGGCGTCCTGGTCCTGCTCGACCGACAGTGGCTGGTCGAAGGTCACGGCCTGTTCGCCGCCGTTGTGGGCCAAGGTCACGTTCTGGGTACGACTGTCGATCACGGTCTCGCCGGATGCGTCCCTGGTCTCGGCGATCACGACGACCTTCTCAGGGGAGTTCGCGTACCCGGTCACCCCGACCTTCAACTCACCGTCGATCACTTCCGCGGAACTGAGCCGTACGTCATCGCGCTGGCTCTTGCCGATGGTGAGCTCGTCGACCACGTCACCCAAGCTGTTGTAGGCACGTAGTTGCAGACCCTCGTCGGTGACGTCGATGATCATGCCGGTCTGGAGGTCCTCGTCGTAGACCACGTCGTCCCACCAGAACTCCTCGTTCTCGTCGAACTCCGGGCCGGCTGACCCGGCCGTCACGAAGGTCGTGCCCTCGGCCACCTGCTCGGGAGTCTCGGCCACCTTTCCATCGGTGATCGTGGTCCTCTTGTAGAGGTGATCATGACCACCGATGTAGAGGTCCACCCCGAGCTGGTCGAAGGTGTTGGTGATCATGGCGCGATCACCGATCATGCCGTAGTCGCTGGCGTGGGCGCCGCCGTAGTAGGAGAAGTGGCCGGTGACGACCCGCCACTTGGCATCCGTGTTCTGCATGTCCTCGGCCAACCACTCCAACTGGGTCTTCAGGTCGTACTGGCCGTTCAGCACCGCGACGTGCACGTCACCCTGGTCGAAGGAGTAGTTGCTCTCCCCGACCTTGCTCCCATTCTTGGGATGGTTGTACATCGCCTGGAAGATGGCGCTGCGCTCAGCGGAGACGTTGTTGAACTCCTTGTCCCCACCCGGCGTATTGGTCCGACCGGCCTCGCCGTCACCGACCATGGTGGCGAGTGGAAGGTCCAGATCGCGGAGGACCTGGTCAGTCAGCTCGTCCCAGCGTTCCGCGTTGGCACCGGGCCTGATGAGGTCACCGGTCTGCACCAACACGTCGCCGCGGTCGTCCTTCGTACGGAGCACGTCCAGCATGTCGGTGAACAGGCCGTAGTCGGATGCTGCACCGGAGTCGACCTCGAGGTCACCGAGGACGTAGAGCGGCGCGTTCTCCCCGCTCGGGGCGGTGAAGGTGCCTTGGACTTCCGTCCACGGCCCCGATTCACTCACTCCGAGTCGGTACTGGTAAGCCTCCCCGGGTTCCAGCCCGGTCAGGTCCAGGTCATGGCTGCGCAGCGGTTGCCCACCGACGGAGTCGATGTAGTTCTCGCCATCGCGCCCCTCGCGCACGACTTCGTAGACCTCGTCGTTCGCACTCGAGACGGTGGGTGCCTTCTCCCAGTCGTTCGATCCCTTGGGCCGGTACTGCAAGTGGGCCTTCGTGATCTCCATGTCGGTCGACACGCCCACACCGACCTCGCCGGCAGTCGCACCGACGTTGACCGTCGGAGTGAAGTGCCGATAGACCGCAGCCGGATCGAGCTCGTCCTGGCTGACCTGGATCCGGTAGTAGTCGGCCGAGGTGCTGCCCTGGTCGTCCGTCGCGCGCACCACGACGTAGTGGTCGTCGTAGCCGGAGATCTTGAACGACTTCCCATTGTTCTCGACCTCGCCGGCGCTGGTGTAGACCGTGGTCTCGATCGTCGGACGCTTGCCGCTGTCGTCCTTCGCCCGCACCGCCGGCAACGGGATGGACTGCCCCTCTGCCGCCTTCTCCGGCATCCGGCCGAGCAACTCGACCTCGGGCGCGTAGTTGGCCTTCGTGACCTTGTCCCCGATCCAGATCGGCGCCGAGACGATCATGTCGCCGTCCGCCTGGAGCAGCTCGACCCAGAAATAGTCACCGGCCGTGACGTCCAACGGAACATTCACGTCCACCCGGCGACCCACACCCTCGTCGGCGTAGACCTCCTCACCCCCGTTGGATCGGACGATGATCTTGTCGAAACTGTCCAGCAGATCGGGATCCATCGCCTCGATCCGGAGGTCGAGGCTCGTGGTGTCACCAGCCAGGCTGGAGCCCATCATCGCGTCGTTGCCGTGCACCAGCAGCTGGGCGTTGGTGTCCTTCGTGGTGTAGACCGACCGGTTCCGGAAGGACTCGTACAGCGCCTCCTCGGACTGCTCACTCGCCCAGATCCCGGTCACGGTGCCGTTCTCACCCCAGCGATCATCGTGCTCGTCGTCGCCGAAGACCGGTGCGACGTGCCAGCCCGCATCGAGGGCTTTGGTGAACTCCTCGCGGAACCGATCGTCGGCGCGCACCTCGATCGTGTTCATCCGGGCATCGGCCTCGGGCGTGAGATGGTTGAAGTCGAAGAAGTTGCCCACTTCTATCGGTGCAGGATGGTTGAACTGGCCCAGCGCCCCGGGATCTGCCGCCAACCGGGCGTAGTACATCGGCAGGTCGAACATCATGTTGCCGATCCCCCAGCTGCCGGGCGCGCCGCGACCCCCGGCACTCTGGGCCGTGGCGAGCCAGTCGGTGTTGAACGAGTTGCTGTGCCCGGCGAAGTTGTACCACGTGTGCTCGGCACCGGGCACCGCGATCAACCCGGTGGACTCGACGTCCTTGTTGAACTCCTCTGCCTGCTCGTTCATGCGGCGCCACTCCTGCGAGACAGCGTCTCGCCAGTCCTCGGTCTCGATGTCCGCGTTGCGAATGTCGTAGGTGACGTCGTGCTCGGTGACCGCGTAGAAGTCCAGATCGGAGACCTCCGCGGCATGCTTCCAGGCATCCAACGGCTCACCGCGCGTGCGTGAGCCGTCGGCACTGACCCCCGTATGCGCGTGGAACTGACCGGTGTAGTGGTTCAAGTCACCACCATCGAGTCCGCCGTTGCCGTCCTTGCCGTCGTCGACCGCGGCCGCACGGAGCGTCGGCCGGGCGAGGCCCGCATCCCACTGCCAAGTCTTGTCGAAGTCCCAGCCCAAGGTCTCCTCGAAGAACCCCTGGGTCTGCGCGTCCTCGGCCGAGACCGGCGCCCCCTTCGGGTTATCGGCAGCCGGTTCGTCGGTGTAGCCCTTGGGGGCCACCTCCACGTCCGCACTCGCATGGTTGTTGACCAGGGTCGGCGTCCCCGAGCCGTACCGCCCCAAGATGCCATGGGCATACACACCGCCCGCCTCCACCGAAGGATTCAGCGCAACCGAGTCCTGGACTGTCGTCCCGCCATAGCCGTACCCGGCCAAGCCACCGGCATTGTTCGTCGTCGACGCCACCGCCCCGCTTGCAAAGACCCGCTCAGTGGTCGAGCCGGCAACCCCGACGCCGACCACGCCACCGCTCTCGCTGGCGTTCGACACCACGTTGGCCCGCGAGTAGCTGTCCCGCAGCACACCCCGGTTGTCACCGACGATGCCGCCGACCCGGGAGGCACCGGAGATCCAGCCCGAGGTCCAACATCCCTCGATCGTGCCGTGGTTGATGTCGGCGATGATCCCCGACCTGCGCGGCCCGTCCGTGATGTTGGCATCGGTCACCGCCAGATTGCGGACCGTGCCCGCATTCTCACCGAACAACCCGGCCCCGTCCTCGGCCACGAACCCGGAGATCCGGTGTCCGTTGCCGTCCAGCGTGCCGGTGAAGTTGCCCGCCGCGTCGGCAGCGATCTGCGCCCGCGGCGTGCCATCCAGTTCCAGGTCTGCCATCAACCGATAACTGGCATCGGTGGCCCCGGAAATTGCTTCGATGTCCTCCCAGGAACGCAGTTCGAAAGGATCCGCCGACGTCCCCGATCCCTCCAATGCACCGTCCCGCGCTTCCCCGTCGTCGGGTTCCGCACCAGCCGTAGCCGGAGCGACCAACGCCCACAGCAGCAGCACCGCCGTGAGCAGCGCGCAACTGCGCACCCGGGCTCTCCACAGAGAGCTTCCTCGTACGGGTGATGACTCCATCGTCAACTCCTCAAGGGCGCCCCTCGCTCCGCAGGCTCGCAGTGGAGGAGCAGCGTCGAAACGCGCGCCGTCTGCATGCGCCTGTCGTGCCGCAAACTCGTCCGTGATGGCGACGAAGCCAGTCGGACCGAATGGTGCAATCGATTGCAAGAGACGCTAGCATCGGCCGGCACGGGGGTCAAGGGTGGTTGAGCCGCGCGATCGTCCTCCGGTGCGCGCGCTCGTCCGAAACCCAATCCACCGCTGGGCGTGCAAGAAAATTGCGGATTCGAACGTCACACCGGGCGTAGGGCGACCCGTTCGATCGATCTGGTCGGCATCTCCGCGGGGTATGCGGACGCCGAGGTGCTGTCCGGTCTGGATCTGCACTTCGACCCGACTGAGGTCACCGTGGTGACCGCGCCGAGTGGGGGCGGCGAAACCACCCTGCTGCTGGTCCTCGCGGGGCTGCTGCCGGTGCGGTCCTGGTGGACGGGACCCCGTTGGCCGAACTCGACGCGAGCACGCACCGATCAGACCTTGTCTGGGTCAGCCAGGTGTCCGGCAGTCTGGCGGACAAGGTACGACTCGGCACCCTACCGCCTCCGACGTGGACTGGGCGCTGACGAGCGGCGACGGGCGGGGCTCGGCCGGTGCTGTACCTGATGGTCGCGGTGGTGCTGGTTCGCACCTTCGGCAGCGGGAAGGGCGTGCTGCGCTACGCCGAACGCCTCGCCGGACACGACCTGGCCCTGCGGCTGCAGTCGGCCCTCCGCCTCGACACCTACCGTCGCCTGGCCGGCACCACCCTGCTGGGCCGCCGGGCGTCGCGAGCCGCCGACACCGAACTCGCCCCGCTGCGCGGTGACCTGGCCGAGGTCCACCTGGCCATCCTCGTCCTCACCCACGATCCCCGGCTGGTCGCCCGTTGCGATCGGGCCGTCGCGCTCGATCAGGCGGGATCGACCGACACCAGGTCCGCCCACACCTCGTCCGGATCCAGCTCGCTGCCGGTCTCGTTGATCACCCGGCGGAGGATGCCGTAGCCGGTGTGACGCACATGGGTGTCCATGGCGGCCTCGGCGGCCGCCGCATCGTGGTCACGCAGGGCCGCGACGATCGGCGTGTGCTCCCCGTACACCTCGTACAGATCGCGCTTGTTCTCGATCGTCGACACCCCGACCAGCCGGGTCGCGTCCCGGATGTTGTCGATGATCGTCCGGATGTACTCATTGCCGGCGGCGTGCAGGATCAACGAGTGCAGGCGTTGGTCGTGGAGGAGGAAGGTTGCCTCGTCGTCGGCCTCGGTGGCCGCATGCATCGCGGCGACTTCCGTGTCCATGTCGGCGAGCTGCTCGGGGATGACCTTGCGAGCCGCCAGCGCCGCCCCTTGTCCCTCCAGCGCGATCCGTGCGGCGAACAGCTCGGCGATCTCCCGCGGTCCGGGCTGGAGGATGCGGAAACCACGGTTGCGCTCGAACCGCACCAGGCCGGTCTCCTCCAATCGGAGCAGGGCGTCGCGAACCGGACTCCGGGACACCCCCAGGTCCTTGGACAACTGGTAGACCGAGTAGAGCTCCCCGGGGACCATGGACCCGTTCTGGATCGCCTCCCGCACCACCACGATCGTGCGATCGGTCAGGGACTCCCGGGTGACATCCAGGCGCTCGAGCCCAGAACGCTGTGCAGTCATGCGGGCAGTCTAGTGGGGCGCGACGCCACTGCATGTAACATGCAACTCGCCTTCATCGCTTGAGGCCCGCGGACTCCGCGGCCACGTCCACCAGGTACTCGGCGATGGCCATGGACGCGGTCGCTCCCGGCGACGGGGCGTTCCGCAGCGCGACCACCCGTCCGCGGCAGTCCACGGCGAAGTCGTCGACCAGGTCACCGGTTCGGGTCATCGCCTGGGCCCGTACCCCGCGACTCGACCAGGTGAGGTCCCCCGGCTCGAGTTCCGGCACGAAGGTCCGGGCCTCGGCGACGAAGCCGGACGAACCGAGCGCCTGGCGCAGTTCACTGGCGGCGACCGCGAGGTTCCGGCCGGCGAACCTCCAGAACCCCGGGAAGGTCGCCACGTCGATCAGGTCCCGCGGCGAGAGACCGAGACGCCGGTACTGCTCCCGTCCCGGCGACAGGAACGCGTTCGGACCGACCGTGACCGTGCCGTCGATCATCCGGGTGAGGTGCACACCGAGGAACGGGTAGCGCGGGTCCGGCACCGGATAGATGAGGCCGCGGACCAACGCGGACCGCTGCGGCACGAGTTGGCGGTAGTCCCCGGAGAACGGGACGATCCTGGGCACCCTGCCGGGGCTGGGAGCGACCCGGTCCGACTGCAACCCCGCGCAGGAGATGACCAGGTCGAACCGTTCCCGCTGGGCCTGTCTGCCACGACCGACCGTCACCGTTGCGGAGGTCCCGTCGGAGTCCAGCCGGCTGACTCGGGTGCCGGTACGGACCGCTCCACCCGCGTCGACCACGTCGGCCGCGAGCGCGTGGGTCAGCGCGACGTAGTCCACGATGGCGGTGTGCGGCGAGTGCAGGGCGGCGAGACCGACGGCGTGGGGCTCCACCTCTCCGACCTCGTCCGCAGTGATGATCCGCACCCCCGGCACCCCGTTGGCCCGGGCCCGCTCGTGGATGGCGTCCAGCCGGGACACCTCTTCCGGCGTACGGGCCACCACGATCTTTCCGCAGCGGTCGTACGGGACGCCCTTCTCGGCGGCGTAGTCGAGCAGTTGGTCCCCGCCCCGGCGCCCGAGGGTCGCCTTGAAGCTCCCCGGTTGGTAGTAGAGGCCCGCATGGACCACGCCACTGTTGTGGCCGGTCTGGTGCTGCGCGAGTGACGCCTCCTTCTCGAACAGGGTGACCGTTGAGCCGTACCGGCGGGTCAACTCCCGGGCCACCGCGGCACCGATGATGCCCCCGCCGACCACGGCGCAGGTCACCCCACTCACGGCATCACGTCCCCACTGTTCGGCCCCAACGTCTGGCCGACGTAGAGGTTCCCGCCCGGGTCGGAGGCCAGCAGTAGGGCGGTCGGGGCCACCTCGGCCGGTTCCCCGAACCGACCCAGCGGGAGTTCAGCCATCTTGCGTTCCTTCCAGGTTGCCGAGACGCCGCCCAGCATGGGTGTGTTGAACGGTCCGGGCGCGATCACGTTCGCGAGCACATTGTGCCGCGACACCTCCAACGCGAGGGACTTCGTGTAGCCGATCACTCCCGCCTTGGTGGCCGCGTAGTGCGCCATGTCAGCGCCCCCCTTGAGACCGAGCTGGGAGGAGACGTTGATGATCCGCCCCCATCGTCGGTCCACCATCCCCGGCAGCACGGCTCGACAAGTGCGCATGGTGCCGGTCAGGTTGATCTCCACCATCTCCCGCCAATGGGCATCGGGCATCGCCAGGGTCGAGTCCTCCCGGAGCACCCCCGCGGCGTTGACCAGGATGTCGATCCGTCCTCCCAACTGCTCAGCGGCCCGGGCCACGGCCGCGTCCACGCTCTCGGTGGCGGCGATGTCGATCGCGATCTCGGCGTCCGACCCGGCGCTCCGGTCCGCAGTGACGACCTGCGCGCCGTGCTCGGTGAACAAGCGCGCGATCTCCGACCCGAACAGTCCGCCACCGCCGATGACCAGTGTGGTTCGATCCTTCAGGTTCATGCTCTCCTCCAAGGGCTCACTGCTGGCTGCTTCAGGGTTGGGCGCTGCTTCACGGTTGGGCGATGGTGAGCCCGCCGTCGACCCGGATCGAAGCTCCCGAGACGTAGCCGGACTCGGGGCCGCAGAGGAAGCGGACCACGGCGGCAATGTCCTCGGGGCGACCCACCCGGCGGAGCGGAACGCCGACCGCGGCCGCTTCCAGCCCGTCGGGCCCGAGGGAGTTCTGCTCGTCCAGGGACTGCGGGGTGGCCACCAGTCCGGGAAGGATCGCATTCACGCGTACGCCGCGCGGTCCCAGTTCGACGGCCAGGCTGCGCACCAAGCCGATCACCCCGGCCTTCGCCGTCGCGTAATGGCTGTGGTCGGCCCAGCCGTAGACCGCGCCGGTCATGGAGGAGACAGCGACCAGGGCACCGCCGACCGGGAGGTGCGCCGCACCGGCCCGGAAGACCCGCAGCACCCCACCGAGGTCGACGTCCAACATGTCGTGCCACGACTGGTCGGTCAGTTCCGCCAGGCTCGCCCGGCGGAGGATCCCGGCGTTGGCCACGACCGCGTCCAGCCGACCGTACGTGCCGACGGCCCGGCCCACCAACGCATCGACCGCCTCGCTGGAACGGACGTCAGCGGCCATCCCGAAGCACTCGCCGCCGTGCGCGCGAACCTCCTCGACCGTCTCCTCCGGGTCGTGCGGGTCACCCGGATGGAATCCGAACGCGACCCGGAAACCGGCCCCAGCCAACGCAACGCAGGCGGCCCGGCCGATGCCACTCGCGCCGCCGGTGACGACGGCGACCGGCCCATCACTCGAGGTTGGGGTTGGGGACGGGGTCGAGGCGGTCACCGGTCCAACAGTGGCATCGCCAGCGGGCGCAGCGGGGCGGCCGTGGCGCCCCGGAACTTGATTCCGGCGCCGATGAAGGCGAACTCATGGAGTTCCTCCTTGGCGAGCCCCTCCATGTTCACGACCTCCATGATCGTCACGCCGGCCTCGCCCATCAGGAAGGTGTGCACCGGGAGCCAGTTCCCCTCGTCGGTCGAGGGAATCTGCTCCAGGGACAGGTTGTCGGCCCCGATCAGGACGGCGCCCTGGCTGGCCAGGAACTCGGCTCCCTCCCGGGTCAGGCCCGCCTCGTTGACCATGTAGGCATCGTCCGGCCACAAGGTCATCTGACCGGTCCGCACCAAGACGACGTCCCCGGGACGGAGCTCGGTCCCCTGCCGCTTGAGGGCGTCGCGGAGATCCTTCTCCCCCACCCCGTAGCTCTGCGGGACGACGTCGACGCCCATCATCGCGGCGATGTCGATCAACACTCCGCGGGCCACGATCGGCGGCTGCTTCTCCGCGCCACAGACGTCCCAGACGCGATCGCCCAGGTGCTCGTCGACCTCGAAGTTGTTCCAGATCCGGCGGTGGTAACCGAAGTGGTTCAGGGTGTCGATGTGCGTTCCGGTGTGGGTGTACATCGACACCGCGTCCCCGGAGTACGTCACGAGTTCGTTCGTCTCTCGACCTACTCCCATCCGGTCGTCGACGACGGTGCCGCGCGGGGTGTTCGTCATCCACATCTGGAAGTCCGGCTGTCCGGCCGCGGTGAAGCTCGGCATGCCGACGAAGTAGTCGACGCTCAGGTCGAGCATGTGCCCGAAGTCGGCCCGGCGGCCGATCTCCCGCGCCGACTCCGGCGTGATCAGGTTGAGCATCCCGATCTCGTCCTCGGGACCGAACGGGCTGGTCGTGACCTTGCGGAACTCGGCAGCGTTCGCTGCGATCACCTGCTTGGTCTGCTCATCAAGGCGTAGCGGTGCACACATTGTCTCTTCCCTCAGCTTTCCTGTTTCTCGGTGATGCGCCCGTACAGTTCCGGGCGCCGGTCGACGACGAAGTCCAGTTCGAACTCGCCGGGGATGAACTCCATCTTCGACAGCCGGGCGGTGCTGACGTCGACCTCGTGGAGCAGCAGTGCGTCCCCCCGACCGGCACTGGCCAGGATCTCGCCCATCGGGCTGGTGATCGAACTCAGGCCGGCGAACTCGGTTCCCCGCTCCACGTCTCCCCGGTTGCTGGCGAGGACGAACAGCGAGTTCTCGAACGCCCGGGCGGGCGGCAGCACCTTCGCCACCTGGGCCGAGGGTACGGCCCAGTTGGTCGGGTGCGCCATGATGGCTGCTCCCGCCAGCGAGAGGCAGCGGGCCCACTCCGGGAACCGCAGGTCGTAGCAGATGCTGAGTCCGACCGGCCCCACCGGCGTGTCCACCACGACGGGGTTCTGGGTGCCGGGCGTCACGAACCGGTCGGCGCCGAGGAAGGGGAGGTGCACCTTGTGGTAATCCCCTCGCCCGCCATCCGGGGCCAACAGCGTCGCGGTGTTGTACACCTGCCCGTCGCCGCCGCGCTCGAGGTACCCGATGACGAGGGCGAGGTCCAGTTCGGCGGCCCGGCTCGCCAACGCGGTGAGTTCCGGGCCGTGCGGATCGATCGCGACCTGCTGGCACTCCGCCAGCGAGGTCTGCAGGTAGCCAGTGAGCGCGCACTCCGGGAAGACGATCAATCGTGCTCCGGCCGCAGCCGCCTCCCCGAGGTAGTGATCCACGGTGGCCAGGTTGGCGGCCACGTCGTTGATCGTCACCGGGATCTGCGCCACGGCGACCGTGGCAAGCCTCTTCTGTTCCATCATTTCCTCCTCAGCCGGAGATGATCCCAGCCACCGTTGACCAGGATCGCCACCACCAGCACGATCCCGAAGACCATCTGCAGGACGAATGTGGACACCGCCATGAAGGTGAGGAAGTTCTGGATCAGGAAGATCAACAGCCCACCCGCTGCGGCGCCGAGTACACCACCGCGGCCACCGAGGAGGCTGACTCCACCCAACGCCGCCGCAGCGATCGCCTGCAGGGTGTAGTCCGGACCGATCGTGGCATCGGCGCCGCCGAGGACCACGATCATCAACAGGCCGCCGAGGCCGGTACCGAGCCCGGCCAGCACGTACGCAAGGAAGCGGGTCGCCACGACGTTGATGCCGGCCGTGTAGGCGGCCCGGTCATTGGACCCGACGGCCCGGAGGTTGCGACCGAAGGCGGTGGACATCAGTCCCCACCAGGCCAGCCCGATCACCAGGCAGAGCCAGGCGACATTCGGGACGAACAGGGTCGCCGCGCTGAACCACGCCATCGAGTCCGGCATGAACCCGACCGGGGCGGCCAGCAGGTGGGTGGCCAACCCGGCGTAGATCAGGTATGTGGCCAGGGTGGCGATGATCGGCGGAATCCGCAGCAACGCCACCATGGCCCCGTTGATCACCCCGTTGAGCAGTCCGAGTCCGAGCACCAAAAGCAGGATCAACGGGACCGAGGTGAGTCCACGGGGCATCAGCAGGCCGCCGACGATGACGGCGATCAGCCCGGCGGCCGGACCGACAGAGAGGTCAAGGCCACCCCCACCGCTCATCAGCACCGGGGTCTGGGCCATGGCAAGAACGACCAGCGGCGAGGAGTAGAGCAGCGCCAACTGCCAGCCCCCGGCCAGGAAACCCGGGTTCTGCACGCTGGTGATCACCAGCATCAGCAGCACCGCGCCCACCGCGGGGACGAAGTACGGGACCGATTGCAGCAGGCCGGTACGTGCCGCGGGTCCTGCCAGGGTGGAGGCACTCATGACGCCATCCCTCCCGTCATCTCCTCGGCCCTGCGGTGCGAGATGCCGAACATCGCGGCCAGGACCGCGTCGTAGGACTGTTCCTCGGGCGGGAGGACGGTCGACACCGTCGCTCCACGGCACACGGCGATGCGATGGGAAGTCACCAACAGCTCCTCGATCTCAGTGGACAGCAGGACGACGGCGACGCCGTCGTCCGCGAGCTCCTGCAGCAGGGCGTAGAACTGCCGCTTCGTCCCGATGTCGACCCCACGCAGGGGATCGTTCAAGATCAACACCCGTGGCCCGGCGGCCAACCAGCGCGAGATCAACACTTTCTGGGCGTTCCCGCCAGACAAGGCGCTGATCGGCTTGTCCTGGTCGTTCGGCCAGACGGCGAGCAGGTCCATGTAGTGCTGGACCCGGCGGCTCAGCGTGGACTTGCGGTGGAAGCCGAACCGACCCAACTCGTTGATCGTCGCGACGACCATGTTGTCCCGCACGCTGAGCGGACCGAACAGGCCCTCCTCCTGGCGCTTGGCGGGCACATAGGCCACCCCGGCTCGGAAGGCCGCGCGGTAGTTCCGGAAGCCACGCTGCAGGGTGCGGCCGTCGACCGTCACGGCCCCGGCCACGGCGCGCTGCACCCCGGCCATCGCCTCGACCAGGTCACTGCTGCCCTGACCCTCGAGCCCGGCTAC
>JBQDIN010000008.1:0-91442 GCA_052094425.1 Propionibacteriaceae bacterium
AGCGGGAGGCGACCGCCGGCTGGAAGCCGAGCACCGTGAACAGGGTCAGCACCGCGGCGAGCACGGCGCCGATGACCAGGGTGTTGCGCAGCGCGTGCCCGGGAGAGGTCTCCCCGCTGGGCCGTACGCTCCGGGCGGCGGTGTCCGCAGCCGGCGGGGGCGCATCCGGGTCCGAGGCGAGCAGGTCGGTCCACTCCGCACCCGTCCACCACCGGAAGACCCCGGGAGTCTTGCCGGGGTCGGGATACCAATCCGGTTCGGGCTCGGCCACGTGGCGAAGATATCGCGGCCCCGGTCATTCCAGGGTGAGCGTCGCCCGGGACTCCTCCACCGCGGCTCGCGCCGCCGCCGGCCCGTCGTTGGGGATGAGCTCCATCCAGACGCCCACCTCGCCGTCCGCCAGCGCGGACAGGATGATCACGATGTTGTCGTGGGTGCTCGGGAGGCCCTCGATGTCGTAACTGATCGTGCCGCGGAATCCCTCGAAGCCCGCGTCGAGATCCTCCATCGGGGTCAGGTCGCTCAACTCCGGCGGGGCGTCGGAGTAGAGCGAGTCACCCGCCGCCCCCAGGACGGCCGTGGCCGTGGTGGACAGGTCGCCGTCGGTGACCAGCTTGGGATTGACCAGCCCCATGAAGGCGGTTGCGTACCAGCCGGTCGAGGTGTCGGACTCCTCGTGGACGACCACGGAGGTGGCGGCGGTGGCGCTCCACAGGTCGGTTTCACTGGTGCTGACGATGGGGGGATCGAAAGGCTTCGCGGGCATGATGACCGACATCTGGCCGCGTACCGATGCCTCCCGTGTCCCCTCGTCGTAGGCGACCTTCGGAGCGAGGACCTTCGGCGTGCCGAGGTCACTCGGCACCCCCTCGGGATAGCGGGAGGCGACCGCCGGCTGGAAGCCGAGCACCGTGAACAGGGTCAGCACCGCAGCGAGCACGGCACCGATGACCAGGGTGTTGCGCAGCGCGTGCCCGGGCGAGGTCTCCCCGCTGGGCCGTACGCTCCGGGTGGCAGCATCGGCGGGGGGTGGTGGAGCGTCGGGGTCCGAGGCCAGCAGGTCGGTCCACTCCTCGCCCGTCCACCACCGGAAGACCCCGGGGGTCTTGCCGGGGTCGGGATACCAGTCCGGTTCGGGCTCGGCCACGGATCGAGGATAACGCGCCTCGGCCCCACCAGCCCCCTTCCGGTGGGCGTGGTCAGGCGGTCGACGAAAATGCTCCACCAGCAGGACCCAACGGAGATCCGGTGAATCGCCGCAAGCGCCGACATGTCGCCCAGACCGCGTACGTTTCACGATCGGCCGGCGTGCGCGACACGTAGGGTGTCGACATGCTGATCGCGCCCGACGCCCTGCGCCTGGCCGTCCTGGTGAGTGTGGTGGTCGCCACGATCGGCTACGGCTGGCTGGGGTTCGTGCTCTTCTTCCTCGTCCTCGGCGGGGTGTTCATCCCTCGGGCCCTGAGCACCTCAGCCTGCTTGGACACCGCCTACTGCGGGACCCTCCTGCTGGCCGCTTGGTCCGCCCAGTTGGACTTCTACATCGCCCTGCCGGGCCTCGACATCGCGGTGCACGCGGCTGCGACCGGCCTCATCGCCGCCATGGCCTGGCAGTTGCTCGTCCGGATCGGCGCCCTTCCCGCCCACGACGACCAGCGTCTGACCCGTCCCCGGGTGGGCACCTTCATCGTCACCGCCTCCGTCGCGATGGCGCTGGCGGTGTTGTGGGAGTTCGGTGAGTGGGCGGGCCACACCTGGATCGACGATCGCATCCAAGTCGGCTACGTCGACACGATCGGCGATCTTGCCGCCGGCACCCTCGGCGCACTCGTCGCCGCCCTCGTCGTCAGCCGTACGGCCGTTGCGGAGCCGCGGCAATGAGCACACCGCGGATCACCGTCGTGATCCCCGTCCACGACGACGCCGGTCCCCTACGCACCTGCCTCCAGCTGCTGGCTGCCCAACAAAGACTGCCGGACGAGGTCGTGGTGGTCGACAACGCCTGCACCGACGACACGGTGGCCGTCGCGCAGGCCCTGGGCGCCCGGGTCGTCACCGAACCCCGGCTGGGCATTCCGGCGGCCGCGGCCCGCGGCTACGATGCCGCCCGGTTCGAGCTCGTGGCCAGGCTGGATGCCGACTCCGCACCCGCACCGAACTGGCTGGCCGAAGTGGTCCGCACCATGACGGACCCGCAGGTCGATGCGGTGACCGGACCCGGCAGCTTCTACGGCCTTCCGCCGTTCCTGCGAGCCGTCGTGGCAGGCACCTACTTCGGCGCCTACCGCGGGTTGTCCCACTTGGCCATGGGACACCCGCCACCGTGGGGTTCGAACATGGCCCTGCGGCGGAGCAGCTGGGAACGGGTGCGGGACCGGGTGCACCGCTTCGACGAGGTGCATGACGACATGGACCTCGCCTTCGTCCTCGGCCCGGAGGCGGTGATCAGGTTCGATCCGCGACTGCGGGTCGATGCCTCACCCCGGGCGTTGCGGGTCGGACCCCAACTGGCGCTGCGCTGGCGCCGAGCGATCACGACGCTGCGGATCAACTGGGCCGAACGTCCGCCCTGGACCAGGTGGCGGAATCGTGTCGTCACCCGGCCCGGACGCAACCGACCTTCTCCCTGACAGAGCCCTGCAGAGCGGCGTGACGGGGGCCGGTGCTCGAAGGGCTGAACCTGTGCCGGTATTGGATTCACGGGCTGGTCACACCGCTGTTGGTCGTCGGCAGCGAATTGACTTACCTGCTAGCCAGGCTTACTATCAGAATATCTAAGTGTTGCGGCGGTGGCCTGCGTCGCGCCCGGCACCAGATTCTGATGCTGACCATCGACTGAAGAGGCCGTCGCTGATGCCCGATCCTGACCCGACCACCGCACCTGACGTTCCGGCCTCGGCAGCCGGCCGGGTCTGCCACACCCGCAGGATGAAGACGGCAGGTCAGCGATGAAGTCCTCGGTCCGGCCACGGCACCGAGCCGACGCCCCCGGTGGGCGTTGGGTGCGCGTGATCATCGGGCTCGTCCTCACTCTGGTCTGGATCTCCGTGGCTGCCATTGGTGGGCCCTACTTCGGACGCATCGGTGAGGTCTCGAGCAACGACCGGACGGCGTTCCTCCCGGCGTCAGCGGACTCGACCCTGGTCGACGAACGGCTCTCCGAGTTCCTGGGTGATGACGCGATTCCCGCGATCGTGGTGGCGCAGCGAGACGGGGGTCTCACTGACGACGACCTGACCGCGATGCAGGACTTCGCCAGCACCGTGCAGGAGGACGTGAGGTGGGTCAACGGCCCCGCGTCCCCGCCGGTGTCATCGGAAGACGGCGAAGCCGCGCAGGTCTTCGTACCGCTGGATGCCTCGAGCGACGCGGCCGAGGCCGTCGCCGAACTCGATGCCGAACTCCAGGACACGATCCCCGAAGGAGTGTCGGCCTACGTCACCGGACCGGCCGGTTTCAGCGCTGACCTGTCAGGCGCCTTCAGTGGAATTGACGGCATCCTATTGGGAGTTGCGCTGGCCACTGTCCTGGTGATCTTGGTCATCGTCTACCGCTCTCCCGTGCTCCCGGTGCTCGTGCTGTTGACCTCCTTGACGGCTCTGTGTGCTGCCATTCTCGTCAACTGGCATCTTGCGGATGCCGGGATCGTCCAGATCAACGGACAGGTGCAGGGGATCCTGTTCATCCTCGTCATCGGGGCCGCCACGGACTACTCGTTATTGTACGTGTCGCGATTCAAGGAGGCCTTACGCCTGCACGCAAGGGCTTGGGACGCCACCAAGGCAGCGTGGAAGGGCGCGTGGGAGCCGATCGTTGCCTCCGGAGGCACCGTGATCGCCGGACTGCTCTGTCTCCTGCTGTCGGACCTGTCCTCCAACCGGGCGCTCGGACCGGTGGCGAGCGTCGGTATCGGCTTCTCCATCTTGGCAGCGCTCACCTTCCTTCCAGCCATGCTGTTGCTCGCCGGCCGCGTGGCCCTGTGGCCCAGAGCTCCACGAGTCGACCCGGAGCACGTGGACGAGTCCGTCGTCGAGAAACGAGGCATCTGGCCGAGACTGGCGGCTGGAATCGCCCGTAGGCCGCGGCGGATCTGGATCGGGATCACGATCGCCCTCGTGCTGGGATGCACGGGACTGATGGGCCTGAAGGCCGAGGGAGTGGCCCAGAGTGACATCATTCTCGGTCAATCTCAGGCTCGCGACGGTCAGAACGTGCTCGGCGAGCACTTCCCGGGTGGATCAGGTTCACCGGCTCAGGCCATCGTTGCCGAAGCGAAGTTGGCCGAGGTCGCTGATGAAGCGTTGACCCACCCGGGCGTGGCGAGCGCCGGACTTGCCGCCCAGGACTCACCCACCGGCAGCATCCCCTACGACATCTGGAAGGCCACCCAGAGCGATCCACGAGCCGACGATCGCACGCCCTTCGACGGGGTCGAGCCCACCACGTCACAGGGAGACGTCCTGCTGCAGGTCACCCTCGCCGATGAGGCGGACTCGCGCGCGGCGGAACAAACCGTGACCGAGCTGCGAGACGACCTCAGATCCATCGACCCGGCCCTGCTCATCGGTGGCCCCACGGCGACCGACCTGGACACCAACACCACGAGCATTCAGGACCGAGAGGCCATCGTGCCGGCGGTGCTTGTCGTGATCACGCTGATCCTGATGGCACTGTTGCGCAGCATCCTGGCTCCGCTGCTGTTGCTCGCCACCACGGTCATCTCCTTCGGAACGGCCCTGGGAGTCAGCTCCCTGGCCTTCAACCACATCTTCGACTTCCCCGGCGCCGACCCGTCGGTGCCGCTGTACGGGTTCGTGTTCTTGGTGGCGCTCGGCATCGACTACAACATCTTCTTGATGTCCAGGGTGCGAGAGGAGTCCCTGAGCCACGGCACGCGCGAAGGCGTACGTCGAGGCCTCACCACGACCGGCGGGGTCATCACCAGTGCCGGCATCGTGCTGGCTGCCACCTTTGCC
Organism: Propionibacteriaceae bacterium; assembly: GCA_052094425.1. GTDB lineage: Bacteria > Actinomycetota > Actinomycetes > Propionibacteriales > Propionibacteriaceae > Microlunatus. The sequence goes on from JBQDIN010000008.1 coordinate 4,977, forward strand.
GCGCTGGCGGTGATCCCGATCCTGTTCCTCGTGCAACTGGCGGTGATCGTCGCCTTCGGCGTCCTGCTGGACGCACTCCTCGTGCGAACTCTTCTGGTGCCCGCCCTGACCCATGACATCGGCAACAAGGTGTGGTGGCCCGGCCGCCTCAGCCGAATGAAGGAAACACCCCATCCAGGTGTCCCCTCGGCAGGGGCCCTATCGTGGACGCCAACGAGAAGACCGACCGGCAGGACCGATAGGTGATGCAGCTGGAGTCGAGGAGAATCCTGGTCACCGGGGCCTCGGGTTACATCGGCGGCAGACTGATCCCCGAACTCGCCGCCGCAGGTCACGACGTCCGGGCGATGGCCCGCAGAACGGAAACAATCAGCGATCGTTCCTGGAGCAGAGATGTCGAGCTGGTCCAGGCCGACGCAACCGAGCCCGAACAACTCTCCCATGCACTCGAAGGCGTGGAAGTCGCCTTCTACCTCATCCACTCGCTGGGCACGGGCGGCCGCTTCGCTGCCCTGGATCGGCGTACGGCGAGGGTGTTCGCTGAGGCTGCCAGAGTGGCCGGAGTGCAGCGCATCGTCTACCTGTCCGGTATGCATCCGGACGGTGAGGTGTTGTCCCCGCATCTCGAGTCCCGCCGGGAAGTCGGTGAGATCCTACTCGCCAGCGGCGTGGCGACCACGGTCCTGCAGGCTGCGGTGATCCTGGGATCGGGCAGTGCCTCCTTCGAAATGATGCGATACCTGACTGAGCGCCTACCGGCGATGATCGCACCACGGTGGCTGAACAACCGGATCCAGCCGATCGCCGTCCGCGACGTCCTGCGCTATCTGGTGCGGTCAGCGGACATGCCGTCGCAGGTGAACCGGACCTTCGACATCGGCGGTCCCGACGTGTTGACCTACCGGGAGATGATGGAGCGCTACGCCACCGTCGCAGGACTCCCGCCACGGTTGATCAGGACAGTGCCCGTCCTCACACCCGGACTGGCCAGCCACTGGGTTGGACTCGTCACACCGGTTCCCTCCGCACTGGCGAAACCACTGGTGGACTCATTGGTTCACGAGGTGGTCGCGAAAGAGCACGACATCGACGAGTTCATCCCTCCTCCGGAAGGGGGCATGATCAACTTCGAACGTGCAGTTCAGCTCGCACTGCAACGGATCCAGGACTACCAGGTGACGACGTCATGGTCGTCGGCCTCACTGCCCACCGGGCCCAGCGATCCCCTCCCCCAAGACCCTGATTGGGCCGGGGGCGACCTCTACGTCGATGAACGTGAACTGATCGTCGATGCGACGCCAGCGAGGCTCTGGACCGTCATCGAGAGCATCGGCGGCACCAACGGCTGGTACTCCTGGCGTCTCGGTTGGGTCCTGAGAGGGGCGATGGACACAGTGGTGGGTGGCCCCGGACTGCGCAGAGGACGACGCGATCCGAACAGCTTGGCGACCGGGGACGCACTGGACTGGTGGCGTGTGGAGAAGATCGAGCACCAGCACCTGCTCCGACTGAGAGCCGAGATGCGCCTGCCCGGGCTCGCTTGGCTCGACCTCGTCATCGACTCCGACGGCGAGGGCCACACCGTCTTCCGACAGCGCGCGCTCTTTCACCCGACTGGACTGTTGGGCAACGTCTACTGGCAAGGAATCCGGCCATTTCACGGCCTGGTCTTCGGTGGAATGCAGCGCAACATCGCCAAGGCCGCCGAGGCACCGCTACGGCGATGAAGGATCCGAGCCGAGCTCGGAAAGCAGGTCCCTCATCGAGGCAACGACGCTCTCCAGATAGTCCACTACGGCTCCTTGGGCTTCGACCGGCATCTGTCGAACCGCTGCGTCAGTGACGTCGATCATCGGGCGCAACACGCTCATGGCACTCTGAGTGGCATCTTCCTTGGGCTTGATCAGCACGCTGCGTCGGTCCCCCGGGTGCGGCACACGCTCGGCATGGCCCCGGCGCACAAGTCGGTCGATCACGGTCGTCGCCCCGGCGGAGGTCACATGCAAGGCATCCGCCAGCTCGGTGGGCTTCATCTGGCCGCGGCGCATCAAGTGCTGCATCGCCTGAAAGTCCGTCTCGCTGGTATCCAGATGCTTGCGCATCTCGAATTCCACTTCATCATTGAGCACCAGCACGTCACGCAGCAGCACTGTCGCGCGGTGCATCGGTGAATGCTGACCCTGGCTCTCCGACACGTCGGACCTCTTTATCGTTTGATGATCGTACTGTACGAATTGTGAACTATTTTGTCCACATTCCGTGGCCGGGTGGCAGTAGCGCGTCGCCGCACCGCCCGTACGTGCCCGGCCGCCCGATCCGTGGGGGTTTCACAGCCAGCCGTTGCCGATCGCGATCAACAGTTGAGTGATCAGGAAACCGCTGACCAGGTTCAGCCAGAGGAAGCGTCGCCAGCCCGCACGGGCACGCCCACACTCCGCGTCCGGCAGGGCGCGGAAGCCAGCGACACTGATCACGTACAGCACCGGCACCACGGCAGTGAGGGCGGCCGGCCAGCCGGCGAGCAGCACCAGGACAGCGGCCGTCGCGTAGGCGGCCATGGCGATCCGTACGGTGGAGCGGGCTCCCAGCCACGTGGCCACCGAGCCGATGCCGGCCTCCCGGTCCGCGGTGATGTCCTGGACGGCGCCGAAGGCCTGGGAGGCCATCCCCCACAGGAAGAACGCGGCCATGACCGCGACCACCGAGCGGCCCCAGTGCGCATCAGTCAGCACCAGGGCGAACACCGCCGGGGAGACGAAGTGGGTGCTGGAGGTGATGGAGTCCAGCACCGGCCGCTCCTTGAACCGGAGCCGGGGCAGGGAGTACGCCAACACGGCGAACACACTGATCGCCAGCACGAGGGTCGAGGCCGCCGTGCCGATCGCCACCAGCCAGACCAGGAACGGCAGGTTGGCGACCGCGGCGACGATCAGCACCAGCCGGTGCCAGCGCGGGTCGAGCACGACTCCCTCGACGCCACCCTTGCGCGGGTTCAGCCGGTCGGACTCGTGGTCGAAGACATCGTTCACGCCGTACATCAGGAGGCTGTACGGGATGAGGAAGTAGAGGGTGCCGACCACCCAGGCGGCATCCACCCGACCGGCCGACAACAGGTAGGCGGCTGCGAACGGGTATCCGGTGTTGATCCAGCTGATCGGGCGCGAGGTGCCGAGCAGGTGCCACCAGGCCCCGCGCGGGCGACGGGTCACCGTGTTCATCGCGCTGCCTCCGTCCCGGGCGCGACCGATCCCCCGAGGAGATGCCACAACGACGGCAGGCCCAAGGAGACCGCGATCGGCCAGGAGAGGTCTCCGATCGGGACGACGCCGATCCGCGGACCGGCCAGCACCCGGTCGGAGAAGCGGAACAGGTCCACGGTGATCATCAGTGAGTCGAAGACGAGGGTCAGCACCAGCAGGATGACCATCGTGAGGCCCATCGCGATCCACCAGCGTACGGGCGGTCGGCACACCAGCAGGCAGACCAGCGCGAGCACCACCCCGACCAGCACGACCAACCCCGCCAACATTCCGTAGCCGGTCATGGCCTTCCCCGTTCGACCCAGCGAGCCACCAAGGCGTGCAGCACCATCGTCAACTGGCACAGGAAGACCACGAACACGATTTCCTCGATCGGCAGGTGGGGCACGATCTCCACCCCACTGAGGAACGGGCCCTCCCCTCGACGGTAGAAGTCGTGCCGGATCGCCACCAGGTCGACCAGCAGCAGCAATCCGGCGCCCACCACCAGTACCGGAATGCCACGACGCGCGTCGGCGAACAGGAACAGCCGCCAGCGCAGGTCGAGCAGGATCATCCCGGCCAGGCTGACCAGCCCGCAGAGCAGGTACAGGTAGCCGGTCATGGTTCTCGGACCGGGGTGCTGGAGCGGTCCCCGATCAGCCGTTTCAGGACCAGCTCGGCGCTGATCAAGCACATCGGCAGCCCGATACCGGGAATCGTGGCGGCGCCCGCGTACAACAGGCCGCCCAGCTTGCTCGAGGCGTTGCGGCCGCGCAGGAAGGCACTCTGTCGCCAGGTGTGCGCCGGCCCGAGCGCCCCACCCTGCCAGGACTGGAAGGCGTCGACGAAGTCGGCGGGGCCGGTGGTACGACGCAGCACGACCCGCTCGGCCAGGTCGGGGATCTTGGCCCAGCTGGAGATCTGGTCGATGGCCCGGTCCACCGTGGCCTCGACGGCCACATCCCCCGAGCCCTCCCGCCCACCCCGACCGATCTCGGGATCGGCCGGCACGGGGACCAAGACGAAGAGGTTCTCCGCGCCGTCGGGGGCCACCGACGGATCGGTCGCCGAGGGCCGGCACACGTACAGCGACGCCGGGTCCGGAATCCGGGCCCCGGGTCCACGGAGATCGGCGAAGTTGCGCTCCCAGTCCCGGGTGAACAGCAGGGAGTGGTGGGCCAGTTCGGGCACTGCACCCCGTACGCCGAGACAGGCGAGGACGGCGCCCGGGCCGGATTCGCGCCGGTCCCACCGCCGCTGCGGGTGGCTCTGCAACTCCCGCGGCAGCAACCGGGTCTCCAGGTCGTGCAGGTCGCCGGCACCGACGACGACCTCCGCCGCCAACTCGACATCGGAGCCGGCCCGGTCGGTGTAGCGCACCCCCCGAACCCGTGCGCGAGCGCGACCCGGCCGGGCCGTGCGGATCTGTGTCACCCGGGACCCGGTGTGCAGTCGTGCGCCCGCCTGCTCCGCCAGTCGGGTGATCGCCTCGATCACTCGGACCATCCCGCCCTGCGGGTAGAGCACCCCGTCGACCAGGTCCAGGCTGCTCATCAGGTGGAACAGGCTCGGGGCCCGATCCGGGGAGGTACCGAGGAAGACGGCCGGATAGCCCAGGAGCTGACGCAGCCGCTGGTCGGCGAAGTGCCGGCCGATGAAGCGGTCCAGCGGCTCGAACAGACCACGGGCCAACCGTGCCGCGCCCCTGATCACTTCCGGGTGAAACAGCGTCAGCGGGGATTGGAACGTGGTGTACAGGAACCGGCGCAGCGCCACATCGTGGGTGTGTCGGGCCGAGTCCAGATAGCCCTCCAGCCTGGCCCCCGCGCCCGGCTCGATCTGCTCGAAGAGGTCGACGTTGTGCGCCCGGTCGGGCCGGACGTCCACCGGTTCGGCTCCGCTCTCGAAGATCACCCGATAGCCCGGGTCCAGCCGGACCAGGTCCAACTCGGCCGCGGCCGTGGTTCCCAGCAGCCGGAAGAAGTGGTCGAAGACCTCCGGCATCAGGTACCACGAGGGACCGGTGTCGAAGCGGAATCCGTCGGCCTGCCACGATCCCGCCCGACCGCCCAGGCTGTCGTGCTGTTCCAGCAGGTCGACCGAATGGCCGCGGTTCGCCAGCAGAGCCGCGGTCGCGAGACCGGAGATACCGCCACCGATGATCGCCACCCGTTCCGGCTCACCACGGCCGCCCGCCCGGCTCACGCCCGCCCTGCCCGGAGCTGGGCGGCCAGCACGATCCGCGCCTTGGTCGCGGACGGAACGCTGACCCGAGTGTGCCGCAGCTGCTCGACCGGAGTGGCGCGGACCCGATCGGTCAGGGTGGCGAAGAAGTCGTGGGCCACCCGGACGGCGCGTCGACTGCTCCTTGGCAACTGGTCGATCGCGACCGAGGCCGCGGCCAGGTCGGACTCGATTTCGTCCAGCAACCCCACCACCCGACTGCCGTCCAGGTGCTCGACATCGACCCCGGGGAAGTAGATCCGCCCCAGTCCGTCCTGGTCGGCCCCGAGGTCGCGGAGGAAGTTGATCTTCTGGAAGGCCGCCCCCAGAGCACGGGCCCCCGGCGCCAAGCTGGCGTAGTCGGGTGCACCGGCGGCATCCGGCGCGGCGAGGAAGACCTTCAGGCACATCAGGCCCACCACCTCGGCCGAGCCGTGGATGTAGCGGGCCAGGCTCCGCTGGTCGTGCTCGGTGACGAGCAGGTCGGTGCGCATCGAGTCGAAGAAGGGCGTGATCAACTCCTCCTCGATCCCGCAGCTCCGGGCGGTCGCGGCAAAGGCGTGCACCACGAGGTTCGTGCTGTGCCCGGTGTGCAGTGCGGACCGGGTCTCCTGCTCCAGGTCATGGAGCACCCGTGCCGCCCGGTCGGTGTCGGTGCCGACGGGCCCGTCCACCACCTCGTCGGCGATCCGCACTACCCCGTAGACATTGCGGATCGCGTCCCGGACCGGTGCGCGCAACAACCGGCAGGCGAGGGAGAAGGAGGTCGAGTAGCCGGAGATCACCGCGGCCGCGCTCCGGCTGGCCACCTTGTCATAGGTCGGGTCGATCCGTACGGCGTCGGCGCCGAGGGTGGTCATGCGGTGGGTCGTCATGCGGCCACGCTCCGGCTCTGGCCCCGGGTAAGGGTGACCACGTCGTCGAGGAACGAGTCGGGCAGGCCGATCTCGTCCGCCAGTGACCAAGCCGCCCCCAGGTGTCGCTCGGCCAGATCCTCGACGAAGGTCCGTGAACCGCAGGCCTCCAGGGTCGAACGGACCAGGGCGACCTCGTCGTCACTGGCACCGCCGCCCTCCACGCAGGAGGCGATGGTCGGCCACCAGGAAGTGCTGCTGGCATGGACGATCAACGGCGTGCGTTTTCCCTCCCGGAGGTCGGAGCGCACACTCTTGCCCACCCGCTCCTCGTCGCCGAACATGCCGAGCAGGTCGTCCTGCAGTTGGTAGGCGACCCCGAGCAGGCGACCCAACTCCCCAAGCCCGACAACCAGTTCGTCTGCTGCCCCGGCCAGGACGGCGCCCGCCTGCAGCGGCAACTGGAAGGAGTAGGCGGCGGTCTTGAGCTCTGCCACCGCGAGGACTTCGGCCACCGTGGCGTCATCCCTACCGTCCAGGGGCAGCTGAACGTCACGGAGTTCACCGGCCGCGCTGGCATGGACCGCCGCATCCAGCAGGTCCAGCAGTCGTCCTACGGTCTCCGACCGGGCACCGCTCAGGGCCACCGTCCGGACGGCTCCGATCAAGGCCAGGTCGCCGGCGAGAATGCCAGCTGTGTCGGCCCAGAGCCGTTCTTCGGCGGGGTCGGCACCCATCATCCGGGCGCGGGCCGCAGCCGACCCCGACACATTGGGCCGACCGTGCCTGGTTCGATCGCCGTCGATCACGTCATCGTGCATCAGGAACCCGGTGTGCAGCAGTTCGACCGCACCGGCGACCTCGGCGGCCACCTCCCCAACGGTTCCACCGAGCAGGTCGTGGACGGCCATCAGCAGGGCCGGCCGGAATCGCTTCCCACCACTCGCGGTGCGGGCCAGGTCGTCCCAGAGTTCGGCGTAGCGCGGGTGCAACCGTCCTCCGCTGCGACCGCGGGCGAGGAAGTCGGCCACCACTTCGTCCGGCGTACTCATCGAAGCGACCTGACGATGTCCGCGGCGGGCCCACCCTCGTCGAGCGGAGCCGTCACGGACCCCTCGGACAGGGCTCGGACCTGCTGGACGAACCACGGACTGAGCAACCACGGCGCGAGCCCGACCAGGCGGCCGAGGTCGACGATCGGGACCCAGCGGTGCTCGGCCACCTCATCGGGGTTCGGGTCAAGTGCAGCGGTGCCGCGGGCACCGAACACCGGGCAGATCTCGTTCTCCACCACTCCCCCGGGATCGATGGCGCGGTAGCGGAAATCGGGCAGCAGCATCTGTGCCTCCGTCACCTCTGTACCCAGTTCGTGCTTTCCGTAGCGGCGTACGGCGTCGACCCAGGCCTCCTCGGGGCGGGGATGACCACAGAAGGAGTTCGTCCACACGCCGGGCCACGCCACCTTGGTCAGCGCCCGCCGGGTGAGCAGCATTTCGCCGCGGTCGTTCACCAGGTAGCAGGAGAAGGCCCGGTGCAACGGGGTCTGCTCGTGGTGCACGCCGGATCGCGGGGCCGACCCGCGGGGTCTGCCGGACTCGTCCAGGAGCACGACCCGGTCGGAGTCCGTACACTGCGTCGGCGTACGGTTCGGCTGCGGTCGATACATCATCCCTCTTTTCACTAGCCCGCCTAGTAACTAGATACGCTAGCATAGGAGCCATGGCCCTGCCCCCCGAAATTCCGGAGCACTACTGGTACGACGACCCCGACGTGGTGGCCGTACTGGAGTCCCTGCGCGCCTTCCGCCGGGCCGACCAGGCGATGCGCCGCCGGGTGAGTGCCAGCATGGCCATGAACGGCACCGACCTGCAGGCCCTGCAATTGGTGATCGCGGCCGAGCGACGACGCACCCCCGTCACCCCGCGGGTGCTGGCCGACCACCTGCAGATCTCGACTGCCTCCACCACGAAGCTGCTGGACCGGCTGACCGCCTCGGGCCACCTCGACCGGGTCCCCCATCCCAGCGACCGACGCTCTCTGGTGCTCGTCGCGACCGAGCACGCGCACGAGGAGATCCGGGAACGGCTGGGTCACATGCACGCCCGGATGGCGGAGATCGCCGGTGAGATACCGACTCCGTCCCGGACCGCCGTGAGCACCTTCCTGCATGCCATGGCCGAGCAGTTGGACACCGAGTCCGAGATCGCCCCACTCACTCCCGCGCCGGCGGCGCGAGGGAAGGGCCAACCCGGCTGAACAGGGCGTGGCGAGCCGGTCTGCTGCGCCCGCTGCGCAGGGCTCCGCCGGAGAATCGTCCTCGACAACCCGTGCCGTTGCTCGCCAGACTGGGGCCATGGTTGCCTCCGCCGCGTTCCTGTCCGCACTGCCGAAGGCCGAGTTGCACGTTCACCACGTCGGTTCGGTGTCTGCCACAACGTTGGGTGCGCTCGCCCAGCGCTACCCGGGCACCGTACCGACCGACCCGGAGGCGCTGGCCCGGTACTTCACCTTCACTGACTTCGCGCACTTCATCGAGGTGTACCTGTCCGTGGTCGACCTGGTCCGCGACGCCGACGACGTGCACCTGCTGACCCGTCAGGTCCTCGCCGACCTGGCCGCGCAGCAGGTGCGCTACGCGGAGGTGACCGTGACCCCGTACACCTCGGTGAATCGCAGCAACACCGGTACCGGGATCGCTCCGGAGGCCTTCATCGAGGCGATCGAGGACGCCCGTACGGCGGCGGAACGAGACCTCGGCATCCAGGCCCGGTGGATCTTCGACATCCCCGGTGAGGCGGGCATCCCGGCGGCCGACGAGACCCTGCGGATCGCCCTGGAGCACGGCCCGTCCAGCCTGGTCGGGTTCGGCCTCGGCGGGCCCGAGATCGGTGTCCCCCGACCCCAGTTCAAGCCGCACTTCGACGCGGCCCGGGCGGCCGGGCTGCACAGCGTTCCGCACGCCGGCGAGACCACCGGGCCGCAGACCATCTGGGACGCGCTGAACGACCTCGGCGCCGAGCGGATCGGACACGGCACCTCCGCCAGCCAGGACCCGGAGCTGATCGCCCACCTGGCCGAGCACCGGATCCCGGTGGAGGTCAGCCTGACCTCCAACCTGGCGACCGGGGCGGTGACCGACCTGGCCGAGCACCCGATCCGGACGATGGTCGAGCACGGGGTGGTGGTCACCCTCAACTCCGACGATCCGCCGATGTTCGGCACCACCCTCAATCGGGAGTACGAGTTGGCGGCGGGGTTGCTCGACCTGGACGAGGCCGGCGCCGCCGAGTTGGCCCGCGCCGGCGTCCGCTGCGCCTTCCTCCCGGCGGCCGAACAGGAGCCGCTGCTGGCCGAGATCGATCGGCATCTGGCGGGAGTTGCGCCCGGCTGAGATTTGGATACTCTAGGTATTCAGTACCTAGAGTATCGACAGGTGGACGATGAGCACAGCACACCGGCACGACCCCATACCGCAGCAGGTGCCGCGGACCCGCCCGCGCCGCACCGACGTCCGGGCACAGGTCCTGGCGGCCGCCACCCGAGCTTTCGAGTCTTCCGGCTACCAGGCCACCACGATCGCCGACATCGCCACGGCGGCCGGGTTCACCAAGGGGGCCGTCTACTCCAACTTCGGCGGGAAGCCGGAACTCTTCGGCCGGGTCTGCGCCGAACGGTTCGCGCACTGGTCACTGACCTTGATCAACTCCTTCGAGGCACCGGACGGGAGCGACCGACAGGGCCTGGTCGACGACCTGACCGCGTTGGTCACCGGGGAGGTCCGTTGGCCGCTGCTGCTGGCCGAGTTCCGCCACATCGCGCAGGTCGACGCCGAACTCGCGTCCGCCTACGCCGAGATCCGGGAGCAGCAGCGCAACGACCTGGCCGAGATCCTGGCCGACCGGAACCTGCTCGGAACCACGGATCGGACACACTGCCAGATGGCCGCCAACCTGCTGTTGGTCACCGTCACCAGCCTGGCCGTGGAGCGAGCCGCGTCCTCGGCGAGCATGCCGACCGAACTGGTCGCAACGACCCTCGCCCACATCGTCCGGAGCCTGCTGCCATGACCGATCCGATCGAGGAGCAGTCCGCCCAACCGCGCCATGCGGCCCCCGAGGCCGCCCCCGAGCACCCGGTCCAGCCCGAGCGGACTCCGCTCGTTGAGCCTCTCGAAACCACCTGCAGCCGGGGAACTGAGGGTGACCCGGTACGGCCCGAGCACGCGGTACGGCCCGAGCACGCGGCCAGCGAACCGGTGGCCGGCGACGAAGAGGTGGACCGCACCGAGGAACCGAGCATCCGGGCCGGCGACCTCGCCCTCGACACCCGACACGGGACCGTCTTCACCGACGTGTCCCTGACCGTGGACCGGGACCGTCTGGGGGTCATCTGCGGTCCGTCCGGGTCCGGCCGGTCCGCCCTGCTGCTCAGCTTGTGCGGACGGATGCGAGGGCTCTCCGGAGAACTCTCGATCGACGGCATCGACGGGATCCGCGCACCGCGCCGGGTCCAGGCGATCAGCGCTCTCGCGCGAGTGTCCGGGCTCGTCGACCTGGAGGGGCAACTCACGGTCGCCGACTCGATCATCGAGCGGTCCCTGATCGACGGCCTGCACCCCCGGACGGGGAAGGTGGAGTTCACCGGCGTGGCCGAGCAACTCGACCTCGTGCTAGACCGTGATCAACTCGTCGACGCGCTGCCGGCCCTCGAGACCACCCTGCTCGTGGTCGCCCTGGCGTGTCTGCGCCGTCCCCGGTTGCTGCTCCTGGACGATCTCGACCGCGGACTCGACCTGGCCGACCAACGCACCGTGCTCAACACCCTCACCGCTCTCGCCGCCACCGGGATCACCGTGGTCGCCACCACGACCGACCGCACCCCGGTCCCCGCTGACGCACTCGTCCACGTCCTGAAGAACGACCACGCCCGTACCCAACCCTCCCGGACCGAATCGGAGGAAAGTTGATCATGGCCTTTCCACTGTCCAGCCAAGCCCGCTTCGAGCTCCGCCGGTTCCGGGGCCCGCTACCGAAGATCGCCCTGATCTTCGTCCTGCTCGTGCCGCTGCTCTACGGGGCCATCTACCTGACCGCGAACTGGGACCCGTACGGCCGCCTCGACCGGCTGCCGGTCGCCGTCGTCAACGAGGACCGGGCCGTCGAGTACGACGGGAGCACCATTTCCGCCGGCGACGATTTCACCGAGAACCTGGTCGCCGGGGACAGTTTCGACTGGCACGAGGTGGACGCCGCCGAAGCCGAACGCGGACTGCGCGAGGGCGACTACTACCTCACGGTGCACGTCCCGTCAGACTTCTCCGCCAACCTGACCAGCGGTCAGAGTTCGAACCCCGAACGCGCCGACATCGAGTTGCGTCGCAATGACGCGAACGGGTTCGTGATCGGGTCGATCACCAACTCGGCCCAGGACTCCATCGCGCAGGCGGTCGACCACGCCGCCGTGGAGGCGTACTTCAAGGCGGTGTTCGCAAACCTGGCCGAGATCCGCTCCGGGATGCAGGACGCCGCCGACGGTGCCGGCACATTGGCCGACGGTCTGGCCAGGGCGAAGTCGGGATCGGCCGGGTTGAGCAAGGGCGCCAAAGATGCAAGGACCGGGGCCGGTCAGCTCGCCACGGGGGCCGGGACCCTGGCTGACGGCCTCGGCACGGCCAAGCAGGGATCCACCGACCTCGCCGCCGGCCTCACCACCCTGGACTCCGGCGCCGGTGATCTCGCCACGGGGGCGGGCCAGGTGGCCGACGGCACCCAACAACTCAACGACACGGTGTTACCGCCGCTCACCACCATCGAGCAGGCGCTGCCCAAGATCGCTGCGGACGCCGAGTCCGCGGCCGAACGTCTCAGCACCATCACCGACAAGGCGACGGGAGCGAGCGACTCCGTGGCGAGCGACCTGGCGCAGGTCGACAGCGACGTCGCGGCGCTGGCGGAGAAGTACCCCGAACTGGCCGACGATCCCGCCTACCAACGCGTCACCGACCGGCTGGACACCGCCACCGGCCGCGCCGACGAGATCGCGCAGCACGCCGAGCGGGCGGACACGGTCGTCGATCGGATCAACACCGCGGCCGGCCAGGAGAGTGACCTGCAGGAGAAGATCACCACCGGGAAGAAGAAGCTGACCACCCTGAACAACGGGGCGCACTCGGTGGCCAGTGGAGCGGAGGACCTGTCCACCGGCATCTCCAGCGCCTCCACCGGGGCGAACCAGCTGGCCAGCGGAATCTCCGACGCCGCCGACGGCGCGACCAGCCTGTCGACCGGCGCGACCGAACTGCACAGGGGACTCGGCACCCTGGCCACCGGCGCCGCAGATCTCGACCAGGGCATGACCGACCTGAAGTCCGGGGCGACGGAGCTCGCCACCGGACTGGATGACGGGGTCCAGCGGATCCCGGCGCTCAGCTCGGAGGATCGCGACGATGCGGCCCAAGTGCTCGCGTCCCCGACCGACGTGACGATGTCGGTGGAGAACCCCGCCACCTACTACGGTCGCGGCCTCGCCCCGATGTTCTTCTCGATCGCCCTGTGGGTGTTCGGCATCTCGGTCTTCCTGGTGGTCCGGCCGATCACCGGACGCGCTCTGGCCGGCCGCGCCAGCGCCCTGCGGCAGGCCATCAGCGGCTGGCTCCCGATCGGCACCATCGCGGTACTGGCCGGGTGGCTGATGCTGGGTTCGGTCTGGGTGTTCCTGGACCTCGCCCCGGCGAGACCGTTGGCAACGATCGGCCTGGTGGCCCTCGGCGCGGTCGCCTTCTCGGCCATCGCCCACCTGCTGCGTACGGCCCTGGGCACACCGGGATCATCGATCCTGCTGGTCTGGCTGATCGTGCAGCTCACCGCGTCCGGCGGGACCTACCCACCCGACATCCTGCCGGACTTCTTCCGGGTGATCTCGACCTTCATGCCGATGACCTACCTGATCGACGGCTTCCGGATCGGCATCTCCGGCGGCCTGACCAGCCACCTGATTCGCGACGTGGTGATCCTGGCCGTCTGTGCGGTCACCGCGTTGGCGTTGTGCATTCTCGCGGTCCGGCGGCGGCAGCAGTTCACCATGAAGGACCTGCACCCACCACTGGTGTCCCCCTGACCCGTACCCGCCCTCCAGACCTGATTGGGGTCAGTCGGCGGGCGTACGGTCCAGGGCCGGTTCGGGGTCTGCGCCGACCACCGCCTCCTTGTCGGCCTTGCGCTGCTGCCGGAACCACAGCACCAGCGCCACCAGGACGCCCATCTGGATCACCGGGGAGACGGTGTCCCGGATCCGCATCGCGAAGAAGTCCAGGGCGGGGCCGAATTCCAGCGCGCGGCCCGGGACGTAAGCGAGCGAGAGCGGCGCGATCCGGATCAACATGATCTTGTCCAGCCGGTTCGCGGCCAGCACCGCCATCGGCACCCAGGCCATCAGGTCGTACCACGACAGCGTGTACATCGCCGTCACCAGCCAGGCGACCGAGAGCACCAGCGTGGTCCGCAACGCCACCGTTAGCGGGTCGTGCTTCGGGTCCGCACCCGCGGCCAGGCCGGGGGCGGCCGACCACGGGATCACCTTGGCCAGCAGCCAGATGAAGACGATCAACATCGTGTACGAGAACACCCCGACGATGATCTTCGCGGTGACGGCCTCGGTGAACAGGTCGAAGAAACGGAAGACGGGATTGGCCCAGGACCCCACGGAGACGTAGCCGCCGTTGCGGAGCACCTGGAAGAAGGCCTGCGGTTCCCACACGACGTAGGCCAACCCCATCGGTATCGACGTACCGAGACAGAGCAGGATCGCCTTCTTGGGTTCTCGTCGATAGGCCCAGAGCATGCCGAGCCCGTACAGGCCGATACTGAGTTTCGCGCAGCCGGCGAGGCCGATCCCGATCCCGGCCAGGAAGGGGCTGCGGCGGACCATCATCAACGCCAGTACGGCGAACATCACCGACAGCGCCTCGTTGTGCGCCGCCGCGACCACGGCCCAGATCAGGCACGGGTTGGCGATGGTGAACAGCGCCGCCCGGGCCTGCCGGGTGGGGTCGCCCTTGGCCAGGAAGAACACCACGCCGGCACCGACCAGGATGAAAGGCAGCACGGTCGCGACTTGGAGCCAGAAGACGATGTCGTGCATGTTCTCGCCACCGAGCTTGTTCGCCATCAACTGGGTCCAGGAGGCGATCGGCCCGTACACGCTGGGGGTGTCCTGCCACGGGCGCTCGGTCCAGCGCAGCACCGGGTCGAACTGGCCCCGGTAGATCTCGGCCGGGGTGATGTCGTACGGGTCCTTGCCGATCGCCTGCAGCCGACCGTACGCCGCGTACATCAGCACGTCGGCGGAGGTGAGCGGCGGCACGGTGATGGTGATCAGGGAGAGTCCGGTGCCGAGGGCGAACAGTCGCTTCACCCGTGGCAGCCAGCCATCGGCGAGGGCCCGCATCCCGATGCCGAGGCCGATCGCGCCGATGATGATCGCGACCCAGACCAGGGTGGAGACCACCCACTCGTTCGGCTCGACCACGCCGGCCGGCAGGTACCAGGGCGGCAGCAGGGATTCGCGCGGCCCGAGCGTCAGCGTGACCACCGAGGGGCCGAGGAAGCCGGCGATGAGGGTCAGTACGGTCGCGCCGATGATGCCCACCATCGCGAATCGGTGGTCCCGGTGCCACCGGGTGGGGGCGTACGGCGTGCGCTGCTGCTCTTCGCTGGGCGTCGTGGTCATCGTTTCCCGGGCCGCCTGAACAGGCCGGTGACGCCGCCCGCTGCATCCATCCGGGCGCGAACCAGTCCACGGGCGGCCAACGCCCGGGTGACGTCCTTCAACTGCTTGGCCCGGTGCAGTTGGCCGGCGAGGTCGGAACCCGAGGCGCGGTGGCGCAGGTCGACCGGCACCTCGCGCACCTGCAGTCCGGCCCGGAGCACGTCGACGGTCATTCCGACCTCGACGCCGAATCCGGCCGCGAGTGGGCTGGCCAACTCGAACGCGCCGCGGGTCAGGCAGCGCTGGCCGGACAGCGGCGCCTGCGGGGTCCAGCCGGTGAGCTCGTCGATGCCGGATGCGGCGGTCCGCATCACCAGGCCGAATCCACCGGCGGGCGACCCGTCCGGGGTCTGCTGCTCGGGCAACACGCCGATGGATAGGTCGGCCTCCCCGGTGGCCACCGGGGCGATCAGCGGCTGGGCACGGGCGGCGCTGTCGGCCAGGTCCGCGTCCAGCAGGAGCAGCAGAGCGGCCTGGTCGCGCTTGTCCCGCTGCTCCAGCACGCCGAGCGCGTTCACCCCCGACTCCAGCGCGGCCGCCTTGCCGCGGCTGCGTCGGTGGGACACCACCACGGCCCCAGCCGCCGCGGCGTACTGCCCGGTCGCGTCCGTACTCCCGTCGTCACACACGATCACCAGCGACACCCCGGGCAACGTCTGGGCAGCGGTGACCGTCGCGCTGATGCGCTCCTGTTCGTCCTTGGCCGGGATGATGCAGGCGACGACTGGGGTGGTGGACACGGGGACAAGGCTATAGCGTCTCGCGTCCGGTCCGACTGGTCGCTAGGGTCACAGCCATGACTGCGGACCACCCGAGCACTGTCGCTCCTGCCCTGACCACCGGTGTGCGCTCCGAGGTGGGGCGCCTGCGGACCGTGCTGTTGCACCGACCCGGCAACGAGTTGCGTCGGCTCACCCCGCGCAACAACGACGACCTGCTGTTCGACGGGATCCCCTGGGTGGACCGCGCTCAGGCCGAGCACGACGCCTTCGCCGATGCGCTGCGCTCCCGCGACGTCGAGGTGCTGTACCTCGCCGAACTGCTGATCGAGACCCTGGCCCACGACGTGGCTCGCGCCCAGGCCGTCGACCTGACCCTGACCGACCTGCGCTTCGGTGATCAACTGCGCCGCTACCTGCGCGACCGGCTCACTGAATTGGATCCGGTCGAGCTCGCCGACCTGCTGATGGCCGGCCTGCGCAACGACGAGATCAGCGGCACCCGGACCCTCGTGACGGCCATGCTCGCCCACGACGAGTTCATCATCGACCCGCTGCCCAACCTCCTGTTCACCCGCGACTCCAGCACTTGGATCGGCAACCGGGCCGTCGTCACCTCGCTGGCCATGCCGGCCCGGACCCGGGAGACCCAGCTCACCGAGTTGATCTACACCTTCCATCCCCGCTTCCGTGACGTGGAGCGGCTGTACGGGTGGGAGCAGGAGAACCTCGAGGGTGGCGACATCCTGTGCCTCTCCGACGGGGTGCTGGCGATCGGGGTCGGGCAGCGGACCACCCCGGCCGGGGTGGAGCGCCTCGCCCGGCTGGCCTTCCAGAACGACCTCGCCCGCAGCATCCTGGCGGTGCCGATCGACCAGGACCGGGCCACCATGCACCTGGACACGATCTGCACCATGGTCGACACGGACAAGATCGTGATGTACCCGAACGTGGCGCACCGGCTGGAGGCCTACACCCTCACCCCGGCGGACGGGGACCTGGTGGTCAGCGAGCCACGACACTTCCTGGACGCGGCCGCCGATGCGATGGGCATCGACCAACTGCACCTGATCGACACCGGCCTGGACCCGGTCACCGCCGAGCGCGAGCAGTGGGACGACGGCAACAACACCCTGGCCGTGGCCCCCAAGGTCGCCATCGCGTACGAGCGGAACACCGAGACCAACGCCCGCCTCGAGGAGGCGGGGATCGAGGTGATCGGGCTGTCCAGCTCCGAGCTGGGCTCGGGCCGGGGCGGCCCTCGCTGCATGTCCTGCCCGATCCTCCGCGATCCTCTCGACTGATCCCGGGCCCCTTCGGTCCGGTTCGGCTCAGCAGTCCACGAACACCCGGTACACGTACACGTAGCGGTCGTCGCCCCAGAGATAGCCCCCGACCCACAGGCCCACATGCTCCGGGTAGACGTTCATCTTCTGGCCGCGGTGGACCTGGCCCAGCGAGTTGCCGTTCCGGTCGCGGAAGTTCACGTTGTCGGCGTTGATCGTGCAACCCCAGTTGATGAAGCCCGTGGTCCCGGGCCCCTCCTGGTGGCCCGTACTCGTCACCCGCGTACCGGCGTCGGCAGTCGTGGGAGAAGCCACCGCGGCACCTCCGAGGAGAGCGGTGGTGGCCACGGCGCCGATCAGCACCCGCTTGATCATGTTCGATCCATTCATGATGATCTTCTTCCTGTCGTTGGTGTGGGGCCGACAGTAGGTCTGCCCACAGCGTGATCAAGAGGAGGCGATCACCATTCGACCACCGTCGAATCGGAGGCCCGACCTCCGCCGGTGGAGCCTGTCGGAACCGCCGATCAGCGAAGCAGGAACCCGGGGCCGACCTCGTCGTCGGGGGACAGCACGAAGCGGTGCTCGCCGGTACGGGAGGCGCGGCCGGTGACGGTCGGGATCACGGCCGGGCGGCCGTCGGCGTCGACGTGCTCGGCCACTCGGGCGGTGAAGCGGGTACCGACAATCGAGTCGTGGGTGAGCACCTCATCGTCGTGGAGCCGGCCCTCCGCGACCAGCAGGGGGATCCGGGCGGAAGTCCCGGACCCGCACGGGGAGCGGTCCACCTCCCCGTCGGCGAAGACGGTCACGTTGCGCTGGTGCGGGCCCTCCGCCGTTCGGCCCAGGTCGTCGTAAAGGATGGTCCCGTAGATCCCGGACAGCCGCGGATCCGCGTGCTGGGCGAACTCGGACTCGTTCAACGCCCACTTGATCTCCCGGCCGATGGTGATCAACTCCTGGTAGTGCTCCGGGACCACCGCCAACCCCACTGACTCCGCCGGCACCGACACGTAGAAGGCCCCCCCGTAGGAGA
This sequence comes from Propionibacteriaceae bacterium, assembly GCA_052094425.1. GTDB lineage: Bacteria > Actinomycetota > Actinomycetes > Propionibacteriales > Propionibacteriaceae > Microlunatus. Next base: position 23,103 of record JBQDIN010000008.1, read on the forward strand.
TGTCGACCGCGACGGCGCCTCGCGTGGTGACGATCTCGACCCCCTGTGCGACCACCCAGGAGGCGACATTGGTGAAGGTCGCGTGCTGCGGAACCCCGTCCACACAGGTCACCGTGGCCCGGACCCGCCCGGACGGGACATCGATGACCACATCCGTGTCCCCGTCCGGCTCGGCCGGCACCCGGCCGGTCTCGACCGCCCAGATGCCCAGGGCGATGGTGCCGTGGCCGCAGGCAGTGGAGTAGCCGTCCTTGTGCCAGAACAGCACCCCGAGGTCGGCACCGGCGTCGTCCGGCGGAACCAGGAACCCGCCGTACATGTCGGCGTGGCCGCGGGGCTCGGACACCAGCACCTGGCGGTACAGGTCGACCTCCGGGCTCTGTTGGGCGGTGACTCGACGGGCCGCGACGGTGTCCCCGGCGATCTCGGGCAGTCCGGCCTCGACGATCCGGAACGGCTCGCCAGCCGTGTGGTAATCGACGGTATGCAGACCGTCGGCCGGGAATCCGCCGGTCACGCCTCGCCGCCGATCACTCGACCCTGCTGGATCACGGTACGCGGGCGGTTCTCGTCCCAGAGCAGGGACTCCTCGGCCAGCAGGTCACCGTCGAGCAGGAGCAGGTCGGCTCGCTGTCCAGCGGCGAGGAACCCGCGATCCTCCAGTCGGAGGAGCTGGGCGTTCACGGCGGTGGCGCTGTGCAGGGTGCCCCAGGCTCCCTGCACATCGGCCTGCAGCCGCAATCCGATCAACTGGTCGTCCCCGAGGTCCCCCATCAGGTCGGTGCCGAACCCGACGGGCACACCCGCCGCCTCGGCCAGGGCGACCGCCTCCTTGCCCGCCCCAAGCACCATCGTGTTCTTGGCCCGCCCGTCGGGGGTCATCCCCGCTTCGTCCGCCCGCCGGTCCATCGCGTCGTAGGCGACCAGGGTCGGCACCAGGTAGGCGCCGTGCTCGGCCATCACCTGCGCCGTGTCGGCGTCGATCAGGTTGCCGTGTTCCACCGACCGCACCCCTTGCTGCACTGCCCGGCTCACCGCCTCGGCGGTGTACGCGTGCGCCGCCACATAGCTGCCCCGCCGGTTGGCCTCCTCGCAGACCACCGCGATCTCCTCCAGCGAGTACTGCGGGATCCGCAACGGGTCGCCGTGTGAGGCGACCCCACCGGAGGCCATGATCTTGATCGCGTGGGCGCCGGTCCGCAGTCGCTCACGGACCACCGCCCGCAGGTTGTCCACCCCGTCGACCACCTCGCCCATGTGTCGGTGTCCGGCACACAGGTCGCGGTCCGGGAGCCGACCGTCGCCGTGGCCGCCGGTCTGGCTCAGCGCCGGACCGGTGTAGAGGTAGTCGGGCGAGGCGAAGTGTCCGTCCAGGGCGGCATGGCGCAGCCCGAAGTCCCCGCCGGCCACGTCGCGCACCGTGGTGAAACCCCGTCGCAACGCGGAACCGAGCCGCCGTCCCGCCTTCAACGCGACGTAACTCAACGGGTAGGAGTCGAAGCGGATCGCATCCAGCTCCGCCGCGTACGCGTGGAAGTGTGCGTCGATCAACCCGGGCACGACCGTACGTCCCGCGGCGTCGATCACGTTCGGTCCGGTCGGCACTGTGCCATCGATCCCGGTGATCACCCCGTCGGCCAGGTGGATGGTGCCGCGCCGCGGCTCCCGCGACTCCCCGTCCAGCAGGATGGCGCCGGTGATGGCAGTGGGTTGGTTGGTCATAATGCCTCCTCGGCGAACGGGGAGGTCCCGCCGCGTTCGATGAAACGGTCGATCTCGGTGCGCAGCACACTGAGCGGCACCGACCCCAGGGACAGCACCTGGTCGTGGAACCAGCGGAGGTCGAAGGCGGCACCGAGGGCCGTCTCGGCCTTCGCCCGCAGTTCCATGATCGTCAACTGCCCGAGGTAGTACGAGGTCGCCTGCCCCGGCCAGGCGATGTAGCGGTCCACCTCGGTGATGATCTCGTGCTCGCCGATGGCGGTGTTGCGGCGCAGGAAGTCCTGCGCCTCGTCCCGGGTCCACCCGAGGGCGTGCAGGCCGGGGTCGATCACCAGCCGGACCGCCCGCCACATCTGGTACGACAGCATCCCCATCCGCTCGTACGGCGTCGCGTAGATGCCCATCTCCACGCCGAGGCGTTCGCAGTAGAGCGCCCAGCCCTCCCCGAAGGCGGAGATGTAGGTCATCCGGCGGAACTCGGGATGCTGGGTCTGCTCCAGTGACAACGGGGTCTGGAAGGCGTGTCCGGGAGCCGCCTCGTGCAGGGTGAGGGCCGGCAGGGAGTAGAGCGGCCGGTCCGGCAGGCTGTAGGTGTTCAGCGTGTAGGTGTCGATCCCGCCCCGGCCGAAGGTGTAGAACGGGGCAAGGTCCGGCGGCGGCTCGACGATGGCGAAGCGCATCCGCGGCACCCGGCCGAAGTAGCGGTGCACCACGGCGTCGAACTTCTTCGCCTGCCAGGCGGCCTCGCGGAGCAGGTCCTCCGGTTCGTCGACGTAGAACTGTGGGTCCGTCCGCATGAAGGCGAGCAGGGCCTCGACGTCGTCGTCGTAGCCGAGCTCGTTCGCGATCTCGGCCATCTCGGCCCGGATCCCGGCGACTTCCCGCAGTCCGATCTCGTGGATCTCCTCCGGGCCCAGGTCGAGGGTGGTGAACTCGCGGAGCTGGGCCCGGTAGTAGTCCGCACCCACGATCTCGCAGGCGGCCAGCGCCTCGGGCAGGTTCGGCAGGTACTCCTCGACCAGGAAGTCCAACAGGGCCGCGTACGCGGGCTGCACGTGATCGACGACCACCTCGGTGGCCGCCGTGATCAACACGTCCCGCTCCGGCTGGTTCGTCGGCAGGGATTCCAGTGCGGTGACGAAGGCGAGCGTGGCGGGGTCGGACTCCTCCGCCACGGTCCGGGCGGTGGCCTCCCGACCCAGCATCGTCACCCGCGGCGGACCGTAGCCGCGCTGCAGACCGGCCCGCATGTTCGTGATGTGCTGCTCGATCCATCGCGGCACGTCACGGAGCTGGGCCACGTGGTTGCGGGCGCGCGCCATCTCGGCGATCGGTTTCCGTGTCCGCTCGATCAGTTCGTTCCAGAACGAGGAGTCCGCGTTCGCCGGCGCCTCGAAGGTGCGGAAGCGCTGCTGGTTGATCAACACCTCCAGCTGGTCGAGGTAGACCGCCCGGTCGCTGCGCGCCGCCGGGGACAGGCTTTCCGGCTCGATCGCACTGACCGCTCCATGGGTCTGTTCCCACCGTTCCAGGCGCCGCTGCTGGGCCTCGGGCCCGATGTCGGGGAGGAAGGCGTCGGTCTCGTCCGACATCCACGAGTACTGGGTGCCGAGCTCCTCCCGGCGCCACTGCCACTCCTCGCCGTACAGCCGCTCCAGTTCGGCGTCGGCACCTCCGTTGCTCCGATCGTCGGACACGGATTCTCCTTCCAGGGTTGAGTTCTCACACGACGCGTGGCCTCGCCAGGCGTGATCAGGGTGGCGTGGGGCCGCCACCCTGCCGTTCGGCATCCCACTCCGCCGGGATCACCGGCACGGCGTCCAGCAGGGCGCGGGTGTAGTCGTGCTGGGGATCGGTGAACACCCGGTCCCGATTCCCCTGCTCCACGATCCGACCCCCGCGCATCACACACACCCAGTGGGCGACCTGCCGGACCACCGCCAGGTCGTGGGAGATGAAGACGTAGCTGAACGCGAAATCGCGCTGCAGCTCCTTCAGCAGGTCGAGCACCTGGGCCTGCACCGACACATCCAGGGCGGAAACCGCCTCGTCGCAGATCACCACCTGCGGGTCACTGGCGATCGCCCGGGCGATGCCGATCCGCTGGGCCTGGCCACCGGAGAACTGGGCGGGGTAGCGCAGCGAGTGGTCCGGGTTCAGGTCCACCCGTTCCATCAGCTCCTTGACCCGCTGCCGGTGCCCACCGGGCACCGTGATGCCCTGGTAGCGCAGCGGCGCCGACACCAGCTCCTCCACGTTCTGGCGTGGGTTCAGGCTGGAGTACGGGTCCTGGAAGACGAACTGCACTGCCCGGCGGAACGGCCGCAGGCCCGCCCCGGTCGTCCGCGTGACATCCCTGTCGCCCAGCCGGACCGTCCCCTCGGTCGGGTCGAGCAGGCGTCCCGCCAACCGCGCCGTGGTGGACTTCCCCGAACCGGACTCCCCCACCAGGGCCACGGTCTCCCCGCGACGCAGGGTGAAGGACACGTCGTCGACGGCACGGAAGGTGCCGCGGCGGGTGATCACCCGGCCACGGGTTCGGGTGCGGAACTCCTTGACCAGGTGTTCGACGGTCAGCACTCGTTCCGGTCCGTCCGCACGCGCGGGGACCGTCACCCCGGCGCGCACTTCGGCTGCCTCAGTCATGATCAACCCCCTGGCGGGCGCGGGCGACGAGTTCTTCCGGGGTGAGCAGGTCGTCCACCGGATCGTCGAGCCGGGGTGTCGCGCCGAGCAGCATCCGGGTGTACGGCGACCGCGGCGCGGTGAAGATGCTCCGGGTGGGTCCGGACTCCTGCTCGACCCCGTCCTGCAGCACCAGCACCCGATCGGTGACCCGGGCGACCACCGCCAGGTCGTGGGTGATGAACAGCAGCGAGGACCCGCTGTCGCGACGCAATTCGGCGATCAGGTCGAGCACCTGCGCCTGCACGGTCACGTCCAAGGCGGTGGTCGGCTCGTCCGCGATGACGAGTTCGGGCCGGCACACCAGCGCCATCGCGATCATGATCCGCTGCCGCATCCCCCCGGAGAACTGGTGCGGGTAGTGGTCGTAGGTGGTCGCCGCGTCCCGGATGTGCACCCGCTCCATCGCCTCGACGGCCAACGCCCGGGCGGCCCTCCGGGTCGTCTTGTGGTGGGCCCGGTAGGCCTCGGAGATCTGGTCGCCGACCGTGTAGTACGGGTTCAATGAGGACAGCGGGTCCTGGAAGATCATCGCGATCCGATTCCCCCGGATCGATCGCAGCTGTCGGTCGGAGCGACCCACCAACTCCTCGTCCCCGAACCGGATGGACCCCGACACCCGCGCCGTCGGCGGCAACAACCCCATGATGGCCAGGGAGGTCATCGACTTGCCGGAGCCGGACTCTCCGACCAGGCCCAGGGCCTCCCCCGGCTCGATCACGAAGGAGAGCCCGTCCACCACGGTGGCGGTGCCACCCTCCGCGGTCGGGAACCCGATGGTGAGGTCCTCGACGGTGATCTGTGCGGTCATCCGGCACTCACCCGGATCCGCGGGTCGAGGGCGGAGTAGAGCAGGTCGACCACGATGTTGGCGACGATCACGAAGAACGCGGCGACCAGGGTGAACCCCATGATCACCGGCTGGTCGTTGGTGCTGATCGCGTCCCGAGCCATCTTGCCGATCCCGTTCAGACCGAACACCGTCTCGGTGATCAGGGCGCCGCCCATCAGGGTGGCCAGGTCCATCCCGAAGATGGTGATGATCGGCGTCAGGGAGGGGCGCAGCGCGTGCTTGCCGATCACTCGAGCGGGTGACAATCCCTTGGCCCGGGCGGTCCGGAGGTAGTTCTCCGCCAGGGTGTCCTGCACATTGGAGCGGGTGAGCCGGGTGTACATCGCCGCGTACATCAGCGCCAGCACGATCCACGGCATCAGGTAGGTGTCCCACCACAGGGCCGGATCCTCGGCGAAGGTCACCGCGCTCGGGAACGGCAGCACCCCGAGCTTCACCACCAGGACGAACTGGAGCAGCAGGGCGACGAAGTAGTTCGGCAGCGCGATCCCGGCCAGGGCCACTGCGTTGAAGGAGCGATCCACCCAGGTGCCGGGCCGCAGCGCGCTGAGCACCCCGGACACCAGACCCCAGGCGAGCCAGATGATCGCCGCCCCGATCGCGAGTGTGAGGGTGACCCCGAGCCGATCGACGATCATGGCGGCGACATTCTGTCCGCTCTGGAAGCTGTGCCCCAGACAGGGTGCTGCGCAGAACACCCCGCTGGGTCCCTCGCCGTACGTCCGGCCGACGAAGAGGCCGGTGAGGAAGGTGCCGAACTGCACCAGGAAGGGCTGGTCGAGCCCCAGTTGCGCCTGGATGTTCGCGATCCGGTCCGGGGTGCAGGTCTGTCCGCAGATCAGTACGGCGGGGTCCGGGGACAGGACGAAGAAGATCACGAAGGTGAACAGGCAGACGAGGAAGAGGGTGAGGACCGCGAAGGCGATCCGGCGCGCCAGATAGCCGAGCATCAGGCCCCCACTCGGCGAGCGACGATCTGCTGGAGGTGGTCACCGACGACCATGCAGGCGAGCACCGTCGCGGTCAGGAACACGCCGGGGATCACGAAGAACATCGGACTGCTCGAATACCACGGCACCGCCGCCGCGATCATCTGCCCCCACGAGGGATCCGGTGGCCGGACACCGACGCCGAGGAAGCTCAGCCCGGCCTCGGTGGCGATGAACTGCGGCAGCATCAGGGTGGCCATCACGATGATCGTCCCGGACAGGTTCGGCAACAGTTCACGGAAGACCACCTGGCGGGGCCGGGCCCCGGAGGCGACGGCCGCCTCCACGAACTCGCGGTTCCGCAGGGACATCGCCTGGGCCCGGACCACGCGGCCGAGCTGCGGCCAACTGAACAGGCTGAGCACGACCACCAGCATCACCATCCGGTTGGAGCCGGGAAGCGCGGACAGGATGGCGATCATGAAGATCAGTGCGGGGAACGCCATCAGGAAGTCCATCGTCCGGCTCACCAGCTGGTCGACGACCCCTCCCACGTAGCCGGCGAGGGTACCGAGCAGCACGCCGATCACGCCGGTCAGCAGGGTGGCCAGGGCGGCGATGGTCAGCGAGAACCGAGCTCCGTGGACCACCCGGGCGAAGATGTCCCGCCCGTTCAACGGTTCCACTCCGAACCAGTGCTCGGCGCCCATCCCGCCGAGGGGCCCCAGCGGCAACCCACCCACAGCCGGGTCGATGGCCGACTCGTCGAAGGAGTACGGGTCGTGGCCGGAGAGGAGCGTCAACACCGGCGCGAAGATCGCCATCACCACGATCACAGCCAGGAAGGCCAAGCTGATCACGGTGGAGACCCGACTGACCAGCAACCGAGGCAGGCGGCGGCGTTTCAGCGGTACCACCGAGGTGTTGCCACCGCCGGGCTCGTGCTGCGGGGCTTCGGAGAACTGCGTCGGCGCACTCACGGTCTCACCACCGTCTCGCATGGGTCGGGGCGAGGTGGTTTCGACAGGCTCGACCAGCGTGACCTCTGTTGGCTTAGCCCACCGCACGTACGCCGGTTGAGCTCGTCGAAACCACTCCTCGGCATTCCCACTCAGGCGCCCGGATCCTTCAGACCCAGCGAAGTCAGGTCGACGTACCCGGTCTGGCCCGCGTGGGAGAAGGCACCGCCCACATTCGCACCGACGACCTGCAGCGGGGTGTCGCGCACCAACGGAACGACGGGAGCCAATTCCATGATCTCCTTGTCCAGCGCGAGCCACTCGGCGTTCTGCGCCTCGGCCTCGGTCATCACCGAGATCTCGTCGAAGCGCTTGTTGATCTCCGGATTGTCGAGCTGGGAGAGGTTGTAGTTGCCCGTGTCGTAGATCCGATCGCCGTGGAACAGCGGCGCCATCAGCGGCTCACCGGCTTGCCAGGCCGAGCACCATCCGGTGATCGCGATGTCGTTCTGTTGGGCCGGGGTGCCGATCACCTGGTAGTAGGTCGATTCGTCGATCACGTTCAGCTCGACCTCGATCCCGACCTCCGAGAGCGAGTCCTGCACGGCCTCGGCCTGGGCCTGCCACTTGGGCAGTCCCCGGACGTCCATGGTCAACTCGAAGCCGTCCGGGTGGCCGGCGTCGGCGAGCATCTGCTTGGCCTTCTCGACGTCACCCTTGCTGCCCTCGGTCGGGTAGAGGTCGAACTCCTCCCAGCCCGGCACGGTCGGCAACAACATGTCGCTGGCCAACTGGGTCAGAGTGGGACCGCCGGTCGCGGTGACCACACTCTGCTTGTCAATCGCGTAGTTGATCGCCTGCCGGACCTTGAGGTCGTCCAGCGGCTCCTTGGTCATGTTCATGCCCAGGTAGGTGGTGCAGTTCGGCTGGTCCCGAACCGTCCTTGCCTTGAGCTCGTCAGTCTGGATGTTGGCCAGGTTGGCGGCTTGGATCGAGTACGCGTTGACCGCGTTGGCGTCCTCCCCCTGGCCCGCGATCATCCGTTGGTCCACGGTGTTCGCGTCGATGCCGAACAGGAACTCGTAGCCGTCCGGGAGTGCGGGCCGCACCTCGTCGGTGTCCGCACTCCACTCCTCGTTGCGGACCAGGGTCAGCGACGAGCCGGGCTGGTACTCGTCCAACTTGTACGGCCCGGAGGCGATCGGCTGCTTGTCGATCTGGTCGGTGGTGGTCACCTGGCCTTTCGGGAACGGGGTGAACATCTGCATCGCCGCCACATCAGGGAAGTTGGCCAGCGGCTGGTTCAGGTGGAAGGTGATCGTCTTCTCGTCCACGACCTCGATCGAGTCCAGCCCGTCCGGGTCCTTGTACACGCCCTGGTAGTCCTGGGCTCCATCGAGGTACTGGATGTGGAAGTCGCTGCCGACCCGCAGGGCCGGATCCATCGAGCGCTCGAGGGCGAACTTCACGTCCTCGGCCAGGATCTCCTTGCCGTCCTCGAAGGTGACGGCGTCCTTGAGGGTGTACGTCCACTCGGTGGCGTCCTCGTTCGGCGTCCCGGTGTCAGTGGCCAGGTCGGGGACGACCTCCGTACCGCCGGCCCCGGCCTCGTTCGCGTAGGTGGTGAGTTGGCGGTAGATCAGCCGGTAGAAGTTGTTCACTCCGCCGTCGTTGCCCATGGCCGGGTCGAGGTGGGAGAACTCCGGCTGCCCGAGCACCCGGATGGTGCCACCCTGCTGGGCCTCGCCGGTGTGGACGGCCCAGCCGTCGGAATCCAGTTGGACGTCCCCCGATTCGGCGCCACCCTGGTCGTTCTGCTGGGCATCGCGGCCGCCGGAGCAACCGGCAAGGAGCAGTGCTGCGGCGGCCGCCAGGCCGATGACACGTACGCTGAGTTGCTTCACGCTTCTCCTCCAGGCCGCGACGATGCGGTGAGTGCTGTGTCATATAGCACACACAGTCCGCCGGATGGTGTCAACGGATCGGGCAGGTTGTTTCACACCCGTGACCCTGACGGTCAGTCCCAGGTCAGCCCCAGTGCACGTCGGCTCTACGCTGGGACCAAACCGACCGATCGAGCGAGGGAACGACGTGGACACCGCCCTACCGTGGATTTCTGCGGACCAACTGGCCGCCCACATCTCCGTGGACGGCGCTCGCGAACTGGTCGTCGCGGCGCTGCGGTCCGGCTTCGACCCGGCCGACGATCCGCAACGCGGCGTCGTACCTGCGGGCCAGGGCCACCTGTTGCTGATGCCGGCCACGATCGGGGACTGGGTGGGGACCAAGATTGCCTCAGTGGCCCCGGACAACCCCGGAAAGGGACTGCCGCGGATCCAGGCCGTCTTCCTGCTGATGGACGCCGCCACCCTCACACCCGCCGCCTTGATCGAGGGCAGCGCCCTGACCGCCCTCCGCACCCCGGCTGTCTCCGCCGCGGCCGCTGATCTCCTGGCCCCCTCGGAGGCCGATCGCCTGGTCGTCTTCGGCACCGGTCCGCAGGCCTGGGGGCACGTCCGCGCGATGGCCGCGATCCGCACCCTCCGAGCGGTGGCCGTCAGCGGCCGCAACACCGACCGGACCGAGGAGTTCCGCGCCCGGGTGTCGGCCGAACTCGGCGTCCGGGCCACGCTGGCCGGGGACACCGACGTCGCGCAGGCCGACCTCGTCGTCTGTGCCACCACCAGCCCGGAGGCGGTCTTCGACGGATCGTTGATCAAGGACGGGGCCTGCGTGGTCGCGGTCGGTTCCCATGAACCCGAGTTCCGCGAACTCGACGCCGACCTGATGGGTCGCTCCCTGGTCGTGGTCGAGGACACCGACACCGCCCTCCGTGAGGCCGGTGACGTGATCCGGGCCGGGCTGTCCGCCGAGGGCCTCACCCCGGTGCGCTCCCTCGTCACGGGCGAGGCCACCCGCGCCACCGATCGCCCGAACGTGTTCAAGGGGGTCGGGATGAGCTGGCAGGATCTCGCCGTCGCCATCGGCACCCGTCCCGAATCGGCCAGCTGACTTCCGAAGCGGCACAGGAACACACCAAGGGGGAGATGGTTCGCTCTGCGATCACCGAGGTTCGGTTCACACTCTTTCGGGGAGACCCCGTGCCCACGCACCTTCCTCCGCCCTACGTCACCCAGCCCACCCTGATCGCCCGCGACGCTCACCAGAGGTTCCTGCGCGGCGAGTTCACCGGACAGGAATAGCGAATCCGTGCCCGAGGTCGAGTTCGAAGTCGGCGGTGCGCTGGTACGACGCCTGCTGGCGACCCAGTACGCGCGAGTGGACCCGCGGCGAGCCGCCGCACCGATCACCGAGTTCAGCCGCGGTTGGGACAACGTGATGTTCCGGCTCGGCAACGATCTCCTGGTCCGGCTCCCGGTCCGACAGTTGTCCGCTCCACTGATCGACAACGAAGCCCGCTGGCTCCCGGTGATCGGCCCAGAACTGCCGATCGCGACCCCTCAGTTGATCTTCACCGGACGACCCGGGCACGGCTACCCGTGGACGTGGACGGTCCAGTCCTGGATCGAGGGCGAGCCCCTCGCCCTCCTCCCCGTCGCACGGCGCGACCGGATCGCGGCTCGGCTGGCCGAGACCTTCCTCGCCCTGCACACCGTCGCAGACCCGGAGGCGCCGACCCACCCCACTCGAGGCGTTCCGCTGTCCGACCGTGAGTCCGCCATCGAGCAGCGACGACCTGCCGTGGCCGCCCAACTCGGCCGTGCAGTCACCGAACTCCTGTACGACACCTTCCACACCGGCGCCGCCGCCGACCGGTGGCCGGGCGAGCCCGTCTGGATCCACGGCGACCCACACCCGTTCAACCTGCTGCAGCACGACGATGCGCTCGTCGGCATGATCGACTTCGGCGACGTGACCGCCGGCGACCCGTCCACCGACTTGGCGACGGCCTGGTGGTCCCTGGATGCCCGGGGTAGGCACACCCTCGTCGAGTTGATCATGGCGAGCGGACGCTACGACGACGCGATCTGGCTCCGCGCCAAGGGGTGGGCGGCCAGTTTCGTGACCGCCGTGGCCACCGACCCGGAGACTCGGGAGCAGTTCGCCCCGGTCATCGAGCACACGCTCATCGCCTTGGCCGATCCCGCCTGAGGCTGGCACGACTGCGGCTGGCCGGTCAGGGCAGCGGAACGTGCAGCCGAGGCTGCGAGCGGTCCAGGGGCGACCCCTCGACCACGGTGAGTCCGGACTCGTCGATCGCGACCGTCGCGAGTGTCTGCCAGGCACGCCCGAGCGGCTGCTCCGGCCGCGCGACGCAGCAGATGTCACCGATCTCCTGACCCGGCGCCGTACGCAGCATCGGAACCAAATCGAGGGCATCGTGTACCGGCTCCGAATGCGCGGCGACCCGCTGTCGCACCAACTGCAGCCGATCATCGGAGTCGGGGTCACCACGGAACGTACGGGACCCGCCCGCCAGCCGGGACGACAGGAAGTGGTTGGTACGGGGGAGCCACCCGTCCTCGGTCTCGATCCGTTCCGACCCCGTCGGGCTCAGTTCGATCGCGGTGGCGGTCCGGCCGCCGTCCGCAGTCGGGCCCACCAGGGTGATCGCACTGGACGAGGTCACGGGTGCGGATTCCGCCAGCACCAGCGCCTCGTCGACGGTCGCACTCTCGGCCAACACCCGGTGCAGCACTGAGTGCACGGGCACTCCGCCGGCATGATCATCAGCGTGCGACAGGATCGCCAGCAGCACCCCGACGCCGCGCTCGTTCATGCCGATCTTGGCACAGATACCGTGCTCGGTGACCCCGGCGTGGCTGAACCGCCCACCCCGTACGTGCTGCACGTGCCATGCGTCGGCGAGTTCGCGGTGCCAGTCCCACACCTGCACTGCCGCGGCCGGGTCGACGGTGGCCAGCACGGTGCACTCCCGGCGAGGAGGCGCGGACCCCGGTTCCGCGTCCGGACCACCCTTGGCGACCAGCAGTTCGGTGCGGGCACCGAGCGCCGCGGCCACCCACACCTCGAGGCCGGCACCCGCCGCCACCCCGAGGATCTCGTCGCGTCCGTCGGGCCACCACTCGCCCAGCGCGTCGAGCGAGGCGAGCGCGTGCTCGTGTACCTCCGCATCGTCCCAGCCCGCCAGCGCGAACAGATCCAGGTGCACCGGCCAGTGCCGGCGCACGGCGTCCGCCACCTGTCGGCCGCGGCTCACGCCCCGCGCGTACGGCGTCGCGCCGCTGACCTCGATGGCGCGCATCAGCCGAACCGTCGCACCGTGGCCGCGTCCAGGCCACTCGGCGGACCCGGGTACCAGTCGATCTTGGCGGTCTCGATGTCCAGCCCGATCGTGAGCAGGGTCTCCCACCGGTCGGCGAGGGCGGCCGCCGGTTTGGCCCGTACGCACACTGGAGCCTCCGCACCTGCCCCACCGCACAGCGCCTGCGCCGTCGTGATCGTGTCGGTGGCGGTCACAAGATCAACTCGCTGCCCGGCGGCGTGGTCGAGTCGCACGCCGGTCGTCGAGGTGTCGGAGGTGGCCTCTCCCGCCGCCAGTCCGGGGTCGAGGAAGTGGTTCGTGTGCACCAGGAGCCCGTCGACGGGTTCGACGACGGCGACCCCGGCGGGCGCGAGTTCGAGGCTCGCCGCTCGTGCCGGACCATCCGCGGAGCCCGCCTCGACCACGGTGAGCACGGTCGACGCCCCGACCGTCGCGTCCTTGGCGATCCCGACGGCGTCGTCGAGGCTCGACGCCTCGTCCAGGATCCGCCGCATCACCACGTGCACGGGTACGCCGAACTCCGAGCGGTCGGAGCGGTGGTGGAGGATGTTGAAGTGCACGCCGAGGCCGGCGGTGACACCGATCTTGCCGACCATGCCGATCTCGGTGAAGGTACGAACGATCCGGCCATCGACGTTCGCCTCGAGCAGTACGCCCGTCGGGGCGAGTTCGCCGTGCCAGTCCCAGGTCTGCAGGGTCTGCGGCCGCCGGTCGGGGTGCAGGGCGACGACGGTGGAGCACTCGAGGGCGTCTCCCGGTGCATGCGCCAAGATCTCCGTCCGCGCGGTGAGCATCATCAACTCCGGTAGGGAAACGCCTGCCGCGGCGGCGATCCCGGAGAGTTCGTCCCACTGGATCGGTGCCCAGTCGCGGACGAGATCGAGGGAGGCGTCCACCACCTCGGTGATCACCGCGCCCGGCACGCCCATCGCCGCGTACGCCTCCCGGTACAGCTCGATCGTGTGGCGCACCTCCCCGGCAAGCGCGGTCCCGTACGCGCGGCCACGCTCGACCGGATCCCGCTGCGGCAGCCGCAGCTCGGTGACCCTCATGCGTCCACCACCGGCGGCAGGTGTCCGCGGCGCACGTGCTCGGCTGGCAGGCTCTCCATCAGACCGGCGAGGTCGGCGTGCGGGCAGCCGGCGACGGCTCCGGACGCGCGGCCGGCGAACTCGTCGTGCACCCGGTCCCGGATCTCTGCGGACATGTCCTGGCTGAGCTTGAAGATCGCCTGCTCGGCGGTGATGTCGATCGCGAAGGCGGTCACTCCGGAGATGATCGAGGAGAACACCTCCCGCGAATCCGTCATGTCCCACTGCGGATCGCGGCTGTCCTCGAGTTGGCGCACGGTCTGCTCGACGACGGCGAGGGCGAACTCGTCGTCGTGCAGCAACCGGACCGTGCCGCTCAGGTGTACGGCCGTGTAGTCGACGGTCGGCACCGCCGTCGGCTTGCGGTAGAGGGTGGGTGAGACGTACCCGTGGGAGGTCGTGTGCACCAGCAGCACCTCCGGCTCCTCTGCCATCACCCGCCAGTGCCGGTTGGCCCTCCCCATGTGCGACCACAGGGTCGTGCCGACCCAGGTGTCAAGCCCCTCGGTGTCGAGGCCGGGGGGCAGCACCACGGGGACGTGCGTCGCGATCGGCGCACCCTGCTGCGACGTCACCGCGACCGCGAACGGAGTACGTGAAACGAAGTCGACGATCGCGCGGCCGTCCGGCGCGTGGTAGTTGGGGTAGGTGTGCACGTCAGCGGACGCTCTCGAGGACGGCGTCCCACATCACCTCGGAGGCGATCGCACCGAACGAGGCGATGCTCGGCCCGAGCCCCTGCCGTGGGTCGAACCCGGGCAGGTCGACCTCATCGGTGGTGAGCAGGAACAGCGTGTCACCATCCAAGGAGGTGTGGAACGGCTGGATCGCCCGGTGCATCGACGAGTGGACCTGGGTGGCGAGCTGGCGCAGGTCGATCTCCTCGAGCTTCGCGTTCGTGACGACGACGGACAGGGTCGTGTTGCCGCGTTCCGGGCCACTACCGGCGGTGAACGCCTCGACGCCGTCGATGGACGGGTGCCGTCGGGTGCCGTCGTCCTGGACATTGCCGCGCAACACGGTGCCGTCCCGGTCGACGACGGCGCCCACCGCGTTCACGACGACGAGGGCCAGCACCTTGATGTCACCGACCTGGCGGAACGCCGCACCCTGGCCCGCCCATTCGGTCGTGTCCGGTCGGGTCTTGCCGCAGCTGCCACCCACTCCGGCACCCACCCGTCCGACCGGGACGGTGCTCGCGGCTGCGTTCGCCAGCGCCGCGCGGCCGAGTTGGTTGTCGGGCGTGATCGCGTTGTCCCGGACGGCGAAGTCGTAGATGCAGGCGCCGGACACCAGATTGAGGTCGGCGAAGCCGGTGCGTCCCCCGTTCCGGTTGAGCAGCGCGTCCGTCACCCCGCCGGCGGCCGCCAGCCCGTGCACCGATCCGCCGGCGAGGCAGATGGCGTGGTTGTACGGGTACCGGCCGGTGATGCCGACCGCACCGCCCCGGTCGTCGATCGCCGTACGGGCGCCGCCCTCGACTTCGATCACCGTCACCCCGGTCGGCCCCTCGGCGTACTCGGCGGTGCCGACCCGGACCCGCGGGAAGTCGAAGTCGACCTCGCCCCGGGCCTCCCCCGGCACCGGGGCCAGGTCCTGGTCGTCGTTGGTGGCCAGGTCGGCGAAGGTCGATCGGGGGGTGGGCCTGGGTGCGGCGTCCCAGTGGGTCTGGGCAGCGAAGTCGGTCACCTTTCCTCCATCAGGGTTCGGGAATAGGCATGGGCCGGTCCGGCGACGAACTCGGCCGTCGGCGAGTTCTCCACGACCTCACCGGTACGCATCACGCAGATGCGGTCGGCGAGGTAGCTGACGACGGCCAGGTCGTGGGAGATGAACAGTGCCCCGAAGCCGTGCTCGGCCTGCAACCGGCGTACGAGTTGCAGTACCTGGGCCTGCACGGAGACGTCGAGGGCACTCACCGCCTCATCGAACACGATGAAGCGCGGGCGAGTGATCAGGGCACGCGCGATCGCCACTCGTTGGCGTTGCCCACCAGAGAGTTCGTGTGGCCGGCGAGTGGCGATCTCGGGGTCGAGGGCGACTGCCGCCACCATGGCCGCGACCCGACTGCGCACATCGACCCGGTCGCGGGTCCGGACCGTGAGTGGTTCCGCCACCGAAGCGGCCACGGTCATCCGCGGGTTCAGCGCCCACATCGGGTGCTGCAGCACAGCCTGCATCTCGCCCGCGACCCGGCGCCGGGCCAGGGGCCGGCCGTCGAAGCGGACCGCCCCGGAGGTCGGTGGGTGCAGGCCGAGGGCCACGGCCGCGGCCGTCGACTTCCCGGAGCCCGACTCGCCGACGAGACCGACCGTCTCCCCTTCGGCCACCGTGATCGAGACGCCCCGGAGGGCGTGCACGGCGCGGACGCCGCGGCCGAAGCGCACCGACACGTCGTCGAGTTCGAGCAGGCTCATGCCCGGGCCTCCTGTTCGGCTGTGACCTGATCATCAGCGGGTCGGGTCCCGGTGAGTTGATCTTCGGGGTTCGAGTCCTCGGCAGCCGACATCTCTGCATAGGTGCGTACCTCGACATCGCGCTGCAGTCGCGACGGCATCGCCGCGAGCAGCGATCGAGTGTACGGATGGCTCGGCTCCAGCAGCACCCGGGCGGTGGGCCCGTCCTCGACGATCTCACCGCGGTACATCACGGCGACTCGTTCGCACCAGGTGGCGACGGCGTCGAGGTCGTGGCTCAACCACACCACCGTGGCCCCGTTCTGCTCCGCGGCGTCGAACACCAACTTCAGCACCTCGCGGCGCACGTTGGCATCCAGGGCACCTGTCGGCTCGTCCGCGACCAGGATCCGCGGGCGGCGGGCCATCGCGATCGCGATCGCGACACGTTGCGCCATCCCGCCGGAGAGTTGGTGCGGGAAGCGACGCAGCACGTCCACCGGGTCGGTGATCTGCACCTCGGCCAAAAGCTGCGTCAGTGCAGCGCGAGAGGTGTCCCCACCGAGGTCGCGGACCACGAGGGCGAGCTGGCGCCCCACCCGCTTCGTCGGGTCCAGAGTGGCGATCGGGTCCTGCGGGATGAATCCCAACGTCTCGCGTCGCAACCGCCGCAGGCCGGGCCGGTCGAGGCCCGCGAGGTCGGCACCCTCGACGCGCACACTGCCGGCGGCGATCCGGCCGTTACCCGGCAACAGGGCACCGATCACGTTACCGACGGTCGACTTGCCGCTGCCGGACTCTCCGACGATGGCGAGCCGCTCCCCCGCCTCCACCTGCAGCGACACCCCGGCCAGGGCGCGCACGGGGCCTCGCGGGGTGCGGAACTCGACGACCAGGCCGTCGATGTCGACGAAGCTCATGTGAGGTCCACCGCCGCACGCGGTTCGAGTCGGTCGCGCAGTGAGTCGCCGACCAGGGTGACGGCCAGGATGGCGAGCACCATGGTGCCGCCTGAGGCGACCAGGATCCACGGGGCGGTGATCAAGTACACGTTCCCCTCACTGGCCAACAGACCGAGCGACGACGCCGGAAGTTGGACCCCGTACCCGAGGAAGGACAGGCCGCCCTCCACCAGGATCCCGACGCTGAGTGCGTAGGTGGCCTGCACGATGACGGTACCGGCCACACAGGTGAGCAGGTGGCGAATCATGATCACCGGCGCGGAGACGCCGGAGATGCGGGCGCTCGTGACGAAGTCGCGGCGCACAATGTCACTGGCGGCCGCGCAGACCATCCGGGTCATCAGCGGCACCGTCACCAACACGATGCTGGCGAGTGCGGCCGCACTGCCGGGTCCGAGGGCGGCGGCGACGAGCAGGGCGAGCAGCAGGGCTGGGAATGCGTACAGCACGTCGCCGATCCGCATCACGACCTCGCGCACCCAGCCGCCGGCGTAGGCGGCGACGATGCCCAGTGCGGTCGCGATCCCGGCCGTGCACAACACCGCGGCGGCCGACAACAAGAAGGTGGTGCCGATCCCCTCCAGAAGTCGTGCCAACAGGCTCCGGCCGAGGTTGTCGGTGCCGAGTGGGTGCGTCAGGCTGGGCGGCTCGAACCGCCCGCCGACCGAGCTGGTGCCGTCGTTCAGGCCCGGTACGAATCGGCCCGCGATGCTGGCGAGGACGAGCAGCACCAGCACACCGGCCGCGATCCGCAGCACGGGGTCGCTGGTCCGCAGGCTGTGGAGTCGGCCCGGCGCGCGCGCCCGAGTCGCGGTGACGCCGGTCATGACTTCCCTCCGATCACGGAGACGCGCGGGTCGATCAAGCTGGAGGCGAGTTCGACCAGCATGCTCATGATCACGAAGACGATGGCGGCGAGCATCACGGCGGCCTGGATGACGGCGTAGTCGCGTCGATCCATCGCGAGCAGCAGGTAGGAGCCGACACCGGGCACGTTGAACAGGCCCTCGACGATCACGGCCCCGCCGAGCAGGTAGGCCAGCAGGGTCGCGGTGAGGGTGAGGATGGGGATCGAAGCGTTCCGCAGCACGTGGTGTCGCACGATCGACCACGGCGCCTCGCCGCGTGCGACCGCAGCCTGGATCCACGGCTCGACCAGGACGCCCAGCACCGCGTCCCGGGTGGTGCGGGCGGTGGCAGCGGCGCAGAAGACCGACAGCACCAGGGCCGGGAGCAGAGCGGAGACCACCCCCCGGCCGACGTGTTCGGTGATCGGCGTGAACTGGCCGATCGTGATGCCGAGCGGCACGGTGGAGAACAGCAGCACCACCAGTGCGCCGAGGACGAACTCGGGCACGCTGATGCCGAGCCCGCCGATCACGCGGGCGACGGTGCCGCCGCGACGGTGGGCGCGCAGGGCCTGGAGGATCCCGAGCGGGATCCCCACAAGAAGCGCGATTGCGAGCGCCATCAGGGCGAGGGTCGCGGTCACCGGCAGCCGCAGGGCGATCTCGTCGAGCACCGGCTGGCCGGAGATGATCGAATCCCCGAAGTCGCCGGAGATGATCTTGCCCATCCAGATCCCGAACTGGGCGAGGAGGCCGCGGTCCAGACCCAACTCCGCGGTGAGCGCGTCGCGCTGCTCCGGAGTCGCGAGCGGACCGAGCAGCACCGAGGCAGCCTGCCCGGGCACCACCCGCGCGGCGAGGAACACGAGCAGGGAGATGCCGAACAGCGTGACCAGACCCGTCAGGAGCCTTCGGCCAGCCCACCACACCATCGGCATCAGGGCTCGATCGTCCTGAAGTCCGCGATCAAGCGCAGGAAGTCGCCGTACCCCTCGTCAGCGAGAATCGAGGCCGACAGCCGGTCCTCGCGGATGCCGACCACCTGCGGACGGGTCGCCAGCGGCACCATCTCGGAGTAGCCGTCAGCCAGGTCACACACGGACTGCAGGGCCTCGTCGCGTTCCGTACCCGCCGGCAGTTGCTGGGCGTCGGCGATGGCGGTCGACAGGTCGTCGTGCGGCTGGGTGAAGCCCGCGTTGAAGACGGCCGTCTCCGGATTCCACCACGACGTCGCCATCGACGCGTCGCCGTAGCCGGCGAACCACCCCAGCGCCATCGAAGTCGCCGGGCTGCGCGGCGTAGACCCGCTCGGAGTAGGAGCCGTAGTCGAGGCTCTCGAGTTCGACCTCGGCTCCGACAGCCTGGAGTTGTTGTTGGATCATCTGCGCCATCGCGGCCAGCGACGGGTCGTCGTTGTAGAGCAACAGGGAGAACGTCTGGCCGGCGAGCGCGTCCTCGGCCGGTTGCGCCGCGGCGGACGGCACCGAATCGGGCGAGCAGGCATCCGGCAGGTTGGCCGGCGTCACCGCGGTGGGCACGGCTGCGCCGGCCAACGCCACGTCGACCAGGGCCTGCCGATCAAGGGCGGCGTTGACCGTGCTGCGCAACTCCGGGTCGGCGAACGGGGATTCGGGGTTCACCGAGTTGAGCATCAGGTAGAAGAAGTCGCTCTGGGTCTGGCTCACGGGCTGCACCCCCGGGGCGTTCGCGAGCAGGTCGAGTGCATCCGGGTTGGAGAAGTTGGCCAGGTGGGTGGAGCTGTCCCGCAGCCCGGCCAGCCGCGTCTGGTCGTCACCGGCGATGGTGACCTCGAGCGCGTCCACCCCGAGCGCGTCGGCATTCCACCACTCCGGATTCGCCTCGAAGGTCCACGACTCGTCCTGACGGTGGTCGGCCACCGTGAAGGCGCCGGAGCCGAGCATCTCCGCCTTCGGGTCGAACTCCTCGGCCTCCAGTTCCGCCATCGGCAGGATCGCCGCCGGGGTGTTGGCCAGGGCTGCGAGGAACGGGGTGTACGGGTGCTCGAGGGTGACGGTGACCTGTTGATCATCACCCTCGGAGGTGTCGGCGACCTCTGCGATCGGGCCGAGTTGTCCGGACCAGACCGCACCCGACTCGCGCAGTCGTTCCAGCGAGCCGACCACGTCGGCCGCCGTGACCGCGCGGCCGTTGGAGAAGGTGGCGTCCGGCTGCAGGGTGAACACGTACGTGGTGTCGTCGGGCTGCTCCCAGCTCGCAGCGAGTTCCGGCTGGATCTCGAAGCCGGGGCCAACGGTGACCAGGGACTCGTACACCAGTCCCATCAGCGACCAGGACCGGGCGACCTCGGCAAACGCCGGATCGAGGCCCTGCGCCTCCCCCGTGTCGTAGTCGACCTGCACGTTCAAGGTGCCGCCGGCACTCTCGATCGACTCGTCGACGTGGGCGGAGTACCCGTCCGGCACGTCCGGGTCGGCACCGGGAGCCCCACCGGATGCGGAGCAGGCGGTCAGGGCGAACGCGGCGAACACCGCGGCCACGGTGATCTTGGAGGGGGTGCGCACTTCGTGCCTCCTGCATCGTCGCTGACACGGTCCGCGAACCGTCGGAGTGGACTGTCGGACCCTTGCCGGATCGTTCCGGCATGGCTGAACCTACGGCCCCGGATGCTCCGGGTCAAGGGTTGGTGATGTTATTGCCGGATCGATCCGACACTGGCCCGGTCGAGCCGCCGCGCTGTGATAGAACACAGGGCATGAACAAGCGCCCGGCGACGATCGTCGACGTCGCCCGACGGGCCGGGGTGTCGCGGACCACCGCCTCGGACGCGCTCCGGGGCTTCGGCCGGGTCTCCGATGCCACCCGGGTCACCGTGGAGCAGGCGGCGGCCGAACTCGGCTATCGCCCCAACACCGCTGCGCGTTCCCTCCGCGCGGCCACCACCGGCACCGTCGGCATCCACCTGCCGGAGGCGATGGCCAAGATCGAGTATTACCTGCAGACCGTCTACGGCGCCCTCGAACAGGCCGGCACGGAGGAGGTCGACGTCACCTTGATCACCTCCCGCCGACTCGCGGGCGGCCAGCAGGCGCCCAGCGTGGACGGGGTGATCCTGCTCGACCCGATCGTCGACGACCCGGTCGCGGAACGACTCCTGGCCCTCGAGTTGCCGGTCGTCACCCTGGAACGAGCCGTCGATGCGGACAGTACCGGGATCGTGTCGGCCGACCATGAGGGCGCGGTCCGGGCCCTGCTCGACCACTGCGCCGAGCAGGGCAGCACCTCCCCCGCCCTGCTCGCCTCACCGGCCGTCACCGACTGGGGTGCACGCACCCAGGCCGTCTACCGCACCTGGTGCGCGGAGCACTCTGTCTCGCCAGCCATCGTGGAGCGCCCCTTCGGATCCGACTCGGCCGCCTACGCCGGGGCAGCCCGGGAACTGCTCTCGGCCCGGCCCGCCACCGACGCCATCCTCTGCGGCCCCGAGGGTTCGGCCATCGTGGTCGTCGACGTCCTGCAGGACCTGGGTCGTGCCGTCGGCGAGGAGGTACGCGTCGCTGCTCTGGTCGACAATCCGGCACTGGCGCTGATGGAACCGCCGGTGACCGCCGTCGACCTCGCCCCGCGGACCGCAGGGGCGGCCTGCGTTCGACTGCTCCTGGAGATCATCCGCGGTGAGACCGACGCGAAAGCATCCGTACCGCTGCCGATCGAAGTGCGTTACCGGGCATCCACCGTGGGCACCGGAACGACCTCGTCCTAGCCGACGACGGGCCACGACGTCTGGTCGCTGTCGGATGGTTGCGACACACTGACTTCCATGACCATCGAGTACGCAGACACCGACCAGTTCCGCGATGCCCGGATCCACTTGAGTGAGGTGACCGGACTCGAGATCCGCGACTGCGAGGTCAGCGGCCTGAAGGTCGTCGACTGCTACGGCTCCGACGTCCGGATCAGTGGTGACCTGCAGCGAGTGGTCGTCAACGACGTCGACGTGACCGACTACGTCGAGGGCGAACTCGATCGGCAGCATCCGGCCCGGGCGCTGGCCCGACAGGCGTCCACCCCGGAGGAGTACCGATCGGTCTGGCAGGTCATCGAGGACCAGTGGATGGCGACGTTCCGCCGCGCCGCGGACCTGTCCGAGACGTTGCAGCAGGCGCGGGTCGACCGAGAGTGGTCCTTCGTGGAGACCCAGCGGCACCTGTTGTTCGCGAGCGACGCCTGGCTGGGCAGTGCCGTACTGGAGGAGGAGAATCCCTATCACCCGTTGGGTTTCCCCGCAGGAGGTACGCCCCCGGACGAGGCAGCGAAGCTCGGCCTCACGCTCGATGCCACTCCGAGTCTGGACGAGGTCCTCGAAGCGCGGCTGGCCCGGATGGCCACGATGCGACGGGTGGTGGCCACGCTCGACCAGGTTGAGTTCGATCGCGTCTGCGGCCGGAAGCCGGCCGATCCGTATCCGGACCAGACCTACCTCGTGGGTCGCTGCCTGCGCGTGGTGCTCAAGGAGGAGGCCGAGCACCACCGCTACGCCGTACGCGACCTGGCCGTACTGGAGGGCTGACTCCGGACGGGGCTGCAGTCGAGTTCACTGACCGCGCAGGTCAGAACAGGGTGTAGCCCCCGTCGATGGTGACCACGGACCCGGTCATGAAGCTGGACGCGTCCGAGGCGAGGTAGACCGCGGTCGGGGCGATCTCCTCCGGCAGGGCGTAGCGCTGCATCGCTGCGTCGTCGATCCACCGGGCCTTGAACTGCGGCTCGTCCACCGGGGCCATCTCGGTCTTCACGTAGCCGGGAGCGATCGCGTTCACCCGGATGTTCAACGGCGCCCACTCCGCGGCCAGCGACTTGGTCAACTGGTGCACCGCCGCCTTCGATGCGTTGTAGGCGGGCTGCCACTGCGGCCGGTTGACGATCATCGCGGAGATGGAGCCGACGTTGATGATGGTGCCGCCGCCGACCTGCTCGAAGTGCCGAGCCGCCTCCTGGCTCATCCGCCACAGCCCGTCCACATTGATGTCGAAGACCGAGCGCCACTCGTCGTCGGGCACGTCGAGGGCCTCGCGGTGGTAGCAGGTGCCGGCGTTGTTGACGACGACGTCGAGACGGCCGGTGGCATCCATCGCAGTCTGGATCGCCGCCTTCGCCGACTCCCGGTCGGTGATGTCGAGCCGGGTGCCGACAACCGTACGGCCGGTCTCGGCGGCCAGTGCCTCGGCGGCCTCCGCCGAGGCGCGTTCGTCGCGGGCACCGATCACCAGGTCGGCGCCGGCCTCCGCCAGCCCGCGGGCCAGCGCCAGGCCGATCCCGCGGTAGCCACCGGTGACCAGGGCCGTCCGGCCGGCCAGGGAGAACTTGTCCAGGATGCTCATCGCGACACCACCACCACGGACTTCATGCTCTGCGGATCGGTATCGCTGGTCAGGGCATCCTCCGCGTCCTCGAGGGCGAATTCGCCGGTGACCAGTGCGTCCAGGTCGACGTCGGGTTGCAGGGCCCGGGCGATCGCCTTCGGCCAGGTGTCGACGTAGCGGAAGATGCCGGTCAGGTTGATCTCCTTGGTCGCGATGTACTGCACCGGGAGGGTCATCTCCTCGGCCCCCATGCCGACCATCACCGCGGTCCCGCCGGGCCGCAGGGCCTGCAGGCCGCTCAGCATTGCCGGGGTCGCTCCGGAGCACTCGATGAACGCGTCCACGCCGAGGGCGGCCGGGTCGAAGTCGGCCGCGGTCGGATCGTAGGTGGCGGTGGCACCGAAGGCGAGGATCCGCTCCCGCCGGGACGACAGCAAGTCGGTGACGATGACCTCGGTGGCCCCGTACGAGCGGGCGGCCAGCGCCGCGAGCGCGCCGATCGGGCCGGCCCCGGTGATCAACACCCGAGAGGCCGGCTCCAGGGCCGCCTTCTCACACGCCCACAGGCCGACGGAGAACGGTTCCAGCAGGGCCGCCGCCGCATCGCTGAGTTCGTCCGGCACCGGATAGGTGAAGTCCGCCGGCGCGGTCACGTAGTCGCAGAAGGTCCCGTCCACCGGCGGGGTGGCATAGAACTCCATCTCCGGGCACAGGTTGAGCTGTCCGGTCTTGCAGAAGCGACACCTCCGGCACGGACGTTGCGGATCGATCGCGACCCGCGCCCCCACCCGGTCCTCGCTGACTCCGGCACCGACGCCCACGACCACCCCGGACACCTCGTGCCCGAGGACCAGTGGAGCGTCGACGACCATGTCGCCGATCCGGCCTTCGGTGTAGTAGTGCACGTCCGAGCCACAGACGCCGACCGAGCGCACCCGGACCAGCACATCACCGGGGCCCGGGCGCGGGACCGGCCGTTCCTGCATCTCCATCCGCTGCTTCTCGATGAGCACGTTCGCGCGCATCGTGGTCGGGATGTCGGTCATCTCTTCTCCTCCAGTGGTACGTGGAATCAGTGGTGCATGGAATCAGTGGAACACGAGGGGCTGCGGGCCTCACTCACCGGTGACCGCCCCCAGCGTGAGCCCGGCGACGAGCCAGCGCTTGACCGCCAGCCCGGCGATGAACATGGGCACGACGACAACTGTGCCGATGGCGGTCATCCGTCCCCAGTCGATGCCGGTGGAGGTGACCAACTGGCTGGCCGCCACCGGCAGGGTCTGGGTGTCCGGCCCGGCGAACACGCTGGCGAAGGCGAAGTCGTTCCAGGAGAACACCAGGCACAGCACGCCGGTGGTCACCAACCCGGACTTGATCAGCGGGAGCGAGACCTGCCAGAAGGTCTGCCACTGGGTGGCACCACTGTTGGCAGCCGCCTCCTCCAACGAGATCGGCACCTGGGCGAAGAAGGCACTGGTGAGCCAGATGCAGAACGGCAGGTTGAAGGTGGTGTAGGCGATGATCAGGCCCGGCAGGGTGTTCACCAGGCCGACGGCGCTGAACATCAAGAACAGCGGCAGCACCACGGCGGCGATCGGTGCCATCCGGACCGAGATGATCCAGAACGACAGGTCGGTCTTGCGGCGCATCCGGGTACGGGCCAGGCCGTAGCCCGCCGCGGTGCCCAGCACCAAGGACACCAGCGTCGATCCAAGGGCGGCCACCACCGAGTTCGCCACATTGGTCCACAGTCCGGTGGCGAACAGGGTCTGGTAGTTGGCCAGCGTGGGCTCGAAGAACAGCTGCGGGGCCCCCGACGTGATGGTGTCGTTGCCCTTGAAGGAGCTCAGGAACATCCACAGCAGGGGCACCAGGGTGGACACCGTCGCGATGATCAACACCACCGCTGCCAGCACCGGTGGCCGGGGCCGCTCCCGGCGCGGCGGCGAGTCCTCGCGGTCGGTGGGGTGGCTGGTGGTACGGGTCAGGGTGGTGGTCATGAGCTTGCTCCGTCCTTGCCCAGGACCCGGATGAACGCGCGGGCCACGATGATGGTGAAGATGATCATGAAGATGCCGGTCACGGCGGCGTAGCCGAGGTCGAGGAAGCGGAAGGCCGTCTCGTACAGCCGCACCGGCGCGGTCTTGGTGGCGTCCGCCGGGCCTCCGTTGGTGGTGATGGTGATGATGTCGAAGTAGCGGATCGCGTCCATGCTGCGAATCAGCAAGCCGACCAGCAGCACACCGGAGATCGACGGCAGGGTGATGCTGGTGAGCATCTTCCAGCCCGATGCGCCGTCGAGTTCGGCGGCCTCCACCACCGACGGGTTGATCGAGGTGAGGCCGGCCAGGGTGATCAACGCCAGCAGCGGGGTCCACTCCCACACGTCCATCGCCACCACCGCGATGAACGCGGACGGGCCGGTGGACAACACGTCCCCGGAATGACCGAGTTGTTTCAGCGCGAAGGAGTACAGCCCGAAGGTGGAATCGGTGAGGAAGCGGCCGAGCAGCCCGACGATCACCGGAGCGACGAACATCGGCAGCAACAGCAACGGCATCAGGACGCCACGCACCCGGGCGAAGCGGTGCAGGGCAAGGGCGATGGCCACTCCCAACACCAACTGCAGTCCGATGGTGAGGAACAGGTACAGCAAGGTGGTGCCCCAACTGCGCCAGAAGGCGGAGTCGGTGAAGATCCGGGCCCAGTTGTCGAGTCCGGCGAAACTGATCTGTACGCCACCCACCATCCGTACGGTGGAGAAGCTCATCACCACCAGGGTGAGGGTCGGCAGCACCGAGATGAGCGCCAGCACGATGACGCCGGGGGCCATCATCTTGCCGGTGAAGGTGAACCGCCCGGTACGTACGGTGCGCTGCTGGGAGGTCTTCAGGGTGGCGGCGGCGCTCACGCCTTCCACCCCCGGGCGACGATCTCGTCGACGTGCTGGGCAATCCCGGGCATCGCCACCGACGGCGACTGGCCCTCGGCGATCATCCGCGACAACCCGGTGTAGAAGGCCACCAGGGTCTCCTGCCACATCGGGATCTTCGGTCTCAATCCGATGTTCTCGGGCTTCCACGCCTCCTCGACGGCACGGGCGGTGAGCATGTTGGGCATCTCACTGGGACGACGCTCCGCGGCCCGCACCTCGGGCAACTCGTAGGTGGAGGTCCGGGTCGGGGTGCCACCGCCGACCGAGGACTTCAGGTTGGCGAGCTGGATGTCGGGGGAGGTGGCCCAGTTCACGAACAACCACGCCGCGCCACGCTTCGGCCCGCGGGAGTCGTTGTTGACCCCGATCCCGGTGCCACCGAACATGTTGCCCGAGCGCACCGGCCCCTTCGGCAGGGGTGCGTAGCCGATCTTGCCGGGCATGGCCTCCTCGTTGCCGGCCGCATTCTCGTGCCAGTTGGCGCACATGGCGATGTTGCCCGAGCGCAGTGCGGCGGAGGTGGAGTCCCAGTCCCACGACGGGGAACTCGGGTGCGCCACGGACACCAGCTTCAGGTACATCGCGGCCGCCTCCTGGGCGGCGTCATTGCCGAGGATGCTGGCACCGGGGTCGGTGGCGCCGATCAGCCCCAGCCGTTCGCCGTCGTCGAAGTAGTCCCCGCCATAGCCCCACAGCACATTGCCGAAGTCGCACGAGAGCGCGTCGTGCTGCTTGGCCATCAGCCCGATCCCGTACTGCACCTCGTCGACGTTCTCGTTGAACCACACGCCGATCGCGTGGTACTGCTCCCAGGTGATCCCGAGCCCCGGGGTCGGGTCGAAGCCGAGGTCGTCCTGCATTCGGTCGTGATACTTCTCGAACAGGTCCTCGCGGTAGTGCAGGATCAGCGTCGGGGAATCGTACGGCAGCGCGTACAGGGCGTCCTCGGAGCCGAACCGGCCCTCCACCTCGGTCATCACCGGGACGAAGTCGTCCATCCCGCCTTCCGGTTGCGGGAAGGAGTCGTCGGTGAGGAACTCCCGCAGGTCGGCCATTCCCTTCGCCAGGGGAGCGAGCATCATCCACGGGTCGGCATAGACCACGTCGTACTGGGCGGAGCCGCTGGCGAAGTCGAGGGCGGCCACCTGGGAGAGGGTGGTGACGTCGTAGGTGGCGATCCGTACGTCGACGCCGGTCAGATCGATGAAGGGTTGCAGGTTGGCCGCGATCGCCGCCGTCGGGGCACTGTTCTCGGAACAGAAGTTGATCGTGGTGCCGGCGAAGCGCCGCCACCCGTCACCGGGCGGCATCGCGGTGGAGGAGTCCCCGCAGCCGGTGAGTAGTGACCCGGTGGCGATGCCGCCCGCAGCCAGTGCGGTGTTCCGTAGGAAGGCCCGCCGGCCCAGGCCGCGTCCGGCCGCGAGTTGATCACGATTGAGTGGGGTGGTCATCACTTGCTCCTCTTCCTCGAGTGGTGGTCATCGGCGTCGGGCCGGACGCAGGGGTGCGGGTCTCGCCGTGGGTTGCGCTGTGGGCACCGGCCAGGGACCACAGTCGACGGCCCATCACGATGTGGTTCACGCCGGCGGAGTTGAGGTCGGCGAAGCCCTGCTCGGTGACCCCGCCGTCGACGCCGCACGGCAGGTGCCGCAGGGCGGCGGCCCGAGACACCATCGCCGGCTGGGCGACGGTGCCGGCTCGCCCCGGTTCGGCGAGCATCACCAGCACCCCCTCGACCGAGGCGCGCACCTCGTCGACGACGTCCAGCGGAGTCCTCGGGGCGATCCCGACCCACAGGTCGGTGCCCACCTCGGCACAGGCACGGGCCGCGGTGGCCAGGTACGGCCCCCGCGGATCGGGCACGTTCTCCACCTGGATCGTGACCCGGGCGGGTCGGTGGTCCAGTACCTCTTCGAGCGTGCTGGCGGGGTCGGACACCAGCAGGTGCACGTCGAGTCGGTCGCGGAGGTCGGCCAACTCGGCCAGCAGGTCCGACGAGACCCCGGCACCCAACGGGTAGGCGTCATCGATCAGGTCCAGGTGCACCCAGGCCCCGGCGGCCGCGATTCGGGCGGCGTAGGCGGCCCGCTCCGCGGCGGGCGCGGCCAGCAGGCTGCCGGCCAGGGTCGCGGGCGCCGCGGCCGCACAGAGCCGACTGATCGGGTCATCCGTGCCAGCCACACTGGGCGAGCCTCCGTTGATCGAGCCAGTCGAAGCCCCATCCCTCGCATCCTGATCCTTGTTGATCATGCGCGGTCCATCCCACGCCAGCCGGTCAGGGTCCGATACCGCTCGAGGACGGCACCCTGGTGCCGGTCGGGTCGCGGGGTTGCCACGAGTCGGGTGGTCGGGCGCCACGTGTCGCGGACCTCGGTGACCTCGCACCCGGCCAGCACCGCCGCGGCCTGGACGCAGGCACCCCGGGCGACCGCCTCCTCCACCTCCGGGCGGCGTACCGAGCGGCCGTCGAAGTCGGCGAGCACCTGGCTGACGGCACCGAGCCGGGATCCGCCGCCGGTCACCAGCACCTCGTCGGTCTGGGCGACGCCGGCGCTGGTGAGTGCGTCCCGGCTGGAGACGAGCCCGAGCACGAGGCCCTCGACGGCGGCCAGCGCGAGTCCGGGGCGATCCGTGTCGTTGGTCAATCCGGCGAGCAGGCCGCTGGCCTGCGGCAGGTCCGGCTTGCGCTCGCCGTCCAGGAACGGCGCCATCACCGGTCGGTCGGCAGTGGCCGGCGCCCGCTCGGCGAGTTCACCGAGACCTTGGTGGTCGACGCCGAGCCAGACCGCCATCCGGTCCGCCACCTTCGCCGCGTTCAGCGTGCTGCTCAAGGGGAGCCAGTGGCCGGTCGCATCGGCGACGCCGTCCACCTGCCCACTGCGGTCGTGCACCGGGTCGAGGCTGGTGGTGAACACGACACCGGAGGTACCGATGCTGTAGACGACCTCCCCGGGCACCACCCCCAGCCCGAGAGCGGACACGTGTTGATCACCACCGCCGGGTCCGATCGGGATCCCGGCCCGGAGTCCGAGTTCGGCGGCGGCCTCGGGAAGCAGGGTCCCCGCGCTCTCGTCGGGACCGAGCACCTCGGGCAAATTCAGTTCGCCACCGGTCGGCCCGCGACCCCGAACGGCCCGGTCGATGATCTCCGGCACGTACCGGCCGACACTGGAGTCGTAGTACCCGGTCCCGGACGCCTCGGAACGGTCGGTGACCAGCCGACCGGTCAGTCGAAGAGTGAGCCAGTCGTGCGGCAGCAGCACGGTTCGCGTTCGGGCCCACACATCCGGTTCGTGTTCGGCGACCCACGCGAGTTTGCCGATGGTGAACGCGGCAGTCGGCAGTGAACCAGTGGCGCGGATCCACTCCTCCGCCCCGATCTCGCCCCGCAGCCGGGCCACCTGGTCGGCAGCCGTGGTGTCGTTCCACAACTTGACCGGACGCAGGACCGCGTGATCATCTCCGAGCAGGACGGCCCCGTGGCACTGCCCGGCGACGGACAGCGCGGCGATCCGGTCGGCGGAATGCGGTGCGGGCAGGGCGGCGAGGGTCGCACGGGTAGCCACCACCAGGGCGTCCCACCAGGCCTGCGCAGACTGCTCACTGGACGGCGGTCGGGTCGGCGGGTGCGGTGCACTGCCCGAACTGATCAACTCACCGTCGGTGGTGCGCACCTCCACCTTGCAGGACTGGGTGGACGAGTCGACCCCGAGCACCAGGTCACTCATCACGACCCTCCTTGGGTTCGGTCGGTTGAGCCTGTCGACGCCTTCCCGACCAACCCCCGCGGGTGCCGGGCGACCACTGCCTCCGGCTCCAGACCGCCGAGCTGGGCGAGCGCGGTCGCGAGGGCGTCCCCCCACGCAGCCTGGGCGAGGGAGCTGCCCATCCCGACCAACCCGGCCAACTCAGCGGTGGAGGCGGGCAGCACCTGCAGGTGGTGGGCCAGCCCGGCCAGGGGGGCTTCGGGAGACTCGGTGACGACCACCAGCGTCGCGCCGGTGTCGCGGGCGAGCCGGGCGAAATCGTTCACCTCGTCGGTGACCCCGCCCTTGGACAACACGATCACCACGTCGTCGCCGGTGATGGCGCCGACCGAGCCGTGCAGGGCCTGGTTGGCATCGAGGAAGAGGGCGGGGGTCCCGCACAGGGACAGCACATGGGCCAGGCGAGCCGCCACCGCCCCGGAGTTGCCGACCGCACTGGTGATCACCTTCCCGGCGGCGGAGGCGACCGCACCCACCGTCTCGGCGAAGTGGGCGTCGACGACCGCGCTGACGGCCCGGACGGCGTCTGCCTCCGCCGCGACCTGCTGGCGGATCGCGACGAGGTCCAGCGTGTCCAGCGACATGGACGGTCCTCTCCTCGACGGGTGATGCACACAGCATCATCACGCCGGCGGGAACACCCTTCAACCAATCGCGCTCATCTGAGCGCACGAGCGAATGGGTTACAGTGACCACATGAGTCCACAGCAGCGGGAGAAGAGCCTCGAAACGAGCCTACTCGCTGCCCGCGTGGCTACGCGTCACTATCTCGAAGGGCGCACAAATGTTGAGGTGGCCGAGGAGCTGGGCATCTCCCGCTTCCGGGTGGCACGGCTGCTCGACGTGGCCCGGGATGAGGGCATCGTGCGGTTCAGCATCAACCTCCCCCTCGGCATGGAGGCGGAGTTGTCGGAGGGGGTGCGGCAGCGTTACGACCTGGACCACTGCCTGGTGGTGCCGGGAACCGGTGACCAGGAGGTGCTCCGGGATCGACTGGGCCGCACCGCGGCAGCCCTGCTGCACGAGGTGGTCGGCGAGGACGACGTACTGGGGGTGGCTTGGGGACGTACCCTGTCGGCGATGACCCGCCACCTCGACCGGCTGCCACCGTGCCCGATCGTGCAACTCACCGGGGTGGCCGGAGACATCGCGGAGAACTCGGTGGAACTGATCCGCCAGATCAGCGACCGGTCCGGCGGCCAGGCGTTCCCGATCTACGCTCCGATGGTGCTGCCGGACGCCTCCACCCTGAACGGGCTGCGGCGCCAGGATTCCGTCGCCCGGGCCATCTCCCGGCACCGGCACGTCACCGTGGCAGTGGTCGCGGTCGGCAGTTGGGAGCCGCCCGACTCCCAACTCCTCAGTTCCCTCACCCCGCGTTCGCGTCAACGCCTGGTACGCCACGGCGTTCGGGCCGAGATGTGCGGCACCCTGCTCACCGGGACCGGAGCCGAGGTGTCCGTCCTGTCGGAGCACCTGCTCGCGATCGAGCCGGCCCAGCTGCGCCGGATCCCCCAGGTGCTCGCCGTTGCCGGCGGGGAGTCCAAGATCAACGCCATCCGCAGCGCCCTGGCATCCGGGTTGATCAGCTCCCTGGTGACCGATGAGACGGTGGGCGAGGCACTGTTGTCCGGCTGAGTGCTGGCAGGATCTGAGCATGGACATCCCACCGCCCGAGTCGGACCGCCGCCGGTCGGCCACCACGACCATCGGTGCCGCCCTCTGGCTCCTGACCGGGACAATGCTCATCGCCCAGGTCATCGCCGCAGCCGCATGGTCCGACCCGGCCTACTCCTGGACCGCGCATGCGATCAGTGATCTCGGAGTCACCACCTGCGGGGAGTTCAGTGATGGTGGACAGGTGCGCGCGGTCTGCTCGCCCGCCCACCTCGTGTTCAGCCTCGGCCTGGTGGTCGGCGGGCTGCTCGTGGCCGCTGGTGCGGTGCTGCTCCGCAGCGTGTGGGGCACGACCGCGGCCCGGGTGGCGATGATCTTCATGCTGCTCAGCGGCCTCTGCGTCGCCACCACAGGGCTGCTGCCGTGGGACCTCGAACCCGATCTGCACGACCTCGCGGCCCTTGCCCAGTGGGTCTTCCAGATCGTTGCGATGCTCCTGCTGGTGTCCCTCGTCCGCGACCGCCGCCCCGGCTCCGCCCTACTCGCCACGGGGACCCTCGGCTGCGTGATCATCTCGGTGATCGGCTTCGTGGTCTTTCTCGTCGGTTTCGACGCGGACACGTTCATCGGCTGGGGTCTCGCCGAGCGTCTTGCCTTCGATGTCCTGACGCTCTGGACGATGGCCGTAGGTGCCCACATCCTGGTCCGCAAGCCCGGACCAGCTGACGAGGTCAGCCCACCGACCGCGGCGCGTACATGATCACCGCCACCCCGGCGAGACAGACCAAGGCGCCGATCACGTCGTAGCGGTCCGGCCGGAAGCCGTCCACGACCATCCCCCACGCCAGCGACCCGGCCACGAACACCCCGCCGTACGCCGCCAGAATCCGGCCGAAGTTGGCGTCGGGTTGCAGCGTGGCCACGAACCCGTAGAGCCCCAGTGCCACCACACCCGCCCCGACCCACAGCAGGCCCTTGTGCTCACGCACCCCCTGCCAGACGAGCCAGGCGCCACCGATCTCGGCGAGCGCGGCAAGGAGGAACAGGGCGACGGATCGGATCGTGGTCATGGAGGGATTGTCGCAACCCTCCGCTCCTTCCGCCCGATCGCCGTGCTTCGGTCTAGGATCGATCCACGACCGACGGGGAGTGACGATGGAGTTGTCCGCCGCCCGGGATCTGGTCTCCCGGCTGTTCCGCGTGATCGACGCGCGCCGATTCGACGCTCTCGGCGAGGTGTTCACCCCCGATGCGGTCTATCACCGCCCCGGCTACGACCCGCTGGTCGGGCTGCCCGCACTCGCACACTTCTACACCGATGTCCGGGTGATCGCCGCCGGCGGGCACGAGGTCGACCACGTGCTGGCCGGTGACGCCGTGGCCGCCTGCTGGGGGACCTTCCGAGGCACCGGCCGCGACGGCGCACCTCTCGAGGAGCAGTTCAGCGACACCTACGCGGTGCGCGACGGCCGGATCGCCGTGCGCCGTACGTTCTTCTTCCGCGCCGCCATCTGAGCCCCACGCCCGGGAGGCCACTCAGTGGGTGCGACCGAGCGCCTTGAACACCGCATCGGGGAAGTCGGTGGTCAGTCCGGTGACTCCGAGGTCGAGGCAGAACTCCACGTCCCTCGGAGTGTTCACGGTCCACACGTGCACCTCGTGCCCCGCGTCGATCACGCGGCGGACCACGTCCGGGTGCTTCTTCACCAACCCGAGGCTGGGACCCATGATCTCCACCCCGGCAGGAAGTGACCCGTCGGTCCACTCCCGGAAGTCGGTCATGATCAGGAAGGTGCGGGACAGGTTCGGCAACACCTCGGCGAAGCGCTCCAGGGAGGGGACGGAGAAACTGATCAGCCGGGCCGGCGACTCGATCCCGTCCCAGTCCGCCTCGGTGAGCATCTTGGCGACCCGGTCCTCGATGTCGAGACCACGCGGATTCTCGTGCTTGGTCTCCACCACCAGCTCGATCTGACCGTCCCGCTCACGCCCCTGCCGCACCAGGTCCACCAATTCGGCCAGGGTGACCATCGACTGCTGGTCCTCGGTCGGCGTGTCGGTGAACCAGGAACCGAAGTCGAGGTCGCGCAGTTCCGTCACGGTCCGGTCGAAGGCGGCCCCGATCGCGTTGCTGGTCCGATCGACCTCCAGGTCGTGCAGGCAGACCAACTGGTCGTCGGCGCTGAAGTGCACGTCGCACTCGACCCCGAGGGCGACCTCGTGCTCCAGGGCCCAGTTGATGGCATCCACGTACGCGGCTCGAGTCATCTCCGGCTGCCGTCCGGAGAATCCGCGGTGGGCGATGACCTTGATCTCGACGTCCGTCACGGGGCCAGTGTTGCACTCACCGCCGGTCCATCCCACCCCGCCGGCCTTCCGGCCGGGGCTCGCCCCGGCGCCCGTTAGGCTGGGGGCGTGCCACCCCGTCCCCAACCCACTCGCGCGCACGGCGTCACCCGCGCACTGGGCGCGGCCACGGCGGCCGCCGTACTGCTGATCGGTCCACTGGCCGGCCCGGCGGTGGCCGAGGTGAAGGAGACCAAGGGGTTCGAGCCGCCCGTCTGCACAGCCAACGAGCTCCCCAAGGTTTCCGACGACAAGCTGAACGCGGCCAGTTGGCAGGTCACCCGGCTGAAGCCGGAGCGAGCCTGGCCCTATGCGACCGGTAAGGGCGTCACGGTGGCGGTGATCGACACCGGGATCACGACGAAGCACTCGGACTACTTCGACAAGGAGCTGGAGCACTACAACTTCGCCCCGGCCGAACCGACCAAGGACGGCTTCGACTGCAGTCACGGTACCGGGGTGGTCGGGTTGATCGCCGCCCGCAAGCCCGCGAACTCGCCGCGCATCTACACCGGCATCGCCCCGGATGCCGAGGTCATCTCGCTGCGCGCACTGCAGAACAGCCCGAGTGATGACAAGGAGGAGGAGGAGAAGCGCGAGGACCTGGCCCCGACGATCAAGGGAATCCTCAAGGCCATCGAGCTCGACGTGGACATCATCAACATCTCCCAGTCCGGCAGCCACACTCCTGCGTACGCCGAGGCGATCACGAAGGCCCGGGACGCCGGGATCCTGATCGTGGCCGCGGCGGGCAACGGCGGACAGAATGGCGTCCCCTCCTACCCGGCCGCCTATCCCGGGGTCGTGGCCGTCGGCAGTACTGACATCGACGACCGCCCGAGCACTTTCAGCCAGTCCGCCGAGGACATGCCGATCTCGGTGGCCGCCCCCGGCACCGAGGTGTTGCGACTCCAGCCCTCGGGGGACAAGGGGCAGGCGATGGGGACCGACAACGGGACCTCCTTCGCCGCACCGCAGGTGACCGGACTCGCCGCGTTGATCATGGAACGCTATCCCGACCTGACCGCCGGCGAGGTCAAGCGCCGGTTGGAGACCACTGCTGACCTCCCCGGCGGGCGGGCCGTCCCCGACCCGGTCCTCGGTTACGGAATCATCAACCCGTACCGGGCGATGACGGACGTGATGGCGCTGGAGGACCCGCCACCGGCCACCGACCCGGGCGAGGGCGAGAGCCATCCGCCGCTGAGGCACCCGTTCGACGAGGACCGCAAGGACACCGCCACCCTCGTCGCGCTCGGCGTCGGCGGCGGCTCGATCCTGATCGTGCTGGTCTCCCTCGTGATCTCCCACTCGCTGCCGGCCGGCCGCGAACGCAAGTGGAAATCAGCGGACTGAGCGATTCCCGCGCATCGACATCAGCACCACCTCGAAAGGCGTCCATGACCGAACCATCCGCAGCACCAGGCCCCGACATCGTCGTCCTCCTCGCCGAGGTCCCGACCACCATGGGCGAGGTCTTCGGCAACGCGATCCCCGCCCTGGTGGCCGAGCACAAGGACATCCCACCGTTCCCACTACGGATCACCACGGACGGGAACGACCTCGATCTGCGCGTCCACCCGACGCCCGTACCGGACGACAGCCTCCTGCGCGACCTGGGCACCAGCCCACTGGCGCCCACCCTGCACCCGGCCGTCGACGGGCACGCTGCTCATGCCACCTTCGCCCTGGTCGACCCCATCACCGACCCGTGGGACGGTTTCGAGGCCCTGTCCACATTGGCGGCCTTCACGATCGACCAGACCGGGGCCAAGGCTGTGTGGCTCCCCGCCCAGTCGATCGTCACCACCGACGTGATGTACCTCCACGACGTCGAGAATGCGGCCGAACGCGCTTGGTTCCGCACCCATGCGATGTGGCTGGACGAGGCTCAGGGTCTGAGCCTGGGCTTCACCCGGGGGCTGACCCGGTTCGGGTGGCCCGAACTCCAGCTGAGCGGGCTCGCCCAGGACCCCGCCCAGACTTGGGAACGGTTGACCGCGGCCGTCGCCGAACGGCTGCTGGATCACCGCCCGCCCGAGCCGGGGGACTCCCTGGACCTGGCCGGCATCGGCTACACGTTGCAGCCGGGCACCGACCTTCTCGGAGATCCGGTGCTGGACCTCGTCCCGGCCCGGAAGAAGCGCCGGTGGTTCGGTCGCCGCTGACCGCCGCGACCGGTTCGATCAGATGTGGTTCTCCGGCAGGTTCGCCACCTGGACCAGTACCTTGCCGGTCGTCGTGTCCAACGCTGCCGCAGTCACCGTCCGGGCATGCACATCCAAACCAACACTCGTACGCTCTGTGAACACCGGGGCCTACGAACACGCTTGGGCAAAGACCAGACCGAAACGCCTGACATCTGCGCGGACGAGTCCCCGGCCTTCAACTTCCCTCAACAACCCGAGATGTTCAGCAGGACTCCTCGTAGTCGATGATCTCCTGCACACTGGCTTGGGAGTGGCTGGCGGGGTCAAACTCGTAGTTGAGCCACTCCCGGGCCAGTCGGCGGGCGAGCTGCAGCCCGATCACCCGTTGTCCGAAGGTGACGACTTGGCAGTCGTTGGACAGGATCGAACGTTCCACACTGAAGGAGTCGTGGGTCACGGTAGCGCGGATACCTTCCACCTTGTTTGCGGCAACCGCCACGCCGATCCCGGTGCCACAGACGAGAATGGCCCGGTCCGCCTCCCCGTTCCTGATCTTGATGGCCGCCGCGATCGCCACCGACGGGTAGGTCCCGTCCCGGCGCGCGTCGGCGTGTACTCCGAGATCCTCGACGCTCTCCACCCGATGGTCGTTCTCCAGGTCGCGGCGAATCGCGTCCTTGTAGTCGAGTCCCGCGCTGTCGCTTCCCACCAGCAGCCGGTACGTCCTCACCATGGAGTGCCTCCTTCCGTGCTGTTCCGATCGAGACCGACCCGGTCGACGAACTGCTCACCGAGGGCCGTGACGATCAGTGCAAGGGAGACTGCCCCGGGGTCCGGTGTCCCGACACTTCGTTCAGCCAACGGGCGGGCACGGCCGACCTTCGGTGTCAGCCCGGCAGTCCGGTCGGCGGCTTCGGTGCACACTCGGGCGGCAACCTGCCATGCCGTGGCAGCGTCAGAACCGCCCTCGACACGAGCGGTGAGCTCGGCCACGAAGGGGAACAACGAGTCGAGCATCGTCTTGTCTCCCAACTCGGCCTTGCTGAACGCCTTGAGCTGGTTCGCGGAGGACTGCACCGCAGCCGAGAGTCGGGCGGCATCCACCGGCTCGGTGTTGCCGAGCACCGTGCCGACACCGTTGATCAACTGCCCCCAAAGGATCCCGCTGGTCCCACCAGCCCGATCGGCGAAGGCCGACCCCGCGGCGGCAAGCACGGACTGGACACCGCCTTCGGCACCGGCGGCGGCCTCGACTGCTGCCGCCGAGCCACGGGACATACCGATGCCGTGATCACCGTCGCCGGCGACCGCATCGATTCGACCCAGCTCGGTCTTGTGCTCCTCCACCGTACGGTGAATGGTGGTGATCCACTCCCGAGCGATCCCGGCGGCCGCGACGGACTCCGGCGAGGACTCCCCGGAGGCATCCGCCTGGTCCGCGGCGACGATCTCGCGACGCTCGGTGAACAGGGTGCTGGCCAAGGAGTGGCCTCGCCGAAAGGCCGCCGTGTCCGCTGGCGCGACCCAGTACTGCTCCAACTCATCGTCCAGCCAGGTGGCGCTGAGCGAACAGCCGGCCATGTTCAAGCTGGTTACCAGTTCGCCGACTTCGGGTTGCACCAGCACCACGCCGACCCCCTCAAGAAGGGCCACCACATGACCGAAGAGCCCGAACAACTCCTCGTACTTGGTCGCTCCGAGACCGTTCACGAGGACGGCGGCCCGGCCCCCGACTCCCTCCGGTCGTTCCGCGAGGACCGTCCGCACCAACTGGGCGGCCAGGTCCCGGGAGTTCATCCATTCGGCCGAGGTGATCCCGGGCTCTCCGTGAATGCCGAGGCCAAAGTCCATCTGCCCCTCCTGGACCTCGAACAACGGCTGGTTCGCGCCGGGCATGGTGCAGCCGGCGAAGGCGACGCCGAACGAGTGCGTGGCGGCGTTGGCTGTGCGCATCACGCGCTCGACACCGTCCAGGTCGAGCCCGGCCTCGGCGGCCGCACCGGCGATCCGGTAGACGGTGAACGTGCCGGCGATCCCCCGGCGCTGCTCCTTCTCCTCGGCGGACGCGGAGGCGATGTCGTCAGTCACCCACACGACTCGGGTGTCGATGCCCTCGGCCCGCAACCGGTCCGCCGCCACGCCGAAGTTGAGTCGATCCCCGGCATAGTTGCCGAAGGCGAGGACCACCCCGGCGCCCCCGTCGGCCGCCCGCGCGACCCGGTACACCTGCTCAGCGGACGGAGAGGCGAACAGGTCGCCCAACGCCGCACCGTCGGCGAAGCCGGACCCGACCACCCCGTTGTAGGAGGGGTAGTGTCCAGAACCACCTCCAATCACCAGGCTGACCTTCCCCGCCAGGGGTCCACCCGCCCGAACGAATCCGCTGGCGCCCTCCACTCTGCTCACGTAGTGCGGATAGGCGGCGGCGAACCCTCGCAGGACGTCGTTCTTGAACTCCGCCGGGTCATCGAAGACGTGGGTCATGGAAACCTCCGAAGAACAAGGTCGGCTGCGTGGACGGGTTGCTGCAGAAGCGAGGTGGTGGTTACTTCACTCAACGGCACGGCGCACCACATTGCTCATCAGGACTGAAACAGTGTTGTCGAACCCGTTGTGGGCGAGACTTCCGATCCAGGTGATGGCTCCGGTCGAGAAGACGAAGCCGCCGCCCACATGTTCGAAGAAGACCACGTCTGATCTGACGTCGCTGTTGTTGGTGCCGTTGATGTACGACGTCGGGATCCGGAGTTCCTCGTTCGCTGCCAGGTAGAACTTGGAGTGAGGCAGCGATGTCGCCACCACCAAGGCGTGCCGTGGCGTCCCCAACTTCACATCGGCCCGGTCGATCTCATCCCCTGCCGCCCCTCCGAGGATCAGACCGCGGTCGCCGATCACGTCGTCATCAATCCCGGAGAACAGGTCGCGAACCCGTGGGTCGTCGGCGGCTGTTGTTCGCTTGTATCCGGGGGTGGCCGAATCGAACCCCTGCGCCGCCATTCCGACGCCCACGGTCCTGTTCGGGGCGCGCCCGCGCAGGCGCCACAGACCTCCCGGCTCCGACGATTGCGTGGAAACCCCTTCGCCCGGTTCACCTTCCCAGGTACGGATTCCCTGCTGGCCACGCCGAACCTCCAGCAGATGCGGCCGACCATCGTCCACCGAAGTCACCCAGTAGAAGCCGTTGCCCCCCACGTAGGCAAGAGAACCGCCATCGTCCAGGTACTGCTCGAGCGACTCCAGCATTGCCGCACTCCAGTACTCCGGATGGCTTCCCGTGATGACGAGGCGGTAGTCGCGCAGGGAGTCGAATCCGTGGGTGTGCAACCCGTGGTCAGACAGGACGTCGAAGTCGATGTCCTCCGATTCCAGCCACGTGGGCCACACCAGATCCGCAGCGAAGTGTCGGGCCACGCCGGACATGCTGGGCATGCGGTAGTCCCATCGGAGGTCCAGGACGGGTCTCAGAATGCTGGAGAAGCAATTGCCGGAGAGGTCAGCGTGTTGGTCGTAGATCGACATGCCGAACTCGGGGTGTCTCTTGATCTGGTCGTCTCGCACCGTGGGGACCGACGGGAGATCGGTCACATCCTCA
Source organism: Propionibacteriaceae bacterium (assembly GCA_052094425.1). Lineage (GTDB taxonomy): Bacteria > Actinomycetota > Actinomycetes > Propionibacteriales > Propionibacteriaceae > Microlunatus. Next base: position 62,545 of record JBQDIN010000008.1, read on the forward strand.
GACCCGAAGTTGAGTTCCTCGGACTCGTCCAAGCGACTGTTCGCATAGGCAAGGTAAGTGAACGTCGGGAAGAGCATGAGGACGTCCTTGGGCGCAGCGACAGCGCTCCGGCGGACGAACAGGGGGACGTGATCCTCGACTCCCGCCCCTTGGACGACCAGCGCGTAGCACCCGCTCACGAGGTCCTCGGGAAGCCGATACCTGGAGGTCAACTCCCAGCCGGCGTCCTCCAAGTCGTCGCGATGAAAGTGGACCGCGCCGTACTGGTCGGGGGCTTGCCGGAAGTCGAGGTACTCGCCAGTCCAGTTGTGGCCCGTCATGCCTCGGACCGGGGCATTGACCAACGTGATCGGTGGTTGGCCCGGGACGGTAGACGTGGCGCGGTTGGTGGCGAACCCGCCGGTGAAGGTCCAAGCGGCCAGCGCCCGCGAACCCCATTCGTCGAGCTGGTCGGTCAACTTCTCCGCAACCCGAGCACGACAGGCAGCATCGACCTCGCCGAGATGCGCGTCCGCGAAGGGCACGCCCGCGAGAATCGTGGGACGTTCGATCTTTCCGTCGAAGGTCTCCTTCGCCCGCCGAGATCCGTCGCCGGCCGTGAGTACGGCATCTCCTCCGACGGCGAGACTCATCGGCGCAGCGAGCGGAGGATGCTCCACGCTTGCGCGGACCGTGGCCACGCAGTGAACATCCCCGGGGTCAGCGGAGCGGATGGGGAACTGGACCAGCCGGATCCCCTTCCGGTCGAACGTGGCGGCGATGAGGTACCACTGTCGTTGGATGAGCCGTTCCCCCGTTGTGGCGACGGTTTCATCGGGTCCGCTCCGTCGATGGGCGGCGAGGCGGCCCTCGCGGTCGATCCCGATCTTGACCACGTCGCTCGTCCCGAACCGTGCCGTGAGCACTGCCTGTGCGCCGGCATCGATGTTGGTGGGCCAGATCAGGGCAAGCAAGGTGATCGCTTTGGTCGCCGGCAGCTCGACCTGGTCGACGAATCCGAAGGAACCGTTATGGGTGTTCTGGGGTTCGACCCGTGCCCGGAGTGAGGGCGCCCCCTCCACCGGTTCGATGGTGGCTTCGATCGCTCCGCCACCATCCGCCGCCGTGGGACGCACGAGGGAGATCGTCGCGTCCTGAGCACGGCTCGCCGAGGCGTGGAGGCTCACGACATCCCCGGCCACGGCGTCCAACCTGTCGGCGTAGACGAACATTTCGTCCATTCCCAGTTCCTTTCTGTGCCTTGGTGGCGATCCGCCACGAAAGTATCCGGCCCCGAGACCCCTGGTGCCGCGCCCCTTGCGGGAGGATCGGCGCCCTTCCCTCAGCCTCCTTGCACTGCGCTCACGGCGGCGAAAGCGTGTTCGCTCGCACCGAGCACCTCGTCAATCGTCTCGTCGTCGTGGGCCAGCGAAAGGAACCAGTTGTGCCATGGGTGCATGAACACTCCGTTCTCCATGGCGACCTTGCAGAACAGCCGGGCCATGGAGAGATCCTCGTTGTCCCCCACGAAGCGGAGGAAGGGCATGGACGATGGGCCCGACACGACTGCTTCGAGCCCAAGATCCGCTGCCCTGCTCTGCAGGCCCTGTCGGAGCCGCTGACCGGCTGAGTCCAACTGGGCCACACCATCTGTGTCGCGCATGTGGTTGATCGTCGCCACACCCGCTGCCATCGCGGCTGAGGAGTACCAGAAGGAGCCGGTGACGAATATGCTTGCCGCAGCGTCACGCAGCGATTCTCTACCCGTCAATGCTGCCAGCGGGTGGCCGTTGGCAATGGACTTGCTCAATGCCGTCAGGTCGGGTCGAATGCCCAAGCCCTCCCAGGCACCAGCCACATCGATCCGGAGGCCGGTACGCACTTCATCCAAGATCAGGGCTGCTCCGATGCGGTCGCAGGTGTCGCGGAGTCCACGCACGAACTCTGGATCAGCGGCCTCTTGGTCGATGTATCCGTCGTGTTGGTGTGGGGTCACGATGACCCCGGCGATCTGACCGGTGTTCTCGGCGACCTGAGCCTCGAGACTGGGCAGGTCATTGAAGTCGAAGTACCGGAGGTTGGCGCGGTCTTCGGGGGTGACTCCGGCCAGCGACGGACTGAATGTTGAATCCGCACCGTGGTAGGCGTTGTGAGCCTTCAAGATGATCTTCTTGCCCGTTGCGGCTCGAGCAACCCGGCACGCCATGGACGTCACGTCCGTTCCGTTCTTCGCGAACATGGCCCAGTCGGCACCGGGCATCACCTCAACGAGTAGTTCCGCGAGTTCCACCATCACCGGCCCGGGACCGCTGAGCAGGTCTGCCGTACGGGCCTGGGTATGGGCTGCTTCGTCAGCGACAGTCCAGCCGTAGCCGAGGATCATGGGCCCCCAGCCACACATCATGTCGACATAGCGTCGACCATCCACGTCCCACATGTTTGGCCCTTCACCCTTGCTGAAGAACTGCGGCCAATCAGCTGGGAACCCATTGACCCGACGGGCGAGATGGCCGTACATGCCTCCGGGGATGACGCGTTCCGCCCGTCGGGACAGTGCCGCGTCCTTGGGCACGTGGGCCAAGGACAACTCGGTCATGTGTTCTCCAATCGTTCTCGGGGTGTAGGCGGCGAGGCGCCACCGGTACTTGCTTGAGGTCGGCGGCCCTTCAGGCCCGCAGAGGGCCGGCCTGGCCCGTCGTTTCCAACAGGGTTCATTTGACAGCGCCGAAGGTGAGGCCGGAGACGATGTTCTTCCGGAACAGGAAGAAGAGGATCATGGGCGGTAGCGCACTGATGATCGCAGTGGCACCGATGTACGACCAACTCACGCCGCTCGTTGCGAAGAAGCTCAGAGCCCTGACCGTGAGCGGGATGGAGTCCCCACCCGTCAGGGGCATGACGAGGAGAAGATTGTTCCAGCTGAAACAGAAGATGAAGATGCCCGCAACCATCAGACCGGGACGCAGGACGGGGAGGAAGATGCGCAGGAGGATCCCCGCCCGCGTGCAGCCGTCGAGCATGGCAGCTTCCTCGAGCTCCACCGGGAGGTCCTCGAAGAAGTTCTTCAGGAGAAGGACTCCGAAGGGGATTCCGAACGTTTGGAACGCGATCACCACGCCGATGTTCGTCCCGACCAGGCCGAACTCCGAGAGCAGGATGAACAAGGGAATGACGAAGACCACTGCCGGCGCAAGGACGAGGGCCAGATAGGCCAGCCCGAGCGCGTTCCTCCCCTTGTACTTCCACCTGGTGAGGGCGTAGGTGGCCATGATGGCAAGTGGCAGGGCGATCAGGGTCGTCGCCACCGCCTGGATCGTGCTGGCGAGGAGCGACGAGGCGCCACCAGCAGATCTGAGTACGTATCCGAAGGACGCGAAGTCAGGAACGAAGGCAAACTGGAGTGGGTTGCTTGCCGTGATCTCCGCGGGCCGCACTGCCAGGACGAGCAACCACAATAACGGGACCAGAAAGAGTCCGCCGACCGCGACGAGGAGCGCATAATGCATGATGCGCCAGACCAACTTCGGCATTATGCGGCCCTCCGGACTGAGCTGGCGTGGTAGGCGGTGATGAAGACCCCCACGATCAGGGCCGCGATGACTGTCAGGGCGGACGCGTACCCAATGTTGTAGTTGTTCATTCCTTCCATGAACAACTGGAAACCGATCGTCGCCGTACTTCCCGCCGGCCCGCCGCGGGTGAGGACGTAGACGATGTCGAAGACATTGAATGACTGGATGAATCGCAGGACCACGACTGTGGCCAGCGCAGGCCCGATGAGCGGCAGGGTGATCGAGAAGAAGATTCGGATGGCTCCCGCTCCGTCGATTCTGGCGGCCTCGACGACATCATGGGGGATCCCCTGCATGGCAGCGAGTGCGATGAGGGTCACAAAAGGCGTCCACTGCCAGATGTCGGTGACCATCAGGGCCGGCATTGCGGTGTTCGGGTTCCCAAGTATCCCGGCGGCCGGCACTGCGACGCCGAAGCGCTCCAGCAGGACTGCGATCAGACCGGTGCCCGATGTGTACAGGCTGCGAAATGCGAGCCCCGCGACAGCGGGGGCGATGGCGACCGGCAGGACGAACAGGGCTCGCACCGCGTGAATGCCTGCAATGTGGGGACGTAACAACAAGGCGATGCCGACCCCCAACAAGAGTTCCGCCAGCGTCACGGTGAAACTGAACTCGAGGGTGTTCGCCAAGGATTGGCGGAACGCGGGATCACCGACGGCACGGATGTAGTTGTCGACGCCGTTGAACTTCCCGGGAATCGACGACACTCCCAGGTTGTAGAAGCGGAAGCTGTTCACGATCGCGAAGATCAACGGATACACACTGACCACGATCAACACGATCAGGCTCGGAAGCAGCCAGATGACCGGCCCTTCCCGGAACCGTGCAGACTTCCCCCTCCTGCCGGCGATGCGTTCGGATCGTCGGATCGACTTCTTGACGGTGGGTGGTCGACTGGCCACATCGGTAGTCATCGACTTGTCAGCCCCTTTCGCAGTGCCGTTGAGCGCAAGCTCCTTGCCATTGCCGCCGCTGCCTATCCGCCGCCGGCAATCTGGTCGATGAGGTGCTCGGTGTTGTCCAAGCTGTCGTCGTAGCTCTCCCCCTCCCAGGGCAGGAAGCCCTGGTCGGTCTGGATCTGTGTGAGTTGGTCGTTGATTGACTCAGCTGTGGCCTCGCCGGACTGGCCCTCGACCAGCATGCGGTTCAGGCTGTTGCCGACGATCTGTTCCAGATTGCTGTAATTGGGCGCAGGCGGCATCACGGTCTTGCCGCTGGTGTTCTCGAGCATGGTCAGCTGAACGGGAAGCCACGGGTACGCTTCTGCCAGCTCTTCATCCTCATAGAGCGAGTAGCGGGAGAAGTCCGCGAACTGGCGCAGGTCGGTCAATCCCATCTTCTTCTGGGTCTTGGCACTGCTGGCCCACTTGATGAACTCCCACGCAGCCGCCTTGTTCTCCGAGTTCGCCGCGATACCCAAGCTGTGGTTCGTCGACGCCACCGCTTGATCTTGCCCCGGCTCCTGCGGAAGGGCTGCCAGTGCATAGTCATCGACAATGTCGGATTCGGTGTCGCCCATGTACTCGGTTCGCTGCACGAGATACGAGTAGGGGGTCCAGTGGAACATCATGCCGACGTTCCCGGACGCGAACTGCGTCCCGGCGTCGAAGAAGATGTGGTTGATGGCCTCTTCGGGTGAGTTCTGGTAAAGCTCCGAGTAGAAGTTCAGGGCGTCCACACTGGTGGGCTCTGTCCACGTCGGGGTGAAGTCCCACTCTGCCGAGTCAGGGAATGCCTTGAACCAGCGGTGTCCCTTGCTGCCCGAGAGCATCCCGAAATTGTGTGAGATCGGTTCCGGGGCAGCCCCGAGCACCGTCGTGCCATACATCGTCTTGCCATCGATCTCTTGTCCCTGGATGGCCTTCACGTTCTCCATGTACTTGTCCCAGGTCCAGCCCTCGCTCGGTTGCGCAGGAGGCTCCTCCAGCCCGAGCTCTTCGAAGACACTAGGTCGATAGATCACACCCGCTGCGTACGAGGCGATGGGCAGGGTGTACATCTCACCTCGCCACTCGCTGCCACTGTGCAGCGTGTTGGGAATGAAGTCCTCGATGTCGACTTCGTCATTGTCCTCGGCGATGCGCTCGTTGAGTGGCTCGAACCATTCCGATTCGGCGAACCGCGTGAACCAGGTCCAGTTCGGGGTGAGCACATCGAGGTCGCCCTGGTTGGACATCAGCGAGTTCGTCGCGCGGGAGGTCAGCGTGGCAAAGTCAGCGCCGTCGAGCTCGACGTTGATGCCGGTTTCCTCCTCGAACTCGGGCACCAGGTCCTTCAAGGCGTAGAAGAACGGATCCTGCAACGTCAGTACAGTGATGGTCCGGCCAGCGAGGTCCTCTGGGTCATCACTGTCTCCGGCTGAGCCACACGCCGACATCAGCATGGCGGCTACTGCGAGCCCCGCTCCCAGCTTCAGTGCACGGGTCTTCTTCCGGTGTGCCATATCTCCTCCGTCTACGACGTCCTTGGTGCTGCGTCCGCGATGAACTGTGGCGGACCAGAGCGCAGCACGTTGCCGAATCTTTTTTGACTAAGCGTTCAATCAACCTAGATGATGGGTCCACGGGCCCGCAAGATGTCGCGTGGTCCGGTCCACATAGTGGCCCGACACAGCCGGACCCGGATCATGCAGCGTGGGGGGATGCAGGGCTGTCCCGAGACCAATCCACAGCCTTCCCGGAGGGCCGCTGACTGCAGGTCACTGATGGTCCATTCGGCTATGGTTGCGGCTCAAGAAGAGGGAGGCAGTACATGCCCAAGGTCGTCGACCATGACGAACGTCGACGCATGATCATCGATGCAACCATGCGGGTGATCAATCGAGTCGGCCTGGAGTCGACTACGCTTCGCGCGATCGCGACGGAAGCGGGGGTGTCCAACGGGATACTCATCCACTACTTCGCGAGCAAGAACGAGATCATCGTGGGCGCCCACAGAACTGCGTTCGCCGCAGTGATAGATCGCATCGGCGCTGCGAAACACGAGCACACCGACCCCATCGAGCGGCTGCGTGCTGCCCTGCGTGAGGCACTCCCTCTTGATGAAGAGAGAGTCCTGGAAGCCCACATCGATGTCAGCTTCTGGCACCACGCCATGCGGAATCCACACCTACAGGAGATTCGCGCAGTGAGCCACCAGGAGATGCTCCAGTCATGGGCCGAGGTCTTTGCTGACATCAGGGACCAGATCGGATTGAGCGAAGCGCACAGCGACGACGAGTGGGCAGAGGATGCATTGGTATTCGTCGATGGAGTATCTGTCCAGACCATCCTCTTCCCAGAGATCATGACTGAGACCACCCGACTTGCTGCGATGGAACGATTCATCGAACGTGTAGGCGCATCCTCAGAGGCAAGCCGGAGCTGACCCGTGAGCATTGGTGGCCCCTGACAATGCCTCGCCTGCGCTGATCTTCGATGTAGAGCGCTCGGGTTGGTTTGCGCTGACCTGGCGGTGGCGATTTCATCCGGCTGGGATGAAAGGCAACCGCTTTGGCGGGAAGACTAATCCCTTGGCTTCGGCGAAGACTGCGATGACCTCTCCGCCCGCGTCGGCACGACCTCAACCGGCCTGCCTCGGTCGAGGATATGGGCCAGCCCCTCCGGGCTGGCGCCGTCGTCGGTGATTATCCGATCGAAGTCTTCGACCGGTGCAAGTCGGTGGGTGGCTCGGCGGCCGAGTTTGCTGTGATCGGCCACTAGCACCCGACAGGCGCTCGACTCCATCATGGCCCGCTTGGTCACCACCATGTCCTCGTCCTGGTGCAACGCATTCCCGTCATGAACGGCGGAGGGGCACAGGAAAAACAAGTCGGCGCGCAGTTGGCTGATCATGTCCGCGCAGAGCACGCCGCCCATGGCGTCATAGTGCCGGCGGTAACCGCCCCCGAGCACGACGAGGTTGACGTCCCGCACCTGAGAAAGCTCGGCTACAGCCGGAAGGAATGCGGTCATCACCGTCAACGGGCCCGTCTCACCAAGGCTGCGGATGAGCGGCAACAGGGTGGTCCCATCGTCGATGATCACAGACATTCCAGGTTCGACCAATTGCAAACAGGCTGCCGAGATGGCCTCCTTCTCGGCCCGGAATGAGTTGGCTCGGTACTCCAGACTGCTCTCGTAGATTGAAGAGGGCTGGGCAGTGATCCAACCGCGGACGCGACGTACGATGCCAAGCTCAGCCAGGCGGTCGGCGTCGCGGTAGGCGGTCATCTGGCTGACGTCCAGCCGCTCGGCGAGATCCGTGATGGCGATCTGGCCCTGGGTTATGACGAGCCTGGCCATCTCCTGCTGCCGACGGGTGATGGGCGAGTTCGTTCGGGCCATCGGCACCTCCCACAATCCTCAAATGTCTTGTTGATTCTATCGGCTCCCTGAGCACATCAGCCCCGAAGTGGGTCAGATTGCGTCGGAGATGTCACTGCGCAGGCCCACCGACTTGGGCGGCGACCACCGCGCCAAGGGTAGTGCAAGCGGCGTCCAGGCAGCGTCGCCTGGATGCCATCGGTTGATCTGCCACAAGCCAAGGCTGCCAGTTCTCTGCGACCGCAAACTCATATCGAACCGCATCCGTTCCCACGTCGCCGACCTGCCGCCCGCCCACCCATGCATGGATGCTCAGAACAGCAGCGCCCCGACGGTCAGCCCTATTCCTATCAGCACCGCGCCGGCCAGAATGAGGAGCACTATCAGGGATGGGGAAAGTCGAGTGAGCAGAGGCGGGATGTCACCGGCCTTTGCCTCCACGGTCGCGGGCCAGGTGCCCATGAGTCCCTCGAGACGAATCCCCTCGCGGCGCAGGCGCAGGGAGGTCACGGTGAAGGGAAAGCGCCCAATGGGCGAGTTGATGATCACGATATTCCTTGGAGCGAGGGGATGGTGGAAGGCAGGGAGGAGATGGCATTGCGCGCGGTGAGCACCACTTCTGCGGCCGTGGCGGCAGGGTCGAGGGGCTGTATGAAGGTAACGCCTGAGCTTGCATCCCGCACTGCCCCGTCGATGTTGCGCAGGGGCTTCGGTGAGGCGGCCAGGACGACGCTGTCGCACGGGAGTTCGAACTCTGCCCGCCCGTCACCGACCTGCACCATGGCGACCCGGTCGGCACCGGTGAAGCGGAGCGGTCGATAGCCGGGCCACCAGTCAATTGCATGGGATCCAAGGGGCGTGCCAGTGACACCGTTGGGCGGGCACCCCCCAACTACAGTTGCGCCTCCGTGCTTCAGCAGGTGTGGGATCACGAGGGCAGCTTCGCTCGCGGTGCCCACAACTACCGGCCGCCGCCCAAGGCGGACGCCGGCTTCCAGCAGGTGATGCGCAACGGTGGCTGCGAAGACACCGGCCAATCGGCCGCCTGCGACTCCCAGTTCGGCCGCAGTGGCTGGTCGGCTGCCGCCAGCGAAAACCAGATGATCAGCCTCGAGCCACTCAACGCGACCAGGCCCCAGGACCAATAGCCGATTGCCGCTCCAGCGCAGGGCGCTGCAGCCGAGCAGCACCTCGACTCCGGCGCTTTCGCATCGAGCCATGAGCTCACGAACGATCGGGTGCTCGAACTCCCACACTCCGCCTGGCGCCGGAAGCCGCTCGACGAGACAGACCTGTGCTTGATCGGCCAGCTCTGCCGCCGCCGCCAATCCGCTCAGTCCGCCGCCGACCACCACGAAACGTCTCTTAGGCATCACCGACGACCCCTCCCCTGGAACCCATGCCCACGTTGCCCGGCTCACTCAGTCCTGCGTTGGCACACATGAAGATGACGCCGGCCATGCAGAGCGACCCCTGACAACGGCCCCCGGTGGCGCGGGTCCTCTTGCGAACACCCTCGATGGACCGCGCCGGAACGGCACAATTGACGGCATGGTCGACCTCGGCGGCGGTCACTTGCTCACACAGGCACACCACCATCTCCTCGGTGCTTTGTCGCTCGGCGCGCTGCTCCGGAGCGGCTTCCTCTCGCAGCCGAGGGCGGATGTCGAGGCGATCAGTCGCCCCTTTCCTCTCGGAGACGTCCACCCTGAGTTCGCCGAGTATTCGCACGATCCGCCGCGCAATGGCCGGCGAGGTGGACACACCGGTCGATCGATTTCCGGCGTGCAGCAAGTTCGGCACAATGTGATCCGGGCGGACTCGGATTGGCTCGTCGGCAGCTGGGCGGTTACCCGCGTAGGACTTGATGGCGCGGTCCAGAGAGATCGAAGGCATGAGTCGCTGAGTGAGTTCGAAAACGATCGCCAGGCCTGACCGATCGGTCTCTGTATCGCTGGACGCCCCGCCCTCCACAGCATCAGGACCGAGGATCACCGACCCGTTGGTCGTGGGCGCGACCTCGATCCCCCGGGTTGTTGCCGTCGGGACGGGCAGGACAATGCGTGAAACCGTCTCACCGAAGTCGCGGTCGAGGATCCAGTACTGGCCGCGCCGCGGCCACATCCGGATCTCCTCGCCTCCGGCCAGAGCACTTACGGTTCCCGAACCGATCCCTGCGGCGTTCACGAAGAACCGACCGTGGACCATCCCGTGCGGCGTCTGCGCGGCAACGATCCGGCCTGCTTCCTTCTTGAAGGCCGTGACCGGGGCAGAGAAGATGAAGGGAACTCCATTGATTCCGGCCAACTCGGCGTACGCCCACGTCAGCCGCATCGGGTCGATGATCCCCTCATCGGGGTAGTGGAGGGCACCCAAACACTCTGGCGTGAGTAATGGCTCGAGTTTCCGGGCCTCGTCACCGGTCAGCCGTTCGACGGCGACGCCCGCCGCCCGTACATCTGCCTCCAGGGCGTCCAGGCCATTGAGGCCCTCCTCGTCCAACGCGACGGTCAGGGCGCCGATGCGCTGGTAAGGCACGCGAAGTCGGGCGCAGAGGTCCTCCCAGTCGTCATTGGACTCGTTCAGCAACTCACAGTCGAGAGTGCCCTTGGGTGCGTAGTAGGAACTCGTGATCCCGGCATTGGCTTTGCTGGCTCCCTCAGCCACATCCTCGGCGGACTCGAGTACGCAAACCGATGCAAGGGTTCGAGAGAGCTGGGAGGCGATGGCGGTGCCGATGACCCCGGCGCCGATGACGACCACGTCGAAAGACGCCTCCGGAAGTGCGTCGATGCTGGTCCGCCCACCGTGTCCTGTCATGAGGCCCCTGCCCTCCGTCTGAAGCTGGGCGCAACCGTCTGGAAGATCAAGTCGTAGTCCTCTCGAATGGAACGGTATTCATCGACCGCCACCTCCTCTGGGTCGACCGCCGAAAGGTGTCGGACCATGGCCCCAGCTGCCTGGGTGGGGTCATCGAACAAGCCTGCCGCGGTGGCACCGAGTACGGCCCCGCCGACTGCGGCTGCCTCTGTGACCGCCGTACGTCGGAGCGGGCGTCCGAGAATGTTCGCCTTCATCTGAGTCCACGGGTCGCTGGCCGCTTCAGCGTCGACCAAGGTCAGAGGGCCAGCCTCAACCGTTGCTTCTCGACCACGCACCAACAGCTCGAAAGTCTTCGGGTAGAGCAAGGCGATCCCTTCAAGAACCGATCGTGCAAGGTGCTCGCGCCCGTGGTGGCTGGTGATCCCGAAGAAGACTCCGGCGGATTCCTCCATGTAGTGGGGGGCTCGTTGGCCGCCATCCACGAACGGGTAGAACCGCACCCCAGCACTCCCCCGTGGAGCAGTCTGTGCCAACGCGATGATCTCCGTGAAGCTCAGGTCTGGACACAGAGCTCTACGAAACCATCGCAACGACGAGCCAGCGCTGTCGATGGTGACTTCACGGATGTACACGTCGGGGACCACATGGGGAGCGGTATCGCCGGTACCGGTGCGGTCGGGTTGATACTCCGGGAGTACCAGGCGCCAGTCACTGCAGGTGCCTGTACCGAGAGAGATCTGCCCCGGCGCCACTGCACCGCCGCCCAGAGCAGCGGCCTGGTCGTCGGCGCCCCCCGCGGCGAGTACGACATCAGGGGTGAGGCCAAGTTTCTCTGCCCACCGCTCTCCAAGCGTGCCTCGCGGGTCCCATGAGCGGAACTCTGGTCTGTCGAAGAGGTCTGCATCTATCCCACGAGATGTCAGGATCTCCTCGCTCCAGCCGTTCTCTTCGATGTCGAATGCCAGACTCCGGGTTGGCGTGGTGCTGTCGGTGACACCGCTGCCAAGAATCTCGCTCAGCACGTAGTCTTTCGGCGAGGTAATCCGTTGGGTACGCCCCCAGGCGTCTGGCAGATGCTCCGCTGTCCAGAGCAAGTTGGCCAGTCCGAGGCCCACGATCGGCTTGGTGCCGGTGAGAGTGATGAGACGATCCTCGCCGAATTGCTTGCGCAGGTCCACAGTCTGTTCGCGGGCCCGAGAGTCGGTCCAACTGATGGCCGGCGTCGTTGGCTCTCCTCGGGCATCGAGTAGCACAAAGGGGTCGCGCTGAGCGACGAGCCCGATGGCGCGGACAGGCAGACCAGTGTCACGTGCCAGCCAAGCCAGCTTGCGTACCACCTCGACGAAGGCTCGCCGCCAATCCTCTGGCTCGTTCTCGTTCCAGCCTGGCCGGGGCGAGCTCATCTGGTACTCAGCTCTGACCTGGCCATGGTTTGTGCCGTCGAGGGTCAGCAACACCGCCTTCATGCTGCCGGTGCCGAGATCGACACCGATGACGGCAGGCTGGCCCGACGCTGTCATTCCCACCTCCTAAAAGTCACATATCTGATGTGAATCTATCACGCGTTCTGCGGATTCACTTAGCGCGGTAACCCAACCCCGGTGGTGATCAGGTGCACCAACTCCTGGGTGTTCGTCTCGGAGGTTGGCATGTTGGCCACCATCCTTCCGCCGCGCAGGACGCAAACCTGGTCGGCAGTGTTGATGACTTGCTGCATGTTGTGGCTGACGAGCAGGACACCCAAACCGGACTCGGCCAGATTGCGGACGATCTTGAGCACCTTGGCGGTCTCTTGTACGCCCAGGGCAGCGGTGGGCTCGTCCATGAGCACTGCTTGCGTGTGGCCTGTGCCAACGGCCCGGGCGATCGCCACACCTTGACGCTGCCCGCCGGAGAGCTGGTCCACCCTCGCTCTTGGAGAGGGCAGGTTGATGGCGTACCTCTGTAGCAGTTCCTTCGAGCGGCGATCCATCTCTCGCTTGTTCAAGCGGAAGAGGCCCCCCACCCCATGCCGCATTTCCCGACCGAGGAAGATGTTCGCTGAGACGTTGAGGTTGTCTGCCAAGGCGAGTTCCTGGAAGACCGTCTCGATCCCGCAGGATCGTGCTCCGAGCGGATCATGGAAAACAGTGGGGTTGCCGCCCACAAAGATCTCCCCCTCATCTGGCGCATGAACGCCAGCGAGACAACGCACCAGAGTCGACTTTCCCGCACCGTTGTCCCCCACCAGGGCGGTTACTTGGCCGCGAGGGATCGCTATTGAGACCTTGTCGAGAGCAGTTACTCCCCCGAAGCGCTTCACGACGTCGCGCACCGCAAGAGCCATATCAGGGAGCACGGTGCTCGCAAGGTTCACGACTCGCACCCGTCCACGGACACGCCAGCCTTCTTGGCCATATCCTCAAGATTGTCCGAGTTGACCGGCTCTGCAGGAAAGAGGATCTGTTTCTCGACTTCTTCGCCTGCGTGCAGGGCCTGGGCCGTTTCGATAATGATCTCCGCCTCGGCGCGGGGGAAGGTCGCCATGGACTGAGTCATCTCCCCCTTGCAAATCGCGGTCAGCGCGGCTTCAGTACCGTCTACACCGATCACAACCTTCTCGGCTGGGTCCTGCCCGGCAGCAGTCATCGCCCGAATGGCACCCAGCGCAACGTCATCATTGCCGCCAAAGACAGCATCGACCTCGCCATGTGCCTGAATGGCATCAGCCATCTTCTGCTCAGCGTCCCGCAGCGAGTAGTCCGTGTTGACTTCAGCGACGATAGTGATGTCGGGGTACTCATCGATCGCCTTCTTGCAGCCTTCGGCACGCTGGGCTGGAGCGAGGATCTGCTGGGGACCGGTCAGGTTGATCATGGTCCCGGAGCCGTCGAGCTCCTTGGCTAGGTCAGTGCAGGCGTTGTAGCCGTCCTGCGTACTGTCAAGGAAGATGTGGCTTTCATAGCTACCCCCGGCTGGTTCAGCAATCAGCGCAATAACAGGGATGCCGGCAGATTCAGCCTCGGTCAGCGCAGGCACAATCGCGTTCGGGTCAATGGCATCGATGGCGAGAACGTCAACTCCACGAGCGATGAGTGTGTTGACGTCATCGAGCTGCTGGGCCGGGTTGTCGGATGACTGAGTGTCAATGATCTCGATGCCGTTCTCCGCGGCGAGGTCCCGCTCAATGGCCAGCAGGTCCGCAAAGAACTGATTGTCCAGATTCTGGAAACTGTGGCCAATGACTAGGCTCTCGCCCTCGCCGCCATCTGAACCACTCCCGTTCGAGGAACAGGCCGCTGCCATCAGGGGGCAGGCGAGGATGGCGGCGGCAAGGGCAGCTTGCCGACGGAGACGGGAGGTTAGGGGTGATCGAGTCATCATGATGCCTTTCTGCTGCGGAAGAGGGAAGTGAAGGTCTCTCGGATAGTCGAGCCAGGCGAGAAGAGGACAGCAATGAGCAGGGCGATGCCGAGTGCCATCGTCTGCCAGAAGCCGGAGACACCGACGAGATTGAGTCCGTTCTGAAGGGTGGTGAGAATAAGGACGCCGAGAATGGTGTCCCGGAGAGTGCCTCGGCCGCCGAAGATACTGGCGCCGCCGACCACTACGGCTGCAATGACTTCCAACTCGAGCCCATCACCGGTCAGCGGGCTAGCGGTGGCCAGTCGACCGGCGTAGAGAAGGGACGTCAGCGCGCCGAGCACCCCGCTGACCACGTAAACCCCCAGGAGCACGCGGCCCGTGCGAACACCCGCGAGCTTCGCGGCCACGCTGTTTCCGCCAACTGCGTAAACATGCCGACCAAATGTAGTTTGGTTGAGAATCCAGTACGCGACACCAAGCACAATCACCAGCACGATGACTGGAACTGGAATCGGGCCAACGTAGCCCGAGCCGAGCCAGATGATCACCGGGTCTCCCATCGGCAACGGCCCGCCGTTGTTCCAGAGACGCGCAGCAGCCACGAAGATGTACATCGTGCCCAACGTTGTAATGAGCGGCGGGACGCCGAACTTGGCAACGAATGTCCCGTTCAGGAGACCGGCCAGTGCGCCGAGACCAAGACCGACGACGACCACGCCCACCGTCCCCCCGCCAGCGGCGAGGGTGGAAGCGCACACCAGGCCGACGAAGCTGACCAAGCTGCCCACCGAGAGATCGATACCGGCTGTGAGGATCACGAAGGTCATCCCGATCGCCATGATGCCGATCAATGATGACGTGCGCGCGATGTTGATGAGATTCGTCTGCGTGAGGAAGGACGGAACCAACATCGTCCAGAGGGCTAGCTGCGCAAGGAGAACCGAGGGAAGAACGAAGTCCCGCATCCGACCAGAGGCAAACCTGGTCCATCGCGGGCGTCGCGATTCCTCGTTGCCTGTCGGGGAGTCTGCGCCAGCCGGGGCGTCGTTCGGTTGGTGCGTCACAGAGAGATCACTGCCCATGAAGTCCTCCTTAGGTCGATCCGTCGGAGAGTGGCATCCGCGAGATGGAAGACAGATAACTACCATTTCATATGGTGAGTCAACACCTCTTTTGTAACAATCACGTCTCTCGACATCGATCCCGTCCAGCAGACTCACCCCCTGAACCCCATCTACAGCACGGAAAATGCGCAATCCACCCTTCTCGTAGGCACTTGATGACGGGCCGACAGAGCGGTCTCACTTCTCGTAGACATACCATCTTCCTCGTGATTTTCACGTTCTGTGTGTAGTGTCTCTGCGAACGTATCGACTGAGGAGTTGCACATGGCTTGCAAGCACCGCAACGTCGCCCTAGCGGTGGCCGCCCACGCCGACGACATCGAGTTCATGATGGGAGGCACCTTGGCCCTTCTTGCGGAACGTGGTTGGGAAACCCACTACATGGCGCTCGCCAACGGATACGTGGGGAGCACAGTGCACCGTGTAGAAGAAATCGTGCAGGAGCGTGCCAAGGAGTCCCGAGCCGGAGCCAGGAGGCTCAACGCCACCTGGCACCCGAGCCTCGTCAACGACTGCGAGATCATCTACTCGGTGGATCTGGTGCGCCGGGTTTCTACGGTGATCCGCGAACTCCGCCCATCCATCGTCCTCACACAGGCCCCCGACGACTACATGGATGACCACATCGAGACATCGCGAATCGTCGCAAGTGCAGCCTTCAACCGGAACATGCCCAACTTCCAATCCACCCCACCGGTCCCCGCCTACATGGACGACATCGTCGTCTACCACGCCCAGCCGCACGGCCTGTACGACCTGCTACGACGCCTCGTCTATCCAGGCATCTACGTTGACACCACGTCGGTACAGGGCCGCAAGCGCGACGCACTCACCTGTCATCACAGCCAGCAGCGCTGGCTCCAAGACACACAGGGCTTCAGTGGCGCCATGTCCGACGGCATGGACGCGGTGGCACACACTGTCGGACGGATGTCTGGACGTTACGAGTTCTCCGAGGGCTGGCGCCGACACAACCACCTCGCCTTTGCTGACAAGGATGCGGACCCGCTGACCGACGCCCTAACCGACGTCGCGTTCGTCGACGAGGCCTTCGAGCGAGGCCTCCTTGCCCACCCGCACACCGGCGAAGAGTTGAGCCGGTGATGCGCATAGGAATCGCTGGCTGCGGCATCCGCGGCCGCTTGTTCGCTCAAGCTCTCTTGCACGAGTCCGGCGTCGAGGTGATCGGGATGTGCGACCCCTCACTCTCTGCACAGAAGCAGGCCGCTCTGGTCTTTCCCGGCCCTGTGCACTCCAGTCATCACGAACTCCTCAACCAGGGGCTGGACGCCCTCGTCGTCGCCACGCCCGACTTCGCCCATCGCCAAGTCGCCGTGGACGCAGCCAGTGCAGGAGTTCACCTGATGGTGGAAAAGCCACTGGCCACCAGCACCGAGGATGCCCGAGACATCGAGCAAGCTGTGGCGAAAACTGGGGTGAGCTGCCTGGTAGCGTTCGAGAACCGGTGGAACCCCCACATGCGCAAGGTTCAAGCCCATCTAGCTGCCGGGGCACTCGGGGACCTGGTCTCCGTCACGGGCGTGCTCTCCAACAGTTACTACGTGCCAACCACGATGCTGTCCTGGGCCAATCAGAGCTCACCCGCCTGGTTTCTCATGCCACATCTGCTGGATCTGGCCATGTGGTTCACGAATCAACACCCGACCTCCGTGGTTGCCCGAGGGCGACGTGGTGCACTGACAGCTCGAGGAATCGACACTTGGGATAGCGTGCACGCGCTCATGGAGCTGAGCGGTGGAACCATCGCCAATCTTCGTACCGAATGGGTACTCCCCAAGACCTCCCCCTCCATCGTGGACTACCGCGTAGAGGTAGTGGGGACCGAGGGTGTCATGACCGTTGACTACGGGGACCAGGGCTTGCGATTGACCAACTCTTCTGGATACCAGTACCTAGCTCCACTGCCAGAGGAGATCGACGGCGAGGAGCAGGGAATGGCTGCGTGGATGGTTCGCTCCTGGGCACGCGCACTGCTCGCGGGCACCCCCCTCGGACCCGATGCTGGATACGGAGCACGTATCACTCGCACCATCGACCTCGTCCATCGCTCTGCGTCCTCAAGCGAAGCAGAGCTCCTCGACTCCCCCACCCTGGAGAACCTATGACCACATCGAAGTTTCGCTACTCACCCGCGTCGTTCATTGAGTTTCGCGACGTCGATGCCTGCGCCCGCGTCCGAGCAATAAGGCGTGCGGAACTGATCAACCACCCGAATCCCGACTTCCACGTTCGTGTCATCGAAGACAGCCAAGACTTCTATCGAGCCTTCGCTGATGACATCGTGGACGGCATCGTCGAGGCGCGCGACGCCGGTCGGCGCCATGTCATGATCTTGCCCTGCGGTCCAGTCCCGCACTACGCCTTCGCTGCTGAGCGCATCAACCGCGAGCGGATCTCCCTTTCACACGTACATACCTTCAACATGGACGAGTACGCGAATGAGGATGGTCTGACTGCCCCCATCAGTTGGGCCGGTTCCTTCCAGGCAGCGATGTTCAACAACTTCTTTGACCGCATCGACTCCGAGTTGCGGCCGGCAGTCGAGCAGATCCACTTCCCCACCACTCAAGACATCGGCACCTACAGCGAAGAGATTGAGAGCCTCGGCGGAGCCGATGTCTGCTACGGCGGCATCGGGTGGAGCGGACACATCGCATTCTGGGAGCCTCAACTCGGCCACGAGTTCGGCGGAGATCTCGAGGCCTACCAGCACGCCGGCGCACGGCTGGTCGAGCTACACCCGATGACGGTCATGCAGAATGCCCTACACTCCTTCTCCAGTGACTGGTCCTGGGTTCCCCCAAAGGCCAACACCATCGGCCCCCGGGAGATCCTTGGGGCGCGCCGCCGTAGCTTCTGGCTGGACGGTGAGCTCGGCGCCAGCGCCTCGTGGCAAAGTTTCATCGCGCGCCTCGTGGCGTTTGGCCCAATATCGGAGTTCGTACCTGGCTCCCTGCTGCAGCTGCGACCCACCGACTACACGCTGCTCGGTTCCGTAGCCAACGATGTCCAGATCTCCATGGCATGAGGAGCATGGATGAGTGACGCATGGCGCATCGTCGTGGGCAGTGACAGCGCGGGCGCTCGCTACAAGGAAGCGCTCCAACAAGATCTCGAGTCAGACCTGCGCGTCGCTGAGGTCATCAATCTCGATGCGGCGTCGGACGCAGGACGTCCCTATCCAGAGGTGGCTGTCGCAGCCGCAGAGCTTGTGGCATCCGGCCAGGCGGACCGGGCCTTGCTGATCTGCGGGACCGGGCTAGGTGTCGCCATCGCGGCAAACAAGGTACCGGGGATCCGAGCTGTGACTGCCCACGACAGCTTTTCCGTCGAGCGCGCTGTTCTGAGCAATAACGCACAGGTGCTGTGCTTCGGCGAGCGAGTCGTGGGCCTGGAACTCGCTCGACGACTCGCGAAGGAATGGCTCTGCTATCGCTTTGATTCGTCAAGTCCCAGTGCGGCGAAGGTCGCTGTCATTGACCGATACGAGTCCACAGGAGCTTGCAAGTGACTCGCCCCTTTGTCGGCGTGAGCCTGAAGATGTACTTCGATCACAACCGCACGGTGGCCTGGACCAGGGAGGTCACCGCACTTGCTCGGAACCATCCCGCGTTACACGACGATCGGGTGGAGTTGGCCCTGCTGCCGTCCTTCCCTTCACTGCTGACGGTCCGCGAAATCACCCGGGGAACAAACGTGCTGCTAGGTGCCCAGGACGTCGCCGAGAATGATGCCGGCGCGTTCACAGGCGACGTTTCTGCGGCCAGCCTGGCCCAGGTCGGTTGTCAGTACGTCGAGATCGGCCACGCCGAGCGCCGCGCCCGACACGGCGAGGATGATGCCCTCGTCGCTCGGAAGCTCGCGGCCGCATGGCGTCACGACCTCATACCGCTGCTCTGCGTGGGCGAAAGAGAAACTGGGAGCGCGGTCAAAGCAACCGAGACGTGCATCAGTCAACTGACCGCAGCGCTTGGCTCGAATGAAGCATGTGGCGAGGTCGTGGTGGCGTACGAGCCGGTGTGGGCCATCGGCATGGCTGAGCCGGCCCCAAGTGAGCACGTTTCGATCGTAGCTCGTTCCCTTCGCACAGCGTTGGCAGAGCTTCCCTCCGTAACCACCGCGCGAGTCATCTATGGGGGCAGTGCGGGTCCCGGGCTGCTCAACCATCTTTGCGGCGCTGTCGACGGCCTTTTCCTTGGTCGTTTCGCGCACGATCCACAAGCCCTGTTCAGCGTCTTAGCTGAGCTGGACGAGAGTCTTGGCTCGAGCACATCGACTGCCCGCTGAGCAGGGCGAAGACGAACCGGAGGAGGCGATCCATCGCATCTGACAGGCACTGACACGGTCATGGCCGACCTCGGCGACGTGGACCTGCCGGCGCTTCAGTTTGGGCTGCGGACACAGCCTCCCGAACACACACCGAAAGACTCCTGATCAAGTACCGGCACGCATCACCCAAGGAGTTACACCCGCCAGCGACCTTCTGGCCGCTGCTGACCGCCGCGACCGTTTCGATCAGATGTGGTTCTCCGGCAGGTTCGCCACCTGGACCAACACCTTGCCGGTCTTGGTCACCAGGGTGCCGCGGCCGGGCGGCAGGAACTGTGGCCGTACGTCACCGAGCAGCACACCCTCGGCCCGGTCACCACTGAGGATCAGGCCCGGGTTCACCGCATCCTTGATCCTCGTGATCACCTGATCGGAGAAGACGGCCCGCCCGGCACCGCCCATGCCGCGGGCGATGATGATGTGCAACCCGATGTCCCCGGCCTGGCTGACCAGGTCGACCAACGGTTGCAGGGCGTTGCCGGTACTGGTGGCGACCAGTTCGTAGTCGTCCACCACGATGAACAACTCCGAGCCCTTCCACCAGCTGCGGTCCCGCAGTTGCTGCTGGGTCACATCCGGCCCGGGCAGCCGGGAGCGGACCGCCCCGGCGGCATCGGTCATCAATTGCTTCCCGGCTTCGGAGGAGGCGGCGTAGCCGAGCATGTGGTCGGTCTCCACCACACCCAGCAGGGCCCGCCGGTAGTCCAAGATCATGATCTTGGCCTCCTTCGGCGTGTAGCGGTTCATGATGCCGTGCAGGATGGTTCGCAGCAGGGTCGACTTGCCGGACTCCGGCGCACCGAAGGCGATGAAGTGCGGGTCCTGCAACGGGTCCAGCTCGACCGGCGCGAGCTCCAATTCGTCCACACCGAACGGAATGGTCCGGTTCTTGCCGTCTTGGGTGACCTTCGGCAGGGAGGTGTACGCCAGGTCGTCCGGCAGCATCCGGACCTCGGCCACCTTCTTGCCGGGCCACGCCTCACGAACCTTGGCCACCATCGCCTTGCAGCCGTCGGTGACGTCCTCAGCGTCCTCCACCCCGTCGATCCGCGGCAGTCCGACCAGCATGTGCAGGTTGTCCCCGGACAGACCGCGGCCGGGTCGGCCCGCCGGCACCGTGGCCGCCAGCTTCCGGTGGATCTCCGACTCGAACGGATCGCCGAGCTTCAGTTCCACCCGGCTCTGCAGCAGGTCGCGAATGGTGATCCGGAACTCCGACCACTTGTTGCTGGTGGCGATCACGTGGATCCCGAAGCCGAGGCCGCGGGCGGCCAGGTTGGTGACCACCGGATCCTGCGCCTCGAACTCCTGGCGCATCGTCATCCAGCCGTCCACGACCAGGAACACGTCGGTCGGGAACCGGTCCGGCTCGATGGTGCCCTCCCGACGGCCCTTGCGATAGGTCGCCATGCCGTCGATGCCGAGCTCACCGAAGGCGATCTCCCGAGCCTGCAACAGACTGGTCATCTCGGCCACCGTGCGGCGGACCCGGTCGACGTCGAGCCGGGAGCACACCGAGCCGACGTGTGGCAGGCCCCGCAGCGAGGCCAACGACCCGCCACCGAAGTCGAGGCAGTAGAAGCCGATCTCCTCGGGTGTGTGCAGCAGGGCCATCGAGGCGATGGTGGTCCGCACCGCCATGCTCTTGCCACTCTGCGGACCGCCGACGACGGCCATGTTGCCGCCCGATCCAGAGAAGTTGACCCACATCGGGTCCCGGCGCTGCTGCCGCGGCCGGTCGACCAGCGCCATGGTTGCGTGCAGGCTGTGGTGGAAGCGGGTGTCCGCGGTGGTCAACCCCCGGCCCTCCATCGTGACCAACTCGCTGCGCAGCAGGTGGTCGAGCGACGGTGGGTCGTCCAGCGGCGGCAGCCACACCTCGTGCGCCGGCCAGCCGTGGCCGCGCAACCGACCGACGACGATGTCGAGGAGGGTCTCCTCCTCTTCCTCCTCGGCCTTCTTCTTGGCGGCCTCCTTCTTGGCCTTCTCCTCGGCCTCGGCATCCTCCTCCGCCTTCAACACGGCGGCCTCGGCCTGCAGGTCGGGCTCCGGCTCCGGCGGCTCGACCGGGGTGACGTGTCCCGGCTCGAACTCGAGCACCGGCGGCACCCACACGTCCTGGTCCCCCGGTTCGGCTGCCAACGCCACTCGGGGACCGCCGGGCCGGGACGAGGTCGGTGACCCCTCCCACGGCCCGGACACGTACGCCGCCTTGAACCGCACCATCGAGGTGGTGTCGAACTTCAGGTAGCCGTTGCCCGGCGGGTTCGGCAGTTCGTACGCATCCGGCACGCCGATCACGACGCGGGACTCGGCCGGGGAGAAGGTGCGCAAGGCGATCCGGTACGACAGGTAGGTGTCCAGACCGCGGAGCTTGCCCTCCTCCAACCGCTGCGAGGCGAGCAGTAGGTGGACGCCGATGGACCGCCCGATTCGGCCGATCTGGATGAACAGGTCGATGAAGTCGGCCCGCGCGCTCAACAACTCGGAGAACTCGTCGACCACCATGAACAGACTGGGCATCGGCGGCATGTCCGCGCCCTCCTGCCGGGCCTTCTCGTAGTCCTCCCGGTTCTTGAAGTTGCCCGACGAGGCGAGCACCTCCATCCGGCGCTCCATCTCGCCGGCGATCGCGTCCTGCATCCGGTCGACCAGGGTGAGCTCACCCTCGAGGTTGGTGATCACTGCGCTCACGTGCGGCAACTCGTCGAGCCCCATGAAGGTGGCGCCACCCTTGAAGTCGACCAACACGTAGTTGAGTTGCTCCGAGGAGTGCGTCATCGACAGACCGAGCACCAGGGTGCGCAGGAACTCCGACTTGCCCGAACCGGTCGCCCCGATGCACAGGCCGTGCGGGCCCATCCCACCGAGAGCCGACTCCTTGATGTCCAACTCGACCGGTCGGCCGTCCTCACCGTTGCCGACCGGCACCTTCAACCGCTGGTGTACCGGACGCAACTTCCAGGCCGCCCGGGTGTCCAGCGTGAACGGGTCCGGGATCCCCAGCATCGACGGGTAGTCCTTGGGCGGCTCGAACGCCTCGACCGGACCGTCGTCCTCCTCCTCGACCTGGATCGCCGGCATCCGGTACGGCGACAACGCGCGGGCCAACATCTCGGCCACCACCATCGGAATCCGGTCCGGCCTGCCCAGCGGGGTCCGGGCCGTCTGCCCGGACTTGGCCCTGCGGTGCAGCGTCAGCGAGTCCTCCCGCACCTCGAGCACCGCCAGGCCACCCTCGATCCGCTTCGGCCGGTCGCGGATGGTCGTCACCTCGAGCAGCGAGACGGTCGTGTCCGGGCCCGCGAACGCGTCCGCGCTGAGGTTGCTCACCCCGTCGGCGACCAGCACCACATGACTGGGAGCGTCGTCGCCGCCTCCGAAGGCCCCGTCGGTGACCTGGGACAACTCGGTCGAGTTGCCCGCGAACATCCGCACCGGGCCGACACCGTCGGTCCGGGTGGGGTGCTGCACGTGCGGCAGCCACTTGGTCCACTCCCAGTGCTCCCGGTTCTCCGGCGAGACGCAGACGACGATCTTGAAGTCGGTGGGCGCGTGCCAGGCCACCATCTGCGAGACCATCGCGTACGCGAGGCGCCGTGAGGAGTCCAGGTCGCCGATCAACTGGACGGAGCGGAACCCCCGGAGGCTCAAGGCCAGCGGGACGCTGGGCACCGTGCGGTGGGTGCGGATGAAGCGACGCAGCGCCCCGGTGGTGAGCGGTTCCAGGTCCTCGATCGGCTTCGACTCGGGCGGTGTGATCCGCTGCGCGAACTGCTGCGGCCCCTCGGAGATCCGGATCGAGGCGAAGTCGTCGGCGTCCGGGCGCCGCTCCCACATCCGGCGCTGCCCCGCCAGTGCCCACAGCACGTCCGGGGCGGGGTGGCGCCACATCACGGCCTTGCGCTGCGCCTCGGCCGCCTGGCGCACCTTCTTGCGGGTCTGGCCCAGGTAGCGGAAGTAGTCCCGCCGCGCGGCGTCCAACTGCGCAGCGGTGTCGTCGTTGCCACGACCCATCTGGGACATCATCATGCCCATCATCGAGACGCCGTACATGCCACCCATCACGGTCTTCAGGGTGACGCCACCGCCACCGCCGGCCGAGCTCATCATCATCATCGCCATCGCGCCGGCGCCGGCCACCATCGGCAACATCCGCAGCACCGCGCCGAAGCTCTTCGCCCCCTGCGGGGCGGGAATCTCCGGCGGGGACTCCAGCAGCAGGTCCCCCCGGGGCATGGGCGGCGGATCCGCCCGCTTGGTGCGGTGGTAGGTGACGACGCCCACTGGTTCTCCCTGCTCTGCCTGCCGTACCGGCCCTGCTCGTGCTGCCGTGCCCGCTGGGCGCATCCACGTCCGGCCGTGCTTCCTGCCACCGGATCGTACGCCGGTGCCGCCCACGGTGGGCTGGCGAGGACAGGAGGCCCGGTCAGTCGGTACGCTCCGCTGTGTGAACACTAGCGCTGGTGAGGACCTTTCCCGAGTCACGGTGATCTCCCCTACGCGTCGGATCGACCTCGCACTTCCCGGGGCGACGACCCTCGGCGAGATCCTGCCCAACATCATCCGGTTCTCCGGGTACGAGGGCGGGGCGGCCAACGAAGTGGTGCACACGTGGGTGCTGCAGCGGTTCGGCGAGGACCCCCTGGACCCGGCGAAGCGCATCTCCGCGCTCGACATCCGAGACGGCGAGACGCTGCATCTGCGGCAACGCGAGGCCACCATGCCGGACGCCGCCTTCGACGACGTCGTCGACGCCGTGGCCGGCGCCACCAACACCCGGCCGTCCTGGACTCCCGTGCACAGCCAGCGGTTGTCCCTCGGCGTGCTGGTCCTGTTCACGTCGGTGA
This sequence comes from Propionibacteriaceae bacterium, assembly GCA_052094425.1. GTDB lineage: Bacteria > Actinomycetota > Actinomycetes > Propionibacteriales > Propionibacteriaceae > Microlunatus. The sequence goes on from JBQDIN010000008.1 coordinate 86,895, forward strand.
TCCCGTTCCTGTTGCTGCGCGGCGGCGCCGGACTGGCGGGCAGCCTGTCCGCGGTCGGTGTCGCGGTCGCCCTCGGGCTGGCCGCCGTGCTGCTCTCCCGCGCCTTCAACCAGCGCACCGTGTCGTCCGTGCTCGCCTGGCTCTGCGTCGCCCTGGGCGGGCTCGGCGGCTTCTACCTGTTCAGCAACAGCCTGACCGTACGACTGCTCGCGGCGAGTGCGTTGGTGCTGCTCGCCGCCGGGGTGATGGCGCTGGCGGTCCAGGTGCACCCCTTCCACTTCCTGTCCGCCGCCGTCGCCGCACTGTTCCTCGTGCTGGCCACGATGGCCGCCGTCCTGGTCCCGGATCGGCCGGTGGAGATCGCCGCCATCACCATGGTCGTGATGCTCGCCCTGACCCCGATGCTGCCCGGCCTGTGCTACCGCTTCGCCCGGGTCGCGATGCCCAACCTGCCCACCTCCGCGGAGCAGTTGACGGCCGACGACCAGCCGGTGCAGTCCGACATCGTGGTGCGCGCCATCGCGGCGGACCGCATCCTGGCCTCGTTGATCGTCGCCGGCACCGTGGTCGCGAGCCTGTCCTCGGTGGTGGTGATCCGCGACGACCACTGGGCGGCCACGGCCCTCTGCGCGGTCGTCGCCCTGGCCCTGTTGTTGCGCGCCCGCGCCTTCGTCGGGCTGACCCAGCGGCTGGCCCTGCTGCTCAGCGGCACCTTCATCATGGTGATCACCCTGAGCGCCATCGGGATGGGGATGGAGTCCGCCGGGACCCGGCTCGCCCTCGGCCTGGTGATCCTGGTGCTGCTTGCGGTGCTGCTGGCCAACTACGCGGCCAACTTCGCCGACCGGATCCTCTCGCCCTACTGGGGACGTTTCGGTGACGTGTTCGAGTGGCTGTCGATCATGGCGATCGTGCCCCTGCTGCTCGCCATGCTGCACGTCTACACCTACGTACTGGGCATGGTCAGCGGCTGAGGCGGGTGATCCGGTGCCGGGTCAGCCGAACAGCACTTCGTACTCGGTCTGGGTCGGCGGGATGGACAGCCGTACGAGCCGGCGCGGCATCGCCAACAACACCTCGTTGTCGGCCAGGTTGGAGCACTTCGCCAACTGGCGCGCGGTCAGCGCGTACGCCCGCCGCAGGTTCTCCGCGACCCGATCCGGGCACGGTGAGATGAGCGCCATGTCGCTGGACCGCAGGGAGAACACCGCCCCGGAAGCCGCGGCGTCGGAGGTCATCAGCAGGGCCTGCCAGTGGCCGAGCGGGTTCTGCACCCCGTCGTAGAAGTCGGCATCGTCGACCACCAGGGACGGTCGGTACGGCCGCCCTGAACTCGGCGGCACGTCGTCCTTGCCGAGCAGTTCGGCGGTCCCACCCGAGGAGTGCACCGCCGCCACCATGCCCTGCCAGCGGCGCGGATCCTGCGCGAAGACGGACAGGTGCGCGCCGAGCGAGATGCAGCGGTAGGCCAACAACCAGGAGATGTAGTCCGGCACGTGCAGCAGCAGCCGGGTCGGCCGGGACCGGAACAACCGGATGGTGACCGGGCCGTGTTCCCCCTCCCCGAGCAGCAAGCCGGACGGGCCGGTCTGCACCACCGGAGGTGTACTGGGTGCGGGGGCGTCCGGCAGGACCCAGTCCGGCACCTGGGCCGGCGTCCCGTCATCGGTGCGCTCGTGGCCCCGCTCCTCGGCCTCCTGCACACCCCAGTCGTCGCCCCAACCCTCGACCACCCGGTCATTCATGCCGCCACCCCACGGCCCAGCGGGACGGTGGCCAAGACGGTGGCGACCTGGGTCCCTCCCGGCGGAGCGAGTCCGACGCCCCCGTCGAGGGCCCCGGTGACGTGCTCGACCGCCCGAGCGGCACTCTCTGCGTTCGGGGAGACCAGCCGTAACCCACCGGAGGCGGCGCGACCCGGCGACAAGGTGAAGGAGGTGACGGCGAACAGCACCGGTGCCTGGGCCACGATGCCCAGCAGCCGCCCGTACCCCTCACTCGGGCGCCGGCCCCAGCGGCGGACCACTCGCCCGCTGTGCAGGAAGCCGTCACACTGCCAGTGCTGCCAACGCTCCCGGGACCGTTCCCCGTCGTGGTCCGGACCGGCACCGGCCGTCAGCGCGAGGACATCGAAGATCTCCATCGGGTCGAGGGCCCGGGTCTCGATCCCCTGCCGCTTCAGGACCGTCTGCACCCGGTGCAGGCCGAAGCGCAGGGTGGCGTAGATGCCGTCGTTGTCGACACCGCGCCGCGCCACCGCCTCCAGGCAGAGTCGGGGGTCGAGGCGCAGGCACAGCCAGGTCCGACGGATGGTGGGTGGCGGCGGGTCGGCGGTGATCTCACCGTACGCACGCGCCGCGGTCGAGTCGGGACCCAACATCACCGTCGTCGGTGCGGGCACGGTGTAGGTCACCACCTGCACCCCCGCGAACACCACGTCGTCCTGGGTGGTCAGCCCGGACAGGGCGCTGAGGTCGATGTCCTCCCCCGCGTCGGCGATCAGTTCGTCGTCGGAGTTCAGCGCGAGGACGGCGGTCCACGCCTTCCCGTCGGTGATCACACCGACCTCCTCACCGCGTCCGGTCACCGTGAGACTCACGGACAGGCCGGGAACCCATTCCGCGAGTGGGACCAGGTCGGTGGGCACGTCGTCGTCCTCGACGATCGCAGGCTTGCGGCGGGCGTACGCGATCCGCAACGCGACCAGTCGGGCCAGGGAGCGCCCGTGCACCGGCACCACCAGCACGAGGGTCAGCAGCAGGATGGCGCCGCCGATCAGATAAGCGGTGAGGCCGCCGATCAGCACGCAGACGACGCAGGCCAGGACGGCCAGCTCGATCACGACGAAACGACCGGTGTGCTGCAACAGCCACGGCTTGCGGGCGGCCTGCGCCGTCAGCCGGTCATTGGGTCGGGCCATGCCGTGATTCTCCTGGATTCGAGGTCGCCACTACTCTAGGGGTTCGGCGGACCTCCTGGACACGTGCGGTGACTCCCATCGCGAATGACACGGCGACGAGGCAGGATCTGCCCGTACGACCGGACGACGGGCGAGACGAGGAGAGGGATGGCCACCCGCAAGGACCTTCTCAAGGCGCACAAGTTCACCAGCCAACGCCTGGTGGCCGCCTTGGTCGACCGCGACCCCGACGACGTCGAGCCGCCGCTGAAGCGGATGGTGATGGGCACCTTCGCCGGGATCATGATCGCCGTCCTGATCACCGCCGGGTTCGGTGTGGTCGGGTTGATCAAGAAGGGTGGCTCGGAGAACTGGAAGTCCCCCGGCACGGTCGTCATCGACGAGTCGTCCGGTGTCGTGTTCGCCTTCCTCGAGTCCGAGGGAGACCCGGAGGGGCAACTGCACCCGACCCTGAACATCACCTCGGCCCGATTGGCCACCGGCGGCGAGAACATCATGTCGGTCAAGTCGAAGTCACTGCGCGGCTTCCCCCGGTCCTACACGGTCGGCATTCCGGGCGCCCCGGACCAGTTGCCGGACCCGCAGGACATGTCGACCTACCCGATCCGGACCTGCAGCACGGCCCCGGACCAGGACGAGCGCTTCACCACCCTCCAGATCGCCGACGGTGAGGTGCCGGCCGACAACGCGACGATCGCGGTGAAGGACGACTCCGGCGTCGAGTACCTGGTGGACGACGGCACGGCCTTCCAGGTGTCCTCGGGCAAGGAGCACTCCCCGCTGCTGGTGGACCTCGGCTTCAGCGCGAACGCATCCAGCCCCGGGAACACGTGGCTGAAGACCCTTCCCCAGGGCACCCCGCTGGAACCGCTGGCGATCGACGGGCTCGGTGACACGAGCGCCAACCCGGTGCCCGGCCAGGACGACAAGGTCGGCACCCTCTTCGTCGGCAAGGGCGCGGCCGACACCCACTTCATCCTGCTCGCGGACGGCTTGGCAGCGATCAAGCCGCTGGAGAGCCGGATCTGGCAGCTCGAGCACGGCACCGAGCCGGTGGAGGTCGATTCCACCGTAGTGGCCCAGCACTTGAGCCCGACCGATCAGGCCGACCCGATCAGTGCTCAGGACCTGCCCCGCGACCTGCCCACCCCGGACGAGGGATACGCCGGCGCCGCGGACCAGTCGCTGTGTGCCACCTGGACCGCTGCCGACGCCGACCCGATGATCGCGATCGGCGCCCCGACACCGACCGCCATCGGTGCGGCCGGCGGCGGGTTCGCCGACAAGGTCGAGATGCCCGTCCTGCACGGGGCGCTGGTGCACCCCGATGATGTGACGGGCCAGAACCCCGCCACCACCTTGATCACCGGCGGGAAGCGGTACGGCATCGCCAGCGCCGAGGGCCAGACCGCCCTCGGGTACGCGGAGACGCCCAAGGAGCCCATCCCATCCCAACTGCTGGCCCTGGTGCCGCCCGGCCTCGAGGACGGGCTCGTCCTGTCCATCGAAGAGGCACAGAAGGAACGCTGAGCCGGACCGCCGCAACCGGCAATCAAACCAGTCCTTGAGCCCCGCCGAAGAAGTGACCCCGGTACGTTCTAGAGTTTTTCCACAAGGACGGAACCGCT
>JBQDIN010000009.1:0-61155 GCA_052094425.1 Propionibacteriaceae bacterium
ACCCACGAGAAGCACAACATCCTGGCCATCTGCGACAAGCTCGGTGCGCTGCGCCGCTCTGATGCGATCGAGCGGGGTCCCGGCCGGCACGGGGTGTCCAACGCGTTCTACCTCTACCTGCGCGACCCGGACGGCCACCGGGTCGAGATCTACACCCAGGACTACTACACCGGCGACCCGGACAATCCGGTCGTCACCTGGGACGTTCACGACAACCAGCGCCGTGACTGGTGGGGCAACCCGGTCGTCCCGAGCTGGTACACCGAAGCCTCCTTGGTGCTCGACCTGGACGGCAATCCGCAGCCGTTGGTGACCCGCACGGACGAGTCCGAGCTGGCCGCCACCATCGGCGCGGACGGATTCTCCTACACCCGCAAGGAATCCGGCGAGAAGTCCATGCCCACCTGGAAGCACGGCGAGTACAAGCTCGGGAACCAGCTGTGATCACCCCAGACCAACCGCTGGTCGAACTGGCCGAACGAACTGATGAAGGAGAATCGTGCTCCCTGAGGACGTGATCAACACCATCGCCGACGAACTCGCCGAGGCCGACCGCACCCATGGGGTGATCCCGCGGATCACCGCCCGACACCCGGGGGCCACGGTGGCCGACGCGTATGCCATCCAGGGGGTGTGGCGCGAACGCAAGAGCGAGGCGGGGCACCGACTGGTGGGCCGCAAGATCGGGCTGACCTCGAAGGCGATGCAGGCCTCCACCGGAATCACCGAACCCGACTACGGGGTGATGTTCGACGACACGGTCTGGCCGAACGGATCCGAGATCCCCTTCGACGACTTCTCCAATGTACGGATCGAGGTGGAGCTGGCGTTCGTGCTGAAGGAGGCTCTCTCCGGCCCGGACTGCACCCTCTTCGACGTGCTCCGGGCCACCGAGTACGTCACCCCGGCCCTGGAGGTGCTCAACTCCCACGTGGAACTCGAGGGACGCACCATCGTCGACACGATCGCCGACAACGCCGCCTACGGCGCAATGGTGCTCGGCGGGTCGCCGATGGCACCGGATGCGCTCGACCTGCGCTGGGTGTCGGCGCTGCTGTACCGCAACGAGACGATCGAGGAGACCGGGGTCGCGGCCGGGGTGCTGAACCATCCCGCCACCGGAGTCGCCTGGCTCGCCAACAAGCTGCACCAGCACGATGATCACCTGTCCGCCGGCGAGATCATCCTGGCCGGGTCGTTCACCCGCCCGGTGTGGGTGCAGCGTGGCGACACCATCCTGTGTGACTACGGACCGATGGGAACCATTTCATGCCGCTTCGTCTGATGCCGACCTTCACCCACGACCTCGCCGCGGCGGATCGCCCGCTCGCCGGCATGTGGGTCTGTTCGGGTTCCTCCGTGGTCGCCGAGATCTGTGCCGGTGCCGGCCTCGACTGGCTGATGATCGACATGGAGCACGCCGCCAACGGGCTCGAGTCCGTGCTGGCCCAACTGCAGGTCGCCGCCGGCTACCCGGTGACGCCGATGGTACGGGTGCCGACCGGGGAGACCGCGATCATCAAGCAGGTACTCGACCTCGGCGCCCAGAACCTGCTGGTGCCGATGATCTCCACCGCGGAGCAGGCCCGGGAGGTCGTCGAGGCGGCCCACTACCCACCCCGGGGTCGACGCGGAGTCGGTTCGGCACTGGCCCGGTCGGGCCGCTGGAACCGGGTGGAGGGCTACCTGGCCGACGGCTCGGACCACGTCTCGGTGGTGGTCCAGGTGGAGACCGCCGAGGGAGTCGCGGCCGCCGGTGAGATCGCCGCCGTGGACGGGGTGGACGGGGTGTTCGTCGGCCCGTCCGACCTGGCCGCCTCGATGGGCCTGCTGGGCCAGCAGACCCATCCGGACGTGATCGCCGCCGTGTACCGCACCTTCGAGGCCGTACACGCTGCGGGGAAGCCGGTCGGGGTGAACGCCTTCGACCCGGACATCGCCCGGGCGTACGTGGACGCCGGCGCGGACTTCGTCCTGGTGGCCGCTGACGTGGCCATCCTGGCCCGCAGTACCGAGGCCCTGGCCGACCGCTGGACCTGACCCCGGACGCAGTTCTGGTCCCTCTCCGTCGTCATGCGCCGGGAAGGGACCAGAACTGTGTCGCGGATCAGTTGTAGGTGACGGTGACCTTGCCGGTGGTGGCGTTCCAGGTCATCTTGCCGCCCTGGAAGAGCACCATCCGGCCACCGCGGATGGCGTGGTCGCCCTTGGTGGGCATCTTGAGCCGGGAGGTCTCACCGCCGAGGGAGACGTACTTCTTGTACATCGCCCCGTTGACCTCCTGGGTGCCGAGCTTGCCGGTCCAGTACAGGCCGCCCTTCTGGAACTTCTGCACCTGGGAGCCGCTCACCTTGCCGGCGGCCTGGTTGCCGAGCGGGAGGCCCAACCGGGTCCGGGTCTTTCCGAGTCCGGCGTAGTGGTTGTAGAACGACTTGTACACCGCAGCCGAACCGGTCGAGGGGCTCCAGTACATCGTGCCGTGCTGGAACTTCTGCACCTGGGACCCCTTGAACAGGCTCCACCCGCCCTGGTCCTCCTTCGGGAGTCCGAGATGCTGCTTCGTGCTGCCCATCCTGTTGTAGAGGTCGTAGAAGGCGCGGTAGATCGCGTGTCCGCCGGTCGACGGGGTGTGGTAGATCCCGCCGTCCTGGAAGGTGTTCCCGACGCTGCCGAGGCCCATCGACTTCTGGTCACTGCTCGGGAACCCGAGGTAGCCCTTGGCCTCCTTGTGCTTCACGTACACGTGCTTCAGGGTGCTGCCGAGCCAGTGTGTCCCGGTACTGGGGGAGTAGTACATGTTGTACTTCGTGAACCGGGTGGCCCGGCCGTTCCCCATCAGGTGCTCCCCGACGAACGGGGACCCCACCTTGCTGGTGCCGACGGAGTGCCAGCGCTTGTAGATCGGGGTGTTGAAGGAGCCGATCTTCGCGTCCACCTTGTTCCGCAGCCAGCCCATCTTGGAGCGGACATTGCGGCCCGGGCAGGCCGTCTGCATCACGTCCCCGTGGCCGGAGATCCGGTTGATGTACTTGCCCGCGATGGTGACCTTGCCCTTGGGGTCGCGGTAGTTGCCCTCGAGCTTCCAGGCGATCAGCTTGGCGCCGGCCTCCAGCATGGCCGAGGAGGGGGCGGCGGTCTCGTAGTTGCCCATGAAGGAGACGCCGACGGTGTTGGTGTTCCAGTTGCCGGCGTGGGCGCCGTGCACCGGCTTCCACATGCCGCCGTAGCGGCCTTCGTAGGTGCGTCCCCACTTGTCGATGAGGAAGTTGTAGCCGATGTCGCACCAGCCGAGGGTCTTGGTGTGGTACGCGTAGATGCCGCGGATGATCGACGGGACCTGAGACTTGGAGTAGTTGTTCACGCCCGCGGTGTGGTGCACGATCGCGGCCAGCACGGTCTGGTCCATCTTGGACTCGTTGCAGCGCAACCTCTCGTCCGCGCCCCAGCCGGCCCGGGTCACGATGGAAGGCTTCGGCTGCAGGTACGGAAGGCCGGCGGTGGTCGAATTGGACGTGTCGCCGGACGGCGCCTGCGACGTGTCCACCGCGGGGTTCGCGTCGGTGCTGAGTTCCTGCGGGTCGACCAGGGACACCTCGATGTCCTTGGCCGCCGTGTCCTGTTGTCCGAGGACGCGCACCTCGACGCCGTCGGAGTCACCGACGAAGGTGGGGGCGGTGCTGGCCCGGGCACTGTCGCCCTCGGCCTCCCCGCCATCCGGCCCGGAGTCCTCGATCTCGAGTTGGGACCACGCGCTCCAACCGTCCGCGCCCTTGGTGCGGATCTCCACCTGGGGCGGGGTGCCGGAGTCGCCGGACCAGGTGACGCCGAGGGTGGAGAAGTCCTGGGTGTCCTGGGCCGGGATCGCGGCCAGCAGGGTGCCGGTGGTCTCGACGGTTTCCCCGTCGGTGCGCTGGGACTTCGTGGTGACCCGGTCCCGGTCGGTGGCCTTCGTGACCGGTACGTCGATGTTCTGGATCTCCGGGGTGGCGGTCTCAGTCGGCTCGGCGCTCGCCTCCGGGACAGGTGTCCACGGCGTGAGTCCGAGGCCGGCGGTCAACGCTCCGGCGGCGATGGCCACCGCACCACAGCGCAGCAGTCTCCGCCCGGGCGGAATCGAATGGGCGGCATGGACACCGGCGGCCGGGGGCCGGGGCGGGTGGCGAAACATCTGGTCTTCCTCTCATCGCGTGCAGCGCCTCCCCCGAGGATCTGGTGGGCGGCCCGGACATCGCCGACGACCACACTCGGACCGCCGATGAGGGACAGTATCCGCCGCGGATCGACCCGGCGCCACCCCCACAGCGGTGAGTCTCGATGTCGACTTCGGGGTTCGGCTCGGCTCGGCCGAGCGGTATCGGACGGCTACAGTTCCGTCATGGCGACTGCGCGCAGCGTTCACGTGTCCACCCCGGACGGGCCGATGCCGGCCCACCAGTGGCTGCCGGACTCCGGCTCCGGCCCCGGGCTGCTCCTGCTGCAGGAGGTCTTCGGCGTCAGTGACTACATCCGCCAACGCGGCGCCGACCTGGCCGACCTCGGGTACGTGGTGCTGGCCCCGGAGATCTACTGGCGCCTCGACGACGCGGAGATCGACGAGACGCGCGAGGACTTCCTCACCCGCGCGATGGACGTCGCCGGCCGGCTCGACTGGCCGACCGCCGTCCAGGACGCCGCGGCAGCCGTCGGTTTCCTCGCTGATCAGCCAGAGGTCGACGAGATCCCGGGATTGATCGGCTTCTGCTTCGGCGGCGGACTCGCCTTCAACGTGGCCGCCGAGACCGAACCGTCGGTGTTGATCAGCTACTACGGGTCGGCACTGCCGACCCTGCTGGACCTCGCCGACCGGGTGACCGCCCCCAGCCTGCACCACTTCGGCACCCGGGACGCCTTCATCGACAGTGACACGGTGGAGCGGATCCGACAGGCGGTCGAGGGCCCGGCCACCACCTTCCTGCTGCACGAGGGTGCCGGACACGCCTTCGACAACTCACAACACGACGCGTTCTTCCACGAGCAGGCATCGATCGATGCGTGGCGCCGTACGGTGGCGTTCCTGGCCGAGTGGTTGCCGGTGCGGAACGCCCCTCAGGCCTGACCCACGTTCCCGAGGCCTGACCCACGTTCCCGCTGGAACGCTTGACCGATCCCATCTCATGAATCTCGTCTGGGCATTGCCAGATGCACTCGCGATCACTACTATCCGGAAGGACCTTCCAAAACCTCGGTCGCATGTTTGATTCACAGTCGAATGGCCGCCTGCCGGCGGTGCCAAACAGTGGAGGATACTCATGGCCAGCCCCTCGTCCAGAAAGCGCATCGCGGCGACGTTCGTCGCCTGGATTGCGTGCGTGGCAACCCTCGCCGCCTGCAGTTCGCCCGGAGCCGAAGGCCCCAGCGGCGAGGACGATGGCGGGACGCCGTCGATCGGTGTTGCCGAGATCAATCTCTCGTTGCCCTTCTTCGTCCAGATGGAGGAGGCGTCCCAGGCGGTCGCCGAGGACTACGGCGTGGAGGTGACCTGGCAGAGCGTCGACGGGTCGATCGAGAAGCAGATCTCGACGATCGAGAGCTTCATCGCGCAGGGGAAGGACGTCATCCTCATCGATCCGGTCAATGCTGACGCACTCGTCGATGTCATCAACAAGGCCACCGATGCCGGGGTCGACGTCGTCACCATGGGGAACAAGGTCGACGGCGAGGCGAATCACAACACCCTCTATCCGGATGCGGACAACTGGGTCCAGCAGGCGCGCATCCTCGGAAACTCCATCGGCGGTGAGGGCAAGGTGCTCTTCCTGATCGGCACTGTCGGCAACTATGTGTCGGACACGCGCCAGAAGGCCTTCGAGGAGACCATGGCCGAAGAGTTCCCCGACATCGAAGTGATCACCCAGCCGACCGACTTCGACAGCTCGAAGGCAGGTTCGGTCACCCAGACCGTGTTGACGAACAACCCCGACATCGCCGGCGTGGCCAGCATCTCGGACGGGCTCACGCTGCCGGCGATCAAGGTCGTCGAGCAGAAGAAGCTGGACATCCCGTTCGTGTCGAACGACGGAGACGCTTCGGTGTACGAGTACATCGACTCCGGTCGGGTGATCAGCAACGTCCTCACCGGGTCCTATCGCGTGGGCGGTTGGAACACGGCGGTCGCCGCACGACTGGCCACCGATGCCGACTTCGAGACCGACCTGTTCATGCCGACCTACACCATCGCGTCGAAGGAGAGTGCGGAGAAGATCGCGGACAGTGGGGTGGACGTCGAGACCGTCACGACAGCCGAGGCCACGAAGGTCGCCGAGGACTACCTGGCGGAATTCGGCGCGGACGTCAGTGATGAGGACATGACCGTCGGTTAGTCGGCGGTGGGGTGGGTGCGTGCCAGCGCCCACCCCACCCCGAGCACTGTCATCCCAGCGTGAAAGGCCAGCATGAGACACGTCACCTCCGCCATCGTGGACTTCGCCCGCGATCAGCAGAGTCGGACCACACTCATCCTGATCACAGCGATCGTCGTGGCGACCATCGTCTTCGGGGTCTCGTTCCAAGGCTTCCTCAGCCCATTCAACCTGTTCAACATCGCCGTGCAGACTTCGGTGATCTCCCTGGTGGCCTTCGGGATGACGGGCGTCATCATCGTGCGCGGGATCGACCTCTCCGTGGGATCCTCCCTGGCCCTCGCCTCCGTGGTCGGTGCACAGGTGTTGCAGTCGGTCGGGGCAGCCGGCTCCTTCCTCGCGGTGCTGACCGTCTTCGCCGTTGCGCTCGCCGTGGCGGCTTTCAACGGATTCCTCGTGGCCGTCCTCCGGGTGAACGCCTTCATGGCCACCCTGGGCATGTTCGCCCTCGCCCGGGGGGCCGCCATCAGCATCTCGGGCGGTGGCTCGATCCCGGTCGACAACGATGTGCTTCTGGTCCTCGGACGCGATGCTCTGCTGAACATTCCGGTCTCGGTCATCGTCACGATCCTCGCCCTGGTCGCGTTCACGCTGCTGTTGCGGCGCACCCTCGCGGGGCGCTGGTTCTTCGCCGTCGGCGGGAACGTGCGGGCGGCCGCCGCCACCGGCATCCCGACCCGAACCGTCGAGTTCTCCGCCTTCTTGATCATGGGTGTGGTGGTCGGACTCGGAGCCCTGCTGACGATCGGGCGGGCGGGTTCTGCGCAGCCCATGGCCGGACTCGGGCTGGAGTTCTCGGCCATCACGGCGGCGGTCATCGGTGGCGCGAGCCTCGCTGGCGGACGAGGCTCCATGGTCGCGACATTCCTGGGATCCATCTTCGTGGGACTGCTGTCCTCGGGGCTGTCCTTCGCCGGCGTCGACCAGTCCCTCATCTACGTGTACACCGGCTTGCTGACCGTCCTCGCCGTCATCGTCTCGCAACGCGAGGTGGTGACCCAGATCCGCGACAATGCGGTCTTCTTCCTGAACACCCTGCGCTCGGTCGCCTCCCGGCGCCAGGTGACGAGTGGCTCAGCCGCCGGCACCGCGCCCGGAGAGTTGTCGATCGTCGAGGTACGCAAGTCGTTCTCGGGAGTTGAGGCTCTCAAGGGTGTCTCCTTCACCATCAGCCCCGGCGAGATCGTCGCGCTGATGGGCGAGAACGGTGCGGGCAAGTCCACCCTCGTCAAGGTGATCGCCGGCAATCACCAGCCGACGGCCGGGCGCCTGGAGATCGACGGTTCCGCCGTCACGTTCGCCGGCCCGGAGGATGCCCGCAAGGCCGGCATCGCCGTCATCCACCAGCACTTCAGCCTGGTCCCGGAACTGACCGTCGCGCAGAACATGTTCCTGGGACTCGAACTGCGTCTGGGCCGGATCGGCCCGTTGCGGCGGCGCGCCATGATCCGGGAGACCGAGCAACTCCTCACCGATCTGGACATGCCCTTCCGGGCCACCGACGTGGTCGGTGAGTTGAGTGTCGGGCACCGCCAGATGATCGAGATCGTCCGGGCGGTACGTGAGGATGCGTGGCTCGTCATCATGGACGAGCCGACCTCGGCGTTGTCATCCAGGGAACGTGATCACCTGTACGAGCTGATCGAGCGGCTCAAGGAGCGGAACACCGCGATCCTCTACATCTCGCACAAGATGGACGAGATCTACCACCTCTGCTCGCGTGCGGTGGTGATGCGGGACGGGAGCCTCGTCGGGACCCCGGAGCTGGCGGAGATCGACTCCGCCGGGCTGGTCAACCTGATGGTCGGCCGGGACGTCGCCGATGTCTTCCGCCGGGCCGACGGCAGTGCGGGGAATGCCTTGGCCGTGGGCTCCGGCCTGGCCGATGGGGGACGACTTCTCAATGCGAGCATCGCGGTGCACGAGGGCGAGGTGGTCGGCCTCGTCGGCCTGATGGGCTCCGGACGAACCGAACTCATGCGCGCCATCGCGGGACTGAGCCGGACGGTGGCCGGCACGGTCGACGTCTTCGGTCGTCCGGTTGCGGGGACCCCACTCGATCACCTGGCGAAGCGCGGACTGGCGTTCGTCCCCGAGGACCGGCACCAGGAAGGGATCTTCCCGGAGATGTCGGTCGGCGAGAACATGAGCCTGCTCTGGTTGCGACGACACGTACGCGGCGGTGTCCTCCGGCGGGCGGAGGAGAAGGAGTTCGTCGATCAGATGATCACCAGAATGGGAGTGCGCCCACCGAACCCCGGCGCCCGGATCAAGAATCTCTCCGGCGGAAACCAACAGAAGGTCGTGCTCGGCAAGTGGCTCGCCCTGGATCCACGGTTGGTCCTCCTCGATGACCCGACCCGTGGCGTCGATGTCGGCGCGAAATCGGAGATCCACGGACTCATCGCCGAATTCAAGGCGAAGGGGGCCGGGGTGCTCGTCACCTCCTCGGAGATTCCCGAAGTGCTGGCCATCTCGGATCGAATCATCGTGATGCGCGATGGAGTGACGGTCGCCGAACATCCAGCCGGGGTGACTGAGCAACGGGTCATGCAGGACGCCTTCGGACAACGCGGGGAACAACTGGCCGCGGAAGTCACCGACGGAACCGAGGCCCCATCATGAGCTCCTCGATGACGGCCCGGGTGCCGGCGCCGACCAGCGGTCGCCTCGACCAGGCGCGTGCCTTCGTGGTCCGGTTCGCCCCGCAGCTGCTCCTGGTCTTCCTCCTCGTGGTGATGGGACTCATCAGCCCCGGCGCGGTCAGCCTCGGCAACCTCGTCAACGTCCTCGTGAACGCAGCGCCGATCGCGGTCCTCGCCCTGGGAGCCATGTGGGTGCTCGTCTCCGGGGGGCTGGACCTGTCCGCCGGCTTCGGTGTGGCGATGTGTGCGCTGGTGATCGGCGGCGCGTTGGCGCAGGACGCCTCCGTCGGGATGGCCCTCGTGAGCGGGATCCTCGCCGGGATGGCCCTCGGTCTGGTGAACGGGCTCCTCGTGGGGGTGTTCTCCATGCCGCCCTTCATCGCCACGCTCGCCACCATGGCGGGCGTGCAGGGCGTGGTGTTGCTGCTGGGCAAGCAAGGCACCGTCATCGTGGATGACAGGTTCCTGATGACGCTGGGGACAGCTCGACCACTCGGGTTGCCCGTACTGGTCGTCGTTGCCGTCCTCATTGCCCTCGTCGTCGCCGCTGTGGCCAAGTGGACCCGGTTCGGCCTGCACACCTACGGTCTCGGATCCAACGTGCAGGCGATGCGTGCGCGGGGCGCTCCGGTCATCCGCCAGACGGTCTCCGTGTACGTCTTCGGGGGCCTGATGGTCGCCTTGACGGCGATCCTCCTGGTGGCCAAGGTGCAGATCGTCGACACCAACATCGCGAACACCAACCTCCTGCTGGACGCGTTCGCGGCCACGATCATCGGCGGGACGAGCCTGTTCGGCGGCAAGGGGACAGTCGTCGGGACGTTGACCGGAGCGCTCATCATCAGCCTCATCACGACCAGCCTCGTGGTGCTCGGCGTGAGCGCGGAGAACATCAACCTGTTCAAGGGGATCACGATCGTCGCGGCCGTGATGATCGACGCCGGAATCCGGTTCCTGGACCGGCGCCGCACCGCCTGAATCAGCCAAGCAGCACTCATCGAAAGGAAATCATGACGTTCAACATCGCCGTCGTCGGCACCGGATTCATGGGGCATCTCCACGCCCGTACCGTGCAGGAATCCCCGGTGGCCACCCTGAAGGCAGTGGTCGACCTCAATGAGGACGTGGGTCGACCCGTGGCCGAGTCCCTCGGGGCCGACTACCACCCGTCCGCCACCGCCGCCCTGGCCGACGATTCCATCGACGCCTACATCGTCGCCCTGCCGGACAAACTGCACCAGGACGCCACCGTCGAGATCCTCCAGTCGGGCAAGCCGGTGCTGCTGGAGAAGCCGATGGCCCACACCCTGGAGGTCGCTCGACGTATCGCAGCTGCCGCCGAACAAGGTGGTGCCCGTCTCCTGGTCGGCCAGATCATGCGGCACGACCCCCGCTACGTCGCCGCAGCCACGGCAGTACGCGACGGGCGCATCGGCGAGCCGCTCCACCTCACCGCCGGCCGGGTCGCCGACCGCGGTGTCGGGACCCGGATGAACGGCACCTCGAGCGTGCTGTTCTACGTCGGCATCCACGACGTCGATGCCGTGCAGTGGATCACCGGACAACGCATCACCCGTGTCTACTCGCGCGCGGTCCGCAAATTGATGCCGTCCCTGGGCGTGGAGTCCGAGGACGCGATCCTGTCCGTGTTCGACCTGGAGAACGGCGCCGTGGGGGAGTTGTTCAACGGTTGGACCCGACGCAGCGACACCCCGGTACAGATCGACGGTCGGTTCGAGCTGTTCGGGACCGACGGAGTGGTCGAGATCGACGTCCGTGATCACGGACTCAAGGTGTACGGCGACACGTTCGAACTGCCGGACGCCTTGCACTGGCCCGAGGTGAACGGTCGGATCAGGGGCGATCTCGCTGCCGAGCTCGCCCACTTCGTCGATGCCGTGACCCAGGACCTGCCCTTCGTGATCACCGTCGAGGAGGCGATGCGCGACGTCGCGGTCAATGACGCGATCCTGCGCTCCGTGGACTCGGGCAACCCGGAAGACGTGGAGCAGGTCTGAGACGTGCACACCCGCGAGTTCCCTTCCCACTTCGGCCCCGGCGTCGTCGGCTACTTCGACACCCCGAGCATGGGCCTGCCCACCGCAGCGACGGTGGCCGCGGTGGAGGGCGCGCTCCAGGACTGGTTCAGCGGCCGGGCCCGGCACGGCGCCTGGGAGGAGAGCATCGAGCGTTGTCGGCTGGGGTGGGCCCAGTTGGCCGGGGCCGATCCCCGGTGGGTCGGCACCGCCTCTTCGGTGGCGGCACCGCTGGCCGCAGTCCTCACCGCACTCGCGCGCCGGGGCGGCGATGTGGTGGCCCATGTCGACGAGTTCCAGTCCCTGCTGCTTCCGGCCGTTGCGGCCTTCGGCCAGGACCGGGTGCGGCTGGTCAGCGGGGACTACACGGCGGCGGCCTTCGCCGAACGGTTGGATTCGGGCGTGCGCGCCGTCGTGCTGTGTTCGGTCTCCTCCGGCACCGGGGCGCGACCCGATCTCGAATCCTTGGTCGATGCCGCGGACGCGATGGACGCCGCGGTGGTCGTGGACGCCACCCAGTCGGAGGGCATCGTCGGTCTGGGGACTCCGATCGCGCGGCTGGCCACCGTCGTCGCGGCGGGATACAAGGGATTGCTGAGTCCCCGCGGAACCGGCTACGTCCACGCTGGGGCCGACCTGGACCTGGCACCGTTCGCCGCCGTCAGCCCGTACGGCGTCCTCGACGACGCGCACCGGGGACCGTACGGCCGGGCCAGCCCGCACCCGGGTGGCCGGGGCCTGACCCAGTCGCCGGCCTGGCTCGCCTGGGTGGGCGCCGAACCTGCCCTGGACCTGCTCAACGCAGACCCGGCCGGGGAACGCGAGGAGTACGTCCTCGATCTCGCCCGACTGCTCCGTACCGAACTCCAGCGGGCCGGCATCCGAACCGAGCCGGGGGAGCTCCCCAGCCCGGTGGTCAGCATCCCGCTGATCGAACCCGCGCCGGTCACCGAGGCCCTGGCCGCGGCCGGCATCCGGGCCGCCGTACGGCTGGGGCGACTCCGCCTCGGCCTGCACCGCTACACCACCCGTCGTGATGTGGACTCCGTTCTCGAAACCCTGACGTCCACTGATCTCGCGCACTACGAAAGGATCTGACATGCCCATCCCGTTGCAGCAACCCCAGATGATCATCGGAGGCGAGGCGTACGCTCCGGATCGGGAGCGGCGCGTCTACGACTCACCGTCGACCGGTGAACCCGTGAGCGAGATCTTGCTGGGCACGGTGGACGACGTCGACCGCGCCGTGGCCGCGGCGCGGGCCGCGCTGCCCGCACTCGCGAAGCTCAGCCTCGACGAGCGGGCCGATCTGCTGCTGCGTACCGCGGCGGCGATCCGGGCCCGAGCCGAGGACTTCGCCCAACTCCTGGCCACCGAGCACGGGAAGACCTATCACGCCGACGCGATGGGTGAGATCGAAGCCAGTGCGGAGGCGATGGCGGCGGCCGGCGGGCAGGCCCGCTGGCTGACCGAGTCACACTATCCACTCTCCACCCGCGGAAAGCGGCTGCTGACGGTCCGGCGTCCACGCGGCGTGTACGGAGTCCTGACCCCGTGGAACTTCCCGCTCGGCATCGCCACCCAGTACTACCTCGGCCCCGGGCTCGCCGCGGGCAACACGATGGTGTGGCTGGGTGCGCCGTCGGTCAACTCCACCCACGCACTGCTCGCCGAGACCATCGCCGAACTCTGGCCGGCAGGGGCGATCAACTTCGTGACCGGCGACGGCCCGGTGGTGGGTCAGGCGCTGGCCGGCCACGCCGGCGTCGACGCGGTCGGGTTCACCGGCTCCACGCCCGTCGGCAACGCCGTCCAGGCTGCCGCGGTGGGCAAGCCCACCTTTCTCGAACTGGGCGGCAACGGGCCGACGATCGTGCTCCCCGATGCCGACGTCGCCCGCGCGGCCACCCGCATCGCCGGGGGCAGCTTCACGAATGCGGGGCAGATCTGCACCGCATCCGGCCGTATCCTCGCCCATGCCTCGATCGCCTCCGAGTTGGCCGATGCCATCGCCGAGGAGTCGAAGAAGTTCGTGCTGGGGGATCCCTTCGACCAGGCGACGACGATGGGGCCGGTGCACCGGCAGGAACTCGCCGCCACCGTGATCAGCCAGGTCGACGACGCGGTCGCCCAGGGGGCACGATTGGTCTCCGGTGGACACCTGCTCGACGGCGCACCGACCCCGCACTACCTGCTGCCGACCGTCGTCGACGACGTACCCGCCACGGCCGACCTGCACCGGGCGGAGACCTTCGGGCCGGTGGCCCCCGTGGTGCACTACGAGTCGGCCGAGCAACTCGACCAGTTGATCACCGCCAGCCCCTTCGGACTGCACGGTGGCATCTTCTCCCGGGACGTGGAGAAGGCGCTGTCCCTGGGCGAGACGCTGCGCGTCGGACACGTGAACATCAACGACACGAGCGCGTACTGGGAGCCGTCGATCCCCGCCGGCGGTGCGGCCGGCGCGGTGAGCGGCATCGGTCGTTCCGGCGGACCGTGGTCGGTGATGGAGATGACCGAGGTCCAGACCTTCGCGCTGGAACTGGGCTGAGCGGCGATGTCGACCCCCGGCCGGCCCTCGCTGGCGGCACTCACCAGTCCCGAAGCCGCTCGGGCGACCGGTGGCCTGGTGCTCGTCCCGGCCGGGGCCGTCGAGCAGCACGGCCCCCATCTCCCGCTGGGGACGGACATCTGGATCGCGACCGCGGTGGCCAGGGCGGCGGCCGACGAGGCGGGTGCCCTGGTGTCCGAACCGTTGCCGATCGGCTGCTCGGCGCACCACCGCTCCTTCCCGGGCACGTTGAGTCTCACCGTCGAGACCTTCCAGCGCATCGTCTGCGAGGTCGCCACGACGCTGGCCGCGGATGGGTTCACCCCGGTCTTCGTCAACGGACACGGCGGCAATCGCGCACCACTCGGCGCGGCCCTGCAGGAGTTGGCGGGGCAGGGTGTCACCGCGTGGGCAGTCAGTTACTTCGACCTGGTGGCCGAGGAGGCGGAGGAGTTGTTCGGTCATGAGTCACTGGGACACGCCTGTGCGCTGGAGACCTCCCTGGTGCTCCACCTGTGGCCCGAACTGGTCCGTCGCGACCTCGTCCCGGACGCCGCGGGTGGGGACGCCTTCCCGGATCCGTTCCTGTTCTCCCGGGCCAAGGTGGTCCGACACCGGCCGTTCGAGGACTTCGGCGCGGACGGCGTCGTGGGTGCGCCGCGGCTGGCCGATGCCGCGGCCGGGGAGCGATTGTTCAACAGCTCGGTCCGACATCTGGTGAACTGCATGGAGAGGATCGGCCACGAGGCTGACCACGGACGGACGAGGAGCCGAGAATGACGCAGCTGCACGGCAACGAGCGGAGTGACGACGGGCGGAGGCAGGGGCCCGACGGTCTGCGCGCCCTGGACCGGGCGGCGACCATCCTCTACGCGCTCGCCGGGCACCCGGAGGGGATCGCCCTCGCCGACCTGTCGCGCGAGACCGGCCTGACCATGACCACCGTGCACCGGATGCTGGCCTCCCTCCGCTCGAAGAACCTCACCCGGGAGACGAGCGAGGGGCTGCACGCCATCGGGCTCGGGTCCCTCGTCCTGTCCGGGGCGTTCCTGGCCGGCCTCGACCTGAGCCGCGAGGCGCGTCCGCACCTGGAGCGGCTGAACACCGAGTCCACCGAGACCTGCCATCTCGGCGTACTGGCGTCGCCGCACGTCGTCTACATCCAGAAGATGGACAGCTCGCACCCGGTGCGGATGTTCTCCCGGGTGGGCGCCACCATGCCAGCCGTACTCACGGCGATGGGGAAGGCGATGCTCGCCCACTCGTCGGCGGATGCGGTGGCCGGCGTGCTGCACGACACGTCCGAACAGCTCGGGTCGGTGGTCTCGGAACGGACTCTGCGGAAGGTGCTGGCCGAGGACCTCGGTCGGGGCTTCAGCACCGACCTGGAGGAGAACGAACGCGGGATCTGCTGTGTCGGCGCCCCGATCATCGACCACCTCGGCCACGTCGTGGCAGCCATCAGTGTGTCGACGCCGACGGAACGATTCGATCGGGACCGCCTGACGGAGGTCGGCGGGTTCGTCCGCAGCGTGGCCGACGACATCTCCGAGGCGCTCGGACACATGGCCGAGGGGCGGGCGGAGGAGCTTCGTCGCAGCAACGTGGAACGAGATGCCCGTGGGTGAACCGACACGCGTCCTGGTCTGTGGTGCCGGTCGGTTCGGCACGCTGCACGCCCGGGTCTGGCAGGAGGCGGGTGCACAAGTCGTCGGGCTGGTCGACCGGCAGGCGGAGCGGGCCCGCGATGTGGCAACCCGGTACGCCATCCCCGACACCGACACCGACGCCCACGTAGCGGCCCGGCGACTCCGTCCCGACGTCGTGGTGATCGCGACGGACGAAGCGACGCACGCCGACTTGGCCGTCGATGCACTCGAGGCAGGCGCGCACGTGTTCGTGGAGAAGCCCTTCGCGCTCAACTCCGTGGATGCTGCCCGCATGATCACCACAGCGAGGACGGCTTCGCGCGAGATCATCGCGGGGCACATCTCCCGGTTCGCCCAGCCCTACTCCGCCCTGCTCGGCGCACTCACCGACGGACGAGTGGGACAACTCTGGTCGATGCGCCTGCGTCGAGACTTCTCCCGCTCCTGGTTCGAGGACTTCGGCAGTCGGGTCGACCCCGTGTGGGAGTCGTGCATCCATGACATCGACCTGGCCCTGTCGTTCACCGGCTGCCCGGCCCGGCGCGTCTACGCCACCCGCAGTTCAGTGGCTGGGGAGGGCTCCGCATCCGTCGTGACCGCCGTGATCGACTTCGCCGACGGGGTGATGGCCACGATCGAGACGGCGTGGACCATTCCCACCGGTGCTCCCCAGACCGAGTCCGGTGCGCTCGAACTGCCGGGCACGATCGTTGCGGAGGCAGAACTGCACGGGTCCCGCGGGGTGGCTCGCCAGCGGCTGCTGAATGACGGACTCACCGTGTGGAACGACACGGAGTCGTGGGCGCCCAACCCCTTCCTGTGGCCACTCACCGACGGACACGTCGGTGGCGCCCTGCGTGCCGAGGTCGAGTACGCGATCAGTGTGGTGCGAGGGGAACGGACCAATGACCGGATGCCGATGCAGCAGGCCGCCTGGGGCATCAGCATCGCCGAGGCCGTCACCGAGTCGATCTCCACCGGCGTCGCGGTGGCGATCGGCGACACCGGAGCCGGCCGATGACCGGTGCCGGCCACCCTCTCGATCTGGTCGCCATCGGGGAGAGCATGGTGGTGTTGGTCCCGGAGGGGGCGGACCTGCTCGAGCACGCGCCCTTGGCCAGCATTCACTGTGGGGGCGCGGAATCGAATGTCGCGCACTACCTCGCCCAGTTGGGGCACCCGGTGGGCTGGGCCAGTCGGGTCGGCGACGATCCGTTCGGCCGGCGCCTGCTCGCCGAGTTCCGTACCGCCGGCATCGACCTCTCCCACGTGGAGGTGGTGGCCGATGGGCAGACCGGCATCTACTTCAAGGACTCCGGAAGTGACCGCTCGGTGTACTACTACCGGGCGGCCTCGGCGGCTTCGGCGATGACCGTCGAGTCGCTGCTGCCGGCGGTGAGGTCTGCTGGACGCTTGCACGTCACGGGGATCACCGCGGCCCTCAACGGCCACTCGGCCGACCTGGTCCGCGGCCTGATGGAGTCCGCACGTGATCATGGCCGACCGGTGTCCTTCGACGTGAACTACCGCGCCGCGTTGTGGTCGGCGGCCGAGGCGGCTCCGGTGCTCGCCGAGCTCGCCCGGATGGCCGACACCGTGTTCGTCGGACGGGACGAAGCAGAGGCGGTCTGGGGCGTTGCCGGGACCGACGCGGTGGCGGAGATCTTTCCGGCGGTGCCGGAGATCGTGGTCAAGGACGGTGCCGTGGGAGCCACCACCTTCCTCGCCGACGGCTCGACCGTGTTCGAGCCCTCCCCGCGGGTACGGATCGTGGACCCGGTGGGTGCGGGCGACGCCTTTGCTGCCGGCTACCTGGGGGCGCTACTGCGCACGGAGGACACTCCCGCCCGCCTCCGCTGGGGACACCTGCTGGCGGCCCATGCGCTCCGGGGGCATGCCGACTACGCCACGCTGCCGCCGTGGCGGACCTTGGAGGCCTGGGCGCTGGGCGACGGTGCCGAGTGGGCCGGCCTCGAGTTCTGACCGACCGGGCAGTCGTGCCCTCAACCGAGCAGATTGGGCGGTGGGACGAGACGTCGGAAACTGGCAGCGGCGCTGCGTACGGCCTCGCTCGCCTCCTCGCGACGGAGTTCGGACGGACCGTGCCCCGGGTACAGGGCCCGCACCCTGAGTTGGTCGAGCGCCTGGAGGGTGTCCCCGTAGACGTCGAGGCGACAGTCCGGGATGGCCTGGATGCTGACCCTCCCGCCGGGGAACAGCGCATCGCCGGTGAAGAGTGCTTCGCCGTCGTCGTGCTGCAGGGCGAACACGAGGTGCCCGTCGCAGTGGCCCGGTGCGTCCACCGCCCGGATGCGCAGTGATCCCACCACCAGCGGGTCGCCGGTGATCACGGACGCGGTGGGGGCGGGTACGAGACGGTAGTCGGCGGGATACACCCCGGCTTCCCGGGCGCGGATCACCTGGGTGGTCGTCTCGTCGGCGGCCCGGATGGCGCGCACCGTCGGCTGACTGGCGCGGACCGGAATGCCGTGCTGGGCCGCCGCGTGCGCGCCACCGGCATGGTCTGCGTGGTAGTGGGTGAGGAGCAGGGCATCGATCCGAGTGAGGTCGTCCACCACGTCGACCACGTTGCGGAGCCAGGTGTCACGGCCGCGTCCGGTCCCGGCATCGACCAGCACACCCCGGCATCCGTCGAAGACCAGGTACTGGTTGCCGTCGTAGGAGTCGGTCCGGGCCGGGCCCTCGGATCCACCCACCAGCCACACCTGCGGCGTCAGTTGCACCGCCGTCATGATCAGCTCTCGGCGCGGATCGCGACGGCGTCGATCTCGACGAGGATGTTCGCCAGGGTGCTCCCCACCGTCGTGCGTACGGGGTGCGGGGCCGGGAAGCGGCGGGCGTAGACCTCGTTGTAGGCGTCGAAATCGGTGTGCAGGTGTTCCAAGTGGACGGTCGTCTTGACGACGTCGGCCAGGGTGAGCCCGATCAGTCCCAGCGCGGTCTCCAGGTTGTTGATCACCTGTTCGGTCTGTGCGCTGATGCCCTCGGGAACCGCTCCGGTGGCCGGGTCCTGGGGGCCGAAACCGGCAGTGTGCACGATGCCGTTCACTTCGACGACGTGGCTGTAGGGGCCAGCAGGATTCGGCAGCTGGTCG
This sequence comes from Propionibacteriaceae bacterium, assembly GCA_052094425.1. Taxonomy (GTDB): domain Bacteria; phylum Actinomycetota; class Actinomycetes; order Propionibacteriales; family Propionibacteriaceae; genus Microlunatus. The sequence continues at coordinate 18,396 of JBQDIN010000009.1, forward strand.
CTGAGGAGGGCGGTCTTCGTCATGACTTCCTTTCGTCGGGGTAGATGCGCAGGAACCGCTCGTAGAGCGAGGCCGCTTCGTACAACTGGGACACGCCGACCTTCTCGTTCGCACCGTGCGCGAGGCTCAGCCAGCCGGGACCGAGGCTCACGACGGTCGGGATCTGGGCTTCGCCCATGAAGTACGCGGCATCCGTCCCACCGGGGTAGGCGGCCGTCGGCAGGCGTCGGCCCAGGACATGTTCCGCGGCGTCGTTGGCGGCCGTGACCACCGGGTGCGCCGGGTCGATCTCGGTGGCCGGCATCCACGCCATGGACCCTTCGGCGTAGCGGATGGCCGCCTGGCCCTGACCGGCGACCACGTCGTCCACCAGTGCCTGGACGGCGCGGCGCACCTCATCGCGGTCCATCCCGGGAACCGTCCGGATCTCCACGCCGACACTGCAGCGTCCCGGCCAGACTCCGAAGCAGACCCCGCCCGAGATCATCATGCCCGGGTTCACGGTCGGCTCGGCCGGGACCTTGCCGGGCGAGCGGACAGGAGGTTCGAAGGACTCGAACGCCCGGAGGAGGTCGGCGGCGACGAGCAGAGCGTTGCGGCCCAGTCGCGACGACAGGCCGCTGTGTCCCTGAGTCGTGTCGATTTCGATCTCGAAGCAGCAGATGCCGCGAGAGACGAGGTACAGCGCCTCCCAGGGATCCTCGATGCCGCTGGGTTCGCCGATCAGGAGCGCGTCCAGCGGCGGCAGCAGTTTCTCTTCGACGAGTGCCTGCGCGCCGGCATCGGAGCCCTGCTCCTCATCGGCGGTCAGCAGCAGCGAGACGGCCCCCACCTTTCCCGAAGGCTGGGCACTGAACCGCTCCAGGGCGGTCAGCATCGCGGCCACGCCTCCCTTCATGTCGGTGGATCCGAGGCCGAAGGCGTCGTCTCCGACGAGGGTCAACTCGAGGGGAGGGGTGTTCCACGTGGCCAGGGCGTCGCCGACCGGCTTGGTGTCCAGGTGCCCGGTCAGGCCGAGGTGCGGCCCGGCCCCCAACTCGACCGTGACGATGACGTTCGGCCGCCCGTGCTGCAGTTCCAGGGTGCGGGTGGGCAGGCCCCGTTCAGTGCACCACTGGCTCACGACGGCAGCGATCTCACGCTCGCCGGGGCCCGGGTTCTGGGAATCGATCGCGACGAGCAGACGCGTCAACTCGAGGACGTCCATGGATCTCCGTTGCGGGGGTCTAGACACTGGCCGGACTTTTCAGAAGACTATTCCAAAAGCCTCTGCCTGCACTATAACCATGGGGAGATTCCATGTTCGACCTGTCCCACCGACTGCCCCCTCGGCCCCGAGCCGCCGACGTCACACGTGACCGGTCGGCCCGACCGGAGGAGTGCTGAGGTGGGTGGTGTCCGGCCGTACCGAACGATCTGCGCCCGATGCGGAGAGGCGGTGCGCGCTGATGACTCCGCGACCTGCCCGGCCTGCGGCGGCGTCCCGGTGCTGGAGCTCGCCGCACTCCCCGGCCCGCCCGCGGTGCGGCCGGCGACGGGGATCTGGCGGCACGCGGACCTGCTGCCCCGCACGGAGGGCGCGGTGACCCTCGGCGAGGGCCGCACGCCGCTCGTCGATCTCGACGACCCGACCGGTCGGCTCCAGGTCACCGGGAAGCTCGAAGGCCTCAACCCCACCCTCTCCTTCAAGGACCGGGGGATGGCACTCGCCACCACGTCCGCGCTCGATGGCGGCATGCGGGGGCTCGTGGTCGCCTCGACCGGCAACGCAGCCGCTTCGGCGTCTGCCTATGCGGCTGCGGCCGGGCTGCCCTGTAGAGTCTTCGTCGGGGCCGAGTCCGGCGCGAGCGGAAAGCTCGCGGTCTGTCGTGCCTACCAGGCCGAAGTCCACGAGGTGGACGGTGACTACAGCGCGGCGTACGCGGCGGCCGAGGCCGCCGTCGGTCAGGGATTCATGAATGTCTCGACCACGTACCGCAATCCCATCATCGCCGAGGCCTACCGGACGATCGCCCTCGAGTTGGTCGAGGAGTCGTCCGAGGTGCCGGAGGTCGTCGTGGTGCCGATCGGGGCCGGACCCCTCCTGCGCGGTGTCGGGGCCGGTTTCGACGATCTGCGATCGGTGGGACTCATCACGCGATCACCGCGACTCATCGGCGTGCAGGCGGCTGGCTGCGCACCGTTGGCCCGGGCCTGGCGTTCCAGCGGGCCGGACGGATGGCTGGCCGACCTGCACAGACCGCTCCGGGTGGAGCCCACCGTCGCGACGGCGATCGCCGATGCGCTGCGGGGTTACGAGGAGCAGGGGATGCTGACGCTGCGGGCGGTCCACGACTCGGGTGGCGAGATCATCGCCGTCCCGGACAGTGCGACCACGGAGGCGGAGATCTTCCTGCGGCAGCAGGGAATCTGGGTGGAGCCCTCGTCTGCAATCGCACTTGCCGCGCTGGCGTCCCTGGACCTGGCCGAGGGGACGCGCGTCACGCTCCTGTTGACCGGGCACGGCGTGAAGAGTGGGGGGATGGCGCCGTAGGGCGACCTCCCTCCCGTCCCGTCGGGGGTGAGATCCCGTCGTGGACCGGAATTGACGCCGGACAGGCCTGCGCTAGAGTGTCCCAAACCAAGAGTCGCAACGTCGTTGCAAGTTATGCAATATTGAGTTGGCGGGGCTCACCGATGAGCGCAGCGGTCGCAGAGGAGACCACCATGAAGTCATGGGGTAAACGTGGGAACAGGATGTTCAGGCTGGGAGCAGCCAGCGCACTCGTGTCATTGATCGGCCTGGTAACGGCTGCATGCGGGACGGGTGCCGATGGCGGAGACGGTGACGCGATCGTCCTCAATGTGAGTCACAACCAGGCCACTGCGACCTTCCAGCACGAGGTGTTGGAAGAGGTGGCGGGCAAGGTGGAGGCTGACACCGGTGGAGCCGTACGGCTCGAGCTGTTCCCGGATTCGCAGCTCGGCGCCTTTGACGACGTTCCGGAACAGTTCATGGCGGGCGCTCCGGTCATCGGAGCCGTCAACGCTCCGGTCACAGCCAACTACGGTGTGCCGGAGTTGGCGGCACTGAACGTGCCGTACATCTTCGAGGATCCCAGCGAGATCGCGACCTTCGCCGAGTCCGACCTGTACAAGGAATGGAGTCAGAAACTCCGAGAGCAAGGGTTCGTGATGATCGCGTTCAACTGGTACCAAGGAGAGCGCCACATCATCTCCAACAATCCCAACGGGTACGCGACTCCGGCCGACATGAGCGGCGACAGCATTCGTATCCCGGGAGGAGAGAACTGGGCAGCATTCTTCGGTGACCTACCGATCAACGCGCAGCCGTTGGACGGCACCGAAACCTACACCGCGATGCAGCAGGGCATCATCAACGGAGCAGAGGGACCGTACTCCCAACTCCTGGGCTGGTCCCTGGATGAACTCGGCGAGTCGGTCACCTTGACCGGGCACAACTACGACATCTCGGGATTTGCCACCGGCGAACAGGCCTGGGACTCCCTGTCCGAGGAACAGCAGAAGTCGGTGGAGGCCGCCTTCCTGTGGGGCGGCGAAGAGTTCTCCGAGCGCATGGTCGAAGGAGACGAGGAACTCCGAAAGGATCTGGAAGCCACCGGGCTGACCTTCGTCGAAGCAGACCGAGATGCCTACGCCGACGTTGCGCAGAAATCCATCACACCTGAACGATTCCCTGATTACGGCAGCGTGCTGGAGGACATCACAGATGCCCTCGGACGGTGAGCGCGTGAAAAGCATCCCGCTTCTGCAGGATGCGCTCTGTGACTCGACTGGCACAAGGATGGGGAGGGTCTGACACCGATGGAGAACTCGACCACGGGGCTCCGACGCCTCCTGGGCCGCTTCTTTGTCCTGGTTGAGGAACAACTACCCGCGGCGATCCTGGTCGTCATGACCGTGGTCACGATCTACGGTGCTGTATCCCGATACGCGTTCAAGCATCCGATCGCCACGGCCAATGAACTCGCCCTCACGTTGAGCCTGTGGGTGATCTTCCTGGGCGCGGCAGCGGCGACGCGACTGCGTCTCCACGTCGGCCTGGACTTCCTCATCTCCTGGCTTCCCAAACGGTATCGAGCAGCGCTGGACGTGTTGGTCTACGGCGTACTGCTGGTGGTAGTGGCCATCCTCACTTACCTGAGTGCTGATCTGGTCCTGCACACCAGAACTCAGCTGTTCGTCCTCGAGGTGTCGAAGCGGTGGATGCTGGCCAGTATGCCCATCGGGCTGTTCTTGATCGCTGTGCATCTGGCGCAGCACATGGTGACTGCCGCGGTCGGATGGCGCACCGGCGACTATGACACCACTGAAGGCGTGACGGCTCAGGCCGACCACGGCACTGGGGACATGACCGCTGCTCTGGGAACGAACCTTGATACGAGCCCACGGAAGGGTGCTTGAGCATGCCGATCGCCATTCTCATCCCGTTCCTGTTGTCAGCCGGTGCCCCCATTGCCTTTGTGATGCTCGCAGCAGCTCTGTTGTGGTACATGTCATCGACTCAACCAACGGAGATCGTCACCCAGCACATTGCCTCGGGTCTTGAGTCGTTCCCGATGCTGGCTGTGCCGTTCTTCGTCTTGGCTGGAGCCCTCATGGCCAGAGGCGGGTTGGCAACGAACTTGTTGGACTTCGCGAACCTCCTTGTGGGCCGCCGCCGGGGCGGTCTCGCGCAGGTCAACGTCCTCAACAGCCTGATGATGGGTGGCATGTCTGGCTCAGCCATTGCCGATGGTGCCATCGACGCCAAGGTGCTTGTGCCGGTGATGGTCCGGAAGGGATACAGCCTGCCGTTCGCTTCCGCCCTGAGCTCGGCGACTGGAATCATCGCACCCATCATTCCCCCGGGAATCGGCATGATCTTGTACGCCCTCGTCACCCAACAGTCGGTGGGGCGGCTCTTCATGGCGGGAGTGGTGCCCGGTCTGCTTCTGGCGGTTGCCCTGATGATCACGGTCTCGATCATCGCCCGACGAAGGGGCTATGCGCCGAGCCGTACTGATCGCTTGGCTGCGAAGGAGTTGGGCAAGGCTGCCTGGAAGGCGTTTCCTGCTCTACTCATGCCGGTCTTGTTGATCGTGGGGCTACGTCTGGGAGCATTCACCCCGACCGAACTCGGCGCCATCGCTGCCCTGTATGCCTTCGTCGTCGGGGCGTTCGTGTACAAGCAACTGAACCTGCGCAACATCGGTACCGTGCTCCGCGAGGCGGTCACCGGAACAGCCACCGTCATGTTCATCCTCGCCGCCGGCGCCAGTCTCGCTGCGGTACTCACCATCGAACGGATCCCCCAGACGCTCGCACAGACGTTGTTGTCGCTGTCGGACAACCCTGCCGTGGTGCTGCTGGTGATCAATGTGATGTTGCTCGTGGCGGGCATGTTCGTCGATGCCACGACCTTGACAGTCATCCTGGCCCCCATTCTCGCCACGGCGACCGGATTGCTCGGTATCGACCCGATCCACTTCGGCATCGTCATGGTCGTGAACCTCACGATCGGCGGGATCACCCCGCCCCTCGGGGTCGTCGTCTTCACCGTTGTCAGCATCACCAAGGCCAACCTGCGCCGAACCTTCATTGAGATCCTGCCGTTCATCGCAGCCGCCGCGGCCGTCCTGATGCTCATCACCTATGTCCCAGACCTGGTGCTCTGGCTCCCCAACCAACTCATGGGGTAGCAGCACTCGTCCATGGAACCAGAACCGCGAAAGTAGTGGAGTGCTTTGTCGAACAGTCAAGAATCGTGGTCGCCGTCCCACCGCGCCAGCAGCGGTATTGAAGTTCGCACGCCGATCTTCGAGGGAGTCTGCCCCGTCCTGGAAACCCCCTTCGACTCCGCGGGGGAGGTCGACTATCCCGGGTTCGTCAACCTCGTCGACCACATGATCAACGCTGGAGTCCGGAGCGTCATGTTTCCCGGCTTCGCATCCGAGTACTTGAAACTCGACGATGCGGAACGGGGGAAGCTCACCGCCCTCCTCCTGGCGCGAGCAAGGCGTGCACCCGGGTTCGTCCCCATCATCTCCATCGCCGACCATGCAGCGTTGGTGGCCGAACGCCACGCTGTGCAGGCCGTCGAGGCGGGCGCACTGGGCATCAACATCCTTCCGCCCCATCTCCTCGCCCCCAGTCCGGCGGCGGTTCGAGAACACATCGTGACCATCGCTCGTGCGGTTGCACCAATCCCGGTCATCGTCCAATATGCCCCGGCGCAAACCGGCACGGCGTTGGACGCGAGGACACTGGCGGACCTGTCGATCGAGTCGCCGAACATCCGTCAGGTGAAGGTCGAATCCTCCCCGCCGGGGACATTGATCAGCGCGCTGCTGGACCAGGACCCGGCACTGAGTTCGGTCGTCGGGTACGGAGGGGTGCAGCTCATCGATGCCTTACGACGTGGCGCGGTGGGCGTTCAACCCGGTTGCTCGTTCGTCGAGCTGTACCTCCGCGTGTGGAAGCTGTGGAGCGATGGTGAGTACGAACAGGCGAATGATCTCCATGCTCGGATGCTGCCGTACCTGTCGTACTGGATGCAGGGTGTCGAACTCATCGTGGCGGCCGAGAAGCGGATTTCCTGGCGACGCGGTCTGATCGAATCCGACTACTGTCGCGCACCCTGCCATCAACTGGACCTCGAGGAACAGGCAATGGTTGACCGCTTCATGGCGGAGTTCCAGCCCCTGCTCACCGCAGCAGGGCCAACTGGTGGTCCGGCGTCCAGCAGCAACTCTGTCGAATGAGTGAGCAGAGACGTGCCGAGGTCGCATGCCTCGGTGAGACGATGGCTCAACTGTTGCCCCTCGACGGTGACATCGAGCAAGCCGACCGATTCGCTGTGGAACACGGCGGGGCCGAATCCAACACAGCAGTCGGACTGGCTCGCTTGGGAACGTCTGTCGCCTGGGTGAGCCGGGTGGGGGCGGACGCCTTGGGGCGCCGGGTGACGCGCACCATCGGCGACGAAGGCGTGGACGTGTCTGGTGTTCTGGTCGATCCTCGCCGCCCGACGGGACTCTTCACCAAGGACGTGACTGGCCATGAACGACCGGTGACCTACTTTCGGGCCAACTCCGCGGCGTCGATGTTGGGGACAAGCGACTTGGAACGCGCCCTCCTGTTGAGACCCGCCCTCCTCCACACGACCGGCGTGACTGCCGCGCTGTCCGAAGCCAGTTGTCGAAGCTTGGCCGGCGCTCCCCAGCTCTGCCACCGCGATCAGGTGGACCTCTCCTTCGACGTGAACTTTCGACCTACCCTGTGGGCGGACAGCGAATCTGCGGCGGCTGTTCTTGAAGACATGGGTCAGCGAAGTGACCTGCTCTTTGTCGGCCTTGACGAGGCCAGACTTCTGTGGGGCAGCACCAGCGCTGACCATGTCCGGGAGCGTTTCCGCACGCCCCGGATCCTGATCGTGAAGGATGGGCCAGGGGAAGCCGTCGCCTTCACTGACGGGCAGCGAGTGGCAGTTCCCGCGCCCCGCCGACGGGTGGTTGAGCCGGTTGGTGCAGGGGACGCATTCGCCGCGGGTTTCATCCACGCCTTCCTGCGCGAACAGCCACTTGCAGCGGCATTGGGTCTGGGTCACCAGATGGCCGGAACTGTGTTGGCCTCTCGCTCCGACGTCGGTGATCGGGAGGAAGTGGCCGGATTGGCCGAGGCGGCGAGGCACGATGGTGGGCCGGCCAGTCGAACAGAGAGGGTGTCACGATGACGAAGTCGGGTGAGTTCTTCAGCCAGCACCTGCGTGGTAGTCCGGTGATGGTGATTCTTCGGGGCGTCGAGCCGAAGGTGGGGGTTGAACTGGCAACGAAGGCCTGGCAAGCAGGGGTCTCGCTGGTTGAGGTGCCGATCCAATCGGTGCGCGATGGCGAGTGTCTTCGGGCCATCTGCGATGCCAACGGGAGGGAAGGCCGGCCGGTGGGGGCCGGAACCATCACGTCGGTGGAACTCGCTGAGACCGCAGCCGAACTGGGTGCGGAGTTCACTGTCGCCCCCGGCTGGGATCCTCGGATCGCGGAGCGAAGTGCCGAACTCGGGTTGGCACACTTGCCCGGTGTGGCCACGGCCAGCGAGATCCAGTCGGTCCTCAAGTCCGGGCTCCGGTGGATGAAGGCATTCCCGGCTGATGCGCTGGGGGAGCGATGGTTCACCGGGATGCGTGGCCCCTTTCCTGACATCGGCTTGGTCGCCACGGGGGGAGTGCACGCCGGAAACGCGGAGAGGTTGCTGGATGCGGGTGCCACTGCGGTTGCCCTGGGGTCATCCTTTGCAGACATGACCCCGTCCGCAGTGACGGCGTTGAGCCGATGGCGGCGACGCCGCTGATCCGCGTCACGCCCTAGGCCTGTATCCATCCGCTGTCGTTCGAGATGGCTGTCGTGGCCGCGAGGAGTTGGGGCAGCAGTGCCTCGAGGTCGTCCATGGAAACGATCGGCTTGGGCGCCGACACCGAGACCGCGGATGTGATCGATCCGTCCATTGATCGGATGGGTGCCGCGATGCACAGGACGAAGGCCTCGAACTCGCCGTGATCGAATGCGTACCCGCGCTCGGCGATGTTGCGGAGTTCCTTGTCGAGGGCGGAACGGGTACTCAGCGTATGCGGTGTGTAGGGGGTGAGGGTGTAGTCGGCGAGGAGCTGGTCGAGGGTGGGAGGGTCTTGGAAGGCCAGAATCGCCTTCGCGATCCCGGAGGCGTGGAGGAGCGCACTCTTCCCGACCTGGGAGTACATGCGAATGGAAGCCGTACTCTCGTACTTGTCGATGTAGACGACCTCGCGGTCGACCAGGGTGGCAAGGTGCACGGTGTGCCCGCAGGCTTGGTTGAGGGCGCTCAAGTGAGGACGGGCCGTGTCACGAAGGTCGAACCTGTCCAGGGTCTTGGCCGCAATCTGGAGCAGTCGCGTCCCGGGGATGTACCGCCCATCACTCGTCTTACGAGCGAACCCGGCACGTTCGAGAGTCTGTGCCAGCCGGAGCGCTGTCGACTTGTGCACGTCGAGGGCCTCGGCGAGTTCAGCCAAGGATTGCGGAGCCTGCGACATGCGCTCCAGAAGTTCGAGTGCCCTGCCGACAGTCTGAGACACAGTGACTACTCCTGGTTCGAACCCGGGACACAGAGGGTGCCGTGCCGCGGCGCTGCTTCTTACCGTCGATCATCTGGTGGTTCATGATCTGGCTACAGCGAACGGTAACACCCTGATGCAGTATCCAGAGAGATGATGCGTAATACGCAACGCCGGAGGCCTCGCATGGACGGAGTCTTTGATCGAAGTACTCCCGAGCTCGAGAGAGAATCAGTAGGCTCCGCGCTGCCCGACCACCGCGAAGACGGTCTTCCACAAGATCAACAGGTCGAAGGTGAGGGTCCAGTTCTCCACGTAGCGCAGGTCGAGCCGTACGGTCTCTTCCCAGCTCAACAGGGAGCGCCCGCTGACCTGCCATAGCCCCGTCACACCCGGCTGCACCAGCAGTCGGCGCCGAGCGTCCAGGCCGTACTCGTCCACCTCGGTCTGCAGCGGTGGCCGCGGTCCGACCAGGGACATCTCACCGGTCAGCACGTTGAACAACTGCGGCAACTCGTCCAGGGAGTACTTGCGCAGGATCCGCCCGATCGGCGTGACCCGCGGGTCGGCCTTCAGTTTGAAGAGGGGCCCGGCACCCTCGTTCATCGCGAGCAATTGCGCCAGGCGTTCCTCTGCATCGGTACACATGGAGCGGAACTTGTACATCGTGAACGGGCGTCCGTCGATGCCGACGCGACGTTGACGGAAGATGATCGGTCCCCGATCGTGTGCCTTGATCGCCACCGCGAGGGCCAGCAACACGGGAGAGATCAACAGCAGTCCGACCGAGGTCGCCACCAGGTCGAAGATGCGCTTGAAGATGCGGCGCCAGCCGGAGAAGTGGGGTTGGTCGATCTGCAGCAGCGGCAGCCCCTGGTAGGGCCGGATGTGCATCCGCGGACCGGCCACCTCGACCAGGCCCGGGTGCACCAGCAGGTCGACCGAGGTGCCCTCGAGTGACCACGCCAGCCGACGCAGGAAGTCATTGTTCGTCAGTTCCCCGCTGGTGACCGCCACCGCATCGCACGCGTTCTGGCGTACCACCTGCGCCGCGTCGGCGAGGGTGCCCAGCACCGGAAGCCCGAGGGCGTGCGCGGTCTCCATGTCGTCGCTCGGCACGCACACGCCGACTGATTGCAGTCCACAGTGCGGTTCGCGTTCGGTCAGGTGCATCAACTCCTGGGCGCTGTGCGCGCTCCCGATCATGATCACCCGGCGCAGGTTCTTGCCGCGGGACTGGCGTCCGTGCAGCACCCGCCGGGCCCCGAACCGGACAGCAAGCGAGGCCAGCGCCGCCACCGGCACCGTGAGCAGGACCAGGTCGAGCAGCACCTGGTTGCTGGTGAGCGCCACCACGATTGCGACCAGGACGACGATCACGATGGACGCCTTGAACACCGACCGCAGTTCGTCCGCGCCCACGCCGACGTGGTGGCGGGCGTAGCCGTGACTGGCCAACAGGGCGATGGTCCAGCACAGGGCGGCGACCGGTGGCGCCCAGACGACGGCTGTTCCGGTGCCCATCGATGCGGTCAGGCAGACCAGCACAGTGATCAGTGTCGCCGCCAGGAAGTCCAAGGCGGCAACGGATCTGACGTAGCGCCGACTCCAGCGGCTGAATCCCTGCGCCGTCCGCGTCGCGCGGCCGAGGTCGGTGACGACCTGCTGGACGTGGTCGGAGTCGTAGAGGTCGACCGGTGACTGCGGCGCCTCGGGCAGCGGCGCCGTTGGCTGCACGGTGGCGAGTTCCGCCATCTCCGGATCGGTCAAGGTGGTGGTGTCATATCCCGACACCAACGGTGCAACATCGTGTGGCATTTCCGAGATCCCCCGATACTCGTGATCCAACAACCTGGCGCGGAATCCGGCCTGTTGCTGACTTGGCTGTCACGCTAGCAGCGGCTCCGATGACGCGTGCCGAAACTGACGGATTGGCTGAGAAACCGGTGGAAGCTCCTCAGCAAGTCCGTGCTCACACCCCGACACGTCAGGTGGCCGGCCTCCCCCGGACGTGGGCGCGTTTGACGAAGGTCACGTCGCGGATGAACGGGAAGTGACGTGAACCTTGCTAAACTCGGACGCCATGTCTGCGATCGGGGATGTCTTGCGCCGGGGGAGGAGTGTCCCCACTCGACTCCGGGCTGCCCTGCCCCGGCTGCTGCGTCCCGAGGAATGGACCTACGTCCTCAGCCTGATGCTGCCGCTGCTGGTGGCGGACGTCGCGATGTCGATCATCCGGGTCCGCACCCAGTACAACCCGCCCGCGTTCTGGGGGTTGCTGGACCAGATCCGTTCCGACGTGCTCGTCAACCTCGGGTTCATCGTGCTCTGGGTGGCCCTCTTCGCCAAGGTGCGGCACGGCTGGGGCCGTTCGCTCGTGCTGGCCGCCTTCCACCTGTCGGTCACTGCCTACGCGCTGTTCGCCGTACTGGCCCACGCCTTCTACCTGAAGACCGGCTCCTTCCTGGACGCCAGCACCGTCATCCTCGGCCTGGAGACCTTCGAGGAGATCCAGGTCGTGATCGCCTCCGAGACCACGCCGGCCTACTGGGTCGGCCTCGGGGTGCTGGCGGCCTACGGGCTGTTCGGTCCCGGGCTGGTCACCCGGGTCCTGCACGGACGGCTGCTGCCCCGACTGCTCGGCAGCGAACCGGCACCGGCCCGCCGGCAACGGCTCGCCGCCGCAGCCGGCATCCTCGCCTTCGCCCTGATCGGGCTGTCCGCGATGCCGGGCTTCACCGCCGCCGGCACGTTCGCCCGCAACCGGGCCGTCGCGATGGCGTACGACCTGCTGTCGCCGAGCGCCAGCAACGGCGACACCCTGGTGCCCGCCGACGGCGCCGCCGACGCCCCGACCGACGCCTACCTGACCGGGGGTGACGGGGAGCAGCGCAATGTGGTGATGATCTTCATGGAATCGGTGCGCGCGAACGCCACCACCCTGGACGACCCGGACGCGCGGACCACCCCGTACCTCGCCGAGCTGGCCGAGACCAGCCTCAGTGCCGAGCAGGGGTACGCGGTCCTGCCACACACGTCCAAGTCCATCACCGCCGGCAACTGCGGTGTCGAACCGCCGCTGGACACGATGATGACCGAGTCCGAGCCGGATGCGATCCCGTCCACCTGCCTGCCGAACCTGCTCTCCGCCGAGGGCTACCGCAGCGCCTGGTTCCAGTCCGCGGTGGGGGAGTTCGAGCGGCGCGCCGACCTGGTCGAGAACTTCGGCTACGACGAGTTCCATCCGGTCAACGACCTGCCCAAGGAGGGGTTCGGCCGGGCGAACTACTTCGGCTACGAGGACGACATCATGCTCGAGCCGACCAAGGAGTGGATCGAGCAGTCCGACGACCCGTTCCTGCTCAGTTACCTGACCGTGAGCAGCCACCACGACTACGTGATCGAGGGCTGGGAGCAGGAACACCTCTCCGACGACCCCTCGTACAACGACTACCTGAACACGTTGCGCTACCAGGACCGGTTCGTGAAGAACGTGATCGACCAGTTCAAGGAGATGGGGCTCTACGAGGACACCGTGTTCGTGCTGATGGCCGACCACGGTGAGGGGTTCGGCGAGCACGGCCTCTACCAGCACGACAACACCATCTACAACGAGGGTGTCAAGATCCCGATCATGGTCCACGACCCGAAGCGGATCGACGAGATCGGCGGCCGGAGGATCGAGACGCCGGTGCAGAACATGGCGGTGCTCCCGACCGTCGCCGAGCTCCTCGGCTACGACATCGAGGGTGGTGAGTACCGCGACAACTCCCTGCTCGACCCGTCCACCGAGCCGCTGCGGATCTCCTGCTACCACGAGGACCGCTGCCTGGCCCAGATCGACGGCTCGAAGAAGTTCATCCACCACTTCGGCAACCGGGCTGATGAGTACTTCGACTTGGCCGAGGACCCGGGGGAGACGAACAACATCATCAACACCCTCTCCAAGGCCGAGGTGTCGGAGAAGAAGCACGACCTGCTCCGCTGGCAGAGCGAGGTCCGCGCCGCGTACCTGGCGAAGAAGGCCGCGCGCTGACTTCTTGACAGTCCCAGCATTCTGCAAACGGTGCTGGCCCGTCACCCGATCGGCCGCCCACGGGAGAGAGGTCAGCGGTGCCCACTGGTGATCCGCCTGTTCGCCACCCACGCCGCCCATGCGATGGGGAAGGCGATGAAGCAGGACCAGCTGAACGAGTCGATCGCCTCGCGGACGGTGATCGGGCAGGCGATGGGGATCGTGATGGAACGCTACGGCCTGGACGACGACCGCGCCTTCAGCTTCTTGAAGCGCACCTCGCAGGACGGCAACACCAAGCTGGTGGAAGTGGCCCGGCACCTCGTTGAGCAGGCCAAACAGGCCTCCCGAACCCTGGGTGCGGGCGCCTGACCAAAGGGCTTCCGGGCTGGCCCACAGGACCCACCGCACTTCGGGTGTGTGATCCGACCGCACTTGGGGTATCGAGTGGGTGCGGGATCATGGAGTGGGCCCGCCTGTGGTCGCGTAGGCCCCGTTGGTTGAACTCTGACAGCCACCGGGGCCGCCGCCAGCCCTGATGTGCTGGTGCACAGGTCAGAATCGCTGCTGTACAGGTCGGCTGTGGCAGGATCGACCGGTGGCCAGCACCGTCCTCCGTCTGCATCTCACCCCGGCTGATCGCGCCGCCGATCCGTACCCACTGGTGCCGTTCGAGGTGCGGGCCGCGGACTCCGTCGAGGTGCTGCTGGACTACGACGCCACCGACGCGGTGATCGACCTCGGCTGCACCGACCCGGTCCGCTGGCGTGGCTGGTCGGGCGGCGCGCGGTCCCGGTTCGTGATCGGCACCGAGCAGGCGACGCCGGGGTACGAGTCGGGAGCCCTGCCGGACGGGGACTGGGCCGTGGTGCTCGGGTTGCACCGCATCCCGGCGGCGGGTGTCGACGTGCAGGTCACCGTGAACGTCCCGGCGAGCGGCCCTCCCGAAGCTGACCCGCCGGCCCCGCCGGTCCCGGACACCCCGTTCGCCTCCGGTCGGAACCTGCCCGCCCCGGACGGGCTGCGCTGGTACGCCGGCGACTTCCACGCCCACACCCTGCACTCCGACGGCTCCCTGTCGATCGACCAGCTCACCGCCCATGCTCGGGAGCGTGGACTGGACTTCCTGGCCGTCACCGACCACAACACCGTCTCCCACGTCCCGCACCTGCCCGCGGCCGCCCAGCGGTACGGGGTCTGCCTGATCCCCGGCCAGGAGCTCACCACCCCGCGCGGCCACGCCAACGCCTTCGGCGACATCGGCTGGATCGACTTCCGTCGTCCCGCGGCCGAGTGGGTGGGCGAGGTCGAACGTCGCGGCGGGATCCTGAGCGTGAACCACCCGCTGGAGGGGGACTGCGCCTGGCTGCACCCGCTCCCGGTCAAGCCACTCGCCCTCGAGCTCTGGCACATCTCGTGGTTCCGCGACCTCAAGCACACCTTCGCCTGGGCTCTGTGGCCCTTGTGGGACCAGCGCGCCGTACTGCTCGGCGGCAGCGACTTCCACGCCCCGGAGGAGGGGTGGCCGCTGGGTACGCCGACCACCTGGGTGGCCGCCGAGGAGTGCACCCCGGCAGCGATCCTGGCCGGGGTCCGAGCCGGACGGACGGCGATCAGCGCCCAACCGGCCGGGCCGGTCATGGTCCGCAGCGGGGACACCCTGGTGGCGGTGGACGCGGTCGGGACCGAACTCGTTGACGTGGACGGCGGAACCATGCCGGTGGGTGAGGACCCGGCCGTCTTCACCGTGGCCGAGAACGATCCGTACCACCTCCGCGGCGGCGACGGTTCCCTGCTGGCGATCAGCCGCTGAGACTCACCCGCCTGCCAGCCCTCACCAGCCCGGTACGAGTTCGATGTCGCGGTCGGTGATCGCCTGCTGCCACAGCGGATCGCGCAGCAGCCGGTGCTCCCACACCCGTTTGCGCCAACCCGGACCGCCGGCCCGCAGTGCGGGCGTGTCGACCGACGGGTGCAGGAAGAGTTCGTGCACCCCCGGACCGAGCCCGTTGATCATGGACAGGTAGGCCGCGCGGAGCGAGGTGTAGTCGCCGATCTCCTCGACGCCACCGGGAAGGGTGCGAATCGAGGTCGGGATCCGGACCCCGAGGGCATCGGCCCCGGCCACCGCGGCGGCGTGCCGGGCCGCCATCGGCTCGGGCAGCGCCCCGGGGTACGGGTCCAGGCTGCGGGGGAGTCGGAAGCCCAACCCGTGCTCGGCACAGAAGGACATCGTGGCCCGGAGGAAGGACGGCCCGGTGAGGCCGTACAGGGTGCCGGCGTGCGAGTCGATCCGCTCGGGTGACAGGCCGTGGTCGACGGCCCACTGCCACTGGGCGACCAGTTCGGCCCGGACCGTCGACTCGTCCACGTCGGCCAGGTCGGCCGCCGAAAACGGCAACCATCCCTGTGGCCCGGACAACCCGGGGGCGCCCGAGAGCGCCGCCCAGTGCTGCCCGGTGTCGGCGGTGAGCGCGATGTGCACGGCCGGCTGGACGCCCGTACCGGCCAGCAGGTCGACCGCGTGTTCGGCATCCGGTGCGACGGTGAGCAAGGTGGTGGCCGTGACCGACCCGTCGGCGAGCAGGCCGACGATCGTCTCGTTCGTCCCGCGGTCGTGGCCGAGGTCGTCCGCGGTGATCACCAACCGCACGCTCATCGGGTCTCGACCCCCGACTCGGCGTTCTCGACCAGCGGGTTTGCATCCGGCGGCCGCACCGTGGGCAGTCGGACGAATCGGCTCACCGCCGCGGCCACCCCGACCAGCAGGCACGGGTAGACACACAGCAGGATCCGGAACGCCTGCGCCGGATCGTCGCCCGGCGCCTCGCCGGACTGGTAGCCGAAGAAGTACGCGAGCGAGGCGAAGGCGCCCGCCTTGATCAACGCGTTCAGTCGGTTGAAGAACCCGAACGCGGCCAGGAACATCGCCTCGCGGTGGGTGCCGTTGCGGGCGGCGTCGTCGTCGAGCAGCCGGGCCACGATCAGGTCGGCGGTTGCCATCACTCCCGAGTAGCCGAGCCCGATCAGCAGGCCGGCGAGGATGCCACCGACCAGGCCTTGGACGAAGTACATCGGGACGAAGGCGAGGGCCAGGGTCAGCAGGGCGGCCCGCCAGACGGGCAGCGCCCCGAACCGGCGGACCAGCGCCGTCCAGAGGACCAGGAAGAAGGCCGAGGCCAAGATCACCGATCCCTGCAGGATGGTGACCGACAACCCGTCGGTCAGTCCGAGGCTGTACTTGGCGAAGAACGGCAGCCCGGCCAGCACCAGCGCCATCGCACCGGCGTAGCACGCGCCGCACACGGCGATCAGCCAGAACCGGGGATTGGTGAGGATGGTGCGCACGGTGTCGAGCAGTGCGGGCGGCCGACTGCGTGCGTAGTTGGGGTTCTCCTTCGCGCCAACGGCCATGAAGATGATCACCACGGTGGCGAGCGCCCCGTACAGGACGGCGATCCGGGCGTAGCCGACAGTGCTGCCCTCTTCGCCCAGCAGGTCCACCAGGGCCGGGGTGCCGGCAATCGAGATGACCATCGCCACCAGCTGGAATCCCTGCCGCAGACTGTTCGCCAGGGCCCGCTTGCGTTCCAGCGGGAACAGTTCCGGCAGCAGCGCCCCGTAGTTGGCGTTGATCAAGGAGTCGAAGGTCTCGGTGAGGATGGCGAAGACCGCGAACCAGACCACCAACGCCATCCCGTCCAGGCTGCTCGGGACGGCGTAGAAGGCGATCAGGCTGGCGGCCAGCAGCGGGGCACCGATCACCAGCCACGGCCGACGGCGTCCCCACCGAGTACGGGTGCGGTCGGACAGGTAGCCGAAGATCGGGTTGTCACAGGCGTCGATCACCGCGTAGACGAGCAGCACCACACCGTACGTCCGCACGTCCAGCCCTCGTTGGTCCACGTAGAAGAAGGCCATGTAGGCGAGGAACATGTTGATCGGGATCGACGTGCCGAACATCCCGATCGCATACCGCCACGGACGGGTGGTGGCCCCGACGACCTCGTGGTCTGCCTGCTCGGTGGGCGCCCGCATGGCAGGAGCATACGCAGCCGAGAGCCTCAGGGGCGTCGGCGACGGGTCTTCCTGCTGCGCGGCGATGTCGGGCCAGCCGGCTTGGCCCGCCGGGTCGTACGGACGGGGGCCGCGTCGCGGGTGCTGCGGGCGGTCCGGCCGCGGACCACGCCGACGAAGTCCTGGCGTACTGCCTCGCGGTCGGTTGCCACGGCTTCCCGCAGCCAGGCCAGGGCCACCGGCGCCGGATCGATGTCGATGACCCGGCACGCCACCACGTCCTTGCGGTGGTGCAGCCGGGCGACTGAGCGGGGGAGCAGCACCACCCCGGTCCCGGCCGCGACGGCCTCCACGGCCTGCGCGGTGGAGAGGTCCGGTGCGTCGACCGGTGTCAGGCCCGCTGCCGGAGAGGCCACGCTGTCCGGTGCCTCGAACAACTGCTCCCCGGCCAGATCGGCCAGGGAGATCTCCGGGAACGCCGCGATCGGGTGGTCGGCGCCGGCCACCACACAGACCTCTTCGGCGTACAGCCGGACCAGGTGCAGGTCGTTGCGCGCCACCGGCAGCCGGAGGAAGCACATCTCGGCCCGGCCGGAGTCGAGGACGTCGAGTTGGTCGGCCAGGGGGATCGGCACCAGGGCCAAGGGGACCCGTTGGTTGCGTTCCCGCCAACGCCGGGCCCACCGGTCCGGCATCACCCCGGGTACGAACGCGACCCGCAACACCGCGGGGTTGGTCGGTGTCGGTCCCGGATCGTCCTGTTCCACGAGGGCCAGCCTCGCACATCCGCCACTGCGGGTCTGCCGTCGCCGATCAGGCGGCCGGAGTGGCCCCTTCCGGCACTTCGGTGAGGGCGCCGATGCGAGCCAGGATCTCGGGCCGGATCCGGTAGTAGACCCAGGTGCCGCGCCGTTCGGAGTCGACCAGGCCGGCCTGCTTGAGGGCCTTGAGGTGGTGGGAGATCGTCGGACCGGACAGCTCGAAGGCTCCGGTGAGGTCACACACGCATGCCTCCCCGCAGTCGTACCGGATCGCCGAGTGCCTTGAACAAGGGGGCGTACGCACCGGCCGCGTCCTCGTCGAGGCCGGGTTGGCCACCTTCGAGGAGAACGACACCGAGTGCTGCTACGCACTGCAGGACAAGGTCTGGGTCCACGGCCCCGGCAGTGAACCGTGGGAGGTCTACGTCGTCAAGGCCGATGCCAACGCCTTGGGCAAGTCAGTCAGCGAGTCACGGAACGGCGCATCAAGTCGCCCGTAGCCGAACGGATTCCGTGACGTGACCGCGCGGGGAAGGGGATCGATGTGGCGACTGTGGATGGCTCCGTCGCCACATCGATCCGAGACTGGATCGTCGTCGAGTAGTCCCCCGACATGCAGCACACTGCTTTACTCGCGTAACGATCTGCGGCGGTGTCCGTGCACCGCCCAGGCAGGTCCCCCAACCGCCCGGTCGTTCGTGTGGCTGTCAAGGAGACGTCCCCCGGCAACGACCCAGCAAGGAACACTCTGGCGCAGTCCGTGCGATGGCGCATCATCCTGTGGGGGGCACTTCGGCGTACCCCCAGAGGATGACTCCGGCTCGCCCGGGGAGGTACTGGACCCACCACCTGCCCGGTGGGGATGATCTTCGACTGCTGGAGGGGGCAGATTCGTCCTCGCTGGGGCATGATCGGGGAATGGACATGGGAACACTGCGCGTCCACCGACGCGCCAAGGAGGGTCCTGGGGCGCGGCCGGGGCTCCGGGGCATTGGTGAGCAGGTCGGCGAAGCGTGCTTGATCACCCCCCACATCGCGCAGGTGGTGCCGCCACTGGACGATCTCCTGGGTCGGATTCCGCACAAGGCCGCCGACCTGGTGGTGGTCGCCACGGACGGTGACCGGTCACGGGCCATCGACGTGAGTAGCCTGCAGCCGTGCCTGATCGACTATGACGAGGCCTGTCGGGTCGCGGCGGAGAACGGGGCCGCCGAACTCTTCCTGCAGCCGAGTGAACTCATGATCGTGCTGGAGTTGACCGAACCGTTGGCTCTGGGCGCCCGGCTGGACCTGGATGTCACCGACGTGCGCTCCTTGGGAGCGAGCTGGTGGTGCAGGGTGTTCTGCCTGGCGGACTGCAAGAGTTGCTGAGCGTCTGAGGAACCATGCGCCTGCCCAGATCCCACTGGTGGACAGACATCGGCGTCGCGGTGGCCGCGTTGGCCTTCGACGTCTTCATCCATCTGGGAATCCGCCCACGCTACGGCGACGAGCCCGTCATCTCGGCCCTGCTGCTCGGTGTGGCGGCGACGGTCCTGGTCCTGCGACGGCGCTTCTCCTTGCCGGTTCTCGGTGTGGTCACGGTCATCATGCTGACCGGACCGTGGTACCCCGCAGTCCAACTGACCGGCATCCCGCTGGCTGCGCTGTTCAGTGTGGCCGTCCGGCACCGGCCCGGCGTTTCGGCCTTCGGGTTGATTGCGGTGTGGGGCGCCGCGGTGATCGGCATGCTGAGCCGGGACAACACGTTGTGGCAAGCCAGCGTCTTCTACGCGGTGTTCTTCGTGCTTGGCTGGTTCGGCGGCTGGTGGCGTCGTCGTACCGCCGTACGGGAGAAGGGGTTGATCGAGGAACGCGAGCAGCGGGCCGCCGATGCGGCCCGGGAGGAGCGGTTGCGACTCGCGCGCGAACTGCACGACATCGTCTCGCACACCGTCAACATCATGACCCTGCAGGCGGCCGGGGCGCGGGCCGTGATGGACCGGCAGCCGGAGCAGGTGGGACGCTCCCTGGACGTCATCGAGCACGCCGGGGTCCAGGCGATGAACGAGTTGCACCGACTCCTCGGCGTGCTGCGCTCCGACGACGAGGCGGCCACCGACTTGTCGGTGCAGCCGCAACTCAGCGACATCCCGCAGCTGATCGAGGTCGCCCGCGCGTCCGGTCAGCAGGTCGAGCTCGACCTGATCGGTCCGCCCGGGGAGCTCGATCCGAGCGTGGAACTTGCTTGTTTCCGGGTCGTTCAGGAGGGTCTCACCAACGCACGCAAGTACGCCGGACCGGACGCGATGGTCCGGGTCAACCTCCAGTGGGCGGCCCCCCGGTTGCTGGTCACGGTGGCGAACGAGCCGGGTCGGTTCGAGCGCGATGATCGGATGGCAGCGTTGTCCACCGGCCACGGGCTGGCCGGCCTCACCGAGCGGGTCCAACTCGTCGGCGGAGAGCTGGCCGCCGGGGCGACCGATGACGGCGGGTACGAGGTGCAGGCCCGACTGCCGGTGGCCTCGATGCGGGTGGCGGATGAGGCGGGTTCGTTGGCGGCACCCGCATCTGACCGCGATCACGGGGCGTCCGCCGGCTGACCGAACGGTTCCGATCCCCGCGCCCGCACACTACGATGAGTGCGACCACTACGTTGACGGGGGATCGAGGCAGGGGAGCCGGTGTGGGTGTGAGGGTCGTGGTCGCCGATGACCAGGAGATGATCCGAGCCGGGATCGTGATGCTGCTGTCCGCAACCCCAGACATCGAGGTGGTGGCCGAGGCCGGCACAGGGGACGAGGCCGTCGCCCTCAGCCGCGAACTCGACCCGGACGTGGTCGTGATGGACCTGCGGATGCCCGGCCTGAACGGGATCGAGGCCACCCGGATACTCAGCGCGGACCGTAACGGTGCCGGCGCCGACCACCCGGTCCGGGTCCTCGCCCTCACCACCTTCGCCGACGACGACACCCTCTACGGTGCGCTCCGGGCCGGGGCCAGTGGGTACCTGCTCAAGCACGCCGCCCCGAGCGACCTCGCCACCGCCATCCGCAAGGTGGCCGGTGGCGACTCGTGGCTGGACCCGTTGGTGGCGGGCAAGGTGATCGCCGCCTTGTCGACCCTGCCCGAGCAGGTGGCTCGGAGCACGGACCTGAGCGGACTGCTCACACCGCGCGAACGCGAGATCCTCGGCCTGGTGGCGCTGGGTCTGTCCAACCCGGAGATCAGCACCCGCCTGGTGCTGAGCGAGGCGACCGTGAAGACCCACGTGTCCCGGGTGATCGTCAAGACCGGTTGCCGTGATCGCGCCCAAGTGGTGGCCTTGGCCTACCAGAGTGGGTTGGTCTCCCGCGCGGTCCCGCAGGGTCGGCCCGGCATCGACAGCGCGCCCGGCGCCGGCGCACCTGCCGGGGTGTGAGCACACATGAGTGGGCGTGGCGAGGGGTTGGCGCGACATCGGGCTGATGCGGTGGCCGCGGCCCACCTCGTCCAGCAGCGGGTCGTGGTCCTGGCGGGCATCGCGGTGGCCCTGTTCGTCCCGATCGGCGACGTCGTCGAGTCCGGCCGCGACGGTGACTCGACCGTGAGCACGCACCTGCTCGGTGCACTCCTGTACTGGCTGGGGATTGATCCCGAGGAGATCGCCGAGGGCGGGTCCTCCGTGGCGGAGTCGCTGGGGCGTGGCCTCGGACTGGGAGCCCTGGTGGTCCTGGCCGTCGGTCTGGGGCTCACCTTCCTGGTGGTGGTCAGGTGGTCGGGCGAGAACGGGGCCGAGCGGTCGGTCCAGATCGCCGGAGGGGTCGCGGTCGCCACCCTGGTGCTCGGCGTTGTCGGCTTCTGGGTCGCGAACCGACTCGTCAGCACCGACGAGTACCAGATCAGCACTGCTTGGGGACTGGTCGTCCCGGTGGTCATTGCCGTGCTGCTGGTCCGGCTCCGTCGCGACCACGTCGACCTGTCCTGACTCGGCTCGACCACCCCCGCCGGTGGGCGGTCGCGGTCCACAGGTGAGAATCAGGCATGGCTACTACTGCATTCAAGGGAAACCCGGTGTCCACGGTCGGCGAGCTGCCGGCGGTCGGCAGCCCTGCCCCGGCGTACGAACTGGTGGGCGAGGGACTGGCGCCGTTGACGCCCGGCGAAGTCCCCGGCCGCACCGTCCTGAACATCTTTCCGAGCGTCGACACCGGTGTGTGCGCGGCGAGCGTACGCAAGTTCAACGAACTCGCCGCCGGGCTGGAGAACACCACGGTGATCAACGTCTCCAAGGACCTGCCGTTCGCCCAGGCCCGGTTCTGTGGAGCCGAGGGGATCGAGAACGCCCTGGTGGGGTCGGCCTTCCGGTCCGGCTTCGGCGACGACTACGGCGTGACCATGACCGACGGCCCGCTGGCCGGACTGTTCGCTCGCTCGGTGCTGGTGCTGGACCAGGGCGGCGCCGTCATCCACGCCCAGCTGGTGCCCGAGGTCACCGAGGAGCCCGACTACGACGCGGCCATCGCGGCGCTGAACTGATCCGACGCGCCGCGCCGTGATCAGCATCCGGAAAGATGCGTGACTCCGGCCGCTCCGGCGACTAGGGTGGCGCGCGCCGGGGGCGCCACAGTCTGCAGAAATCACGGCTACATCGTCGAGGTTCACCTGATCCGTTCCGGATTCGGCGCACGAGCGAGAGGATTTACATGCAGTTCGGAGTTGGGCGCAAAGTCGCGGTCATCATCGCCGGAGCGGCGTTGGCCGTCACCGCAGGGTGCAGTGGTGGCGAGGGGAACCCGAATCAGCAGAACCAGGCCCTGGTGGTGGACTCCTCCTTCAACCTGCAGACGATCGACCCGGCACGGCAGTTCGAGTTCACCGGCAGCCTGATCGATGCCCAGATCTACGACACGGCGCTGGAGTTCGCGGACGGTGACGTGAGTACGCCGATCGACGGCTTGTGCTCCTACGAGATGTCCGACGACCAGTTGGTCCTCACCCTGACGATGGCCGACAGCGGGGCGAAGTTCTCCGACGGCTCCGAGGTGACGGCCGACGACATCGTCTTCTCGTACCAGCGACTGCAGGGGATCGGCGGCAACCCGTCCTTCTTCCTCGACGGGGTCACTGTCGAGAAGGTCGATGACCAGACCATCACGTTGACCTCGGAGGAGCCGAACCCGACCCTGCCCTACATCCTGCCGAACAGCTCGCTCGGCATCCTCAACTCCGATGTGGTGAAGGAGAACGGCGGCACCACCGACGACACCGACGACGCCGAGACCTTCCTGAACTCCGAGTCGCAGGGGTCCGGACCGTACATGATCGAGTCCTACGACCCGGCCAACGAGGTCGTCTTCACGGTCAACCCGGAGTATGCGGGCGACAAGCCGAGCTACGAGCGGGTCGTGCTGCGCAACATCGCCGGTGAGACCCAGAAGACCAACGTGCAGTCCGGCGAGGCGCACTTCGCGATGGACCTGAGCCCAGACCAGGTGTCCTCCCTTGACCAGAACGCGGTGACGGTGAAGTCCACCCCGTCCTTCTACTCGATCTACCTGTACACGACGATGCAGTCCGACATCGACGAGTCGGTCGCGGACCCGAAGTTCCGCGAGGCGCTGCGCTACAGCCTCGACTACGAGAAGTTGCTCGCCCTCGGGGGTGAGGGCGCGCAGCAGTTGTCCAGCATCGTGCCGAACGGCTTCGTCGGCGACTCCGACCCGGGCGAGGTTCCGGCCAAGGACGTGGAGAAGGCGAAGGGCCTGCTCGAGGAGGCCGGCTACGACGGCACCGCGATCCCGTTCAACTACGCCTCCGACCAGACGGTCTCCGGGGTGCCGATGGACCAACTGGCCCAGACCCTGCAGGCCGAGCTGAAGGAGGTCGGGATCAACCTCGAACTGAAGCCCGCCCCCTCCACCACCAACTTGGACGACTACCGCTCGGGTGAGCAGACGATGGGCCTGGGGAGCTGGGGGGCTGACTACCCCGACCCCGAGAACTACCTGGTGTTCGCTCCCGGCAACGACGTGGCCGAGCGGGTGCAGTGGGGCAAGGGCATCACCCCGGAGATCGAGAAGCTGGCCGACGCCGCCGTGGCGGCGAAGACCCCGGAGGAACGCGACGCTGCGTACGCCGAGTTCTACAGTGCCGCCAACCAGACCGGGCCGTTCCTGTCGCTGATCCAGCCGGTGCGGACCGTGACCGCCAGCAACGAGATCACCGAGTTCACCTCCAACGCCGACGACGCGCTGATCTTCGCCAGCGTCAAGTAGAGCCCTGTCAGCCACGACCTGGCCGTGATGCGAGTCGTCGCCGGCCGATCAGCCGACTGTCGCGCGGCGATACCGTTCCCCGAACTCGCGGACGACGGTGACCAACTCCTCTGGTTCCTCGACGGTGAAGTCCACCTGCAGGCGGCCGAGGACCAGCGCGATCGCGGTGAGCGTTTCGGCGCCGATGGTCAGTCGGGAGGTCGTCTCGTCCACGCTCTGCACACATCCCTCGGCCGGCATCACGCGACCGGACACCGCGGCCGCGGGGGCGTGCAGCAAGATGGTGGCGCGGTGCCGCCACACGTTCTCCGGGGCCCGTCGGGCGACGTAGCGGGCCACGTCACTGTCGGGCAGCTCCCGGCTGGGAAAGCGGGGACCGTTCGGAGTGCGCAACTGCATCCGGTCCACCCGGAACACGGCCCAGTCCTCGGTCGCGATGTCGTAGCCCAGCAGGTACCAGCGGTGCCGTTGGTTCACCAGCCGGTAGGGCTCGACCTCGTGCTCAGTGGTGCTGGCCTGCCCGGCGTCGATCTCGGCCGGGTCGCCGGTATGGGTGAAGCGGACTCGTTCGCGCTGGTCGCAGAGTCCGGCCAGTTGGGTCAGGGTGGCCGGTTCCACCTCCGGCATCGGCATCGTGCTGGCCAGCGGAACCGTGTACCGGTTGAGGTTGCGGACCCGACTGCGGAGCGGACCGGGCAGGGTGCGCTCCAGCTTGGCCAGCGCCCGGATCGAGGTCTCCTCCATCCCGCCGATGATGCAGCTCACCCCGGTGCGCAGCCCGACCGCGACCGCGATGGCCTCCTCGGCGTCGAGGAGTAGCGGGGGAATCGCGGACCCGCCCGACCCGAGCGCATAGCCACCGTCGCCGCCCCGGGTGCCTTCGACTGCATACCCGAGTTCGCGGAGTCGTTCCATGTCGGTGCGCACGGTCCGAGTGCTCACGCCGAGTCGTGCGGCCAGTTCCGAGCCGCTCCAGGCGCGCTTCACCTGGAGGAGGGAGAGCAGGGACAGCAGGCGGACGGCGGTTTGGGACATGGTTTCACTCTGCCACAGCTAACAGGAAGCCAGTCTTCCTAATCGCTGGTTAGCGTGATGGGCAGCGCCAGTCCGGCGTCGCATTCCGAATGCCTTGTCCACCCGCGAACCAGGGAAGAGCCATGTCCGTCTCCGTCCTCCGGCCCCGATCCACCGACCGACTGCCGTGCCGCGACGAGGATCCGGAGATCTTCTTCCCCGAGACGTCGGAGCTCCTGTCCCTCGCCAAACTGGCCTGCGCCCGCTGTCCGATCAAGGTGCAGTGCCGTGCGGGGGCGATCGAGCGAGGGGAGCAGTACGGGGTCTGGGGCGGCCAGTTGATCTTGGACGGCGAGTTGGTCGACACCAAGCGTGGGCGCGGTCGGCCGCGCAAGCACGCAGTCGCCTGACCAGCCGCGCCGACCAGCCGCGCCGTCCGGTGTAAGCCCGCTGTAAGGCTCCTTCGGCACCGTGGATGCCATGTCCGTGATAGTCCTCCGGCCCCGAGCCGTCGATCGTCTGCCCTGCTACGACGAGGATCCCGAGGTCTTCTTCGGCGAGAAGCCGGAGCAGGTCGCCATCGCCAAACGAGCCTGTGCCCGCTGCCCACTCCGCGTGCAGTGTCGCGAGGAGGCGCTGGAGCGAGGGGAGCAGTACGGCGTCTGGGGTGGCCAGCTGATCGTCGAGGGCGTGTTGCTCGAGACCAAGCGGGGTCGGGGCCGGCCGCGCAAGCACGCTGCTGCCTGATCACCGTCGTCCGAGAGGGACGCACACCCTCCCGAAGCCCATTGACAGCCCGCCTTGGCCCACTCAACGTGACGATGTAATCGTTTTCTCGTCGCGGCGGCGTCGAGTTGCCAGCCGCGATCGATGGTCAGGTCCGATGACCGCCAGCAAGCAGTTCCGCAGACTGGTGACCTGTGATCATGACAACTGCGAGCACGATCATCATCTACAGCGACGTCTGGTGCGCCTTCGGTCACCTGGCCGTCCACCGGCTGCACACTGCACGGAGGCGGCTCGGCCTCGAGGACGTGGTTCGGTTCGATCACCGGGCCTTCGCCCTCGAACTGCTGAACGGCAATCCCGGCTGCCGGCCGGGTTCGGACAGTGAGGTGCCGACCGTGGGTGCCTGTGCTCCCGAGGCCGGCTGGCAATTGTGGCAGGACAAGGACTGGCTCTATCCGAGCACCTCCCTGCCGGCGTTGGAGGCTGTCCAGGCCGCCAAGGACCAGGGGCTCGTGGCCAGCGAGGAACTGGATCTGGGCCTTCGTCGCGCCTTCTGGGCGGAGTCGCGCTGCATCAGCAATCGCACGGTGATCTTGGACGTGGCAGCCGCGACGCGGACCGTGGACCCGGGCCGGCTGGAAGCAGCCCTGGACGAGGGGCGCGGTCGAGCCGCCCTCACCGAACAGACCCGGGTCGCACGCAGCGACCGGGTCCAGTGCAGTCCGCACGTCTTCCTGTCGGACGGCAGTGACTGGCCCAATCCCGGGTTGGAGGTCGACTGGGTCGGCGACTGGGGCGTCGGGTATCCGCGGATCACCAGCGACGACGCCGGGTGCTACGACGACCTGCTCCGGCGAAGCGCGGCCTGACGCCGATGCGTCTTCTCGAGATCTCTTGCGGTGACAGGCGCCGCACGCAGCAGATCTACGACTTTGTGCTGAGGTGTCGGCGCAAGTCCTACATCCTCCGTTCAGGGCAAACTAAGGCGTTCTCCCGATGTGCCCGGGTACCTCAGACGGCGATGCTGGCATGGTGTCCACGCGCAACCTCTCCCTGTCCGTCGTAGCGAAGCCGTCACCTCCCTGCCGGGATGCACCGGAGTTGTTCTTCTCCGACTCACCGATGCTGCTGGCCCGGGCCAAGGAACTCTGCCGGGAGTGCCCGATTCAGGCGGCCTGTCTGTCCGGAGCCCTGAGCCGCGCCGAACCGTGGGGCGTGTGGGGCGGCGAGATCTTCGACGAGGGGCGCATCATCGCGGTCAAGCGCGGCCGGGGTCGCCCGCGGAAGCAGGCGGCTGCCTGACCTCTC
Organism: Propionibacteriaceae bacterium; assembly: GCA_052094425.1. Taxonomy (GTDB): domain Bacteria; phylum Actinomycetota; class Actinomycetes; order Propionibacteriales; family Propionibacteriaceae; genus Microlunatus. The sequence continues at coordinate 45,564 of JBQDIN010000009.1, forward strand.
CGGACTCATTGCGTGCGCCGCCGCCCTCCGCGTGCGAGGCGCCAGAGTCGGAGCCCGGCCAGCAGGAGACCACTCCCGATCACCAGGTGCACCAGCACGGCCAGGTCCGGATTCCACAGGGCGATCTGATCCAACGGGATCCCGGCCCAGCGGGGGAGTGCGACGAGCGAGGCCCCGAGTGCGAGGGCGAGGGTGACCCATCCGGCGCCACGGAGTGCTCGGTGCCGCCCAGGCGTTGTGCCACGAGCGAGTCCCACGAGGGTCGAGGCGATGACGCCGAACGCGGCAAGCACCGCGGCGGTGAGGAGGGTGATCGCCAACGGGTAGGTCCAGCCGGTCGTGATCGGGGCGGGGGTGCCCCCGGCCAGCAGGTCGGCGACGCCGAAGCCGGCAGCGTACTCGTCGGCGGCCTGCAGTTCGCCGTGTGCGTTCTGGAGCAGGACCACGGCTCGCTGCTGCTCCGGCAACAAGATCACGTGGGCGAAGTATCCCGGCGCGGCTCCGGAATGCCAGATGATCTTGCTGCCGCCGGCGAGGTGCTTGCTGCGCCAGCCCAGACCGTACGCCTCGGTGCCGTCCCCGGACATGTCGACGCTGGGCGCCCACGCCTGCTGCAGGCTGGCCTCCTCGAGCACCCGCTTCCCGTCCACGGTGCCGCCGGCGAGGTTGAGTTGGGCGAACCGTGCCAGGTCGGTCAGGCTCCCGCCGAGGTAGCCGTAGCTGACGCCGGCCGGGTCGTAGCCGGTACCGAAGGCGGTCGCTCGACCGAACAGGTGGCGATGTCCGCGGGGGAGTGTTGCGTCGGCCTCGGCGCTGGACGTGATCAACTGCTCGGAGCCGATCGGGCCCAGGAGAAGTTCTCGGGCCACCTGACCGTACGGGGTTCGGGTCACCGCCTCGATCACCGCCGCCAGTACGGCGTAGTCGACCGACGTGTAGCCGAACTCGACTCCCGGTTCAGCCACCGGCTCGACCTCGGCGAGGTCGGGCAACACGTCGGCCGGACGGCGGTCCGGGTCCGCGATGTCGGTCAGTCCCTGCATGCTCGCTGGGAGTCCACTGGTGTGGTTGAGCAGGTGGCGGATCGTGATGCGATCGGCATGCTCGGGGTCGGCCAGCCGGAACTCCGGCAGGTGGTGCCGGACCGGGTCGTCGAGAGCGAGTCGACCGCGCTCCACGAGTGCGAGGGTCACCTCGGCAGTCACCGGTTTGGCCACCGACCCCCAGAGGAACGGGGTGTCGGCGCTGACGGGGTGGCCGTCCCATCGACTCCCCAGGTCTGCTGGTGCTCGACGCCTTCCGGCGTCACGACCGTCAGGGCAGCGCCCGGAACGCCGGTGCGTTCCAACGCTTCGGTGACGTGGGCGTCCACGGCGCTGTACGCGTCCTCCGTCGGTTCGTGCTGTCCCGGAGGCGGCGCCGCGCATCCCGCGACGCCGGCGAGAATGATCAGGAGAGCAGCCAGGAAGGCGCCGAACACCGGCCGTGGCAATAACCGTACAGTCATATGGTTATGTTGGCACAAGTCACCGGCGCCCACCACCGAATTCCCGTGTGCAGGCCACTACAGTGGCCGGATGGCACGAACGGCGGACCACACCGCACGGCGCGAACAGATCGCCGAGGCCCTCTCGCTGCTGGTGTCCGAGCACGGACTGGATGCCGTCACGGTGGCCAAGGTGGCGGCCCGGGCGGAGATCTCGGTGGGGCTCGTACAGCACTACTTTCCCTCCAAGGACGCGCTGGTGCTGTTCGCCTACCGTCGGAGCGTGGACGCGATCAACGAGCGGATCGCCGGACATCTCGCCCAAGAGACTCCCCAGGAGTTGCCGGTGGCCGCTCTGGTGGAGCGGGGGCTGCGGGAGCTGATCCCCTTCGACCGGGTCCGGCGCGCGGAGTACGAGGTGACGTTGGGATTCCTCGGTCGGTGTGTGGACCAGCCGGGCCTGGCCGAGGTGGCCCGGACGAGGGGACGGGGCCTCCGCATTCGACTGGCCGAGGCGATCACGAACGGGAAGGAGTGTGGCGAGGTTGCCGCCGGTGTGGATGCCGCCGCCAGCAGCATTCGGCTCCTCGCCCTCGCCACCGGCCTGGCCGAGCGCGTACACCAGGAGGGCTCATCCCGGGTCGGTCGCCGGACCGTCGCCACCCTCGCCGCTGCCGAATTGCGGGTGGGGCTCGAGTCCGTCTTCACCGGTCGTTGCCGCCACTACGCCTGACGGATCGACTTCAGGTCAGGGCGTCGTGGTCTCCGCGGACCCACTCGGCGTGCCGCCGGGCCGATCGCTGGATCGCGTCGGCGGCATTGCCCCGGATCTCGTTGTTGAAGTTGCCGACCACGGTGTCGAAGTCGAGTTGGCCGAGATCGCGGGCGATCCGTTCCACCACCGCGGCCGACAGCGGGATCTTGTTCGGGTAACTGCGCATGAACCCGACCGATGACCGGTCCGGGTTGGGGGCGACGGTGTCCCCGGTGAGCAGGGTGCCGCGGCCGTCGGAGCCGGCCGGCCACAGGGCCACCGCGCTCCCGGCGAAGTGGCCGCCGACTTGGTGCAGGGCGATCGGTCCGACCTGCGTGTGTCCGGTCCAGTACGAGATCGAGGGGTCAGCCCGGCCCAGCCACTGCTTGTCCGCGTCGTTGACCAGGACCGGGGCGTCGAGGGCGTGGGCCCACTCCACCTGGACACCGAACATGTGCGGATGGCTCGACGCGATGCCGAGGACCGGGCCGAGGACACGGACGCGCCGCACCGTCGCGTCATCGATGTAACCGACGGGGTCCCAGAGGAGGACACCCGCATCGCTGGTGATCACCTGCATCGACTGGCCGATCCCGAGGCCGGGGTCCGCGGTCACGGCGAAGCGGTTCTCCTCGCGTTCTTCCCAGCGCAACTGCTGGCCCTGGGCCGCCAGCTCCTCGAGGGTGGTCCACGCCTGGCCCGCGCTCGGGACCCACTGGCGCTCGTCGGCGCAGATCGGACAGACGGCGGGCAGTGGTGGGGCGTACTCGACCGCGCAGGTCCGGCACAGGTTGCGGCTCTCTCCGGTCTTCATCGACATCCTCCTGGTCGTGGGACTGGTTTCAGCGTTCACCACCCGGGGCTGGGGTGCAAGAGGAATCACGGTCGATCAGTCTGCGCGGCCGACCACCTCGGCCAGCAGATCCAACTGCCGGTTGGTCCCGGTGCCGTCGATCGTCGCGGCGACCTCGTCCGGGTCGAGCTCGAAGAAGGGAACCAAGTTCTCGCTACAGGCGCGTCCTGTCTCCCGGGCCACCGAGTCCTCACCGACGACACCTTGCAGGCCGACCGAGATCGCCGGGGTGGGTCGATCTCAACAAGCTCGACCGACGTGAGGAAACGCTGGTTGAGCCGGTCGAAACCACCCCATCCGACAGGCTCTATATCTCTCGAATGTTTCTCGGAGTTCCCTGTGCACACAGGGGATTCGTGTCAGTGGGGGACTTTAGAATAGGGGTATGTCAACACCGACGGACGCCACCGGCTACGGGGATGTTGCTGCGATTGCAGCCATCGTCGATCGGATGGTGTCGGTCGAAGACTGGCAGGTGTCGGATGACCAAGTGTTGGCCGAGATGGATGCCCTCGGCGTCCTCGGCGAGCGGATTGCCGGGCTCCGGCTTCGTCGCACTCACGAGGTCGAGACCCGGAATCTGTGCCCAGCCCGGGGGTGGACCACCGCCGACCACCTGATGACGTCGGACCGCACCCCGCTGAAGGCCGCGCGGGCGTACGTGTACTTCTCCCGCCACCTCAACCAATTCCAGGTGATCGGCGATGCCGTCTGCAACGGGACTGTCACCACCGATCAAGCCCAGGCCATGGTCCACGGCCTCAAGCATCTCCCCGCTGAGATTACGGATGAACAGGTCGTGTCGGTGCAGGAGTCGTTGATCGCCGAGGCCGACGAGCTCCACCCGAATGATCTTCGGTTGCTGGCCAATCGGGCGGTGGCGATCCTGTTCCCCGACGTCGAGGAGGACCGCCTCGGCAAACTCCTCGAACGCGAAGAACGCAGGGCGCGGCGGGACCGATATCTCACCCTCGGACGGACCCCATCGGGCTCGGTGACGTTCAAGGGGCAGCTGTCGCCGGTGGATGGGGAGAAGTTCATCTCCTTGATCACCGCGTACGCCCAGCAACTCAAAAACCAGCACGCTCAGGCCGAGGATCGGCTCGATCCGCTCGCAGAGACACCCACGACCGCCCAACTGCAGGCGGACGCGCTGGTGGCGATGTTCGAGCACTTGTTCGCCGAGCAGGCCGCACCGACGAGCGGTGGGGACCGGCCGCGGGTGTCTATCCTCCTCCCACTCGCCAACCTGATGAACGGCACCAACGGCGCGACCCTGCTGAACTCCGGTGAACCGATCTCCCCGGAAGCCGCGCGGCATCTGGCCTGTGACGCCGACCTGATCCCGGTCGTCCTGGACACCAGCGGTGTCGTCCTCGATGTCGGCCGGACCCGGCGGTTGTTCACCCGCGGGATCCGCCACGGCCTCGAAGTCCGTGACCAAGGCTGCGTCTTCCCGCGGTGCGAAGCGCCACCGCAGCAGTGCGAGGCCCACCACCTCACCCCGTGGCATCTGGGCGGGGAGACCGCCCTCCGCAACGGAGCGCTCCTCTGCCCCCACCACCACAAGATCGTCGAACCCGACCCCACCGCTCCGGAAGGCAGCCGGTGGACCATCGATCTTGATCACCGCGATCTCCCGCACGTCTTCCCACCGACCAGAGTCGATCCCGAACGCAGACCGCGGCAACACATCCGGTTCCGAAGGCGCGGCCACCCGGACCTCAACTGAGTGGCGATTTCGACGAGCTCAACCAATGTGTCCGGACGCTGATCACGCCTGCCCAGGTGATTCGGGACGGGCGGTAGCGTGCTGCGGTATGGAACCACTCCGGTTCGTCGCCTTTGACTTCGACTTCCACTCATCATGCACGAATGGCGATTGCGGGCGCTCGCGAGTCGCTTCCGCCTCCCATCACCTTCGGACGAGGCCATCGCCGATTGTGACCAATGCCTACGACGGAGCGGAGCAGCGCGTCAGGATTCGAGCATGCTTCCCCCACATCGTCTTTGACGCCTTGGTCGTTGCGGGCGAGGGGACCCGGCTGAAGCCAGATTCCGAGCCATTCCGACGCCTCATCGCCGAACTGAGGGAGCCAGCCAACTCAGGGCTGTTCATCGGCGACAGTCCTCGACACGACGTGCCCGGTGCAGTGGAGGTCGGGCTGCCGGTTGTGATCGCGAACGCGTCTGAGAGTGTGCGGCGAAAGGCCCGAGAGCTGGGGGCTGCCGCCGTTGCCTCGTTGCCCGAACTCGCCCTCCGGCATCTCGCCGCACACAGTGGCCAACCAGGAGGGTGCGGTAGTGGAGAGTGTGAAGCCGCTGATAGAGTGTGAGGACATCCTCCAAGGGCCTCGGTCGGCGACCGAGGCTTTTTTTATGCCCACACACACCACGTTGTACCACCGTCCCGCCACCAGCGTCATCGGCGATGCCATCGTCCCACTTTCGACCATGCGTACGAAGTATCCGGACCTGTACGCCCTGCACAGCAGGAAATACAGCGATGCGCCCTGGGTTCCCGATGAGAGCGTCGATCCCCTGGGGTGTCGCTGGTCGGACGTGGTCTTCCTCTCGCCCGTACATCCGGGACCACTGTTCGCCGCGCTCCGCCGCTCCGGTCGCAGGGTCGCCGACGAGGAGCCCTGGCGGTTGGATGCCACGAGGTTGGACCCGGAGCGCACCGTGATCAGGTTGATGCGTCACGGCCGGAGCGGACACCGCGCCGATCCGCCCACTGCAGACGACTACCTCCCGTACACAACAGCTTCCTTGCGCGCGGTCAACCGGATCACGATCGACGCGATCGATCGGCTGGAGAACCTGTTGCCGGAGGACCCCTGGTTCCCGTGGGTGGACGTGCCGCATGTCCTGTACCACGGTGAGATCCCGGTGGCGTGGTTTCGTCGTTGATCTGGTGCGGACGACCTCCGGCAATGGCAGGATGACGGCCATGGCTGAACAACAGATGTCGACCATCCTGAAGGTTCAGGTGGGTGCCGTCAGTGTCGTCGGTGCCGTGGCCGTGATCCTCTTCGTCGTCGCGGTGCTCACCTCGGGGGACACCTCGGACATGTTCATGCGGGCCGCGGCGATCGCCGGGGTCGCGTGCGCAGTCATCGGCGTCACCTTCGCCTTCACCGCATCGAAGGCCGTCAAGGAATGATCCTCGCGATCAGCATCGTCTGCGGCACGCTGGGGGCGATCAGTCCGCTGACGTCCGCCTGAGGACGGATCCGCCGGATCAGACGGCGCGGAGGAAGTCACTGAGGATGGCCTGGCCGCCGTTGACCGAAGCCACCGGGACCCGCTCGTCCACACCGTGCATCCCGTCACCCAGCCGGCCGTCGGGGTCCAGGGTCCGCGGGGCGAAGCCGAAGCACTCGGCACCGAGGCGGGCGAAGGACTTGGCATCGGTCCCGCCGCCCATGCAATAGGGCACGACGACGGCGGCCGGGTCATGACGCAGGATCGCCGCGCGGATCGCTCCGAACCACGGGGAGTCCGCCGAGAAGTCCGTGGGGTGGCCCGGGTCGATGACCTCGGACTCCACCTCGGGACCGATCAACTCGATCATGGTCGCGAGGGTGTCGTCGAAGGTGCCGGGCAGGCAGCGGACGTCCACCTCGGCTTCGGCCACGCCGGGGATCACGTTGGTCTTGTAGCCCGCCTTCAGCACCGTGGTCGTCGCGGAACAACGGACCGTGATGCCGGCCACCTGGCCGGCCGGTCCCATCTGGTCGATCGCCCGCTCGACGCCGGCTTCCGAGTCGAGCTCCACTCCGTGGCCGACAGCCGCATTCACCTCGGTGATGTACCTGCGGACGGCGTCGGTGAGGACCAGCGGCCAGCGGTGGTTGTTGATGCGGTGCGCAGCGCCGAGAAGCCTGGTGATCGCACTGTCGGCCGTGGGCCGCGAGCCATGGCCGGAGGTGCCTCGGGCGGTGAGCCGCAAGTGCAGGGTTCCCCTCTCCGCCACGGCCACGGGATAGAGGGTCACCTGCGCGCCGTCCGCCCTCTCGAGCAAGGTCGCCGATCCACCCGATTCGCCGATCGCGGCACCCACCCCCTGCAGGAGTTCGGGATGGTCGGTGACAAGCCACTCGGCTCCCCACTCGCCGTGGTCCTCCTCGTCGGCGACGAACGCGAAGACGATGTCTCGTCGGGGTGTGATGCCCTCACGGGCCCAATCGAGGAGGGTGCAGACCATGTTGGCGACCATGTCCTTCATGTCGATCGCACCCCGCCCGTACACGTATCCGTCCTGGATGAGTCCGGAGAAGGGCGGCACCGACCACTGTTCCGGCTCGGCCGGCACCACGTCGAGGTGCCCGTGCACCAGGAGCGCGGGTTGGTCGGGACGAGAACCCGTGACTCGGACGACGACGGAGGCGCGATGCGGCACCCGGGCGACGAGTTGCGGATCGTATCCCGCCTCCTGCAGCAGCCGGACAATCTCCTCGGCGAGCGGCGTCTCGCCGTTGCTCTCACCACCGCCGTAGTTCGAGGTGTCGAAGCGAATCAGGTGGGCACACATCTCGGCGGGGGTCATCACGCGCGTCACGTTGCCGGAGATCGGGTGGGATGTCCAGAGGTGATCTCATCGAGTAGAACGTCGATGCGAAACGTATGAACCACCACGGGATGTTCTGCTCAGGCAGGTGAGTGTTGATAGCATCGTAAATATGATCTTGATCGCTGAAGGACGCCTGGTTCGGACCGGCGCGACGGTCCGCGCATGACCGGCTCCGGGTCGACCCCGTCCGCCCGCCTCGAACTCCGACAACTGTCGGGCGCGGACCAGTTCACCGCCGCGGCTCGCCTGATCGCGGAGGTCTTCGGGGCGAACGACGGACCACCGCTGGCGGTGGACACATTGGCGGCGATCGCCGGCTCCGGCGGGTTCGTCGGCGGTGCGTACCTCGACGGCGCCCTCGTGGGGACAGCCGTCGCGTTCGGTGAGGTCGCCGCACCAGGGGGCCGGGATCCGGTCGGACTGCACTCCCATGTCGCCGCGGTGGCTGCCTCGGCGCGCGGGTTGCGCATCGGCCAACGCCTGAAGTGGTACCAGCGGGACTGGGCGTGTGAGCGGGGGATCGAGGTCATCCACTGGACGTTCGACCCGTTGGTGCGTCGGAACGCGACCCTGAACCTCAACCGGCTGGGCGGCGTGGCCGTCCGCTACGACGAGAACCTGTACGGGGCGATCCCGGACGCGCTGAACGCGGGCTTGGAGTCGGATCGGTTGCTGCTCCGCTGGGACCTGACCAGCGATCGCGTCGCGGCGGCTCGCCAGTCGGACGACCTGCGTACGGAGCCGGAAGACGTGATCACCCGGATCCCGACCCCGCCGGACGTCGAGGCGCTGCTGCAGACCGATCCGCCGGCGGCCCGCGCCTGGCGGCAGCAGGTACGGAAGGCCTTCGCCGAACTTCCTCCCGGTTGGATCGCCACCGGGATCGATGCCGAGGGCAACTACCGAGTGGAGCAGTCATGAAGATCGAGGCGATCGACCTGCGCCGTGTCTCGATGCCGTTGGTGACACCGTTCCGGACCTCGCAGTCGAGTGAGAGCGAGCGGAACCTGTTGATCCTGCAGGTGCACACCGACGTGGGCTCCGGCTGGTCGGAGTGCTCGGCGGACGACCTCCCGGTGTACTGGTCGGAGTACCTGGACGGCGCGATCGACGTCCTCACGAAGGTCCTCGCCCCGGCCCTGCTGCGGGCCGGGGAGATCACGCCGGCTCGGGTCGCTGAGGTCCTCGCTCCCTTCAAGGGGCACCGCACGGCCAAGAGTGCCCTCGAGGCGGCCGTACTGGATGCCTGGTGTGGGGCGGCCGGGATCAGTCTGGCCGACCACCTCGGCGCGGTGCGCCAGTCGGTGCCGGTCGGGGTGTCGGTGGCGATCGAGGACTCCCTCGGGGCGATGCTGGCGCGGGTCGACGACTACCTCGCGACCGGGTACTCCCGGATCAAGCTCAAGATCGAGCCCGGCCGAGACATCGAGGTCGTCCGCGCCGTACGCGAACACGTCGGCGACGACGTGGTGCTGCAGGTCGATGCGAACGGTGCCTACACCCTGGCGGACAGCCGCCACCTCGCTCGGCTGGACGCGTTCGACCTGGCCCTGATCGAACAACCACTGCAGTACGACGACCTCCGTGCCCATGCCACCCTGGCCGGTCTGGTCCGGACTCCGATCTGCTTGGACGAGTCCATCGTCTCGGCCCGGTCAGCCGCCGATGCGATCGCACTGGGAGCGTGCCAGGTGATCAACATCAAGCCCAGCCGAGTCGGTGGCTACCTGGAATCGCGTCGCATCCACGACGTGTGCACGGCGCACGGTGTACCGGTCTGGTGTGGCGGGATGCTCGAGTCCGGCCTCGGCCGGGCCGCGAACCTCGCGCTGGCCGGGTTGCCGGGATTCACCGAACCGAGCGACATCTCCGCCACGGCTCGCTACTTCCACACCGACATCACCGAACACTTCGAGATGCACGACGGGATGATCGACCTCCCGCAGGGGCCGGGAATCGGCGTCACCCCGCGGCTGGACGTGCTGGACGAGGTGACGACCTGGCGGACCACCGTCCGCCCCGACGCCGGGTGACGGTGGCCCGACCTGCCCTGGGAGTACAGGTGGGTTCAGCCCGCGTCCCGTGCGAAGAACTCAGACACCGAGCCACTCCCGGCACACTGCATGGGTGAGGGCGCCGATGCACTGGTCTCCCTCATGGATCGTGTCGTAGGAGAGATCGGTCGAGTCGCTGGTCATCATGGCGATGGTGAGCGTCGTGGTGGGACTGGTGACGATGCCGACATCGGTGCGCACCCCGGGAAGGGCGCCGGTCTTGTGCGCGATCTTCAGCGGGACCGGGGCCTGGGGTGAACGCGACAGGTAGCGGGGCAGTGCGCTGTGGAACACCTGCTGCTCGGCAACGGAGATCGTCTCGGTCGCACCGGGCAGGTGCCCCTCCGTGAGATGGTCGAGATACCGCCCGAAGGCCTCCGGGGTGGCGCTGCTCAGAGCGGAGCGGGGAGCGTCGGCCGCGAGGGCTGCGCCACCGGCGCGCCCACGCAGGTGAATGTCCGGGCCGGCGATCTCGTGGATGAGTGCGGCTGACGGCTCCAGTCCACCGATGGCGTCTGTGATCACATTCGTTGCCAGATTGTCGGAGAGGCAGATCATCAGCCAGACCAGGTCGCGATGGGTCAGTGCGACTCCCGAGTCGAGGTGGCCAAGGATTCCTGAACCGGCCACGGCCTCGTCCCGTTCCACCCGCACCCTCTCGCTCCAGTCGAGCCCGGTCCGGTGCGCGTGATCATGGAAGGCGGTGAGGAGCGGCAGCTTGATCGTGCTGGCGGTGGGGAACTCCGTGGTGGCGTTACGTGTCAGCCGTTCTCCGGTGCCGAGGTTCGCCACCACGTACCCCACCTCACCGCTGAACCGGGACACGATTTCATCCATCTCATCGCAGAGATGTTGATCAACCTTCGGGGGACCAGGGGCCACAGCGCAACCCTCCTCAGTGAGCGGGCATGGCAAACCTGACGGTCAGCTCCGTCATAGATACGTAACGCAAACTAGTGGAGCTTTCGTACGAAGTCCAGACAATTGGGATCAAAGCGTTCGATGTGTGCCGTGATATGAACTGGATCCGCCTCTTGACGGACAGGTGTTCGACGGCAGACACTGGCTGCGCGAACGAAGTTCTCACGGGGCTACCCATCCACCGGATCATCCGATTGCGAGGCCTGAGACTCCCATGGCAACTACACTCTCCGCATCGTGGCGGCGTCTTGCGGCCTCCGTGGCAACAGCGGTTGCTCTGGTACTTCCCCTTGCGGTCATCGGGGCGCCTGCCGCGATGGCTGAGGACGAAGCGGGTGATCCCAGTCGATTGGTCGTCAGTACCGACCAGTCCGTCGAGAACTGGAACCCGTTCGTGCAGATCTACATGATCGAGCACCAGTTCCGGCAGGTCCAGTACGAGTCACTGATCGTCGTCGGAGCCGACGACTTCAGTTATGAAGGTCAATTGGCAGAGTCCTGGGAGGAGTCCGAGGACGGCTTGACCTGGACCTTTCACCTGCGCCCCGAGGCGACGTGGCACGACGGCAAACCGGTGACCGCGCAGGACGTGGCCTACACCTTTCACATCCTCCTGCATGACAAGGTGATCAGCACGCGCAACGCCGATGCGGTCGCCTTGATCGACTCGGTGGAGGCGGTCGATGACCAGACCGTGGAGTTCACCCTGAACAATCCGGCGCCGATCGACTTCGCCGACGTCCAAGTGATGCCGAAGCACGTCTGGGAGAAGCACGAAGGCGAGTGGTCCGACTACGCCAATGACGAGTTCCCGATCATCGGGTCCGGCCCCTTCCAGGCGGTGGAGTTCGAGACTGATCAGTTCATCAGGTACGAGGCGAACAAGGACTATTGGGGCGGCGCGCCCGGATTCGACGAACTCGTCTTCCAGTACTACGCCGAGCCGGACTCGGCAGTGGCCGCCCTGGAGGCGGGCGAGGTCGATCTCGTCATGGGCCTGAACGAGGCCCAGATCAAACGCCTGGACACCGTTGAGGGGATCACCACGAACGTGGCTCCGGATCGGCGCTACACCGGATTGGCGTTCAACACCGGCGCCGAGACGGCCGATGGCGAACCGTTCGGCAACGGGAACCCAGCCCTCAAGGACGTCAAGGTCCGGCAGGCACTCCACTACGCGATCGACAAGCAGGAGCTGATCGATCGCGTGCGCGGCGGCCACGGCATCCCTGCCACCAGCATCGTCCCGGAGATCTTCGAGGAGGTCCACTGGGGCCCGGACGAGGGCGACACCTTCGGTTACGATCCCGAGGAGGCGGGCCGACTTCTCGACGAGGCCGGCTACCCGTTGGGAGCGGACGGAGTCCGCACGACCCCGGACGGGGACCCACTGGTGTTGCGCTTCGGCGTGGACGCCGGGATGGCCGAACGAGAGAACGCCGCGCTCTTCATCATCGAGTGGTGGGAGGCCATCGGGGTGAAGGTGGATCAGACCATCTCCGAGGATGTCCAGGACCAGTACCTCGACGGCAAGTTGGACGTCACCTTCACCGGTTGGGGAATCGGACCGAACCCGTTCTACAACTTGAACCGCCAGACCTGCGGAATGCTGCCCACGGATCCGGGCGTCGACACCAGTGATGCCTTCTACTGCGATCAGCACTACAGCGATTTGGCCGACCAGCTGGTCACGGAATCCGATCCGGAGACCAGGACCGAGCTGATGGCTGAGATGCAGGAGATCCTCTACGTCGATGCCCCGCAGATCGCGCTGTGGTATCCCACCGTGATGGAGGCCTACAACAGTGACAAGGTCACCGGAATGGTGACCCAACCCACCAGTGGTGGAGGTCTCTACGGCCAGATGGGGCCATGGGCCTATCGGGCAGCCCAGCCGACCGGAGAGAGCAGCGGGGGAACCAGCACTGGCGTCCTGGTCGGGGTCGGCGTGGTGGTGCTCCTTGCCGTGGCTGGTGGTGCGGTGGTTCTGGTGCGGCGGCGAAAGAGCGCCGGAGAACGGGAATAGTCCTCGATGGCCAGTCACGCCTCGGCCGGCCCTTCGGCCGGGCCGCCCCCCGACGCGTCCGAGCGGAGCGTCCACGGTCCCCAGCCCCGTCGCCGCCGCGTGACGGCGGGATTCGGCAAGTATCTGCTCCAGCGCGTGAGCGGGACGGCCGTGTCCCTGATCGCGGTGATCTTCTCGGCCTTCTTCATCTTCCGGATCCTGCCGGGCGACCCGGTCGAGAACATCGCCCGCAACATCGCGGAACCGACGCCGGAATTGATCGAGGCCCTGCGGGAGGAGTGGGGGATCGACCGGCCGATCATGGTCCAGTTCTGGAACTACGTCACGGACCTGTTCGCCGGTGACCTGGGAACGTCACTGCAGTATCAGGTCCCCGTCGCCCAACTCTTGTCGGACCGGCTCGTGCCCACCCTGCTGCTCAGCGGGTTGTCGCTGGTCCTGGCTGTCGCCATCGGCTTCAGCGTGGGAGCCAAGGCAGCGTGGCGTAATGGCACCCGGTACGACCGGAGCCAGGTGAATCTGGCCTTGGTCTTCTTTGCCGCGCCGACCTTCTGGGTGGCGATGATCGCGATCATCATCTTCTCCCGGGAGCTTCGGCTCTTCCCCACCGGACGGATGCGCTCAGCGAACACGCCCGACTACTTCGGGGCGGACTTCCTCGACGTGCTGCACCACCTCACGCTGCCAACGCTCACCCTCACCGCGATGATCTATGCCGGCTATCTGCTCACGATGCGGGCGTCGATGCTCGATGAGATGGGCAACGACTACCTGCTCACCGCCAAGGCCAAGGGTCTGCGTGATTCCGTGGTACGGCGGCGGCACGCCATGCGGAATGCTCTGCTCCCGACCACGACGCTGGTCTTCATGGCCATTGGCAGTGTCATCAATGGAGCGCTGGTGACCGAAACCATCTACTCGTGGCCGGGGATCGGCTACACCTTCTTCCAGGCCATCGCCATTCCCGACTATCCGGTGCTGCAAGGGCTCTTCGTCGTATTCGCGACGTCAACCGTCCTGGCCAACCTGGGAGCGGACCTCCTCTATTGGTTCATCGACCCGAGGGCGCGCAAGACATGAGCGAGACCACACAGGAGGAGACCGTCGGATCGCTGCGACTGGCCCGCTGGCGGCAGTCCATGGGTGAGGTCTGGACGGTCTACAAGGGCGAGCGAGGCGGGGTCATCGGGCTCATCCTGCTCGGCCTGATCATTCTCGTGGCCATCGGCTACCCGCTGCTGGCTGATCCGGACGCACTGAGTGTCACCCAGGCCTCCGGTGAACGGATGGCACCGCCCACGGCGGGCTATCTGCTGGGTACCGATGAGTTCGGCCGCTCCGTGCTGTTGCTGCTGGCCCAAGGCACCCGTATCACGCTGGTGATCGGTGTCTCGGCTGCCCTCGTGGCGATGCTGATCGGCACCCTGGTCGGCATCATCGCCGGACACTTCGAGGGTCGGATCGGCTGGGTCCTGATGCGGATCACCGAATGGTTCATGAACCTGCCGACCTTGGTCCTGGCCATCGCGCTGGTCGTCATCCTGGGCCGGAACATGTTCGTCCTGATCCTTGCCATCGGCGTGACCTCGTGGCCCGGGACGGCGCGGGTGGTACGGGCACAGACCCGAGCCGTGGAGGGGCGTCCCTACCTGGAGCGTGCCCGCGCACTGGGGGCGGGCCACGGCCATCAGATGAGCCGCCATGTGTTGCCGAATGTCATGCCGCTCGTCCTGGCCAGCACCGTGATGGCCGTCGCGGGGGCCATCCTGACTGAGTCCACGCTCGCCTTCCTCGGACTCTACGATCCCGGGAACCTCTCCTGGGGGATGATGCTGAACCGGGCGTGGAGCTCTGGGGCGATGTCGGCCGGAGCCTGGTGGTACGTGCTGCCGCCAGGACTCATGATCATGGTCGTGGTGCTCTGCTTCACGATGTGTGGAAGAGCCGTGGAAGTCGCCATCAACCCACTCCTGCGAAGGTGACCACAGTGAGCTTGCTCGAAGTCCGCGATCTGCATGTCACGTACCACGGCTCCCGGGGTGCGGTTCCAGCCGTCCGAGGAATGAGTTTCGCCCTGGAGTCCGGACAGACGATCGGAATCGCCGGCGAGTCCGGGTCCGGCAAATCCACGCTCACGCTGGCGATCCTGCGTCTGTTGCCGCAGCGCGCAGAGATCACCGGCGAGATCCGGCTCAATGGCGAGGACGTGCTCACCATGGGCTGGGGACAGCTGCGTGCGGTGCGCTGGGTCGGAGCCGCCATCATCTTCCAGGGGGCGATGCACGCACTGAACCCGGTGTACCGGGTCGGCCAGCAGATCGCAGAGCCGATCCTCCTGCACCAGAAGATGGGCCGGGCGGAGGCGCACCAGCGCGCCGCGGAACTGCTCGTCCAGGTCGGGATGCCGAGTTGGCGCGCAGACAACTATCCACACGAGCTCTCGGGCGGCCAGCGGCAACGCGTCATGATTGCCATGGCGCTGGCCTGCAGCCCGGATCTCATCATCGCGGACGAGGCGACGACCGCCCTCGACGTGATGGTCCAGGCGCAGGTGCTGACCGTGATCAGCTCGTTGGTGAAGGAACTCGATGTCGGCCTCATCATGATCAGCCACGACTTGTCGGTGCTCGCGGAGAACTGCGAGCGGGTGGGCGTCATGTATGCCGGCAAGCTGGTGGAGATCGGCTCGGCCCACGATGTCTTCACCCAGCCGATGCATCCCTACTCGGATGCGTTGGGTTCGGCGTTCCCGGCGATCGGAGACTTCGCTTCGCGTCGCAATCCCCGAGGCCTCGCCGGTGATCCCCCCGATCCCACCGATCTCCCCGACGGCTGCTCCTTCCATCCCCGCTGCGTGTCTGCTGTCGACGAGTGTTCAACCACCAGTCCGGAGCTGCTCCCCGTCGGAGGTGGGGCGGCCAC
>JBQDIN010000009.1:61165-87443 GCA_052094425.1 Propionibacteriaceae bacterium
AAGACAGCGTGTCTGGTCACCCAAGCGGGCGGCCCGGTCCGTCCGTCAGAGCCCGAGGAGAACGCCCAGTGACCGATCAGGTGTTGTCGGCGCGTGATCTCACGGTCGAGTTCCGGTTGCCCGGCGGACGAACCGCCCACGCCGTCGCCGGGGTGAACATCGACATCGCCCCCGGGGAGATCGTGGCACTGGCGGGGGAGTCCGGTTGTGGGAAGACCACGCTCGCTCGGACGCTGATTGGTCTGGAACGGCCCACCTCAGGGACGGTCACCTTCGACGGGGAGCCGCTCCGCTACACGATCAGGGCGCAGAAGACATTCCGTCGCGCGGTCCAACTCGTGCTGCAGGACCCCACGGGGGCACTGAATCCCCGCCACACCGTGTACGAGGCAGTGGCGGAGGGGCTGCGGATTCACGGGATCGCCGACAACGAGCGCCGGCGGGTTGCCGATGCATTGGCCCATGCCGGCCTGCGTCCCCCCGAGCGCTACTTCCTCACCTATCCGCATGAGCTCTCCGGCGGACAGCGACAGCGTGTCGTCATTGCCGGGGCATTGGCCCTCGATCCGCAGATCATCATCGCCGACGAGCCGGTGGCCTCGCTGGATGCTTCGGTGCGGGGTGAGATCTTGGCATTGTTGCTGAGGCTGCGCGACGAGATCAGTCTGGGCGCACTGGTGGTGACCCATGACCTCGGGCTGGCCTGGAACATCGCCGACCGAATTGCGGTGATGTACCTGGGGCGGATCGTTGAGCAGGGGCCCGTCGAGGAGGTACTTCTGAACCCCCAACATCCCTATACCAAAGCACTACTGTCAGTTCTGCCGGACTCACCGGTCGGCGAATCCGTGGAGTTGTCCGGCGAGTCCCCGGATGCCAGCGAGATCGCCGGGGGCTGTCGATTCAATCCCCGGTGCCCGGAGCTCGCCTCCGGGAGAGCGGCACTGGCCGGGGTTGCTGACCTGTGCACCGGCACCGATCTCGGGGAACTTGCGGCCGACCCGGTGCGCCACGAGGTCGCCTGTCACCTGCATCGGGCACGCAGTGGGCTCCTCAGCCCCGACGGACCTTCAGGGTCTGGATCATCGGTGGTTCGGTAGGGGTCAGGGTGATCTCACAGCGCAGTGAGCCGTTCCGCCCGGGTACGGTCCAGGCCAGGTGTTCGGCGGACCTGCTGTACGGCGCGGAGTCGACCAGTGCCAACGGCTTCGCTGCCGGCTGGATCTCGTCGACCAGGGCGGCGATGTCTGCAGCCCGTCGCGACAAGGGCTCATCCAGGTCCACGTTGTCGGCGAAGACCTCGGCGGCCAAGGTCGGGTCCCACCCCCGGGCCAACCGTTCCACGGACTCGCGGGCCGTGATCGTCTCGGGCCACACCTGCGGCTCGGCAGTGGGGGCGACCGTCTCGTCCAAGATCAGTTTCAGTGCCTGCCGGGCCGTCAGGTACGGAGTGGAGTAGCGGCCGTTCTCCAAGGCCAGGACACCGATGCCGGACTCGAGGTGCCAGCGCATGTGCGAGCCGAAGCCGGGATAGCCACCCTTGTGTGACACGACGGTGCCGTGGCGCGAGTCCTCGTCGATCACCAGGCCCATGCCATAACCCTCGAGCTCACGATCCGCGGACGGGCTCGGGGTCTGCAGGGTCTGCATCAGCATCCGACTGGCGCGGCCGAGGGGCTGCCCCTGATCATCGGAGTCGCTGGATGCAGCGCTCAGCCAGCCGGCCCAGCGGGCCAGGGCACGTGGGGTGGCGACGACCCCGCCGATCGCCGAGAAGGCACCGGGAGCGGTG
Source organism: Propionibacteriaceae bacterium (assembly GCA_052094425.1). Taxonomy (GTDB): domain Bacteria; phylum Actinomycetota; class Actinomycetes; order Propionibacteriales; family Propionibacteriaceae; genus Microlunatus. The sequence continues at coordinate 62,958 of JBQDIN010000009.1, forward strand.
TACGGCTGTGCCTGCCAGCTGTCGTCGACGCGGGCGAAGCCGGTGGCGACCCCGTCCGGTGCGGTCACGTGGTGATCGAAGCCGATCCCGTCCAGACCGAGTGGTGTGATCAACTCCGTGGTGACGAACTCGACGAAGTCCGTACCGGAGACCTTCTCGATCACGGCGCCGAGCAGCGCGAAGCCCAAGTTGGAGTACGCGTAACGCTCCCCGGGCGCGTGGATGAAACGCAGGCCGCGCGCAATGAGCTCAGCGAACTCGGCCGCCGGCATCGACTCCTGCCGGTCGGCCCAGGCGTCATCGGAGGGCAGCCCGCCCACCATCGTGACCAGTTGGCGCAGGGTCGGGGCCACGACCCCGAGTCCTCCCGGGCCGACCAACGGGCCGACGGTGAGGATCGAGTCGATCGGCGCGTCCAACTCGATGAGTCCGCGTTCGACCAGGACCAGGAGTGCCGCCGCGGTGAAACTCTTGCTGCACGAGGCGATCCGGAACGCCGTGTCCGGGGTCGGCGTACGGCCGGAGCCCCGGTCCCCGAAGCCGTTCCCGTAGACGGTTCCACCCGCATCGAACACCACATAGGCGCCGCCAGGCGCCCGAGCGTCTTGGATCCGCTGGGCGAACAGCCGGTCCACGGCTCCCTCGGTGAGTGTCACCCGATCCGTGTGGTGTCTCATGATCTCCTCGCGTCCACGGTCGTGCCCGGCGCTGGCCGGATCTGTCCAAGGAGAGGCTATCCGTAGATCTCCTCCATCGCGCCGCGGGCGATCGCGGTGACGATCTTGAAGGTCAGCATCGCCTCGGTCATGGTCTTGGCCGAGTAGCCGACCCGGCGATGGTCGACGAGTTCCACGGTCGGGATGAGGGCGGCCGCATCGGCCAATTGGACGGCATCGAACTCGACCTCGACCCGGTGTGCACCGGTCTGCGCCGACACCCTGCCCACCTGTGCTGCAGCCCGGGCGGCAGCCTCTCGTTGCAGTTCCTGTGCCTTCATCGGCGGCAGGCAGATCGCGGAGTAGCGGCTGACGTAGGTCTTCACCGCCACCATCTCCGCGTCGGGGGCATAGTCCGCGGCATCCTCGCAGGTCTTGTCATCGCCGGTGACCATGATCACCGGGACACCGTGTTCGGCAGCCAGCGCTGCGTTCAAGCGCCCCTCGCTGGCGATGACACCGTCCAGCCACACGGACGTGATCGAGTTCGCCATGTAGGTGTGCGCCAGGATCCCGCGTTGGCCGGCCGCGGCGTGGTATCCGGCGAACACGACCGCATCGCACTCCTCGACCCCCTCCATCATCCCGAGTCGCTTGTGTCGTCCGGTGAGCAGCCGGACCCGATCATCGAGTTCCTCCAGCACCAGGTTGCGCATCGTCGCGTGGGCCTCGTTGATCAACACCTCGCTCCCGGCATCGAGGAGTCCGATGGCGACGGCGTTCACGTCCGCGGTGAAGAGGTGCCGGAAGCGGTGCCACTCCTCACTGCGCGGCTCGACGTCACGGGGATAGGTGACGCCGGTGGCCCCTTCCATGTCGGCAGAGATGAGGACCTGTTGGCCCATGGTCGACCTCCTCAGGTCTGTTGTCGTACTGGCTGTTGGTCGTGGAACCGAGAACTGTTGGTCGTGCACCGGGAACAGTGGATCAGTGCCCGGGGCGGTTCCGGACGACGCGACCGGCCGGGTCGTTCGTCGCCTCGCCGTCGAAGAGTACGGGGGTTCCGGCCAGCAGGGTGTGGTGCACCCCGGCTGCCAGTTGCCACGGGTCGTCGAAGGTCGCCCGGTCGACCACCGTGGTCGGGTCGAAGACGGTGAGGTCGGCGATGCTGCCCGGGCGGATCACCCCCCGATCGTGCCAGCCCAACCGGGTGGCCGGCAGCGAGGTCATCTTGCGTACCGCCTCCGGCAGCGCGAGCAGGTTCTCGTCCCGGGCATAGTGGCCCAGCACGCGGACGAAGGTGCCGAGGCTGCGCGGATGGACACGTCCCTCGCCCGGGCAGCCCAGCGCGGAACCATCACTGGCGACGCCGACGAGCGGATGCGCCAGCACGTGGCGGACGTCGTCCTCGGACATCGTGTGGTTGACGATGGACACCCGGCCCCCTTGGCCGCGCAACAATTCGACCAGGGCCTCGGCCGGCCCCAACCCGATGCTCTCGCCGAACTCGGTGACACTGCGTCCGATCTGATCGCGGTACGGACCCTCCCCGGTGTCGGCCACCACGATCCGTTCCGGCCACAGTCGGTTCCCGAGCAGGCCGGTGAGTTCGGCGACCAGCCGGGCCGAGGTCGCCTCGTCGGCCAGTCGCTCCCGCAGGGCTGGGGTCCCACCATCCATCGCCCAGCCCGGGATGAAGGCGGTCAACGTGGTCGCCGAGGCCGTGTACGGGTACTGGTCGGTGCCCACGTCCAGCCCGGCGACGCGGGCCGCCTCGATGGTGGCCAGCGCCTCGCGCACCATGCCCCAGTTCGCCATGCCGGAGGACTTGAGGTGGGAGATCTCCAGTCGGACCCCGGACTCCCGGGCGATGGTGAGGGCCTCATCCACCGACTCCTGCAGGTGTTCGCCCTCGTTGCGGATGTGGGTGGAGTGGAGCAGCCCGGCCGCGGCGGTCTCGCGGGCCAGCGCGATGACTTCCTCGGTACGGGCGAACATCCCGGGGGCGTAGATCAACCCGGTGGAGAACCCGACCACGCCGTCGGCCGCGCACGCACGGAGCAGCTCCCGCATCCGGTCGAGCTCGACCGGGGTGGGGTCGCGGTCGTCCAGTCCCATGGCGCCGATCCGGAGTGCGCCGTGCCCGACCTGCAGGGCCAGGTTCACGCCGAGCGGCAGCGCATCGACCGCGTCGGCGTACTCCCCGGCGCTCCGCCAGTCCCAGGCGCCGGCGTCGGCGATCAGCCGGTGGCTCAACAGCTCGTCCCGGTGCTCCTCGACGATCGGGAAGGGGGAGAACCCGCAGTTCCCGGTGACCAGGGTCGTCACGCCCTGGCTGGCCTGGGTGATCGCCCCCGGGGCGCCGAAGACGGTGAAGTCGGCATGTGAGTGCAGGTCGATGAAGCCCGGACAGACGACTGCACCGGCCACGTCGATCTCACGGGTGCAGCGGCCGTCCACCTGCCCCACTTCGACGATGCGTCCGTCGGTGATCGCCACGTCGGCCGTCCGGCCGGCGCTGCCGGTGCCGTCGAGGACGGTGCCGCCTCGAAGTACGAGGTCGGAAGACATCCAGACTCCTTCTCGATCTGCCCTGAACTGTGCGGCAGTGATGTGCAGTTACGATTCGTAACCTAACGAACTCCCTGCAGAGCGTCCAGTGTTACAAGGCGGATTGGGCACATGGTGGACAAGATAGGCACGGTATCGGTGTTTCTGGATCCGGCCGCCGCTACTCAGCTCGACTGGTCCGGATCCCAGTAGAGGCCAAGGCTCTGGGTGAGTTTGCTCCGTCGTTCGTGGCGCCGGCGGGCACCCTTGGCGCTGGCCGTCACGAGGGTACCGAGGATGTGGACGACGGCGACGATGGAGGTGGGGGAGTCGTCGGCGGGAGTGTTCTCGGTGGGAACCACGATCGTCACGTCCGCGTGCGGGAGGATCGGTGCCCCCGGATCGTCGGTCACCGCGACCACCGTGCCGCCCTCCTGGCGGAAGTGCTCGCAGAAGTCGATGGTGTAGCGCCGGTAGGGATGGACCGAGAAGGCCACCAGGACATCGGAGGATCGGACGTCGGTGAGGATGTCCAGCGGACGGACGATCGACCCGTCGACCAAGGTCACCTGGGAGAGCCCGGCCGCCAGATCGCCGGCCAACAGGCTGGCGTAGGCGAACGACTTGCCTTCGCCGATGACGAAGCGGCGTCGGGCCGCCACGACGAGGGCGGACGCTTCGATGGCCGTGCCGTCGGACTCGATCTGGTCCAAGGCCAGGTTGAACCGTCGCCGCTCCCGCTCCATCAGCCGCCGCTGGAGCGTGACGGCAGTGGGGGGTCGGCTCGAGCGAGGTGCCGATCGGCCCGCGTCGTTCCCGGCGCCGTCTCGGGGGCTGGCCTTGTCGCGTCCGGCGGGTGCGGCCACGGGTCCTCCTCGAGTCTGCGGGAGTCTCGGAGACTAGCAGGCGGACGTGCCTCGGTGATCCGACCCGCCGCGATGGCACGTCCGCCGTGCGATCGGGGCCTCCGGTAGCGTCGCGAGCCGTGCCGTCGCGAAGCGTGGAATCCGTTGTCGTCACTGAGCATGTGGAGATTCCACTGCATCGACCTGGTTGGGCCGTGAGATTTCTTGCGATGCATCTGGTACTCGGTGAGAATGATCAACTAGTGTCGGCGTGGGCAGGGCTGATCCGAGGGAGATGCCCAGCCGACGATTGGCAGAAGACCTGATGTGCACACCGAGGTGGGAGAGTCGATGGGACTGAGACGAGCAGGGCGCGCGACCGGAGTGGCGCTGGCCGTGGCGGGCCTCGCGCTCGCGGCGGGCTGCGGTGGCGGGGATGATCCCCGCGGCAGGGAGCAGACGCTGGTGGTCGAGACCTCGTTCAACCTGCAGACCATCGACCCGCACCGCCAGTTCGACTTCACTGGAAAACTCTTCACCTCGCAGATCTACCAGACGGCGTTGCAGTTCGAGGGCGATGACGTCAGCAAGCCCGTGGATGGCCTGTGCTCCTACGAGATCTCCGATGACCAGAAGGTCGTCACGCTGACGCTGAAGGACACGGGGGCCACTTTCGCCGACGGCTCCGAGGTCACGGTGGACGACATCGTCTTCTCCTACCAGCGGTTGCAGGGGGTGGAGAGCAACTCCTCCTTCTTCCTGGAGGGCATCGAGGTCGAGAAGGTGGATGACACGTCGCTGACGCTGACCTCGGAGCGGCCCAACCCGACGCTGCCGTACATCCTTCCCAACATCTCGTTGGGCATCGTGAACGCCGACGTGGTCAAGGAGAACGGCGGCAGCACCGACACCGAGGACGAAGCGGGCCCCTTCCTGGACAAGGAGTCCCAGGGGTCCGGCCCCTACCAGGTGGAGTCCTATGACGCCGCCAGTGAGGTCGTGCTGAAGGCCAACCCGGAGTACAACGGCGAGGAGCCGGCGTACCAGCGTGTCGTGGTGCGCAATGTCGACGGGCCGACGCAGAAGATCGATGTCGAGGCCGGTGAGGCGCAGTTCGCCTTGGACCTCAATCCGGACCAGGTGGCCGACCTGGACCAGAACGCGGTCACGGTGGAGTCCATTCCGTCCTGGTACTCGGTCTATGCCTTCTTCAACATGGATCCCGAGGTGAACGAGTTCACCGCCGACCCGAAGTTCCGCGAGGCGCTGCGCTACGCATTGGACTTCGACTCGTTGGTGTCTCTGGGAGGCGAGGGTGCCCAACCGCTGGCCAGCCTGGTGCCGAACGGCCTGCTCGGAGCATCCGACCCCGAGCAGGTGCCGGAGCGCGACCTCGAGAAGGCCGAGCAGTTGCTGTCCGCGGCCGGCTACTCCGGCGAACCGATTCCCTTCCACTATTCCGCCAATCACGCCGTGTCCGGAGTCCAGGAGGAACTGCTGGCCCAGAAGATGCAGTCCCAACTCGGCGAGGTCGGCATCAAGCTTGACCTGAAGCCGGCCCCGCCCACGACCGCGCTGGACGGCTATCGCAGTGGCAAGCAGCCTGCCGGACTCGGTAGTTGGGGCGCGGACTATCCGGATCCGGAGAGTTACATGGTCTTCCCGCCCGGCGGCTCGGTCGCGGAGCGCGTTCGGTGGAAGGAGGGCATGACTCCCGAGATCGACAAACTGAAGCAGGCCGCCGAGGCGGCTGGTACGCCGGAGGAACGCGATGCTGCGTACGATGAACTCTATTCGACCATGGCCGAATCGGGCCCCTTCCTGACTCTGCTGCAGCCGATCCGCTCGGTGGTGGCGAGCAAGGAGATCACCGAGTTCGTGTCGAAGCCCGATGTTGCCCTGTTCTTCGAGACGGTGAGGTAAGCGAGCATCAGCAAGACAGCAGTCGAGCCCCCGGATCAACCGGCCAAGGAAACTGGCCCCCAGGGAGAACCTCGTACCCAGCGCGCAAGGATCCACCCGCTGGCCCGGTATCTGCTGATCCGGCTGATGATCAGTCTCCTGCTCGTCTTCGGGGTGACCCTCACCACCTTCGTCCTGACGGCGCTGGTGCCCACCGATCCGGTGGCTGCGGTGGTCGGGGAGCGCGCGCTCGGTGATCCCGAGAAGGTCGCCGCGGCGCGTGAGCGACTGGGCCTGGACAAGCCGCTGCCGACGCAGTACGGGATCTATCTGAGCAACCTGCTCCGGGGCGATCTGGGCGTGTCCAACACCACCCAGCAACCGATCTCGACGGAGATCGGCAGGGCGCTGCCGGCCTCTCTGGAACTCGGGTTCGGTGCGATCCTGATCGCTGTGGGAATCGGACTCGGACTCGGCCTGCTGGCCGCCCTGAAACGCGACCGGGTGGCTGACCAGGTGATCCGCGCCTTCAGCCTGATCGGCGTCTCGGCGCCGACCTTCTGGATCGCCACCGTCTTCTACTTCCTGTTCTTCTACAAGCTCCAGTGGGTCCCCGGCTCCGGACGACTGGATCCCGGGTTGGTGCCGCCACCGAACGTGACGGGCATGTACACCGTGGATGCCCTGCTGGCGGGAGACACGTGGCTGTTCGGCAATGCGCTGTCGCACCTCATCCTGCCATCGGTCGTGCTTGCCCTGTTCACCATCGGGCTGCTGACGCGCTTCTCGCGGTCGTCGGTGCTCGAGGTGCTGGACCTGGATTACGTGCGGGCCGCCCGCGCCAAGGGACTGCCCGGGCACCAGGTGATCTTCCGCTACGTGCTGCGAGCGGCACTGGTGCCGATCATCACCGTGGTGGGTCTGGCCTTCGGGTCGCTGCTCTCCGGGGCTGTACTGACCGAGACCGTGTTCGGCTGGGGCGGGATCGGCCAGTACGCCTATGACGGGGCCACCAAGCTGAACCTGCCGGTGATCATGGCCGTTGGTCTGGTGATCGGGATCATCTACATCGGCGTGAACCTGCTGGTGGATGTGTTGTACGGGTTCATCGACCCGAGGGTGAGGGTGCAGTGAGCGCGACCGAGACCGAATCCGACCCGATCGTCGAGACTGTGCGTCGACGGCGTCGTTGGCGGGTGCCGCGGGCGTTCCGCACCCCACTGGGGATGATCGGCGTGGTGATCATCGTGTTCTGGGCGCTGGTGATGCTCTTCGCGCCGCTGATCGCCCCGTACGACCCACTCGCCCAGAACTTCGAACGACTGGCGCCGCCGAGTTCGGAGAACCTGTTCGGCGTGGACACCGTCGGCCGCGATGTCTTCTCCCGAGTGGTGTATGCCGCGCGGACCACGATCCCCGTGGTGTTGCTCCTGGTGGCCGCCTCCATGGTGATGGGTTCGCTGCTGGGGGCGATTGCCGGGTACTTCGGCCGCGCGGTCGATGAGGTGATCATGCGGATCGCCGATCTGGTCCTCGCCTTCCCGACGATCATCCTGGCGATGGTGATCTCCGCAGCGCTCGGGCCCGGTCTGGTGAATGCGGTGATCGCAATCCTGTTGGTCACCTGGCCGTCCTACGCGAGGGTCTCGCGTTCGCTGGTGATGACCGCCCGCAACAATGAGTACGTGGTCGCGGGCCGACTACTGGGTGCCAGCGCGCTGAGTTCGCTGCGCCGAGACATCCTGCCCAATGTGGTCTCTCCGGTGTTGGTGCTGGCGATGCTCGATGTGGGCACCGCGACGCTGACCCTGGCCGGACTGTCCTTCCTCTCCCTGGGTGCCACGCCGCCCAGCCCCGACTGGGGGCTGATGATCTCCGAGGGCGTTGGGCAGTTCTCCTCCTGGTGGCTGTCGCTCTATCCGGGGTTGGCGATCCTCACCCTGGTGGTCGCCTTCAACCTCGTCGGGGACAGTCTGCGCGACAGCCTCGACCCCCGTACTGCCGAGCAGATGAAGGAGCATGCCTGATGGCCGGCATCTCGATCGCCGATCTGCGGATGACTGCGGGTCGGGGAGAGCAGGCCAAGCAGATCCTGCGCGGGATCAGCTTGGAGGTCCCCCCGGGTCGGATCACCGGTCTGGCCGGGGAGTCCGGTTCGGGCAAGACCATGACCGGGCTGTCCGTCCTCGGCCTCCAGCCGTCGAACACCACCATCTCGGGCACCATCGACTACGAGGGACGAAACCTGGTGGACCTGCCCAAGCGGGCCCTGAACTCGCTGCGTGGCAACGAGATCGCCATGGTCTTCCAGGACCCCTCCGCTGCGATGCATCCGATGATGAGCATCCAGACGCAGTTGACCGATCACCTGCGGCTGCATCAGAAGGTGAGCCGCAAGCAGGCACGCAGCCGCGCCCTGGAGGTGCTGGAGCAGGTGCAGGTGCCCTCCCCGGAGGCGGCCCTGAAGAAGTACCCGCACCAGTTCTCCGGTGGGCAGTTGCAGCGTATCGCCATCGCCGGTGCGATCATCTGCCAGCCAGCGGTGCTGATCGCCGACGAGCCCACCACGGCGCTGGATGTCAGTGTGCAGGCCGGCATCCTGCGACTCATCCGCGAACTCTGCGACGATCTGGACCTGGCCGTGCTGTTGGTCACCCACGACTTCGGAGTGATGTCCTCGATCGCGGACACCGTGGTGGTGATGCGCGAGGGGGAGATCGTCGAGTCCGGGGAGCGCTACCAGGTGATCACCGATCCGCAGCACGAGTACACCCAGGCGCTGATCGACAGCCTGCCGACCGCCCATCTGAGCCGCTCGGGTGCGCACAGCGAGGAGTCCGAGCAGGAGCCCGACGAGGGAGGGGCCAGATGACGTCCGAGACGCGGGACCAGACCACCGCGAACACCGCACGGCTGCTGCTGAGCGTCGAGGACGCCATGGTGCGCTACCCGTTACCCGGTGGGGGCCGGTTCACTGCCGTGACCGGAGTGTCCTTCGAGGTCGGCGCGGGTGAGGTGCTGGGCCTGGTGGGTGAGTCCGGCTGCGGAAAGTCCACACTGGCCCGGGCGATCTGCGGGTTGGAGAAACTCGACGAGGGCACGATCTGGTTCGGTGGTGAATCGGTGCGTCCGCTGGGTTATCGCCGGCGTCCAGAACGACAACTGCGGATCCAGATGGTCTTCCAGAATCCGTACGCATCCCTCAACCCCCGCCGTACCGTGGCCGCGCAGTTGGCCGATGGGTTGCGGATCAACCCGGACCCGCAGCGCTGGAACGTGTCCTCCCTCCTGGAAGCCGTCGAACTCACCCCGGATGCGGCCAAGCGCTATCCACACTCCTTCTCCGGAGGTCAGCGGCAGCGAATCGCCATCGCTCGGGCGATCGCGGCCGGACCGGACCTGCTGATCGGAGACGAGCCCATCGCTTCGCTGGACGCCTCCCTGCAGGCCCGGATCGCCCAACTGATGAAGGACCTGGCCCTGGAGACCGGCGCCTCGTTGTTGTTCATCTCCCACGATCTGGCGGTGGTCCGGGTGGTCGCCGACCGGGTCGCAGTGATGAACGCGGGCGCATTGGTCGAGTTGGGCCGGATCGACGAAGTCTGGGACAACCCGCAGCAGGACTACACCAAACGCCTGTTGGCCGCCATTCCGATGGTCGACGGGCTGGGTGTGATCCCCGGAGCGCCGCAGTCCTCCTGACCCGGAACCCCTGACCCGGAACCCCTGACCCGGAACGATCTGGGCGTTCCCGCAGGAACGCCCAAATTGTGCTGTGTCCGAGGGGGGACTTGAACCCCCATGCCCTAATACGGGCACTAGCACCTCAAGCTAGCGCGTCTACCAATTCCGCCACCCGGACTGGGTCGTGCCCCTCTATGTGGGACAGCGGAGAAACTATAGCAAGGGTGGCTGCGAATTCCGATTCGACCCGGATCAGGCAGGATGGGGTACGTGACCACCAGCTATCAGCCCGATGCCGAAGTCGTCCAGATCTGCCAGGACCTGATCAGGATCGACACCAGCAACTACGGACACGAGCCCGGCCCGGGGGAGCGGAAGGCGGCTGAGCACGTCGCCCAACTCCTCGACGAGGTGGGGATCGAGTCCCAGTTGTACGAGTCCGAACCGACCCGAACCTCACTGGTGGCGCACTGGGAACCGGAGGGCGTGGATCGCTCCGCCACCCCGCTGTTGATCCACGGCCACCTCGACGTGGTGCCGGCCAATGCCGCCGACTGGCAGGTGGATCCGTTCTCCGGTGAGGTGCAGGACGGTTGCGTCTGGGGCCGCGGCGCGGTCGACATGAAGGACTTCGACGCCATGGTGCTCAGCGTCATCCGGGCCCGCGCTCGGGCCGGGGTGGCGCCACGTCGACCGATCCGGCTGGTCCTCACCGCGGACGAGGAGGCCGGCAGCACCCACGGGGCCCACCACCTCGTGGACAACCATCCCGAAGCCCTGGAGGGATGCACCGAGGGGATCGGCGAGGTCGGCGGTTTCTCCGTGACGGTCCGCGACGACCTGCGGCTCTACCTGATCCAGACGGCCGAGAAAGGGATCGCCTGGCTGAACCTGATCGCCGACGGCACCGCCGGACACGGTTCGATGCTCAACGACGACAACTCCGTCACCGAGTTGGCCACCGCCGTCGCCAACATCGGGAACTACACCTGGCCGCACCGGATCACCAACGCACAGCGGGCCTTCCTCGCGGCGGTCTCGGACGCCCTCGAGATCGACCTCGACCCGAGTGAGATGGAGTCCACCCTGAAGCAGTTGGGCACCATCTCCCGGATGGTCGGCGCGACCATGTCGAACACCGCCAACCCGACCATGCTCGGTGCGGGGTACAAGCACAACGTGATTCCCGGTCAGGCCACCGCGGGGATCGACGGGCGGACCGTACCCGGGGGCGAGGAGGAGTTCTTCGCCACCATCAAGGAACTGATCGGGGAGAAGGTCCGCTACGAGCTGGTCCAGCACCAGTCGTCGATCGAAACCGAGTTCTCCGGGGCCCTGGTGGACGCGATCCAGTCCTCCCTGCAGGCCGAGGACCCACAGGGTCGGGCGGTGCCGTACCTGATGAGCGGCGGTACCGACGCCAAGGCCTGGGACCGACTCGGGATCCGTTGCTTCGGGTTCGCCCCGTTGCGGTTGCCCGCCGAACTCGACTTCGTCGGCATGTTCCACGGCATCGACGAGCGGGTTCCCACCGACTCGCTGGAATTCGGCGCCCGGGTGCTGGACAGGTTCCTCCAATCGGCCTGATCTGGGCACTAGAGTGGGCCCGATCATGAGCGTGGGCACGATCGAGTACGAGGTACAGCGGGTCCGGCTGGGCCGTGACCTCTCCCGCAATGCCGTACGCCGCCTGCTCACCGACCAGGCCGAGTACGGCGGGTGGGAGCTGCAACGACTGCGGCGCTACCGCGACGGCACCCGCGAGGTCTGGGTCCGCCGCAAGATCATCAAGGTGCGCCCGACCCTCTGATCAGCGAGTTGATCAGGTGTCGGCGGTGAGCGCTCCCGGGATCGGTGCGACACTCCCTTCGATCGGAGGAACGAACGGTGAGTCCACGGCCCGGCGCTCCCGTTCCTCGGCGGCCTGCTCGGCCTCGGCCTCCGCCTGCTCTGCGGCCGCCACGTCCTCGCGCATGGTGGTCATGAACTCGCCCAGCTGGGCCTCGGCCTCCTCCGGACCGGGCAGCGTACCCGCCTGCCGGCGCTCCTCGTACTCCTTCACGGCCTCGTCGAGCTCGGCACCGTTCGCCTGCTGGTACTCGCGGGAGGTCATCACGTCCAGCCAGGTGATCTCGCCGGCCAGCGCACGGTCCAGTTTCTTGATCAACTCGGGATCGGTGGTGCGCTGGCGCTCCCACTTCAGCCGCAACTGAGTCGTTTCCCGGGCCTCAGTCTCCAACCTTTCGGCCTCGGCGCGCATGTCCGCCATCATCCCGTCGAGATCGGGAAACTCCATGCTGTCCTTTCGATGCCGGTGGGTCTTCCTGTGACCGGTGGGCTCAACTGACCATCGGGTTGTCGTAGCCGGTGGTGACGGCGATCTTGGGCAGGGCCGACAGACTGTCGCCCTGCCCCTGGATTCCACTGACGATGGTGCCGATCGAGGCGAGCCCCTTGGTGATGAATCCCAGCACCCGCAGGATCGTGGAGATCGCCTTGGGGATGGCGGCGGCCAGGGCCGCCGGGCTGACGATGGCGGCCAGCCCGGCCACCACCGACTCCACCATGGCCGACACCACGGTTGCCTGCGCGAAGATCTCAGTGGCGACCCACTCCGTGGCCCGGCCGCACTCGCGGATCATCGCGGGTGCCGGCGAGAGGGCCTTGCTCAACTCGAGGAACTGACCGCGCGCAGCCAATGCGGCTTCACCGGTCCAGTTCATGCTGAAGCTCCAGGCATGCGTCTCGGCGTTGGAGGACATCGTCTCCATCCAGTCGCCCATCTGCGTGAGGCAGTCGCCGGCGGCGCTGACGGATTTCCAGTCGCCGTCGAAGTGGTCCTTGACCCAGGCCACGGGATCCTTGCCGAAGACCTGCTGGCAGGCCCACCCGAGCACACCGCTCACCGAGCTGAACGGACCGAGGGTCTGCTCGATCAAGGTGGACATGTCCAGCATCACGCTGGGAGTGGGCATGTGCCAGTTGTCGACGGGATCGATGAGTGCGGTCACAGTCGCTTCTCCTCCGGTACGGGGTTCTTGACGTGGTCCTTGTACAACGCGTCGGCATCCGCCGCCGCCCGGTCGTCCGTGGACTCGTACATCTCCAAGGTCTGGGCCACCTCATTGGACGAATGAGTCCAGTACTTGTCCAACGCAGCATGCAGGTCTGCCAGCACGTTGCCGGTTCCGCGGATCGCGGACACCGCGTCGGAGAAGATCGCGCTTCCGGCCGACGCCGGGATGGACGCGACGTAGTCATGGGTGAAGTTCGCACCGGACCGTCCGTAGCCGGCCTCGTCCTGCATCCTCTCGGAGACATTGGTCAGAGTGCTTGCCTTGTACGAAAAATCGGGCACTTCTCCTCCTCGGCACACACGGTGTGACTGGACCTGTCGGGTGTGCCTGTTGGGTTGTCGGGGCCGCCTTGTCCGGCCAAGTTAGCGATCCGAGGGGCGACCTCGGCCCGCCTTGGCGAGATCGGCCGGAACCGGAAATGAGAGGTTTCTCATGATCGTCGTTTCGTGTTCATCCGGATGTGGCCCGCGACGGGCGGCTCGTCACTAGCGTCGCCGGAGTTGTGATCAACTCCCGAGGAGGACCCCCAGTGACCGAAGCACCCACGCGTACGCAGTTGCCGCTGCTGATGACCCAGCACTCCGGCCGGTCGTCGATGACCTGCCGGTTCCGCTGTGGCAACGCCTGTGACCAGGAGATCTGCAACCAGACCCAGAACAACTACCTCGGCGACCTGATCGCCACCACGATCAGCCGTCGTGGCCTGCTCCGGGCCGGTGCGGTGCTCTCCGCCGCGGGGATGGGTGCGAGCCTGCTGGGACCGCAGACGGCCGCCGCGGCACCGATCGACACCGACGCGTACCGGGCTGGGGAGAAGGGACCCCGCAACCCGCGTACTGGCCGGCACGCGCGCGGGCTCGGCTTCCGGGCCGTACCGCCGAACAACGTCGACGCCGTCACGGTGCCGGACGGGTACGCCCAGGATGTCGTGCTGGCATGGGGGGACCCGCTGTTCTCCAGGAAGGATTCCTTCGATCCGGACCAGCTCTCGGCCGAGCGGCAGCAGCGCCAGTTCGGCTACAACAACGACTACCTGGCCTTCCTGCCGCTCACGCACGACACCCAGTTGATGATGGTCAACCACGAGTACACCGACGAGGTCTTGATGTTCGCCGGGTACGACGCCGACAACCCGACCGAGGAGCAGGTGGAGATCGCCTGGGCCGCCCACGGTCTGACCGTCGTGGTGGTCGAGTCGGCGCGACGTTCCGGTGCCCTGAACCCGCAGGTCGGACACCGGCTCAACCGGCGCCTGCACACGCGCAGCGAGTTCGAGTTGACCGGCCCGGTGGCGGGCCACGAACTGGTCCGTACGTCCGCCGACCCGGACGGGAAGACGGTCCTCGGTACCTTGAACAACTGCGGTGGCGGCCTCACCCCGTGGGGCACCTGGCTGACCGCGGAGGAGAACTTCAACCAGTACTTCGCCAACGCCGACTCCATCACCGACCCGGTGACCAGCGAGCGGTTGAAGCGCTACGGCATCGTGGGTGGCGCCTCGGAGCGCAAGTGGGAACGCTTCGACGACCGGTTCGACCTGACCAAGGAGCCGAACGAGATCAATCGCTTCGGCTGGATCGTCGAGGTCGATCCGTACGATCCTGACGCGACCCCGAAGAAGCGCACCGCCCTGGGCCGGTTCAAGCACGAGGCCGCCTGCCCGCGGATCACCCGGGATGGTCGCGTCGCGGTCTACCTCGGCGACGACGAGCGGTTCGACTACTTCTACAAGTTCGTCACCGACGGCAGGTACCGCAAGGGGAAGTCCGAGAAGGCACGTCGCGCGAATGCGAAGTTGCTGGACTCCGGCACCCTCTACGTCGCCCAGTTCACCGGAAACTCGCCGGCGGCGGAGATCGACGGCTCGGGCGAGTTGCCCAGCGACGGCGAGTTCGACGGCACCGGCAGCTGGATTCCGCTGGTGAGCGGCAACCGCAGCCACGTCAGCGGGATGTCCGCGGCGGAGGTGCTGTTGTTCACCCGGCTGGCGGCCGATCAGGTGGGGGCCACCAAGATGGATCGGCCCGAGGACGTCGAGCCGAACCCGAAGACCGGCACGGTCTACGTCGCGCTGACCAACAACACCAACCGGGGCGTGGACTCCAACCAAGGCGCCGACGAGGCGAACCCGCGCAACGCCAACAAGTCCGGCCACGTGATCGAGCTGGTCGAGCGGGGCAAGGACGCCGGGGCCACCCGGTTCGGCTGGGGCGTGTTCCTCGTCTGCGGCGACCCGGAGGATCCGAACACCTACTTCGCCGGATTCGACAAGTCCCAGGTGTCACCGATCTCGTGCCCCGACAACGTCACCTTCGACCCGCACGGCAATCTGTGGATCTCCACCGACGGCAACGCCCTCGGTACCCACGACGGCCTGTTCGGCGTCGCGGTCGAGGGGCGCTACCGAGGCCAGGTGAAGCAGTTCCTCACCGTTCCGACCGGAGCCGAGACCTGCGGTCCGTGGGTGGACCGGGACCGGGTCCTGGTCTCGGTGCAGCACCCGGGGGAGACCGACGGTGCGACTGTGGAGAACCCCTCCTCGCAGTGGCCGGACGGCGCCGGCAAGATTCCTCGTCCGGCAGTGGTCGCGGTGTGGACGAACAACTTCGGCCGCAACCGGATCGGCGACCAGTAGTCACCAGCGCCCGCGCGGAATCCACCCCGGGTGGCCGCATCCGCAGCGAAACCGGCTGTTCACCGTCACGCGTGGCAGATCCCGCGCGCCTGGGGCTGGAGCCCGTCAGTCCCGGGCGGCGATCGGGCCGCCGGAGACGTCGTCCAGGGCTCGGGCGATCTCGTCCGGGAGGGACAGCTCCTCCACGCCCAGGCAGGCGGTCAACTGGCCGGGGGTCCGGGCGCCGAGCAGGGGAGCGGTGACGCCGGGGGCGTCGCGGACCCACAACAGGGCGACCTGGAGGGTGGTCAGGTCCAGACCCTCCGCGGCCCGGGCCACGGCCTCGACCACGGCCCGGGAGCGGGCCTCGAGGTACGGCTCGACGAACCAGGCGAAGTGGTCGGAGGCGGCCCTCGACCCCCGGGGGGTGCCGTGTCGGTACTGGCCACTGAGCACCCCTCGTCCCAGCGGCGACCAGGGGAAGAACCCGAGCCCGAAGGCGCGTACGGCGGCGAGCACCTCGACCTCGGCCCGGCGAGCCAGCAGGGAGTACTCCACCTGGGCACTGCTGAGCGGTGCCCGACCCGGGAAGGCGCGCTGCCAGGTGGCGGCCTGGGCGGTCTGCCAGCCGACGAAGTTGGAGATCCCGACGTAGCGGACCTTGCCCGTGGCGACCGCGTGGTCCGCGGCCGCCAGGGTCTCCTCCAGCGGCGCCTGCCCCCAAGCGTGCACCTGCCACAGGTCGATGTGGTCGGTCCGGAGCCGGCGCAGGGATCCCTCCAGGTCGCGCAACATGCCCTTCCGCGAGGTGTCCACGATGCGCTGCCCGTCCCGGACGGCGAATCCGGCCTTGGTGGCGATCACGACGTCCTCGCGGTGGGCCACCTCCGGCAACAACTCACCGATCAGCCGCTCCGCGTCGCCGGCGCCGTAGGCCGCCGCGGTGTCGATCAGGGTGCCGCCGGCGTCGACGTAGGTCCGCAGCAGGCTCCGGGCTTCGTCGGCCCCGGTGTCGCGGCCCCAGGTCAGGGTGCCCAAGCCGAGGCGGGACACCCGCAACCCGCTGTCGCCCACCAACCGTGTCTCCATGTCGGACGAGACTAGGGCATGGCTGTCAATCCGTACCCGGCTGTGGGTGCCGGACTGTCATCGGGTGCGGCGGCGCGCCAGTGGTGCGTCTCCGACTAGGTTGGTCGGTATGAAACTCGGACTGAACCTCGGATACATGGTGGGCGCGGACGATCCGCAGGGCCAACTGCAGTTGACCCGGCATGCGGAGGAACTCGGCTTCGACTCGGTCTGGGCGGCGGAGGCGTACGGGTCGGACGTACCGACGGTGCTCGCTTGGCTGGCTGGGCAGACCAGTCGGATCGGCGTCGGCGCGGCGGTGATGCAGATCCCGGCGCGGACGCCGGCAATGACCGCGATGACGGCGGCCAGCCTCGACCTGCTCACTGCTGGGCGGTTCCGGCTCGGCCTCGGTGTGTCGGGCCCCCAGGTGTCCGAGGGCTGGCACGGGGTCCCCTTCGCCCGCCCGTTGGCCCGGACCCGGGAGTACCTCGAGGTGGTCGGTACGGCCCTTCAGCGCCAGACGGTCCGGCACGAGGGGGAGCACTATCCGCTGCCGCTCCCGAATGGAGCCGGCAGGGCGCTCAAGTTGACCATCGCCCCGGCCAGTGAGCGGATCCCGACCTACCTGGCCGCGGTCGGCCCGAAGAACCTGGAGCTGGCCGGCGAGCTGACCGACGGCTGGCTGGGTGTCTTCCTCGCGCCCGAGTTCGCCGCCGAGCAACTGGGCCACATCTCCACCGGGCGGGAGAAGATCGGCAAGACCCTCGACGGGTTCGACGTGGTGCCGACGGTGCCGGTGGTGGTGGGCGACGATCCGGTCGCCTGCGCCGACCCGCTGCGCGGCTACGCCGCCTTGTACCTGGGCGGGATGGGCAGCCGGGACAAGAACTTCTACAACCGGCTCGCGGTCCGGATGGGCTACGCCGACGCTGCCGCCACGGTGCAGGACCTGTTCCTGGACAAGCAACACCGGGAGGCGATGGGGGCGGTGCCGTACGAGTTCATCGACGCCACCTCGCTGCTCGGCACCGAGGACCGGATCGCCGGCCGGCTGGCCGACTTCGCCGCCGCCGGGGTGACCACCTGCGCGATCAGTCCCCAGGGTCGGACCGTCGAGGAGAAGCTCGCCGCCCTCAGCACGGTGGCACGGGCGGCCGAGCGGGTGCTCTGAGACGACTACCGCGCAGGCCCCGGGTTCAGCGCGTGACCGGGTGCGGGAAGTCGGGGGAGCGGGACTGGAAGGTGAGGATGTCCGGGTTGCGGATCGTCCCCTCGCTGATCTCGATGGCCCGTCGGATCGTGTCGTCGGCCTCCCACGCCGCCCGTCCGGCGAGCACCGTCGGAAAGTAGGGGAGCAAGGCCTCGCTGATCTCCCAGCTCGCCGAGTCCCACAGGTACGAGGGGCTGTGGTCGACCGCGTAGTGGACGACGTTGTCGCCCACGATGTAGGTCGGTTCGTCGAAGGTGGTCGGACGGGCCCACGCGAAGCCCATCCCCTCGTCACAGGACACGTCGACGACGAGGGTGCCCGGCGCCAGCGCGGGGAGGTCCTGCTCGGCCAGGAAGGTCATCGGGTCGTTGGGGTCCTGCAGCACGCAGTTGACGATGATGTCGTGGGCGGCCAGGAACTCCGGCATCGCCGCGGGGCCGTCATCGGTGACGATGTGGCTGGCCCGCACATCGGTCTCCCCCCGGTCGAACTGCACGATGCGGGCCGAGTGGATCGGGGAGGCGACGGCGGTCCGTCCCCGTTGGGTGAGGATGTCGACCTGGTGGATGCCGAGCGCGGCCAACGCGGTCACGGCACCGCGGGCGGTGGCACCGAAGCCGATCACGACCGCGCGCAGCCGGCGCCCGTAGTCACCGGTGGAACCGCGCAGGGTCAACGCGTGCAGCACCGAGGCGTACCCGGCGAGCTCGTTGTTCTTGTGCAGGACGTGCAGGCTGAAGGAACCGTCGGTACGCCAGTAGTTCATCGCCTCGAAGGCGATCAGCGTCAACTTCTTGTCGATCGCCAACTGGGTGATCGCCGGATCCTGCACGCAGTGGGGCCAACCCCACAGGATCCGACCGTCGGGCAGCTCGGCCACGTCGGCCGCGGTCGGCTTCGGGAGCATCACCACCTCGCAGGAAGCGAGCAGGTCCGCGCGATCGAGGAGGCCGCCCACCTGCGGTGCCAGCGCGTCATCGGTGAGTCCGAAGCGCTCGCCGTACCCGCGCTCCAAGAAGATGCGGGCGCGGAGGTCCGGTGGAATGCGCCCCAGGAGCAGGGGGTGGAGCGGCAGTCGTCGCTCGTTCTCCTTGCGTGAGTGCCCGATCAGTCCGAGTCGGAGGTGTTGCACGGCGGCCCCTTAGATTGCTGCTTGTCTAGCACAGGGGTGCCGAGAGATCGGCGGCGGCAGGGGGTCAGACGGGCGGCAGCGGGTCCAGGACGCCGGTCAGGAGGAGGACCACGACGGCCGCGGCCAGCCCCAGCCGGTAGATCGCGAAGGGCAGGTAGGTGTGGGTGCTCACCCACTTCAACAGCCAGTGGACGACGGCCAGGCCGACGACGAAGGCGATCACGGTGGCCAGCAGGATCGGGCCCCACTCCGGCGGGATCGGATCTCGAGCGACATCGGCCAGCTTGTAGAAGCCGGAGCCCATCACGGCGGGGATCGCCAACAAGAAGGCGTAGCGGGCGGACGCCTCGCGCTTGTAGCCCATCATCAATCCGGCGGTGATCGTGGCCCCGGACCGGGACACCCCCGGGACCAGCGCCAGGGACTGGGCCAGGCCGAAGATGATGCCGTGTTTCCAGGTGAGTGATTCGAGTGGTCGGACGTTCTTCGCCAGCCGGTCCGCGATGCCGATGATCACGCCGAACCCGGCCAGCATCGCCGCGGTGATCCACAGGTTGCGCAGGGCGTGGTCGATCTTGTCCTCGAACAGCAGCCCGAGCACCACGATCGGGATGGAGCCGAAGATCACCAGCCAGCCCATCTTGGCATCCGGATCATTGCGGGGAATCTTGCCCACCAAGGACTTGCACCAGGCGACGATGATCCGGCCGATGTCCTTGGCGAAATAGATCACCACGGCTGCCTCGGTGCCGATCTGGGTGATCGCGGTGAAGGCCGATCCGGGATCCTCGGAGCCGATCAATTGGCCGACGATGGACAGGTGCGCGCTCGACGAGATGGGCAGGAACTCGGTCAGTCCCTGCAACAGGCCGAGCAGCACGGCCTCCAACCACCCCATGGACTCCCCACACTTCTGCGGGTCCGGCCCGCTCTCGACGACGATCGACCCGGACAAACTATGCCGGATCGTCGCCGTACGCACACTCGACGTGGCCGCGCGGACGCATTGACGACCGCGGTCGCACTGCCACCCCCCGCTGGGCTACAACTGGGGTGTGACCATCCACTCCGATCACCCGTTCCTGCCCCCCGAGTCCGACCGGGACCCGCTGCGCCGCTTCCGCGGGAGACTGGCGGCTGGGGTGGGCTTGTGGACCACCGGGGAGGAGACCCGGAAGGGGCTGACGGTGTCCTCGATGATGATCGGCGACGGGGAGCCGGGGGAGCTGGTCGGCCTGATCGACGCCGACTCCGACCTGTGGGACCTGCTCGATCAGACGCGTACGGTCGTGGTCAGCCTGCTCGACCACTCCCACGCCCAACTGTCGGAGGCCTTCGCCGGCACCTTCCCGGCTCCCGGCGGGCCGTTCAAGATGGCGGAATGGACCCGGACCGACTGGGGCCCCGCCCTGGCCGGCGCGCCCTGGCTGGGGGCGCGGCTGCGGTCGGGTATGCCTGTGCACGCCGGCTGGGCGCTGCTGGTCCGCGCCGAGATCGAGAGCGTACGACTCGCCGGTGACTCCGACGACCCCCTGGTGTCCCATCGCGGCCGCTACCACCACCTCGACTGAACCCGGGCTCCGGTCAGCCGGGGAGCAGGCTGCGGACGAGCAGGGACGCCCCGGACAGGGCACACACGACCAGGATCGCGCCCCGGATCCGATTCGGTGAGACGCGCCGGGCGAGGCGCCGTGCCACCGCGAGGCCGATGAACAGCAGCGGCACCATCATCGCGGCGAAGATCAGTTCACGGATGTGCAACTCACCGGTGAGGCCCAGTCCGGTCAGGCTGAGCGTCGCGCCGACGATGAAATAGACGGCCAGGGTGTTGCGGATCTGGGTCGGGGAGCGGCGTTGGTAGAGGATCGCCATTGGCGGGCCGCCGATGGAGGTGGCAGTCCCGGTGATCCCGGAGATGAACCCGGCCCCGAGCAGGGTGGCCGGCCGGATCGGTACCGCGACCGCGCGCCAGGTGGTCAGCACCGCGGCGAGCACCACCAGTCCGATCACTACCCCGAACTGGCGCTCGGTCACGTTGGCCACCACGATGACCCCGAGCACCGTGCCGGGAACTCGTGCCGGCATCGCCCAGGCCAGGCCGCGCCAGTCGATCTCCTCGTGGTGACGCAGCAGACTCCCCAACGGGAGGATCAGGGCGAGCCAGAGCAGCAGACCCGGCATCAACTCCGGGGCCAGGATGGTCGCGATCGGGGCTCCGACCAGACCGATCCCCAGCCCGACGAGCCCCTGCACCGTCGAGCCGACCAGGATCGCCACGGCCAGCACCACGACGACCCAGATCTCGATTCCGAAGATCATCAGCGACTTTCGGTGTCGACGAGCCGGAGCCGGAGCCGGTGCTCCACCAAGGACGCCCCGGGACGCTCCTCGGTCTTGGTCAGGTGATCGTTCGTCCAGCCGTGCCGACCGTAGAACCGCAGCGCGCGGACATTGCCCTCGAGTACCCACAGGGTCGCCTCGGTGTACCCCGACTCCGCCAGGGCGCGCATCCCCCGTTCGTGCAGGGCGTGCCCGAGCCCCGCGCCCCAGCGTTCCGACACGACGTACAGGGCGTACACGTGTCCGAGGCTGCCGTCGGTGGGACGGTCCGGGTCGGTACTGGGGCCGACCACCATCATCGCCAGGACGGTCTCGCTGCCGTCCACGAGGACGAACTCGGAGGTGGTCCGGTCGGCATGGGTGAGTTGGCTCCGCCACCGTCGCCGGCTGGCCTCGAGGTCGAGCCCGGCGAGGAAGTCATCGGGCAGCAGGCCGGCGTACCCGTGCTGCCACCCGAGGGTCTGGACCCGAGCCACGCCAGCGGCGTCCGCGGCCACAGCCGGCCGTACGCGATGATCATCCGCCACGGCGACTGCCCCTCCTCATCCCGCATCACATAGCCTCGGTGTCATGCCCACCTTATTGCTGGTCCGCCACGGCCGGACGGCGGCCAATTCCGCGGGCGTGCTGGCCGGCCGCAGCGCGGGCGTCGAACTGGACGACCAGGGCCGCGCGCAAGCGGCAGCAGCCGCCGAACGGATCCGCGGCGTGCCGCTGGCCGCGGCGGTCACGTCCCCGCTGGTCCGCTGCCGACAGACCGTGCAGGCGGTACTGGCCGAGCATCCCACCGGCCTGCGTCCGCAGGTCGATCGTGCACTGATCGAGTGCGGGTACGGCGACTGGACCGGGCGCACTCTGAAGGAGCTGGCCAAGGATCCGCTGTGGCGCACCGTGCAGTCCCAGCCCAGCGCCGTGCGCTTCCCCGGCGGGGAGTCCATGGTCGAGATGTCCGCACGCGCAGTGACCACGGTCCGCGACTGGAACACCCGGTTGACCGCCGAGCACGGCGCCGACGTGGTCTGGGCTGCCTTCTCGCACGGGGACGTGATCAAGGCGATCCTGGCTGATGCCCTCGGCATGCACCTCGACGCCTTCCAGCGCATCGTGGTGAACCCCGCCTCGGTGTCGGTGGTGCACTACAACGACCAACAGCCCCTGGTGTGGACGATGAACTCCACGGCGGGTGATCTTGCCCCTCTGTTCCACCGGAAGCCCCGACGCAGTGGCCGAGGACGCAGCGGCCGGGGACGCAGTGCCGGAGGGGGCTCCGCAGCCGTCGGCGGCGGACTCGGGACCGGGCAGGATTAGGCTGGGAGCATGGTGAACGTCGAACACCGCTATGACCGGCCGGAACGCTTCGTGGCCGGTACCGTGGGCGAACCGGGGGAGCGCGCCTTCTTCCTGCAGGCCCGAGAGGGCAATCGGATCACCAGCGTCGCCTGTGAGAAGCAGCAGGTGTCGGTGCTGGCCGAGCACCTGGAGCGGGTGCTGGAAGAGATCCAGCGTCGCAGCGACGAGGAAGTGGTTCCGCCGTCGCGTGCCGAGGTTGCCGACAACCAACCCCTGGACGCGCCGATCACCGAGGAGTTCCGGGTCGGCACGATGACCATCGCCTGGGATCCGGAGTTCGGCCGGATCGTGATCGAGATGTTCGCCAACACCGACAACGACTCCGCCATCGAGGGCATCCAAGGGGTCGGGTCGGATGCGGATCCGGAGGACGTGCCGGCCGCGGAGGCGATGTTCGACGAGGAGGAGTCTGCCGACGAGGTGTTCATCGTCCGGATCACCACCGACCACGCCCGTGACTTCGTCGCCCGGACCCAGGCCCTGGTAGCTGCCGGACGCCCCGCCTGTCCGTTCTGCCTGCAGCCGATGGACCCCGAGGGACACATCTGCCCGCGGGCCAACGGCTACCGCCGGCCGCTGTTCTGAGCGGGCAGCCCTGACCGCTGCGCCGCCCTCGCCCGAGCATCCGGCCCTCACCGCCGAACTGGGCGATGGCGAACTCGAACTCACCGGCCGCCTGCTGCAGGCCTCGAATGCGACCTTCCAAGCAGAGTTGACCACCGCCACCAGCCGGTTGACCTGTGTCTACAAGCCGAGCCGGGGGGAGCGTCCGCTGTGGGACTTCCCCGACCACACCCTCGGCCTGCGGGAGGTCGCCGCGTACCGGGTGTCCCGGGCGGGCGGGTTCGACCTGGTCCCGGTCACGGTGCTGGCTGACGGGCCGTTCGGACCCGGGTCACTGCAGGTGTGGGTGGACGTGGACCTCGACACCACCGTGGTGGACCTGGTGCCTGCGGACCGGGCGCCCGAGCCGGGGTGGTTCGGCGTCCTGGAGGGCCTCGATGCCGAGGAGCAGTCGGTGGTCCTGCGGCACGCCGACGATCCGCGGCTGCGCCGGATGGCGGTCTTCGACGTACTGATCAACAACGCCGACCGCAAGGGCGGCCACATTCTCCCCAGCGCCGGACGACTGTTCGGAGTTGATCATGGGGTGTCCTTCCACACCGAGGACAAGTTGCGGACCCTGCTGTGGGGCTGGGCAGGAACCCCGCTGACCGAAGCCGAGCTGACCGGCGTACGGCGGGTCCGTGACGACGGTCCTGCGGCGTGTGCCGGTCTGCTGGCCGAGGGGGAGATCGGCGCCCTGCTGGCCCGGGTCGAGACCCTGCTGGCGCGGGGGACGCTGCCTGAACCCGACGACGCGTGGCCGGCCATTCCCTGGCCGCCCTTCTGATCGCCCGCTGGTCGTCCCCTCCTACCGGCCGATCAGTCCGTCCGCTCCCGTCGCCGAACAGGCACCGTCCGGCTCGGCTGGAGTCGGACGGTAGGCTCGCGCCATGCAGTCCTGGACCGGCTCCGCAGTGCCCGAGCTCACCCCGCCCGATGTCGCACTCGCAGCAGAACCGGTTCGGCTGCACGACTCCGCCAGCAAGCAGTTGGTCCCGGTCGGGTCGGAATCCGGGGCCGCGCGGCTGTACGTGTGTGGCATCACCCCGTACGACGCCACCCATCTCGGGCACGCGAACACCTACGTCGCCTTCGACCTGCTGAACCGGATCTGGCGCGATGGCGGAGTGGACGTCACCTACGTGCAGAACGTCACCGACATCGACGACCCGCTGCTGGAGCGGGCCACCGCGAACGGTGTGGACTGGGCCGACCTCGCGGCCGAGCAGACGGACCTGTTCCGTACCGACATGGAGGCGCTGAACGTCCTGCCGCCGGAGCACTTCGTGGGTGCGGTCGAGTCCATCGACCTCGTCGTCGGCCTGGTGAAGCGGTTGCAGGGTGCCGGCGCCATCTATCCGGTCGACGACTCGGAGTTCCCCGACCTCTACTTCGCCCGGGAGACCGACACCGAGTTCGGCAGCCTGAGCCACCTGTCCCCGGACGAGG
>JBQDIN010000010.1:0-83793 GCA_052094425.1 Propionibacteriaceae bacterium
GCATCCCGTGGATCAGGCCACCGATCCGACTCGACCCGAACCGCGCACCCCACCGAAACGCGCGCTTCGACTGCTGACACCGCAAGAGGCTTCCACAAGCTCAACCCACGGAAGCCAGGCCGATCGAGCCTGTCCCCGCACGCTGGTCGAGCCGGTCGAGAGCACCCATCTGCAAGGGTTTCGCTGGATCGACGGAGTGCAGCTCAATCAACGGAGACACCTCGACGAGCGGGTCGAGGGCGATCGTCGCTAGGGCGCTCGGCATGGATGCGTCGGAGGATGCTCGGCTGTCGTTCGATGCGGCCGTCGAGGTCTACGACCGGGGTACGCCCCACGTACCCGAGCGGTGTCTGTCGCGCACTCTTCGCACGGCTCCCCGAGGCCCCCTCGATCGTGGAAGTGGGGCCGGGCACCGGACAGGCGACCAGGGACCTTCTGGCCCGCGGGGCGTCCGTGCACGCCATCGAGATCGGGCCGGCGATGGCGGCACGATTGCGCGCCAACCTCCCCTCGCCCCGGTTGCAGGTGAGTGTCGGTGACTTCGAGGCGATGAGTGTTCCCGGCACCATCGACCGGGCGCGGGCCGATGCCCTCTTCTCGGCGACCGCGTACCACTGGATCTCCCGCACGGCGCAGACCGATCGGCCGACGTGTGTGTGCGTCACTTCGACTGGGACCAGACCTACAGCGCCGCCGAGTACCGCAACCTACTGCTGTCCTACTCCCACCCAACTGATGCCCCGGTCCGATCGCCGCGGATTGCTCGACGACATCGACGCGTTCATCCGCCGCGACTTCGGTGGATCGGTCACCAGGCCGATCGTCGTTGCGTTGACGACAGCCGTCCTCGTCGGTTGACCGGCAAGGGGCGATCGGTCTGCCGCAGGAGGGGTGGGTAGGTTGCTGCCCATGCCGAGCCTGTTGCGGACCGAAGCCCACGAACGCGCCGAGTTGATCACGGTGGCCGGGACCCACCTGCGGCTTGACCTGACCGGCGCGGACGTGGCGGCCACCACCTCTTTCACCAGCACCAGCACGATCACCTTCCGGTGCAGCCGTCCGGGGGCCGGCACCTTCGTCGACTTCAAGGGCGAGTCCCTGGCCGAGGCCACCCTGAACGGCGTGGCCGTCGACCCCGCCGGGTGGCAGGACGGACGGATTCCGCTCACCGACCTGCGGGCCGAGAACGAACTGGTGATCACCGCGACGATGACCTACTCCGACGACGGCGAGGGACTGCACCGCCACGTCGACCCGGCGGACGGGCAGGCCTACCTGTACGCGATGTCCTTCCTGGATGCCGGCCCCCGCTGGTTCGGCTGCTTCGACCAACCCGACCTCAAGTCCACCTACACTGCCGAGGTCATCGCGCCGCAGAGCTGGACGGTACTCGGCAACGGCCCGATGACCCGGGCGGCGCCGGGCCGGTGGTCGATGGCCGAGACCCCGCCGTTGTCGAGCTACTACGTCACGCTGGTGGCCGGGCCGTACGCCTCGGTGTACGCCGAGCACGACGGGATCCGACTCGGGGTGCACTGTCGCGCCTCCCTCGGCGACGAACTCACCGCGGAGGCGGACGACATCCTGGCCGTCACCCGCGCCTGTTTCGACCACTACCACCGGATGTTCGGCGTGCGCTACCCCTTCGGCGAGTACCACCAGGCCTTCGTCCCCGACTTCAACGCCGGGGCGATGGAGAACCCGGGCTGTGTCACCTTCCGCGACGCCTACATCTTCCGGGCCGCCGCGACCGAGGCCGAACGGGCGGGCCGGGCGGTCACCATCGCCCACGAGTTGGCGCACATGTGGTTCGGCGACCTGGTCACGATGCGCTGGTGGGACGACCTGTGGCTGAACGAGTCCTTCGCCGAGTACATGGCCTGCCGGGCCTGCACCGAGGTCACCCGGTACGAGGCGTGGACCGACTTCGGCATCACCCGCAAGGACTGGGGTTCCGTCGCCGACCAAGCCCCCTCCACCCACCCGGTGGCGGGGAACGGGTCGGCAGACGCCCAGGCAGCGCTCGCCGACTTCGACGGAATCTCCTACGCCAAAGGGGCCGCGGTGCTCAAGCAACTGGCTGCCCGCTTCGGCGACGAGGTCTTCCTGTCCGGGCTGCGGCACTACTTCGAGGCCCACCGGTTCGGCAACGCCGACCTCGCCGACCTGTTGGGGGCCTGGACCCGGGCCGGTGCGCAGGCGTTGGAGGAGTGGACCGACGGGTGGCTCCGGGAGGCGGGGATGGACACCCTGGCTCCGGTTCGCACCCAGGACGGCGCCGTCCTGGTCCGCACCCCGCCAGTTGGTCAGTCCGGGCGCGAGCACGCAGTCCGGGTGGTCGCGCTCACCCAGTCCGGTGTCGAGGTCGACTCCGCGGCGGTCACCGTCGACGGGGCCGAGACCCCGCTCCCGCTGCCCGCGGACGCGATCCTCGTTCCGGATGCCGGGGACGACACCTGGGCCCGGATCCGACTGGCGGACGGGGACTGGAACCGGCTGCCGCCGCTCTCGGCCCTCTCACCCGCCACGGTGCGCACCGTGCTGCACAACAGTCTGCGCGACTCGGTCCGCGACGGCGCGCTGGCACCGGCGACCGCCCTGGACATCATCGTGTCAGCGGTCGCGGATGAGGCCGACGCACAAGTGGTGCAGTCCGGTCTCGGCTTCGCGCTGCGCCAATTGGCGGGGCCGTACGCTGCCGCCGCCGAGCGGGCGGAGCGCCGCGCCCGGGTGCACGTCGTGGCGCAGCGGCTCGTGGACACTGCCGAGCCGGGCAGTGACCGCCAACTCATCGGTTTTCGAGCCCTGGTGGCCAGCAGCGACGCCCCGGAGCGGCTGCTCGACTGGTGGGCTGGTTCCGGCTGGCCCAACGGGGTGGCACCCGACCTCGAGTTGGGCTGGCAGGTGGTGCAGCGACTCGCCACCCTCGGAGCCGGTGATGATGTGATCGAGGAGGCCCTGGACCGGGACCGGTCCGCCCAGGCCGAGGTGCACGCGGCACGTGCCCGGGCGCTCCGACCGGATCCGGCGGCCAAGGAGGCCGCCTTCGCCCTGCTGGTCGAGCCGTCCGGGTTGAGCGCGTACGAACTGTACGCCACCGCGCAGGGGCTCTTCCCACCCGAGCAGGACGAGCTCACCGCGCACTGGGTGCGGCCCTACTTCGAGCGGATCGACGACACCGCCGCCTTCCGTGGTGGCTGGGCGCTGGCCCGCGTTGCGTTGGACGCCTTCCCGGCCCTGCCACAACGCCGCGGCTCCCCTCGTTGGGGCGGAGCGGACGCTCGGCCAGGACCTGCATCCGGCGGTCCATCGATCCGTGGTTGATGCCACCGATCGTCTGCGGCGGGCCGTGCGCGCAGTCCGCCATTCGGGATGAAGCGGGAGGTCACAATCGGGTCTCGGCTTCATCACGCCGGCCGGAACCGGTTGCCCTCCGGGTGCACGATGACCTAGAAATGCTCTGATCGGCACCGGGTTGCGACCTATGCGCCCCGGTGCTTCCGACTCGTCCGTGACCCGGGCGAACCAACAAGGAGGACACCAGATGCGAGCACGTACTCGCGCGATGGCTGTCGCCGCAATCTCATCCCTCGCCCTCGTGGCGACGGCGTGTGGCGGGGGCGGCGAAGGCGGGACCGGGGACGAAGGGGCGACCGGCGGTGGCGAGATCACCATCCGCGGGTGCACGCCGGAGAACCCGCTGGTCCCCGGCAACACCAGTGAGGTGTGTGGCGGCAACGTCATCGACGCCTTCACCGCCAAGTTGGTCCACTACAACGTCGACGACGCCAGTCCCGAGCTCGACGTCGCGGAGTCCTTCGAGACCGAGGACAACCAGACGTTCACGGTGAAGCTCAAGGAGGGCTACAAGTTCCACGACGGCACCGATGTGCTGGCCCACAACTTCGTGGACGCCTGGAACTACACCTCCTACGGCCCGAACGGCCAGTCCGGTTCCTACTTCATGTCGATGATCGAGGGTGCCGCCGATCTGCAGTGTGGTGTGCCCGACGGTGCCGAGGAGGCCGACTGTGACGCGGCCCCGCCGAAGGCCGAGGAGATGAGTGGCCTCGAGGTCGTCGACGACCTGACCTTCACCATCAAGACCACCGAGAAGGTGTCGAACCTGATGGTCCGCCTCGGCTACTCGGCCTTCTCGCCGATGCCGGACTCCTTCTTCGAGGACCCGGAAGCCTTCGAGGACAAGCCGGTCGGTGCCGGCCCGTTCGAGGTGACCGAGATCGACGAGACCAAGATGGTTCTGCAGAAGTTCGCCGACTACGCGGGCGAGAACGTGCCGAACGTCGACCAGGTCACCTTCCGGATCTACACCGATCCGGCAACCTCCTACAACGACGTGGTGGCCAACAACCTGGACATCACCGACGTGATCCCCCCGGACAACCTGCGCAACGACCTGTGGAAGACCGACCTACCGGAGCGCCACGGCATCCAGGAGACCGGCAACCTGACCTGGATCACCTTCTCCCCGGTGGACGAGCAACTCAAGGAGAACAAGGAGTTGCGTCAGGCGCTCTCGATGGCGATCAACCGGGAGGAGATCACCACGGAGATCTACCAGGGCACCGCCACGGTGGCTGACTCCTGGATCCCGCCGTCGGTGGACGGCTACAAGGAAGGCTCCTGTGGCGACAACTGCGTCTTCGACGCGACCAAGGCCAAGGAACTGTACGAGAAGTCGGGTGGCTACGACGGCACGCTGACCATGACGGTCAACAACGACAAGGCCAATGCCCAGTACGCCGAGGCGATCTGCAACCAGTTGAAGAACAACCTCGGCCTCGACTGCGTCGCTGACGTGCTGGTCGACTTCGCCAGCTTCAACAAGAAGATCGACGCGAACGAGTTGAAGGGCATCTTCCGCTCCGGCTGGCAGATGGACTACCCGTCCATCGAGAACTTCCTCACTCCGATCTACAGCAAGGGTGCGGACTCCAACTGGTCGAAGTACGACAACCCGGACTTCAGCACGAAGCTGACCGAGGCCGCCTCCGCCGACGACGGGGAGCAGGCCAACGTGCTGTACCAGGAGGCCGAGGCGATGCTCGCCGAGGACTTCCCGACGGCTCCGCTGTGGTACGCCGCGACGCCGTACGGCTGGTCGGACAAGGTGACCGACGTCAAGCTCAACGCCTTCGGCGTGCCGGACCTGACCTCGGTCAAGCTGGCCGGCTGACTCAGCACCAGGACACGGATCGGCCCGTCGGAATTCTTCCGACGGGCCGGTTCCGTGCCAACATGCGCCACAGGGATCTTGATCTGTGGCAAGTTGAGAGCAGACAGCACCCTTCGCTGAGAGGAGCCGGCCTTGGGGACATACATCCTGCGCCGCCTGTTGCAGATGATCCCGGTGGTCCTGGGCACCATCTTCTTGATCTACGCCATGGTCTTCGCCCTGGGCGACCCGACCGTAGGACGTTGCGGGGAGCGGGCCTGCCCGGACTCCTACATCCAGGCCTTCAACGAGAAGTACAACCTGGATAAGCCGCTGGTGGTGCAGTACGTGCTCTACCTCGGCCAACTGGTGCAGGGCAATCTGGGCGAGAACTTCTACAGCAACCAGGTCTCGGCCGAACTGGCCGCCCGCTGGCCGACCACGCTCAAACTGGCCTTCATCGCCGTCGTCTTCGAGGCGATCGCCGGCATCGCCGCCGGCGTTCTCGCGGCCCTGCGCAAGGGACGCTTCCTGGACTACCTGGTGTTGGTCAGCAGCCTGCTGATCATCTCCATCCCGGTCTTCGTCGTCGGTGGCCTGGCCCAGATGATCTTCGGCATCCGGCTCGGCATCGCCCCGGTCACCGCGACCCAGGGGACCTGGGGCGAGGTGTTGTTGCCCGGATTGGTCCTCGGTTCCTTCTCGGTGGCCTACATCTCCCGGTTGATGCGGGCCAACCTGATCGAGAACCTGCGCTCCGACTACGTCCGGACGGCGAAGGCCAAGGGCCTCAGTCGGGGCCGAACGGTCGGCATCCACACCCTGCGCAACTCGATGATCCCGGTGATCACCTACATCGGCTATGACGTCGGTGCACTGATGGGTGGCGCAGTCGTGACCGAACGGATCTTCAACGTCAACGGGATCGGCGGCTTCCTCTTCCGCAGTATCAATGCCAAGGACGGGGTGTCAGTGGTCGGCACCATCGTCTGTCTGGTGCTGATCTACCTCTTGGTGAACCTGCTCGTCGACGTCCTCTACGGCGTCCTGGACCCGAGGATCAGTAATGACTGACCCCCACCCGCAGGGCCCTCCCGGCGGCGCAGCCGATCCCGCGGTGACCTTCAGCGAAGGCGCCGACACCCAGCAGGCCGTCGTCGATGCAGACACCCAGCCGGGTGAGGGTGAGACCAGGTCCCTGTGGTCCGACGCCTGGCGCGAGATGCGCCGGAACCCGCTGTTCTGGGTCTCGGCGGTGCTGATCCTCTTCTTCATCGTGCTGGCCGTCGCGCCGGGGCTGTTCACGAACAAGGACCCGCACTTCGGGGACCTCGGTAACGCCGTGCAGGCGCCGAGTGGCGCGCACTGGTTCGGCACCGACATCCAGGGTTACGACATCTACGCCCGGACGTTGCATGGGGCGCGGTCCTCGATCCTGGTCGGCGTCTTCGCCACCCTGTTCACCCTGGTCCTCGGCTCCATCGTGGGGATCGTGTCGGGCTACCTCGGCGGCTGGGCGGATGCGGTGCTGTCCCGGGTGGGCGAGGTGTTCTTCGCCATCCCGCTGCTGCTCGGCGGCATTCTCTTCCTCTACACCTTTCCCTCCACCTTCGAGACGCCGTACCCGCTCGTGGTCGGCAAGGTGGTCTTCGCCATCTCGATCCTCGGCTGGCCGAGTATCGCCCGGCTGATGCGCTCCAGTGTGCTCCAGGTGAAACCGAACGACTACGTGCAGGCGGCCCGGGCGCTCGGTGCCAGCCCGCTGCGGATCATCGTCTCGCACATCCTGCCGAACGCGGTCGCCCCGGTGATCGTGGTCTCGACCATCAACCTGGGCACCTACATCGCGGTCGAGGCGACGCTGTCCTTCCTCGGGATCGGGCTGCAGCCGCCGGCGATCTCCTGGGGGCTGGCGATCTCCGAGGCCTCCCAGCTGGGACTGATCCGCACCGCGCCGTTCATGTTGATCTTCCCGTCGATCTTCCTGTCCCTCACGGTGCTGGCCTTCATCCTGCTCGGGGATGCGGTCCGCGACGCCCTCGACCCGAAGTTGCGCTGAGAGGACACGATGAGCAAGCCTGACACGAACATGACCGATCGTCTGAGCCCGACCGGCACCGTCGAAGAGTTGGCCACCCTGTCCACCTGGCACCCGACCGACGGGCGACTGCTGGACGTGGAGGACCTGCATGTCGAGTTCCGGACCCGGGACGGGGTCGCTAAGGCGATCAATGGCGTCTCCTTCAGCCTGGACGAGGGCGAGACACTGGCGATCCTGGGCGAGTCCGGGTCGGGCAAGTCCGTCACCGCGCAGGCGATCATGGGCATCCTCGACACCCCGCCGGGGTTCGTCACCGGAGGTCGGGTGGCCTACTGCGGCTCCGACCTGTTGACGATGAAGGAGGAGGAGCGCCGCCGGATCCGTGGGGCGGAGATCTCGATGGTCTTCCAGGACGCCCTCTCCTCCTTGAACCCGGTGTTCCCGGTGGGGTGGCAGATCGCTGAGATGTTCCGGGTGCACCGCGGCGTGAATCGTCGCGATGCCCAGGAGCAGGCCATCAGGTTGATGGAGCGGGTGCAGATTCCGGGGGCGCGGCAACGGGTGAAGGCCTTCCCGCACCAGTTCTCCGGCGGGATGCGGCAGCGGATCATGATCGCCGTCGCGATCGCGCTGGACCCGGCGGTGCTGATCGCCGACGAGCCGACCACCGCTCTCGACGTGACTGTGCAAGCGCAGATCATGCAACTACTCGCCGAGCTCCAGGAGGAGCGCAAGATGGGGCTGGTGCTGATCACCCACGACCTCGGCGTCGTCGCCGACGTCGCCGACCGGATCGCGGTGATGTACGCCGGTCGGCTGGTCGAGCAGGCCGACGTGCACGAGCTGTACGCCGCCCCCTCACACCCGTACACGAAGGGGTTGTTGGAGTCGATCCCGCGACTGGACCAGAAGGGCCAGGAGCTGACCGCGATCGGCGGTCTGCCGCCGAACCTGCTGCACATCCCGAAGGGGTGCCCGTTCAACCCACGGTGCGTGTACGCCGCCGACATCTGCCGCGAGGATCCGCCGCCCCCGCTGATCGAGGTGGGGCTCGGGCGGGTCAGTGCCTGCCACTTCGCCGAGGACCTGATGTCCGGGCAGTTGGAGGGCCAGCGGCACATTGCCGCCGCCGACACCGACGCGTTGGCCGAGGCGGCCGATCCGGGGGACGAGGTCGGATCGACCACGGAAACCGTCGACGGGGAGGAGTTGCGATGAGTCAGGACGTGGTGCTGTCCGCCAAGGACCTGGTCAAGCACTATCCCATCCGCGGTGGCGTACTGCGCACCGTGAAGGGGCACGTGCAGGCGGTCGACGGGGTGTCCTTCGACCTGCACCGGGGTGAGACCTTGGGCATCGTGGGGGAGTCCGGGTGCGGCAAGTCCACGCTCGGACGGCTGTTGATGCGCCTGGAGGAGCCGACCGCCGGCAGCCTCTTCCTCGATGACATCGACGTGTACAAGCTGGGCGGATCGGCGCTGCGCAAATTGCGCCGGGACGTGCAGATCGTCTTCCAGGACCCGTACACCTCGCTGAACCCGCGCAAGACGGTCGGCGACATCATCGGCGAGCCGTTCGAGATCCACCGCGACGTGGTGCCCAAGGGCGGGCGCCGCAAGCGGGTGATGGAGTTGCTGGAGTTGGTCGGGCTCAGCCCGGACCACGTGAACCGCTACCCGCACCAGTTCTCCGGCGGGCAGCGACAGCGGGTCGGGATCGCCCGCGGACTCGCCCTGAACCCGAAGGTGCTGGTCTGTGACGAGCCGGTGTCCGCACTGGACGTCTCGGTGCAGGCGCAGGTGGTCAACCTGATGGAGCGGCTGCAGGACGAGTTGAACCTGTCGTTCGTGTTCATCGCCCACGACCTCTCGGTCGTGCGCCACATCTCCGACCGGGTCGGGGTGATGTACCTCGGCAAGATGGTCGAGTTGGGGGACGAGGACCAGATCTACACCCGGCCGACCCACCCGTACACCCAGGCGTTGTTGTCGGCGGTCCCGGTGCCGGACCCGAGCCTGCGGAACCGCCGCGAGCAGATCGTGCTCAGCGGGGACGTGCCGAGCCCGGCCAACCCGCCGTCGGGCTGCCGCTTCCACACGCGGTGCTGGAAGGCGCAGGAGAAGTGCTCGGTCGAGGAGCCGTTGTTGGTCGAGCACCCGGACGGGGAGAGCGAGCACGTGTCCGCCTGTCACTTCGCCGAGGTCCGCCAGGTCGTCTGAAGAGCCGTCCGCGTTGGTGTCCGCCCCGGTCAATTCGGGTGGCGCCGTCCGGGGGAGCGGATACGCTCGGTACGTGACCGAAGAAACCCGCACCGAAGAGACGTCCGATCCGGCGAATGCGCCCGAAGACCTGGCCGGGCGGCGGCTACTGCTCGTGCACGCCCATCCCGACGACGAGACCATCGGGACCGGCGCGACGATGGCCCGCTACGCCGCCGAAGGTGCCGCCGTCACCCTCGTCACCTGCACCCTGGGTGAGGAGGGCGAGATCCTGGTCCCGGACCTGGTCCACCTCGGTTCGGCGGAAGAGGACCGGCTGGCCGAGCACCGGCTGGGGGAGCTGCAGGCCGCGATGGCGGCCCTCGGGGTCTCCGACCACCTACGCCTCGGCGGTGATTACCGCTTCCGCGACTCCGGCATGATCTACGACGAGCAGGGCATGGCAACGGCCGGCGACACCCTGCACGACGACTGCTTCTGGCGCGCCGACCTGCTGGTCGCCGCGGACGAGTTGGTGCCGGTGATCCGGTCCCGCAAGCCGCAGGTGCTGATCACCTACGACCAGTTCGGCGGGTACGGGCACCCCGACCACGTCCAGGCCCACCGGGTGGCCACCTACGCCGCCCAACTCGCCGGCATCCGCAGTTACCGCCCCGACCTCGGCGAGGCATGGGTGACCCCGCGGGTGCTGTGGAGCGCCATGAGCGCCTCCTGGATGCGCAAGGCGATACGCGCCCTCCGAGAGGCCGGCGACACCGAGAGTTGGGGCGGGATGGACCCGGACGGTGAGATGCCGCCGATGGTCATCGAGGACGAGGCGATCGACGTCCAGGTCGACGGCGCCGACGTGATCGAGCAGAAGCGCACCGCGATGAAGTCGTACCCCACCCAGATCGACCCGGACAGCGCCTTCTTCGCCACCTTCGAGCGGATGGGCACCGATGCCTGGCGCTACGAGCACTTCCGGTTGGCCTCCGGGGTGCCGTTCCCCGGCGACGGCTGGGCCGACGACATCTTCGCCGGACTCTGATCCCGGTGTGGCGCAGGTCACCGCGAATCGGAGTGCCGGGTATCCTCACGTAGAATCGGGCGGCAAGTGTGTCCGGGGGCGCCGTGCCTCCGATTTCCGGCGTCCAACTTCCTGACCTGACATGAGGCCCTGTTGAGTACGAACGACGAGAACACGCCCGACGAGGCGCTGGTGGAGACCAGCGTGACCCCGTCGATCGAGGAGGACGAGAAGACCGGCCGCCGCAGCCGGAAGAAGGTTCTCGGACTGGTCGTCGCTGGTGTGCTCGTCGTCCTCGCGGCCGTCTACGCGGTCGGCTACCTGATGGCGGGCGACAAGCTGCCGCGAGACGCCCAGGTCGCCGGAGTGCCGATCGGTGGCCAGTCCCCGGACGAGGCCGTCGAGACCCTACGCACCGAGTTGCAGGACGAGGCGGAGGCCCCGATCGCGGCCACGGTGGGGGAGAAGGAGTTCGAGGTCGACCCGGCCGCGTACGGCCTGACGATCGACTACGAGGAGAGCGTCGCTCGGTCCGGTGGTGGCCGGAGCTTCGATCCGCGCAACATCTGGAACGTACTGACCGGCGGCACCGACCGGGAAGCGGTCGTCGATGTCGACGAGGAGAAGTTGTCGGCCGCGGTGACCCACCTGGCGAAGGAGGCCGCAGTCAAGGCGAAGGATGCCACCCTCGCCTTCGACGGCGCCGAGGTGAAGCGCACAGACGCCGTCGCCGGAGTCGCTCTCGATGCCGAGGCCGCTTCGGGGACCATCGAGGAGGCCTACCTCAGCAGCGACGTGGTGGAGTTGGCCGCCGAAGTGGCCGAGCCCGAGATCACCACTGAGGAGATCGACACGGTGGTGAAGGACTTCGCCAGCAAGGCCGTCTCCGCCCCGGTCAAGGTACGGGTCGAGGGGGAGGGCTCCTTCGAGGTCGCCGCCGCCCAGATCGGCAACGCGACCACCTTCGAGCCCAAGGATGGCACCCTGGCGCCGAAGGTCGACGCGAAGAAGTTGCACAAGTCGGCCGCCAAGGGGATCAAGAGCCTGGAGCTGAAGGGCCCCCGGAACGCCACCGTCCGGTTGGAGGGCGGCGAACCCGCCGTCGTCCCGGCTCGGAACGGGAGCGAGATCACCGCTGCCAACCTGCTCAAGTCGGTCCAGCCGGCCCTGACCAAGTCTGGCAACGAGCGCTCGGTTGCGGTCAAGTTGACCGGAGCCAAGGCTGACTTCACCACCGCGGAGGCGAAGAAACTCGGCGTCAAGGAGGTCGTGGGGGAGTTCACCACCAACTTCCCGTACGCCGAGTACCGCAACGTCAACCTCGGGCTCGCCGCGAAGAAGATGAACAACACCCTGGTGAAGCCGGGTGAGACCTTCAGCCTGAATGATGTCCTGGGCGAGCGGACCGAGGCCAACGGCTACATCGGCGGGTACGTCATCAACAACGGGCGGCTCGTGAAGGAGGTCGGCGGTGGTGTCTCGCAGAGTGCCACCACCGTGTACAACGCGATGTTCTTCGCCGGCCTCAAGGACATCGAGCACCAGCCGCACACGCTCTACTTCCCCCGCTACCCGGCGGGCCGGGAGGCGACCGTCTACTACGGCTCCATCGACCTGCGCTTCCAGAACGACACCAAGTACGGGGTCCTGGTCACGGCGTCCACGAACAGCGCGTCGCCGGGTGGGCAGGGCTCGATCACCGTCCGGATGTGGTCCACCCAGGTGTGGGACGAGATCAAGTCGCCGGACGCGAAGAAGTCCAACTACACCACCGGCCAGAAGATCGAGAACAAGTCAGACGACTGCGAGTACCAAGCGCCGATCCGCGGCTTCGACGCTGACTACTACCGCTCCTTCATCAAGGACGGCAAGGAAGTCAAGCGGGAGAACTACCACTGGCGCTATTCCCCCGGCGACGAGATCGTCTGCAAGTAGTTCGCCGCCGGTCGAGGCCGCCGGGGCCGGCTGGTCGAGATCGGGGTTCGGCGCGCTCGAGGCTCGTACTCAATCGACCAACGGGCGGGGTCGCAGGTAGTGGTAGCGGTGGTGCTCGGCGTACCCCTGTCGAAGGTAGCGAGCCAGCGCGGCGTCGTTGTCGGCCTCGACCTGGAGGTAGGTGCTCCGGGCGCCGAGCCGTGCGGCCCACAGCCCGAGGGCGTCGCTGATCCGTGACATCAGGCCCCGGTCGCGGTACTCCTCGTCCGTGGCCAGAGCGGACAGTCCGGTCCACGGTCCGGCCACATGGGCCTTGCCCCGGGCGACGATCCGCCCGTCCGTGACGATCGACGCGTACGCCTGCGGGCCGCGGCCGGTCAGGACCGATCGGGCGGCGTCGACCGGGCCGGGCCGGTCGGCCAGGGCGGCTGCCAGCCACGCAGCGCCCAGGGTCGTCTCGAGGCGTACCTCCGGGGCCTCGACCGGGTACGCGCCGAGTTGGTCCACCAGTCGCTGGACGAGGACGAGGGTGCTGACCTCCGTGGTCCAGCCCAGTTCGGCCAGCCCCCGGTGTTCGGGAGAGTCGTCGATGACGAGGGCGCGGGGGGCGATGCCCTTGCCCTGGGCGTGCTCCACCACGGCGTTGGCGGCCGCCGGGAAGTCGAGTCCCGGATCACCCGTCGCCAAGCAGGAGTTCGCTCGGCGGGTCCAGCCGTCGGCCCAGCGCAGCACCCACTCGCCCATGGGTTCGCTGTCGGCCACCCAGCCATCGGTGCTCAGGCGCTGCAGCACGTCGGCGGGTTCACGCAGCGGGTCCTGCCCCCGGGAGACGGTCGGGATCCGTTTCCAGGTGATCAGCGCACGCCGCGACACCCGGCGGGGCGTGCCGTCGGTCCCGGTCACGGTCAGGGTGGCCGGGCTCCGCGACACCAGGAAGCCGAGGACATCGGTGGCCGAGCCGTCCGACAGCCGGTACCGGACGACCACCCGATCACCCACGGAGGGCTCCGGGCGCGATCCCCCGCCGGCAGGGCCAGGGTCCGACGTGCGGCCCATCTCGGTCTCCTTCTCGTCCCATTGGGAGGGCGGTGCGGCGAAACGCCCACCGAAGCGCGATACTAGGGGAGGTACCTGTGGCACACCACTTTCGTGCCACCGATGAGCGAGGAGTGGATTGTGACGTACGTCATCGCGCAGCCGTGTGTCGATCTCAAGGATCTGGCCTGTGTCGAGGAATGTCCCGTGGACTGCATCTACGTGGGCAAACGAATGCTCTACATTCACCCGGACGAATGCGTTGACTGTGGAGCCTGCGAGCCGGTCTGCCCGGTGGAGGCCATCTTCTACGAGGACGACACCCCCGAGGAGTGGAAGGAGTACTACGACGCCAACGTGCAGTTCTTCGACGATCTCGGTTCCCCCGGAGGGGCGGCCAAGATGGGCACCATCGACAAGGACCACCCGATCGTCGCTGCGCTGCCCCCGCAAGAGCACGACGAGTGACCTCCGGACGACTCGCGGATCGGTTCCCGGATTTCCCCTGGGACACGCTCCGCGCCGCCAAGGAACGTGCGCTGGCCCACCCGGACGGGGTGGTGAACCTGTCCATCGGCACCCCGGTGGACCCGACGCCGGAGATCGCCGTGCGGGCGCTCGTCGACGCGGCGAACAGCCCCGGCTATCCGACGGTGTCCGGGATCCCCGAGCTCGGTATCGCGATGGCGAACTACCTGCGTCGCCGGTGGGGTGCCGACCTCGGACCGTCGGCGACCCTGCCGCTTCTGGGCACGAAGGAGTTGATCGCCCAGTTGCCGAGCCTGCTGGGCTTCGGTGCGGCGGATCGGATTGTCATCCCGTCCAGGGCCTACCCGACGTACGCGGTGGGTGCCAACGTCACCGACAGTGTGCTGGAGGTGGCCGACGACCTGTCGTCGGTGGCTCCACCCGCTGACGGCGAGCGGCTGCTGGTCTGGATCAACTCCCCGTCGAACCCGACCGGCGAGACCCTGCCGGCCGAGGAACTCTCCCGCCGGATCGAGTGGGCACGCCAGCACGGGGCCCTCCTCGTCTCGGACGAGTGCTACGGCGAGTTCGGCTGGGAGGTCGAACCCGTCTCGGTGCTGGACCCCGCTGTGAACGGTGGCTCGCTGACCGGGATCCTCGCCCTGCACTCCCTCTCCAAGCGGTCCAACCTGGCTGGTTACCGTGCCGGCCTGGTTGCCGGCGACAAGGAGTTGATCACGGAGCTGCTGCAGGTCCGCAGACACGTCGGCATGATGATGCCGGCTCCGGTCCAGCACGCCATGATCGCCGTGCTCGACGACCAGGAGCACGTCGAGCAGCAACGCCAACGCTACCTCCACCGACGGTCGGTGCTCCGGCCCGCGCTGGAAGCAGCCGGCTTCCGGATCGAGCACTCCGAGAGCGGTCTGTACCTGTGGTGCACCCGCGGCGAATCCGGCCGCGCCTCGGTGGACTTCCTTGCCAGTGCAGGGATCCTGGTCGCCCCCGGGGACTTCTACGGGACCGAGTGTGGGGACTTCGTCCGGGTCGCGTTGACCGGAACCGACGAACGGATCGAGACCGCCGCACGCCGGCTCACCGAGTGATCGACACCGGCTCGCCGGGCGTGGGCGGGCAGGGCCGGTCGACCCGATCGGGTCGACGTTGTCGCAGGGATAAAACTTTCATGAAATCGTGAAAGTTCTGAGACAACCATTGCTGTCTGCCCGCCCCGCTGCTTGACTGTCGGCACGGCAGGGGCTGCTCGCGTCCCTCACTCCCCTTGGAGAGACCCGATGAAGAGACTTCGCAACGGTGTGGTGGCGATTCTGGGCGCGACCCTTCTGCTGTCGGCCTGCGGCGGCGGAGGATCGGGCGAGGACGGAGCCGCAGACGGGCGCGCGATCACCATGGCCGTCACCGAGCCCAAGTTGCTCATCCCCGGACGCCAGGACGTCGCCTTCGACCTGTCGATGGCGGTCTGGGCCCCGCTCACCTACCTCGAACTCGACGGCACCCTGAACTACATCCAGGCGGAGTCCGTCGAGAGTGACGACCAGACCACGTGGACGATCACGCTGCGCGACGGGTGGACCTTCCACGACGGAAGCTCAGTCACCGCGCAGGACTACGTCGACACCTGGAACACGGTCGCCTACGGTCCGAACGCCTTCGAGAACTCCGGCCAGTTGTCGAAGATCATCGGCTTCGATGAGCTCAACACCGCCGACGGGGAGCCCGCGACCAAGGAGATGTCGGGCCTGACGGTGGTGGACGAACTCACCTTCGAGGTCGAGCTGAGCAGTGCCGACAGCCAGTTCCCGGTCCAACTCACCCAGTCCCAGACCGGCACCTTCCCGATGCCCTCCGAAAGCCTGTCAGACCTGGACGCCTACAACGCCCACCCAGTGGGCAATGGTGCCTTCGAGATGAGCGAGAACTACGTCGAGGGTGAACCGATCGTGGTCACCGCCTACCCGGACTACGCCGGCGAATCCCCCACCGTCGACCAGATCAGCTTCGCCCCGTACACCGATCAGGTGACCGCCTACAACGACGCGCTGGCGGGGAACATCGACGTCGCCTCCGTGCCCACCAATCGGATCGTCCAGGCCGAGGGGGACTTCGGCGCGGACCATGCCTACAACTTCCCCGGTCCCGGTATCAACTTCCTGGGGCTGCCGCTGTGGGACGAGCGCTACCAGGACATCCGGGTCCGTCAGGCGATCTCGATGGCCATCGACCGGGAGACGATCAACGACGTCGTCTACGGCGGTGCGTGGGAACCGGCGACGGCCTGGACCCCGGCCGTGATGCCCGGCACGCCGGAGGGAATCTGTGGCAAGTACTGCGAGTACGACCCCGAGGCCGCGGCCGCCCTCCTCGAGGAAGCCGGTGGCTTCGAAGGAAAGATGGAGATCGTCTTCCCCGGCGGCACGGGCGATGACGACTACTTCAACGCGATCGCGAACAATCTGCGACAGAACCTCGGGATCGACGCGGTCGCCTCGCCGACGATCGACTGGGCAGAGTTCCAGGAGCGCCGGACCGGGGAAGACATCGACGGCCCCTTCTTCGCCCGCTGGGGCGCGCTGTACGCCAGCCAGCAGGCCACCATGCGTGAGATGTTCCTCGAGACCGGGGGGTGCAAGAACTGTGTCCCGATGTACCTGCCGGAGGTCGAGGAGGCGATCAACGAGGCCGACGCCAGCGGCGACGAGAGCGGCGAGGCCTACGTACGGGTGCACGAGATCCTGCAGGAGAACTTCCCCGTCCCCCCGCTGTTCTTCGAGACCTACTCCTACGTCACCAGCGATCGCGTCCAGGACCTCGTCACCCAGCCGGGGGGCAATCCGCGCTTGAGCCACATCGTCCTCGCCGAGGGCTGATCGGTGAGTGCATCGTCGTCCGCACGCGACGATCTCCTGGAGCGGCTGCTGTCCCATGT
The DNA here is from genome assembly GCA_052094425.1 of Propionibacteriaceae bacterium. GTDB lineage: Bacteria > Actinomycetota > Actinomycetes > Propionibacteriales > Propionibacteriaceae > Microlunatus. The sequence goes on from JBQDIN010000010.1 coordinate 16,831, forward strand.
GGGTGAGTTCGCCGCTCTGCGGACCTTCCCGGGAGTCGATGCGATCGGCGAGCGAGCGGATGCGATCGTGCGAGACCACAGCGACACGGTGGCCAAGAGGCGGATCGGAACCAGCCGCCTCGGGGAGCCCCTGCACGAGTACGTGGTCGGCAGCGGTCCGGCCGTTCTGGTGGTGGGCGGGGTCCATCCGAACGAGCCGATCGGCTTCCACACCGCGCTGCAACTCCTCGAGGACCTGGCCGCCGGGCGCGGACCGGCTGCCGGGTTGGCGGCCAGCTGGCACATCATCCCGTGCATCGACCCGGACGGCACCCGGCTGAACGAGTCCTGGTTCGACGATCCGGGTGATCGCGTCGGTTACGCTCGGGGCTTCTACCGCCCGGCCCCGGTGGAGCAGGTGGAGTGGTCCTTCCCACTGGACCACCGCACGGCCTACTTCGATCGCTCCATTCCGGAGACCCTCGCCCTCATGCGGGTGATCGACCGGTCGAGCCCCGTCATGACGGTGGGGTTGCACAACGGCGAACTGGGCGGCGTCTACTACTACCTCAGTCACGCTCCCGACGGACTCGTCGATGCCCTGCATGCCATTCCCGAGCGTCTCGGACTCCCGTTGGATCGCGGCGAACCGGAAGTCCCCGACATCAAGCCCTGGGCAACCGCGGTCTTCCCGGTGCTGCGCAGCGCCGAGCTCTACGACCTGCTCAGCGAGCGGGGAATCGACCCAGGGGCCGAGATCGAAGGCGGCGGGCTGGGTGACTACCTGGTCCACCACGACACCTTGGCCTTCGTCGCGGAACTGCCGTACTGGTCCCATCCTGACTCCGATGACACCACCCCCAGCGATCAGTCCTATGCCGCCGTCCGGCGCCGGCAGGCGGAGGGCCTGGCCGAGCTCGGTGAGGTGCTGGGCAAAATCCTCGAGCGAGCCGAGCCACACCTGCACATCGACTCCCAGCTCCGCCGGGGTGCCGTGGTCTTCGCGCGGAGGATGGCCGACATGGCGGCCACCCAACGTGTCCGGGTCGAGCAGGTCGAGTCCGACCGCAGGGCCACCGTCGCCGAGGTCTTCTCCAACGACGATCTCGTCCGGTGCTTCCGGCTGCGGTTCGGTTCCATGCTGCACCGGACGCTCCGGGCGGAGATCACCGCCGGCACCGCGAACCCCGAGGTTCGCCGGGCGGCCCACGATCTCGGTGTCCACCTGGAAGGCTGGTACGAGGAGGCGGCCGCGGTGACCGGGCTGATCACTTGGCCGGTGGAGCGGCTGGTCGGTGTCCAGTACTCCTCGCTGGTCGCCGTGGCCGATGCTGCCCTGGGGCGGGCACGCGCGTGATCCGCTTCCTGATCCGAAGGCTGATCGAGCTCGTCATCGTCTTCCTCGGGGTCACCTTCATCATCTATGCGGCGGTCTTCAGCCTGCCCGGCGACCCCATCGCCTCGATGGGGGGAGATCGGCCGCTGCCCGATCATGTCGTCGCCGCCCTGCGCGCCGAGTACCGACTCGACGATCCCCTGTGGCAGCAGTACCTGCACTACCTCGGGGGATTGGTGACCGGTGACTTGGGGACGACCTACGACGGGCGGTCCATCGCCGACTCCCTGGCCCTGCGATGGCCGGTGACGATCACGTTGGCCCTGACGGCCTGGGTCCTCGAACTCTCCATCGGGGTCTTCCTCGGCCTCGTGGCCGGCCTCCGGCAAGGCGGGCTGCTCGATCGCGCCATGCTGTTCGGCACGGTCCTGGCCACGTCGATCCCGGTCTTCGTCCTGGGCGTCTCCGCACAGATCATCTTCGGCCTGAAGTTGGGTTGGGTGCCGCTCGCCGGCACCCGTGAGGGTTGGCCGACGGCGTACATCCTTCCTGCATTGATCGTCGCGCTGTACGGGCTCGCCAGCGTCTCCCGACTCATGCGCGGCAGCGTGATCGACACCCTGCGCAGTGACTTCGTCCGTACGCTCATCGCGAAGGGGATACCGCGCCGGGAGATCGTCGGCGTGCACGTGATGCGGAACTCGGCCGCCCCGGTGCTCACCTATCTGGCCATCGAGCTGGGCTTCCTCCTCGGTGGCACGGTGGTCATCGAGGGGATCTTCAACCTGCCGGGAGTCGGCCAGTTGCTCTTCGAGGCGATCCGCAACCAGGAGGGGACGTTGATCGTCGGGGTCGCCACCGCGCTGATCCTGGTCTTCCTGGTGACCAACGTGCTGGTCGACGTGGTCAGTTCACTGCTCGACCCCAGGATCCGCCATGACTGAACTTGCCGCCGAGGAGATCGTCACCGTCGCCGGTCGGCGTGGTGTCTGGTCGACGTTGCGCCGCCGGATCCAGTTCTGGGTCAGTCTGGTCGCGCTGCTTCTGCTCCTCCTGATCGCCGTCCTCCCCGGCCCGCTGGCGGGGCTCTTCGGCGAATCCGATCCCCGGGTCTGTCCGCTCGAGCAGTCCAACCAGCCGCCGGGGCCGGGGCACCTCTTCGGGACCGACCTGCAGGGCTGCGACATCCTCGCCAACGTCTTCCAGGGAACCCGCACGTCGCTGTTCATCGGGCTGGTCACCACCGGGCTCTGCCTCTTCGTCGCCTTGGTGATGGGAACTCTGGCGGGCTACTTCGGTGGCTTGGCGGACCGGATCATCGCCCGTACCGCGGATGTCTTCCTCGGATTCCCCTTCCTCCTCGGTGCCATCGTCGTGCTGAACAGCGCTCCGCGGCGGTCCCCGCTCGTTCTCGCTCTGGTGCTGGCCTTCTTCTCCTGGCCGACGCTGGCGCGGTTGATCCGGAGCTCGGTGCGTTCCATCCGGGAACGCGAGTTCGTCCAGGCCGCCCACGCCATGGGATTCTCACACGGACGCGTCATCCTCGTGCACGTGCTGCCCAACGCTCTCGCGCCCGCCCTGGCCGTCGTCACCACCATGGTGGGCAGTGTCATCGTGGCCGAGTCCACTCTGACCTTCCTCGGAGTCGGCCTGACCCAACCGTCGATCTCCTGGGGACTGCAACTGTCGGTGGCGCAGGGACATTTCCAGACAGCGATCCACACGCTGATCTTCCCGAGCGTCTTCCTCACCCTGACCGTGGTGAGCCTGATCATGCTGGGCGATGCACTGCGTGATGCCCTCGACCCGAAAGGACGCTCATGAGTTCCGATCCCGATCCCCGGCTCGTACTCCGATCCATCTCCGCCTATCTGGCGGATTGGGCGCGCTTCCAGGCCGAGTACCGCGGGGCTGCCGGAGTGCAACTTGCCGTCGCCCACGGCGACGAGGTGATCGTGGACCTCGCCTGGGGTCTGGCCGACTCCGACTCCGGCGAGTCCCTGACCACCGAGCACCTGTTCCGGGTCGCTTCGCACTCCAAGACGATGACGGCTGTGATCGTGCTCCGACTCGTCGAGGACGGCCGCCTGCGACTCGATGACCGGGCCGACGCGCACGTGCCGGAACTGGCGGGTTCTGCGATCGCCGGGGTCACAGTCCGGGAGTTGTTGGGGCACCAGGCCGGGATCATCAGGGACTCCTCGGACGGAGATTTCTGGCAGCACGAACGACCCTTCCTCGACCGGGACCAACTCCTCGACGTGCTGCGGACGGAGGGGAACGTCTTCGCCAGCAATGAGCACTTCAAGTACACCAACATCGGCTACAGCCTGCTCGGTCTCATCGTCGAGCGGGTGAGCGGGAGCACCTATGCCGAGCTCGGCCAGGAGTTTGTCGTCCAGCCCCTCGGCCTGGAACGCACCGGACCCGAGTACGCCCCGGAGCGGGCGGGCGAGTACGCCAGCGGCCACACCGGTCGGACCGCGTACGGCGACCCGCGGCGGGTCATTCCGCACGTGGACACCCGGGCCATGGCGTCGGCCACTGGTTGGTACTCCACCGCGCGCGAGATGACCAGGTACGGGCGGGCCCATGTCTTCGGGGACGAGACCCTCCTGACCGATGCCTCCAAGCGGCTGATGCAGCGCGAGGAGTCGCGCGTACTTGTGCGCGAGCGGGAGATCGGCCGCTACGGACTCGGGTTGGACCTGCGCACGATCGGCGACCGCGAGCTCATCGGCCACTCCGGCGGCTATCCGGGCCACATCACCCGTACATGGATCGATCCGACGGACGGTCTGGTCGTCTCCTGCCTGACCAACTCTGTGGACGGCCCCGCGGACGCGATCGCCACCGGCATCATCCAGCTCGTGGACCTGGCCCTGAAGGCCGCGGCGGAGAAGCCGGACCCGATCCCCACCGGGTCGGTTCCCACTGATCAGATTCCCACTGATCAGATTCCCACTGGCCGCTTCGCCAACCTGTGGGGGGTGACGGACCTGGTCGACCTCGGGGGCATCCTGCACGCCATCCAGTCCCGTATGCCGGAGCCGGCCACGGCACACCAACGGCTGGCCTTCGACGGTGACCGGCTCGTCCTCGAGCCTGTGCCCGGCTTCGGTCCCACCGGGGAGGAGGTCGCGGTCGAACGCGGTGCGGACGGCGAGATCCAGTCGGTTCGCCTGGGGGCCATGACTGCCTGGCCGATCGAGCGGTTCCGAGAGGGGATGTCTGCGGGGAATCCCGCCGGCATCGCGGGGAGAATGTCACCATGAGTGACGCGCTCGACGCCGAGACGACAGTCTTCATCGAGGACTTCGCCACCGCCTGGGACTCCCTGAACGCCTCGCGGATGGAGGGACGAGTCCTCGGCCTCCTGATCATCTCCGATGAGCCTTACCTGTCGGCGCTGCAGATCGCGCAACTGCTGCAGGCAAGTGCCGGGGCCATCTCGATGGCGACCCGCTCGCTGGTCTCGATCGGCATCATCAATCGGCACACCGTCCCGGGCGATCGTCGGCACTTCTTCCGGGTCGAGGACGACGTCTGGGGGACCTTCCTCGCGGGCGAGCGCGACAACCTGCGACGAATGTCGGTCGTCATCCGGAGCGGACTGCACACCGATGCTGGCAAACGGCCGAGTCCCCATCGACGGTTGGTCATCGCCGAGCGCTACATGACCTGGCTGCGGGGGTACCAGCGGCAGATGATCGTGGACTGGTACGCCTACCGCGACGCGATCGATGCCTTGCCGGAGGGTGCGGCCACCTCGGCGGACGACGACCCGGCACAGGAGGCGACATGACCGTCCCGCTGCTCGAGATCGAGCGACTGAGCGTCAACTTCCACACTGCCGGGGGTGGGCTGGTGCCGGCCGTACGCGACGTGTCCCTGCAACTGCACGAGCGTGAGGTCCTCGCGGTGGTGGGGGAATCCGGCTCGGGCAAGTCGGTCACCGCCCTGAGTGTCCTCGGTCTGCTGCCGCCCAACGCCCGGTCGGAGGGCAGCATCCGGCTGGAGGGGGCCGAACTCCTCGGCGGCGACGCCCGTACCTTGGCGGCCGTGCGCGGAAAGCGGATCGCGATGGTCTTCCAGGACCCATTCGGCGCCCTGGACCCGGTCTTCACCGTCGGCTTCCAGCTCAGGGAGATGTTGCGCCGTCACTTTCCGCAGCTGGCCTCCGCCGAGCGTCGCGAGCGAGCCGTCGAGTTGCTGCGGATGGTGGACCTGCCCGAGCCGGAGGCCCGCATCTCCTCCTATCCGCACCAGCTCTCCGGTGGCCAGGCCCAGCGGGTGGTGATCGCGATGGCACTGGCCTGTGAGCCGGAGGTGCTGATTGCCGACGAGCCAACGACCGCCCTGGACGTCACCGTGCAGCGCGAGATCCTCGATGTGTTGTTGGAGATGCGCGAACGGATCGGGGTGGCAATCCTGATGATCACCCACGACATGGGCGTGGTCGCGGACGTGGCTGACCGGGTGGTCGTGATGCGCGACGGAGGTGTCGAGGAGACCCAGGGGGCAGAGGAACTCTTCGCGCATCCGCAGGCCGACTACACCCGCACACTCCTGGCCGCCGTCCCGCGGCTGGCGGCCAGGTCGCGCCCGGGTGGCCACGGCGCCGAGGCGGTGCTCCGGGTCGAGGGACTCTCGGTGGAGTACCGGCGACGACTGCACACCGTCAAGGCGGTGGAGGACGCCAGCCTTGAGATCTCACCCGGCGAGGTACTGGCGCTGGTGGGGGAGTCCGGGTCCGGCAAGTCGACCATCGGCAAGGCCATCACCGGACTGACACCCGCCCGCGAGGGAAAGATCTGGGTGGAGGGGGTCGACGCGGTCGGTTCCTCGGCCCGAACGCTGCGTCAGCTGCGCAAACGCATCGGGGTCGTCTTCCAGAATCCCCTTGCCGCGCTGGATCCTCGACACACGATCGGCGACGCGATCGACGAGCCACTGCGCGTGCACGGCCGGCTTCGGGGGCAGTCGCTCGAGACGCGTCGCCAAGAGCTGCTCGATGCCGTCGAACTGCCCAGTGCCTGGGCCTCCCGATTCCCGCACGAGCTCTCCGGCGGGCAGTGTCAGCGGGTCTCGATCGCGCGTGCCATCAGTCTCGACCCCAAGTTGCTGATCGCCGACGAGCCGACCTCGGCCCTCGATGTCTCCGTCCAAGCCACCGTGCTCGAGCTGTTCCGACGCGTCCAGCGCGAACTGCAGTTCGCCTGTTTGTTCATCAGCCACGACCTCGCCGTCGTCGACGAACTGGCGGACCGGATCGCCGTCATGCATCGCGGGAGGATCGTTGAGCAGGGGCTGCGAGTGCAGGTCCTCACCGAACCGGCGGACGACTACACCCGCCGATTGCTGGCTGCCGCCCCGGTTCCGGATCCGGTCGAGCAGCGTCGTCGCCGGGCAGCCGAGGTGGCGTGACGAACGGGTCGGGTCGCTGCGCACCGGTCACAGGTGATCTCGACAGGCTCGATCAGCGTGTGCGCCGCAGGCCGGCTCAGCGAGTGCGCCGGTTGAGTTGATCAGCGGGCGCCGGTTGATCACGGTTGTCAGCGCAGGGTGTAGCCGCCGTCGATGAGTAGGTCGTGGCCGACCATGAACCGGGAGGCGTCGCTGGCCAGGAAGACGTAGGCGCCGACCAGGTCCTCCACCTCGGCCAGTCGGCCGGCGGGGGTCAGCGAGGTCCAGAGTTCGTGCTGGGGACGCATCCGCTCGGTCTTCACCATCGGAGTCAGGGTGAAGCCCGGACTCACCGAGTTCACCCGGATCCCGGCCGGGGCGAGTTCGTTCGCCAGGCTCTTGGTCAGTCCCAGCGCGGCGCTCTTGGAGGAGTTGTACGGGGTCTGGTGCTGCGGCACACTGACGAACGCCGACATGGAGACGGTGTTGATGATCGACCCCGGTACTGAGTTCTCGAGCATCCACCGCCCCTCGGCGCGGCAACAGTAGAAAACTCCGTCGACATTGACGTCGTAGACCCGGCGCCACTCCTCGTCCGTGGTCCCCAGCACCGAGGTCGCGTTGCCGACGCCAGCATTGTTCACGGCGACATCGAGGCCGCCCCGGCGTGAGGTCACTTCGTCGATGGCCGTCTCCACCGACGCGGGGTCCCGGACGTCGGCGGTGACGCCGATCACCTCCGTCCCCGTGGACCGGGCCAGGGCGGCCGCGGCCTCCCGCACGTGGTCTGCGTTCACGTCGAGGATCGCCACCGCGGCGCCTTGGGCTGCGAATGCCTCGGCGACGCCGTAGCCGATGCCCTGGGCCGCGCCGGTGACCAAGGCGCGCTTGCCGGTCAAGGAGAAGGTGATCATGAGGAATCCCTTGGTTCGGAGGGAATGCGTGTGTCCGGAAGACGTTCGGGGGCCGTCACCACACGGTCACCCCGCCATCGACCGGCAGGTTCGCACCGGTGATGAATCCTCCGCCGGAACCCAGCAGGAAGGCCACCGGGGCGGCGATCTCGCTGGGCTCGGCCATCCGTCCCAGCGGGGACTGGCGCCGGAAGGCCACGTTGAGCTCATCGGGGTTGGAATCGGTCATCTCGGTCCGGGTGTAGCCGGGGCTGACTGAATTGACCCGCACGCCGTGTGGAGCCCACTCGACCGCCAGCGTGCGGGACAGGTGGATCACCGCAGCCTTGGAGGCGCTGTAGGCGGCGTGCGGAGCGCAGTCGCGGTTGACGATCATGCCTGAGATGGAAGCGATGTTCACGATGGATCCACCGTGGTGGCCGATCACGTCGAGTTGGGCCAGGCAACTGAACAGGACTCCGTCCACGTTCACCGCGAAGACGTCACGCCAGTCCCGGGTCGGCATCGTGGCGGTCGGCTGGAGGTTGTCGACCCCGGCGGCATTCACCCCGTAGCGCACCGTGCCCAGCTCGGTGGCGGCGCGGGCGGCCGCGAGGGTCGCGTCCCGGTCGCGGACGTCGACTTCGGTCGCGGTCCACGCCACCCCGGCGCGTTCACAGGCGGCCGCCATCGCGGTGAAGTCCGCGCCGACGCGGTCCCAGCCGGCGATTCGGACTCCTTCGGCGGCCAGCGTCGCGACGATCTCCCTACCGATGCCCCCGGCCGCGCCGGTGACGACGGCGACGGCGCCCTCCTCGAGGATCTTCATGCGACCGACTTTAGCCATTGGTGCGTCGCACCACGGGACGACCCCCAGATCCGTTGCTCGGCAGGGATCCGGTGTCTGTCCAGGTCTTGACAGCATCAGCACCCGTGCTTAAAGTATGGATTCATTCACGGCGTGAAGTAAAGGCGAACGGGGGCGAGGTGGCCACGAATGCCTGGGTTCGGCACGTCAACGAACGCCGCGTTCTCGCCGCCCTGCGTGAGGCCGGCCCCGCGAGCCGGACCGAACTCGCCGGTCTCCTCGGCCTGCGCCAGTCCACCCTGACCGGCATCTCCAGCGCGCTGCTGGAGTCGGATCTCATCCGCGAAGCGGACGGTCGGGCCGCAGGGCCCGGACGGGCCGGACGACCGGCCGTCCGGCTGGAACTGAACGCATCCAGTGCGTACTTCGCCGGACTGGAGATCGGTCACGCCGTCTCCACCGCCGTCGTCCTCGACCTCAGCGGACGAGAGGTCGTCCGGGCGGCGAGCCCGACGCGCGCCGATGCCGGACCGGGGGAGATGGAGGAGTCCCTGGTTGCCCTGCTCCGGTCGGCGATCGCGAATGATGCGGAACTCACCAGCCGGCTGACCGGGATCGGCGTCGCCGTGCCCGGCGTGGTCAAGGACGGGGTGATCATCCACGCGCCGGGGCTGCGCTGGTCGGAGGTCGAGTTCGGCCGGACCCTGCAGCAGGCCTTCGGCACCGACGTCCTGATGGAGAACGACGCCAACGCCGCCGTACTCAGCGAGACCGAATTCGGGGTCGGACGGCGCCATGATCATGTCGCCTACGTCCTGCTCGACCACGGTGTCGGTGTCGGTCTGGTGCTCGGCCGCTCGCTCTACCGCGGCCGTCTCGGTTGGGCGGGCGAGGCCGGACACATCCCGGTCTCCAACCTCAGTGACACCACCCGGGTGGCGCCGGCGCTGGAGGAGTTGATCGGGATCGATGCGCTGTACCGCCTCGCTGCCGAGCGGGGGGCCCCGACCGAGGACCTGGACGCACTCGTCGCGGCGCTGGCGGCCGGCAGCGCGGGCGCCGAGGTCGCGGTCGGAGTCTGGGAGGGCCGGTTGACGTGGTTGCTGGTGACCATCCTTCGGCTGCTGGCTCCCGACCTGTTCGTCCTCGGCGGCCGCGCCTCGGCCCTGATCGACGAGGACCGGCTTGGGCGGCTCGGTGCGGCACTGACCGCCAGCGGACTGGGCTGCGACGTGTCCACCGCGACCTTCGGGATCGACGCGGTCGTGATGGGGGCCGCATCGCTGCCGATGAGCCGGTTCTTCGCCATCCCGGCCTTCGACCAGTCCCGGAGCGACCAGTCCCGGAGCGACCAGTCCCGGAGCGACCAGTCCCGGAGCGACCAGACCCGGGCCGCCCCGAACCGACGGAGAACGTGAACCCGTGGCCGCGGGGTCGCGCGCGGTTCTGACCATGATCAATGAGAAGGGGAGTGGAATGGAAGACAGGTTCCGCATCGGGGTGCTCGGTGCCGGCCAGATTGCCCAGGCCGCGCACTTTCCCGCGTGCCGGAAGTCCGACGACGTCGAGTTGTACGCCATCTGCGATGTTGCCGACGACCTGCGCGAGCGGATGGTAACGGTGCACCAGCCGACAACCTCCTTCGCCGACTTCGACGCCATGCTCGCCGATCCCCGGGTGGATGCGGTGATCATCGCGGTGGCGGACCAGTTCCACGTGCCGCTGGCGATCCGCGCCCTGGATGCCGGCAAGTCCGTGCTGGTGGAGAAGCCGATGGGGGTGACGGTGGAGGAGGCCGAGGAACTGGTCGAGGCGCAGCGGCGCAGCGGCCGGGTTGTGATCGTCGGCCACGAGAAGCGCTACGACCCGGGCATCGCCTTCGCCCATGACTTCGCCCAGGACGGGATCGGAGAATTGATCGGACTGAAGGCGTGGTACTGCGACTCCATCTACCGCTACACGATCACTGACACGATCCAACCGCTGATCGAACAGAGTTCTGCCGCCCGCCGTCCGGCTGGCGATCCCAAGCAGGACCGGCGGCGCTACTACATGCTCGGGCACGGCAGCCACCTGCTGGACACCGCGCGCTACCTGGGCGGTCCGATCAAGGCGCTGCGGGCCCGTCTCTCGGAGAAGGCGGGCACCTACTGCTGGTTCGTCGAGGCGGAGTTCGAGAACGGCTGCATGGGGCAACTCGACCTCACCCTGGCCGTCCGGATGGACTGGTGGGAGGGCTTCCAGGTGTACGGCTCCGAGGGCAGCCTGCTCGGCAAGATCTTCAACCCCTGGTTCCTGAAGTCCAGCGAGGTCCAGGCCTTCTCGACCAAGGACGACCAGTACCACCAGCCGATCGGCGCCGACGCGAACGTGTTCCGCCTGCAGGTGGAGGACCTGGCCCGGGCCACCCGCGCGGGGAGCACTCCGCGCGGAGCGACCGCCGAGGACGGGTTGGCCAGTGTGCGCGGCATGGTGGCCCTCGCCAGGTCGGTCGAGTCCGGCGACTGGGTTCAACTGGCCGACGCCCGGGGCGGTGTCTGATGCGGCTGGGAATCTTCGCCAAGACCTTCGACGGCGACATCGAGGCCAACCTGGCCGCGGTGTCAGCCGCCGGCTTCGACGCGGTCCAGTACAACCTGTCCATCGCCGGACTGTCGACCCTGCCCGAGGAGGTGCCGCCGGGAGTCGTCGACCGGATCCGTCGGGCGGCCGACCAGCACGGGGTGGAGCTGGCCGCCATCTCCGGCACCTTCAACATCGCCCACCCGGACCGCACCGTCCGCACCGCGGGCCTGGCCCGCTTCCCCGTCCTCGCCCGGACAGCGGTGGACCTGGGCATCGAGTTGATCACCCTGTCCAGCGGCACCCGTAATCCGGCGGACCTGTGGCAGTCGCATCCCGACAACACCACCGACGAAGCCTGGCGGGACTCGCTCGAATCCCTGCTCCAGTTGACCAGGATGGCCGAGGACGCCGGGGTGACGATCGCCTTCGAGCCCGAGCACACGAACATCGTCGGTACCGCCGACCAGGGCCGCAGGATGCTGGACGCCGTCGGCTCCGACGCGCTGAAGGTGGTTCTCGACGTGGCCAACCTGATCGACACCGCCGACGTCACCGCAGCCACGATGAGCCGGACCATCCGACACGCGATCGAGGCCCTGGCCGGTGACATCGCCCTGGCCCACGCCAAGGAACTGGTGGTGGACCGGTCCGCGGTGCCGCCGGGCCGTGGCGTACTGCCCTGGCGGGAGATCGTCCACGGACTCCGGCAGGCGGACTACGACGGCTCCCTCGTGGTCCACGGCTTGGCGGCCGCCGACGCGAGTACGGCCGCCGAGACCCTGTCGCCCCTCCTGCGTGGGGAGGACTGAGTGCCCCAGCTGATCCGGGACGATCGAGCGCGGCTCGCGTACGAGGTCCGCGGCGCGACCGAGCGCTCCGCGGGACTGCTGGTGTTCCAGCACGGGATGGGCGGCGACCGGCAACAACCCCTCGGCTATCTGCCGGGCCATGCCCACACCGACATCGTCGCCATGGATGCCCGGGGACACGGGGACAGCAGTGACCTGGCCGGCGACCGACTCAGCTTCGACGCCTTCGCCGACGACGTGGTCGCGCTGCTGGACCACCTGGACGTGCCGCGGGCGGTGGTCGGCGGCATCTCGATGGGGGCCGCGGTCGCGCTCAACCTCGCACTGCGGCACCCGGACCGGATCCGCGGCCTGGTGCTCTGCCGACCGGCCTGGCTGGACACCGCCCAGGCGGAGTCCAACACGACCGCGTACGCACAGATCGCCGACTTGCTGGACACCCACGAGGTGCCCGAGGCCGCGGCCCGGCTCGAGGACGCCGCGAGCTACCGGTTGATCAGCCAGTGCTCCACGGCGGCGTCCGCGTCCCTACGGCACCAGGTCACCCGCGGGCGGGCCACCGTCAACGCGGACCTGCTGCGTCGGCTCCCGGAGTCGTCGCCGGCCCCGGACTGCGCGCGCTGGGCGACCATCGACACGCCCACCCTCGTGATCGGTCACACCGACGACCCACTGCACCCGTGGGAGGTCGCCGAGCAGTCGGCCGAACGCATTCGCGGTGCGCACCTCGTCCGGGTGCCGAGCAAGGACGCCGACCCCGAGGAGTTCCAACGCCAGCTGCACCGGGCGCTGAGTGGCTTCCTCGATCAGCAGGTCGGAGCACAGCGGTGATCACCTCCGAGCCAACCGTCTTCGCGGTCGACCTGGGCGGTACCCGGCTCCGTACGGCGGTCGTCCGCAGCGGGGCCCTCGACAAGCGTCGCAGCGTCCCGACGCCCCGGACCGTCGACGAGATCGTGGCGACCATCGGGGAGCACTTCCGGGCCGTCGAGACGGAGTGCGAGCAGGGGATCGACGCCGTGGGCATCAGCGCCCTCGGCCCCGTCCTGCCGGACCTGGGGATCATTCGCAACGCACCGACCCTGCCCGAGTTCGACAACGTCCCACTGCGGGACCTGGTGGCCGAGCAGCTTCGTCGGCCCGTGCTGGTCTTCAACGACGCGAACGCGGCGACCTACGGGGAGTGGGTACTCGGGGCCGGGCGCGGGATCCGCGACTTCTGCTTCGTCACCCTCAGTACCGGGATCGGTGCGGGTCTGGTGGTCAACGGGGAATTGGTCCAGGGCCACCGCGGCTCGGCCGGGGAGTTCGGTCGAACCCGCATCCGGGTCCCGGAAGCGGCGGGTCTGGTGCAACTGGAGCACCTGGCCTCGGGTACCGCGATCGCGGCGCGGGCCAGCCGCATCCTGGCGGCGACGGGGCACCCCGGACTGCAGCGCCACCTCGAGCAGGAGGGCGAGATCACAGCCGAGCAGGTGGCCGTGCTGGCCTCGGACGGGGACGCGGTGTGTCGCACGATCATGACGGAGGCCGCCACCTTGCTGGGTGAGCGACTGGCCGACCTCACTCGACTCCTCGACCCTGAGTTGATCGCGATCGGTGGTGGGGTGTCCCGAGCCGGGGACTGCCTGTGGCAACCGATCCGCGCTGCCATCACTGCTCAGTTGGCCGAGGACCAGAGCCACCTGCCCCGGGTGGTCCCGGGAGAACTCCAGGACGACGCCGGCCTGTACGGCGTCGCCCTGCTGACCGAGGGTCGCACCTCGCAGAGGGCAGCGACATGACGGGGGGCCTGTCCGGCTCCCCGCCCCGATTGATCAGTAGCAGCATCCAAGGAGGAAGATCATGACAAAGTTGTCACGCCGGCAGTTCACGATCGGTGCGATGTCGGCCACACTCGCCACCACCCTGGTCGGGTGCGGATCCGGAGGATCCGGGTCCGGCGACGGCGGCAAGGTCGTCATCGCCTCGGTGAACAACACACCGATGATGACCATGCAGGAGATGGCGCCGGAGTTCACCGAGGCCACCGGCATCGAGGTCGAGTTCGTCATGCTGACCGAGAACGACATCCGATCGAAGATCCAGCAGGATGTGGCCGTCGGCAGCGGACAGTTCGACCTGGTCACCCTGGGCACCTCGGACGCCGGGACCTACCTGGACGCGGGGTGGACTGATCCGTTGCAGCCGCTCTTCGACGAGATGGGCGCGGAGGACAAGGAGACCTACGACTTCGACGACCTGATCCCGGCGGTGCTCCCGGCCTACTCCTCGCAGGAGCAGGGCCTCGGTGCGGTCCCGCTGTACGGCGAGAGCACCATGATCATGTACCGCAAGGACCTCTTCGACGAGGCCGGGCTGGAGATGCCGAAGGAGCCCACGTGGGAACAGGTGCTCGAGTTCGCCACGAAGCTGCACGACCCGTCCAAGGACGTGGTCGGGATGGCGCTGCGCGGCAAGGCGGGCTACGGGGAGAACATGTATGTGTTCAACACGATCATGTACGCCTACGGGGCCCAGATCGCGGACATGAACTGGAATCCCACCTACACGACTCCGGAGATGAAGGAGGCGTGGGAGTTCTACCGCACCCTGCAGCAGGACGCCGGGGTGGCCGAGGCGAGCTCCAACGGCTACACCGAGACCCTGAACCTGATGTCCAGCGGGAACGCAGCCATCTACTACGACGCCACGGTGTCGGCGGATGTCTTCGAGGCCGATGACTCCGCGATCAAGGGCAAGTTGGGCTACGCCATGTCACCGGCAGGTCCCGGGAAGGGCAACACCCAGACCGTGGGCGGCTGGGGGCTGGCTGTGACCTCCTCGTCGAAGAGCAAGGAGTCGGCCCTCAAGTTCATGACCTGGGTGACCTCGAAGGAGTACGTGCAACTGGTGGCGGAGAAGAAGGGCTGGCTCAACGTCCTCACCGGGGCGCGGAAGTCGACCTATGCGGAGGAGGGCTACAAGGAACTCGCGCCATATGCGGAGATCGTGCTCAGCTCACTGGAATCGGTCGACTTCGAGAAGCCGGCCGTGAACGACACTCCCTACGTCGGCAACTCCCTCCCGTCGATCCCCGAGTGGTCCGGTCTGGGGGAGCGGATCGGACAGACCCTGGCCGGCTACATCTCCGGCACCGAGGCGACCGACGGGGTCCTCGACAAGGTGCAGCAGGACGCGATCCAGGCGTTCACGGACGGTGGCCGGATCTGACTGGGCCGGCGGTCACCGCCCCACGCGTTGACCGCCACCGCCCACGACCGACGAGGGGAGAGATGTGAAGGCTGAACGACGTGTGAACTTGCTGACCGTGCCGGGGCTCGTGTGGCTGGTGGTGGTCACCCAGATCCCGTTCGTGCTGACCCTGGTCCTGTCCTTCGTCAGTTGGAATGTCCGACGACCGGACCTGCCGGTGCAGTTCAACGGGATCGAGAACTACACCTTCCTGTTCTCGGACGGGGAGTTCTACCGGGTGCTGGTCAACACGGTGCTGATCACCGGGGTCGGCCTGGTGCTCAGCCTGATCCTCGGCTTCCTGCTCGGTCTGGCCTTCAACCGCAGCTTCCGGGGGATCACGGTGCTGATCTCGATGGTGATCATCCCGTACTTCATCATGGAGCCGGTGATCGGGATCGTCTGGAAGACCCTGATCCTCAGCCCCTCGTTCGGACTCAACCAGCTGGTCTCGTCCTGGCTCGGCATCGCGCCGATCTCCTTCTTCAGCAGCAGGCTCGCCCTGCTGACGATCATCATCTTGGTGGTGTGGCAGTGGAGCCCGTTCCTCTTCCTCATCCTGCTGGCCGGGTTGAAGAGCCTGCCCGACGAGGTGATGGAGGCGGCCAAGGTGGACGGCGCCGGACCCTTCCGTCGAGTCCTGTCCTTCACCCTGCCGCTGATGAAGCCCTACTTCAAGGTGGCCGCGATGTTCGGGTTGATCAACATTCTGAAGGTCTTCGGCATCATCTTCGTCACCACCCAAGGAGGGCCCGGTATCGCTTCGGCGAATCTCCCGTACTACATCTACCGAACAGGGTTCTACGACTGGCAGGCCGGCCGGTCGGCAGCGATCTCGGTGGTGACGGTGATCATCACCCTGGTGCTGATCAACCTGTTCTTCCGCTTCCAGGGCGACGTGAGGAAGAGGTGAGCGCCGTGCGTACCCGACGACTGTTCTTCCTGATCGGCCGTACGGCCGGACGGATCGGCCTGGTCCTGATCGCGCTGGCGTTCTCCTTCCCGATCCTCTACATGGTGTTCTCCTCCTTCCGGGACGAGCGGGCCATCGCGCCGCCCTCACTGACCTTCGAGCCGACCCTGGACAACTACCGGGCGGTGCTGAACGACGAGCTGTTGTTGCACCTGAACAACTCCATCGTGATCACGCTGACCACGGTGGCGCTGACCGTCCTGATCGGGTTGCCGATGGCCTATGCCATCGCCTACGGCCGGCTCCGGCGGCCGATGTTCCAGTACAACTGGACGGTCACCACGATGCTGCTGCCCGCGGTGGCGGTGATCATGCCGCTGTACGTGATCTTCAGCCGGATCGGCATCCTCGACTCGCGGCTGGTCATGGTGCTGCTCTACACCGCACTGGGTATTCCCCTGATGGTGTGGATGGCCACCACCTACCTGGTCGACATCCCGCAGTCCATCCGCGAGGCGGCCCAGCTCGATGGGTGCACCCGGTGGCAGGAGTTCTGGCACGTGCTGCTGCCGATCATCCGCGGCGGTGTCACCTCGACCGCACTGCTGGTGTTCGTGGTGACCTGGAACGAGTTCCTGTTCGCCATTGCCTTCACCTTCACCGAGTCCGGCACGCTGCCGGTGTTCATGAACCGCTACATGACCCAGCAGGGGCTCTTCTGGGGGAAGATGTCGGCCGTCGCGTCGATCGCCATCCTGATCCCGGTCGTGTTCGGTTTTCTCGCGCAGAAGAGTCTGATCAAGGGACTGCTCAGTGGGGCGGTCAAGGAGTGAGAGGTGTGACTGTGGAGAATGTTCGACGGGTCGTCGTCGAGGGAATCGACACCATCAGGATCGAGAGGAGGCCGGCTCCGGAAGCCGGGGCCGGGCAGGTGTTGGTGGAGCCGATCCTGGTCGGGATCTGCGGGTCGGACCTCCATGCCGCCCACGGGCGCCATCCGTTCATTCCGCTGCCCTTCGAACCGGGGCACGAGGTGATCGGCCGGATCGTCGCCGTCGGTGCGGGAGTGGATCCCGGCCGGGTCGGGAACCGTGTGTTCGTCGACCCGGGCGGGCACTGCGGGAAGTGTGAACAGTGCCGGGACGGCCGCTCCAACATCTGCGCCGAGCTGGACGTGTTCGGCTGCCTCTCCTCGGGTGGCCTGACCGACGTCTTCGCCTACCCCGCCGAGGGGACTGTCGACCTCGCCGACGACCTGCCGGACGAGATGGCCGTGCTCACCGAGCCGCTGTCCACTCCGGTGCATGCGGTCCGACGGGCGGGAGACCTCACCGGCAAGCGGGTGGTGATCACGGGCGGCGGCCCCATCGGGCTGTTCCTGCTGACCGCCGCACGGCGGGCCGGCGCGGCCACCGTGGTCGTCCAGGACCTGTTGCCGAGCAAGCGGGACCGTGCCGTCCGACTGGGCGCCACGGCCGGAATCGACCCCCGGTCGGACACCGCCGTGGACGACACCGTCGAGGCCCTCGGTGGTCAGGCGCAGGTGGTCTTCGACGCGGTTGCGAACGAGGCGACCGTTCGGACCGCCATTCGTTCGCTACTGGTCCGTGGCGGCCGACTGATGGTGGTCGGGGTGCCGGCTGGTCCGCTCCCGGTGGACCTCGAACTCGTCCAGGACAACGAGATCGAGATCATCGGCAACCTGATGTTCGTTCGGGAGGACATTCGTACCGCGCTGGAGATCCTGGGGTCGCAGCCGTTCCCGGCCGAGGAGCTGATCAGCCACGTCTTCGACCTCGAGGACGCGGCGGAGGCCTTCCGTGCCTCCGACGACCCGGGGAACGTCAAGATCCTGATCCGCGTGGGTCAGGGCGGCCAGACAACCTGACGGACGGCACGCCGGGAGGCGGCGTGAGGTCCTCAGCCGAAGGTGATCACCACGGTGCCGGCGTCGCCCTCCTCGGGGTCCTCGACCCACGCGGGCAGGCTGTGGTCGTCCTGGGTCCAGGCCATGCCGTCGAGGTGGACCGAGGTGACCCCGTACCGGCCCGCGTGCAGGACGACCTGGTGGGCCACGCTCCACCTCCGCAACTCGTCGTCGGTGGTCACCACCAACTCCCCGGCTTCCACGCTGCCGCCGGTCTCGCCGAGGTTGGCGTCCAGGCGGGCGAGCAGCCCCTCGGCGTTCGGGTCCGCGCCCCGGGAGTCCAAGCAGGTCAGGCCGCCCGGGGAGTGTCCGGTCAGGGTGCTGGCGAGTGCCCGGGCGTTGGCTTCGTGCTGGCGGTACGCGTCCGGGTGGCCACTGCGCTGCACCTCCTGGGCGACGTCGTTGATGTCCCCGGTCTCCCAGTCGTCCACCTTCACCAGGGACTCGTAGAACTTCCCGCTGGAGTAGTACGGGTCCATGATCTGCTCGGGAGTGCCCCAGCCCTGGGAGGGACGTTGCTGGAAGAGGCCGAGTGAGTCGCGGTCCCCGTGGTCGATGTTGCGGATCCGGGACTCCTGGTAGGCCGTGGCGAGCGCGATCGACACCGCCCGAGCCGCGAGTCCGCGCTGCTGGGAGACCCCGGAGATGATCGCGGCGTTGCCTGCCTGCTCGAGGTCGATCGCCACCGTGGTGTTCCCGGCCGAGGCGACACAGCGCTGTTGCCCGGGGACGGGTGCCACGGTGTTGGAGCGACCGACGAACCAGGTGACGACCAGGACGCAGCCGATCAGGAGCACGAACGCCACGCCCAGGCATCCGATGGCGCGGACGGTCGTGGGCCTCATCGGGCGGCGACCCTCAGTTCGCGTGCAGGGCCGCGTTGAGCTCGACCGTCCGCCCGTCCCGGCTGCGGACCTCAACGGCTCCACTGACCGAGTTGCGGATCAGCAGCAGGCCGGAACGACCGCTCAGTTCGGCGGCCTTCACCACGGCGCCGTCGACGGTGACCTTGGTGCCGGCCGTCACGTACAGCCCGGCCTCGACGATGCAGTCGTCGCCGAGGGAGATCCCGACCCCGGAGTTCGCTCCGAGCAGGCACCGCTCACCGATGGTGATCACTTCGCTGCCGCCACCGGAGAGGGTGCCCATGATCGAGGCGCCGCCACCGACGTCCGACCCCTCGCCGACGATCACCCCGGCCGAGATGCGTCCCTCGACCATCGAATGGCCGAGCGTGCCGGCGTTGTAGTTCACGAAGCCCTCGTGCATCACCGTGGTTCCCTCGGCCAGGTGGGCGCCGAGACGCACCCGATCGGCCTCGGCCACCCGTACCCCGC
The DNA here is from genome assembly GCA_052094425.1 of Propionibacteriaceae bacterium. Classification (GTDB taxonomy): domain Bacteria; phylum Actinomycetota; class Actinomycetes; order Propionibacteriales; family Propionibacteriaceae; genus Microlunatus. Next base: position 36,038 of record JBQDIN010000010.1, read on the forward strand.
TGGGCAGGACGTAGTCGACCATCCGGGGGAACTTGTCCAGGCCGAAGACGGTGACGTGGCCGTGCCGGGCCCGGAGCAGCGCCCGGGTCGATTCGAAGTCCGCCACCGCACACGGACCGGCCGAGGTCCACACGACGTTCGGCAGCACAGCGAAGATGCCGTCCAGGTTGATGCCGCGCGGGCGGACCAGCCGGTGGCTGAGCAGGTGCAGGCGCAGGTAGGCGTCCGCGGTGTTGGTCGGTGCCTCGTCCAGTGCGGAGGAGACCTTGACGACCTCGGTCCGCACCCGGCGCACCTCGTCGGCGCTGGTCGCCGCCCGCAGTTCGGCGGGTCCGTCGCCGGCCGGGCCGGGCTCGGGATCGCTGCCCAACTGGGGATTCGGGAACCATGCGTCCAGCACGTTCCCGGATTCGTGGATGGTCGCCAACCCCCATCCCCAGGCGTGTCGGCTGTTGGTGTCGTGGGTGGCATCGCTCGCGGTCATGGCGTCAACTCTAGTGGGCGCGGCGCCGCTGCTCACCGACGGAAGTGCTTCGGGGCCCTTCGTCGGCAAGCACTAGGCTCCGGTCATGACTTCAGCGCTGGACCTGACCCTCGACCCGGTCGAGTTGACCCGGCAGCTGGTCGACATCGCCTCGGTGAGCGGAGCCGAGCAGGAGATCGCCGATCGGGTCGAAGCCGGGTTACGGACCCAGGACCACCTGACGGTTCTGCGGGACGGCAACGTGGTGATCGCCCGGACCGAGTTGGGGCGGGCCGAGCGGGTGGTGGTGGCCGGCCACCTCGACACGGTCCCGATCGCCGACAACGTGCCGTCGACGACGACCGGCGCCGGGTCCGACGAGGTGATCTGGGGGCGCGGGGCCTGCGACATGAAGGGCGGGGTCGCGATGGCCCTGTCCGCCGCGGCCGCACTGGGCGAACCGGCCCGGGACGTGACCTGGATCTTCTACGACAACGAAGAGGTCGAGGCGGAGAAGAACGGGCTGAACCGGATCGCGCGTGAGCAGCCCGAACTCCTGCAGGGTGTCTTCGCCATCCTCGGCGAGCCGACGAACGCCCGGGTCGAGGGCGGCTGCCAGGGCACCCTCCGGGCCGAGATCACCTGTCGAGGCGTCGCCGCCCATTCGGCCCGGTCCTGGAAGGGCCACAACGCGATCCACGACGCGGCCGAGGTGCTGCAGCGGCTCCGCGACCACACGGCACGGCGTCCGGTGGTGGACGGACTGGAGTTCCACGAGGGTCTGAACGCGGTCGCGATCCGGGGCGGGATCGCCGGCAACGTGATCCCGGACGAGTGCGTGGTGGTGGTGAACCACCGCTTCGCCCCGGATCGGGACCCGGCCGCGGCGGAGGCGTACGTGCGGGAGGTGTTCGAGGGCTACCCGTTGGTGATCACCGACCTGGCGCCGGGGGCGAGGCCGGGGCTCGACCAGCCCGTGGCGGCCGACTTCCTGGCTGCCGTCGGTGGTGAAGCGGCCGCCAAGGTCGGCTGGACCGACGTCGCCCGGTTCGCCGGACTCGGGGTGCCGGCCGTGAACTTCGGCCCGGGAGATCCGTTGAAGGCCCACGCCGACGACGAGTTCTGCCCGGCGGCCGACATCGTGTCCTGCACCGACGCCCTGGTGCGCTGGCTGTCGACCTGAGTCCCGAGCGCGACGACTGGGCAGGAGAGCGGATGCGACCCAAGCACTCCACGATGACCATGGTGCAACTGGAGGCACTGTTGGCCGTGATGCGGCACGGCTCGGCGAGTGCGGCCGCCAAGGAACTCGGTTACACCACCTCGGCCATCTCCCAACAGCTGATGAACCTCGAGAAGACGATGGGGGTGCAGTTGTTCGAGCGGGGCCCGCGCAGCATGCAGGTCACCCCGGCCGGGGAGGAGATGGCCGGGCACGCCGCCGACATCCTCGGCGAGATCGCGCTCGCCGGTGACCGGATGCAGGCCTTCGCCGAGGCGGAGAGCGGCCGGCTGCGGATCGCCGCCGCGGGCAGTGCCGCCGCGCAACTGCTGCCCCGGGCGGTCAGCCGACTCACCGCTCGGCACCCCCGGGCCGACATCACGATGGTCCTGCCGGGGGAGCGGATGGGCGTCCGGCAGGCGGTGGAGAACGGCACCGCGGACGTCGGCATCGAGTACGCCCACGCCGCGGACGACCCGACCGGCTCGGTGGTGGCCGCCGAACTGTTCTCCGAGGAGTTCGTGGTGCTCGGCCGCGACCAGGGGGAGTCGGGGATGCGCGCGGACCTGGCCCACTTCGCCGACTGTGTGTGGATCGCCCCGCCGGCCGGGTCCGACCAGGACGCGCTCTTCGAACGGGCCGCCCGCGCGTACGGCTTCACCCCGCAGGTCCGCTTCCGCAGCGAGGACGTGGACGTGACCCGTGGGCTGATCCGGGAGGGGCTCGGCGTCGCCATGCTCCCCGTGATGGCCCTCGGCATCGACCGCCGGATCCGGCTGTACCGCCTGCACGAGGTGCCCGGTCGCCGCAGGGTGCTGCTGCTGGCCCGCCCGCACGACCGCAACCCGTTGCTGCACTCGGTGCACGCGGCCTTGCACGAGGCCGCCGAGGACTTCCTGCGGTGGTCCCTGGACGCCTTCCAGATCACCTTCGACACCCCGATGCTCTCCGTCTCCGAACTCCCGCCGTCCACAAATCGTTGACGCCGCGTCGACATTTCCTCTCGCTCGTTGGCCTGTTCGCCGGGGTCGGTGCTGCGGTTGAGTGGCGTAGAGGTGTCCCGCCGGTGACGTACCGGCGCTCGAGGAGGAGATGGTGCACGACTACCCGGTGTGCCGATGTGAGGACGTGGCGCTGTCGGATGTGCGGCGGTGCCTGTCCGAGTCGCCCGGAATCGGTGTGGGCGAGGTGAAGCGACGCCTGCGGGTCGGGATGGGGTGGTGCCAGGGACGGGTCTGCGGGCCGCTGCTGGCCGAACTCGCCGGCACCGACGAGTTCCTCGATCGCAACCGGGTGCTCCGTCCGACCAGCCTGGCCCGGGTGGCCCAATGTGGGTCGGACGGGCGCGGATCCGCGAGCGGGGAGGACGGATGAGCAGGATCGAGCACCATCCGGTCCTCGGCCCTCCCCCGGGCGAGCCGATCACGATCTGGGTGGACGACGAGCAGGTCGAGGCACGCTCGACCGACACCGTCGCGGCCGCACTCTGGGCCGACGGCCGCCGGGTGCTGCGGCGCAGCCGGACCGGCGAACCGCGCGGGCTGTACTGCGGGATCGGACAGTGCTTCGAGTGCCGGGTGAGTGTGGACGGCGACTCGGGCGTACGCGCCTGTCTGGCCCCGGTGGCCCCGGGCATCCGGATCCGCACCGGCACAGACCGATGAGTACCGCCCGATGAGTACCGCGGACGTCGTGGTGATCGGCGGTGGACCCGCCGGACTCGCCGCCGCCACCCGGATCGCCACCGATGCGGGAGCCCGGGTGGTGCTGCTCGATGAGGGACCGCAGCCCGGCGGTCGGCTCCCCGGCCAGCTCCACCGCAGCCGTGGCCGGTGGGTGGTCGGGGCCCGGATCGCCGAGGACCTCGTCCGGCAGGCCGACCGGGCCGGCGTCGAGGTCCGGTCCGGTCGCCAGGTGTGGGCCTGTGAGCCCGGTTGGCGGGTCAGCACCGATGACGGCCGCGCCGTCACCGCGCCGTACGTGGTGGTGGCGACCGGGGCAGCCGAGCGCCCGCTGCCGATGCCCGGCTGGACCCTCCCCGGCGTGCTCGCCGTGGGCGCGGTGCAGAGCCTGCTGCACACCCACCGGGTCCTGCCGGGTGAGCGGGTTGCCGTGATCGGCACCGACCCGCTCGCGCTCGCCGTGGCCGAGGAGGTGATCCTCGCCGGGGGCGAGGTGGTCGGAGTCTTCCTGCCGAGCGGCGATCCCGGACAGGCGGCGCTGGCCGATCCGCGGGCGGTGTTGGGGTCGCTGTCGCGGATGGCGGGGTTGGCGCCGACCTGGTGGGCGCGAGTGGGCGCGAGCTGGCTGGCCCATCGACCGATCGCGGCACTCGTCGCCAGGGTCCTGCCTCCCTCGGGGCTGCGCGTCGGGGCGATCCCGGTCCGGTACCGGCAGCGGGTCGAGGCGATCTCGGGGGACGAGCGGGTGCAGGCAATCACCGTCCGTACCGTCGATGCGCACGGCCGTCCGCGCGGTCCGGCGCGGGAGATCGCGGTCGACGCGGTCTGCCTGTCGGGCGGTCTGCACCCCCAACAGGACCTCGCCGATGCCTGCAGTCTGGTCACGGTGGCCGAGGTCGGTGGGCGAGTGCCCCTGCACGCGCCCGACCTGCGCAGCACCAGTCCCGGGCTCTATGTCGCGGGCAACGTCACCGGGATCGAAGGGGCCCCGGTGGCACAGGCCCAGGGCGAGCTGGCCGGGACCGCCATCGCAGCCGAACTGGACGCCTACGGCAACCCCGACGACCAGGTGCGAGCGGCTGCCGACCGGGTCCGCCGCACTCGCGCCGAGGCTGCGTTCGCCTTCCTGCCCGACATCGCGGCCGGCCGGGATCGACTGGCGCAGCTCTGGCAGCAGTGGCAGGCCGAGCCGGCGGGACTTCTCGATGACCCGTGACTCCCTGACCAGTGACGTGGTGATCATCGGGGCCGGCGTGTCCGGGGCCTCGATCGCCCACCAACTCAGCCGGCACGGGTACGCAGTGACGGTGATCGACCGGGGCGGGCCGGGGTCCGGTGCCTCGGGGGCCTGCGACCAGGCGATCTTCCTGCAGTCCAAGCGTCCGGGCCTGCACCTCGAGCTCGCCCGGGCCAGCCGTCGGATGTACGACACGCTGTCGGCCGAGCTCGACGCCGACCTCGAGTTCAGCACCGATGGCGGCATGGTCGCCATCGAGGACGAGGCCCAGTGGGAGTTCATGTCCGGCTTCGTCGAGCAGCAACGCCAGGGTGGCATCGCGGTCGAGTTGATCAACGGAACCGACGCGCGGGCGGCCCAGCCCAGCCTGGCCGAGCACGTCGTCGGGGCGACCACCAGTCCACTGGACGCCGAGGTGAACCCGCTACTGCTCAACGCGGCCCTGCTGGCGGCCGCCCAGCGGACCGGAGCACGGGTGCTGCGCGGCACGGAGATGCTCTCGGTCCTGGCGCGGGACGGTCGCGTGTGCGGGATCCGCAGCACCGCCGGCGACCTGTGGGCTGACACGGTGATCAATGCCGCCGGCCCCTTCGCCGGCGTGGTGGGGGAGCGGGCCGGCATCGCCACCCCGATCACCCCGCGTCGCGGCACCATCCTGATCACCGAACCGATTCCGCAACTGCTGAACGGAATTCTCCTCTGTGCCCAGTACGTCGCCGCCAAGCACCTGTACGCCGTGGCCGCCGACCCGCCGCCGTACGGGGTCGGGCTGTCGCTGGGGCAGACCGCCGCCGGCAACCTGCTGATCGGGGGGAGCCGGGAGTTCGCAGGTTTCGCCCGCGACGTCCCCGGCGCGGTGATCACCGCGATCGCCCGGCACGCCACCCGCATCGTCCCGGCCCTGGGCCGGGTGCGGATGCTGCGCGCGATGACCGGGTTCCGACCCTCCACCGGGGACGGACTGCCGATCATCTCCGAGACCCGACCCGGCTGGATCACCGCTGCCGGCCACGAGGGGGACGGCATCGCGCTGGCTCCCGTCACCGGTCAACTCGTCCTGGACCTGCTCCGCGGCGAGGGACCCACCCAGCACTTCCTCCCGGGCCTCTCCGGTGCCCGGAACAGTCTGCAGCCGTCGACCCCAGAGGACCCCCTGCCATGATCCCCGTCATCGTCTCGCTGGCCCTGCTCTTCTCCATCGCGCTGATCAAGAAGATCCCCAAGATCGGCGGGAACATCCAGATCGCCCTGCTGGCCAGTGGGCTGGCCGCGGCTCTGCTGTCCGGGATCCGGCCCCTCGACTACGTCACCGGCACCATCGACGGCGTCGACCGGTTGGCGTGGGTGATCGCCCTCAGCGTCTTCGGCTCCATCTACGCCGAGACCCAGTCCCGACTCGGCACCATCGACACCACCCTGAACCTGTTGCGGCGACTGTTCGGCAACTCGCCCAAGGGACTGATCACTGCAACCTTCGTGACCCTGGTCTTCGCCGGGTCCCTCCTCGGCGATGCGATCGCTGCCGCCACCGTGATCGGCTTCCTGGTGATCCACTCGTTGTCGGAGATGAAGATCAAGCCCGCGCAGATCGGCATGATCATCCTGCTCGGGGCCTCCCTCGGTTCGATCATGCCGCCCATCACCCAGGCCATCTTCCTGTCCGCCTCGATCGTGGACATCGACCCCAGTCCGGTGATCCGGATCGCCTTCGTCACCGTCGGCGTGGGGGTGGTGCTGGCCATTCTCGAGTCCTTCCGGTTCGTGCGCGGCCAACGAGGCCTGCCGGAGGGGGTGGAGCCCCCACCGCCGATCCGAACCCTGCTGCGGAGCCGTTGGAAGACGCTGATCCCGTTGGCGGTGCTGATCGTAGTCGTGCTCCTGAACACGGCCTGGGAGATCGACGTGTTCGCCGTCATCCCGGGGGTCGCCCAGGTGACTGCGGCGATGAACGAGGTCCCGATCCTCAATGGGATCGCCTTCCCGATCGTGTCGGCGATCATCGTCGCGACATTGATCACCTTCGTCTTTCCATCGGTGCGCAAGGCGCCCGCGGAGACGATCGTGGAAGGGCTCAAGAAGGTGAACAAGACGGTGCAGATCCAGCTCTGCGCCGCCTTCATGATCGGCATGTTCTACGCCTCCGGCACGGTGGACACGGTGGCCGGTCTGGCCGAGGGCCTGGCCGGACCGTCGGTGGCCGTCGTGGGCACCATCGCCATCATCGTGGTCGGCATGCTGACCGGGTCCCAGACGACGGCCCAGACCGTGATCGTCCCCTTCCTCGCGCCGATCCTCGAGCAGGCCGGGGTGGACCCGGTGAACATCGCCCTCGGCGTCAGCCACATCGCCTCGGCCGGACAGAACATGCCACCGGTGGGCCTGACCGCCTTCGTGGTGTGCGGCCTGATCGGGGGTACCTTGAACGTCAAGGTGGACCCGGTGAAGGTGATGGTGCTGGCGCTCCCGAACTCCCTCTACCTGGCCGCAGTCGGCCTGGTGGCCCTGCTGATCGGATTCGTAGGCTGATGACTGCTGTGGACACGCTCGGAGTGCTGTGCCTGGAGACCAGGATCGAACGGATCGTCGGGGACATCGGGCATCCGGACTCCTTCGACCATCCGGTGCGCTACCAGGTCGTGCCCGGCGCCACGGTCGACCGGGTGCTGGTGACCCAGGACGAGGGACTGGTCGACCTCTTCGCCGCGGCGGCCGAGGTGGTGGTCGCGGCCGGGGCGACCGCGATCACCACGAGCTGCGGATTCATGGCGCGGCACCACCGGGCCCTCGCCGAGCGGATCGAGGTACCGTTCGCCGCTTCCTCCCTGTGCCTGCTCGCACCGCTGGAGGAGGAGTACGGGGCCGTCGGGGTGATCACGGCCCGCGCGGCAACCCTCGGGGTCGAGCACTTCATCGCATGCGGTTCCACCCCACCGGCCGCCATCGCCGGTCTGGATGACAGCCCCGCCTTCATGGCGGCCATCGTGGACCAGGACGGCCCACTGCAGCCCGACGTCATCCGTGCCGACACGGTGGCCGCGGCCTTGACCATGCAGGCCGCGCATCCCGAGCTGCGCGCCATCCTGCTGGAGTGCACCAACCTGCCGCCGTACCGGGCGGCGATCGAGGAGGTGACCGGACTGCCCGTCTTCGACGTACTCACCCTGGTCCGCCAGTTGATGGCGGGAGGACTCGCTACCCTGTCCGGGTGAGAAAACAGGGGAGGACACAGGACAGCACTGCGGACCAGCAACTGCTGGAGAGTCGGGGGCCGGCGGACTGGGTGCACACCGATCCGTGGCGGGTGCTGCGGATCCAGGCCGAGTTCATCGAGGGATTCGGCACCTTGGCCGAGTTGGGGCCCGCCGTCGGCGTCTTCGGCTCGGCCCGGACCAAGCCGGACCACCCGTGGTACGCGAAGGGGGAACTCCTCGGACGGCGTCTGGTCGAGGCCGACCTGGCCGTGATCACCGGCGGCGGACCAGGCACGATGGAGGCGGCCAACAAGGGGGCGGCAGAGGCCGGCGGGACCTCGGTCGGACTGGGGATCGAACTCCCCTTCGAGGACCGGCTCAACCAGTACGTGACCCTCGGGCTCGACTTCCGCTACTTCTTCGCCCGCAAGACGATGTTCGTGAAGTACTCGCAGGGATTCGTGGTGCTACCCGGCGGGTTCGGCACCTTCGACGAACTGTTCGAGGCCCTCACCCTGGTCCAGACCCGCAAGGTGACCTACTTCCCGATCGTGCTGATGGGCACCGACTACTGGGCCGGCCTCCTCGCGTGGCTCCGCGAGGCCGTGCTGGACGGGGGCTACATCAACCCGGTGGACCTGGAGATGATCAAGGTCACTGACGACGTGGACGAGGCCGTCGAGATCATGGTCACCCATCACCCGACCCTGCCCCCGCGACGGCCCGAGTAGGGTCACGGCATGGAGTGGGCGATCGGGGTGATTGTGGTGGTCACCCTCGGAGTGGCGGCATTGGCCGCCTCGGGAGGACTGGGAGAGATGCCGGCAGAGCCCGTACGTGACGTCTATCGGCCGTCCCTGCCCGAGGGGCGGTTGCGAGCCGAGGACCTGGACCGAGTTCGCTTCGGCATCACTCTGCGCGGCTACTCGATGGCCCAGGTGGACGATCTGGTCGCCCGGCTGACGCGTGAACTCGCCGAGCGCGACGAGGAACTGGCCCAACTGCGCGCCCCGGCCCCCGCCGTGCGGGAGTCCGCCCCCGGGTGGGCCGTCGACGACCGCGGCGACCCGGGCTCCGACCGCAAGGACTGAGGGTCGGTCAGGGTGCCCCTTCGCCCGCGCTCTCCTGGTCCGGCCGGGACACCCCGTCGTCCTGGCAGGCCCGCTCGGTCTGGTTCAGCCGGGACAGCAGCGCGATGAAGTCCTGGAGGGCCTCGGTGTCCCAACTGACCAGCTTGGAGTGCAGCAGTTGCCGTTCGGGGGCGGTGGAGGCCAGCACCCGTTCCCGGCCGTCGGCAGTGAGGTGCAACAGGGCGGCGCGCCGATCCTGCGGGGCGGGGGAGCGGGCCACGATCGCGAACTCCTCCAACTGCTTCACGGCGCGGCTGATCGTGGCCTTGTCGCTGCCGAGTTCTTCGACGAGCTGGCCCTGGGTGAGGGGCTCCTCCCGGCTGAGGACCGTGGCCACCTTGTAACCGACCGTCATCAGGCCCGGGTGCAGCTCGGCCGACCGGCGCTGCAGGCTGTGCCGGGCCTGCCGGATCAGGATGGAGAACTGGCGTTCGACCTCGCTGATCAACTCCTCGGCCGCAGCAGGCTCCTCGGTCATCGTGGGTCCGCGGAGCCATCGTGCGGCTCGGTCGAGAGCTCACGTGGGGTTGCCGCGATGACCGCCTCCGCGTTCTGCATCAGGTCCTGCTCGGCCTCGATCAGTGCGCGCTCCAACTCGGCCTCCGACAACTCGGCATTCTGCAGTTCCTCCGCCTGCTGGCGGGACTCGGGGTCCGGGAGGTCAAGTTCGACCCGCTTCTGCTGCGCGGTCTGGCGGCTCAGTTCCTGTTTGGGCAGGAACACCATGGCCAACAAGGTCAGGAGTCCCAGCGGGATGGCCATCGCGAAGACCGAGGCGACGGACTGGCCGTACACGCTCTCGATGATCACCCGGACCGGTTCGGGCAGATCGCGGACCACCGGGATGGCGCCGCTGGCGAGCTCCTCCATCACCGCCTTGGCCTGCTCCGGGGGAAGGGAGGCGATGGCGGCCTTGAGGTCCGCCGCCCGGTCGGTGATGCCGGTGGAGACGGCGCTGCCCAGGACGGCGCCCAGGGCGGAGATCCCGGCCGTGCCGCCGAGGCTGCGGAAGAAGGAGACACCCGAGGTGGCGACGCCGAGGTCCTGCACGGCGACGGAGTTCTGCACCAGCAACACCATGTTCTGCATGGTCATGCCGACGCCGGCGCCGAGGAGGAACATGTAGACCGACACGAGGGCGAAGTTGGTGTCGTACTCGATGGTGCTCAGCAGGGTGAGTCCGATGGTCAACAGGACGGCACCGGTGACCACGTACCGCTTCCACTTGCCGGTCCGCGAGATCAACTGGCCGACCAGGGTGGAGACCACGAACATGCCCAACATCATCGGGATCGTCATCAGTCCGGACTGGGTGGCGTTGGCGCCCCGGGCGAGTTGCATGTACTGCGCCAGGAAGACCGAGGTGCCGAACATCGCGACGCCGATGGAAACGCTGCCCACCACGGCCAGGGTGAAGGTGCGGTTGCGGAACAGGTGCAAGGGGATCAGTGGTTCGCCGGCGCGGAACTCGACGATCACGAAGAGGGCCAGCAAGATGACGGACCCGGCCACCATCAGGTAGCTCTGGGTGCCGGCCCAATCGAAGGTGTTGCCGGCCAGGGAGACCCAGATCAACAGCAGGGAGACGCCGCTGGCGAGGAGCACGATGCCCGGGTAGTCGATCGACACCTTGCGCCGCTGCAGGGCCGGCAGGTGCAGGGTCTTCTGCAACAGGATGACGGCGATGATGGCGAACGGTACGGCCACGTAGAAGTTCCAGCGCCAGTTGATGGTGTCGGTGATCACGCCGCCGAGCAGCGGGCCGCTGACCGTGCCGAGGGCCATCACACCACCGAACAGACCCATGTACTTGCCGCGTTCCCGTGGGCTGATGATGTCGGCCAGGATGATCTGGCTGAGGGCGGTCAGGCCACCGGCACCGAGGCCCTGGAAGACCCGCATCGTGATCAGCATCTCGGGGCCCTGGGAGAAGCCGGCGATGGCGGAGGAGACGACGAACAGGGTCAGCGCGATCTGGATGAGCAGTTTGCGGTTGGTCAGGTCGGCCAACTTGCCCCAGATCGGGGTCGAGACGGTGGTCGCCAGCAGGGTGGCGGTGATCACCCAGGTGTAGGAGGTGTTGCCGCCGCCGAGGTCGGCGACGATGACCGGCAGGGAAGTGCTGACGACCGTACCGGCCAGGATCGAGACGAACATGCCGAGCAGCAGCCCGGACAGCGCCTGCAAGACCTCGCGACGGGTCATGGCGGCCGCCGGAGCGGCCACGGGTGCAGGGGCAGAGGACACAGAGGACTCCCGTGGGAAGAATTGGTTGATGTGGGTCAACCATAAATCACATAGTTGACCTATATCAACTCGAGCGTCTCCCCGCTGGGCGGATCTACGTCCGGTTTCGGCTCAGCTGCCGGTGAAGGTGGGTTGCTGCTTGGCCAGGAAGGCGTCCACGGCGGCCAGGTGGTCGGCGGACTCGCCGGTCCGGCCCATCAGTTCGGACTCGAACTCCAGCGCCTCGGCCAGGCCCACCCCGGCGGAGTGCCCGACGGCACGGCGCATCGCCCCGTACGCCAGGGTCGGTCCCGCGGCGAGTTCGGCGGCCAGCGCAGCCACCCGGTCGTCGAAGTCGGCGGCGGGGACGACCTCGGTGGCCAGACCCAGTTCCAGCGCCTCGGCTGCCTTGACCGTACGGGGCCGGAACAGCAGTTCGATCGCCTTGGCGGGTCCGACCAGGCGGGGGAGCGTCCACGAACTGCCGGTGTCGCAGGACAGTGCGATGCCGGCGAAGGCCAGGTTGTAGCCGGCCGCGTCGGAGAGGATCCGGATGTCCGCCAGGAAGGCCATCGACGCGCCGGCGCCGGCGGCCACTCCGTTGAGGGCGGCCAGTACCGGCTTGTCCATCGTGTGCAGGATGCGCGCGATCGGGTTGTAGTGCTCGTCGACGGTCGACTTCAGCCCCGCCACGTCGCCGCCCTTCAGGCCCTGGACGTGCTCCTTCAGGTCCTGGCCGACGCAGAAGGCCCGCCCGGAGCCGGTCAGCACAACGGCGCGTGCGGCCGGGTCGGCCGCAACTTCGACGAGGCCGTCGCGCAGCGCCACCTTCGTCGCGGTGTCGAGGGCGTTCATCGCCTCGGGGCGGTTCAGTCGGACGGTGGCCACGCCGGCGTCGACGGTGATGAGTACGGGATCGCTCGTCATGGGGGCACTGTATCCAGACCTGAGCGGAACCGTATCCGGACGTGAGCGAAACCGTGTCGGGGCGAACTGACTTGTGTGACCCAATCGACATCGGTGGCCATGCATACGGAATAATGGATTCGGCTAGAGCCGGATAACAGGAGATGAGGTTGCGCGATGGCTGCAATGAAGCCCCGGACGGGTGACGGTCCCATGGAGGTCACGAAGGAGGGCCGGGGGATTGTCATGCGTGTCCCGCTGGAGGGGGGCGGCCGGCTGGTGGTCGAACTCAACGCAGATGAAGCGGTCGAGCTCGCGGGCGCACTCAAGGGCGTGGTCGGCTGAGTCCGACCGCTCCATCGAGACGGCCCTGTCACCGGCATCGGTGGCAGGGCCTTCGTCTGCCCGCAGGCAGCCGGTTGCCCGAAGCGGCAACGCCCGACGGCGCGGCTGCCGCCGCGCGCCGAGTTAGGGTGCAGCAATGAGACACGGTGCAGCCATGAGACGAACGGTCCCGCTGCTGCTGGCGTTTCTCGCCTCCCTCCTGGCCCTCGGTGGCTGCGGCCAGTCCGGCGAACCGGCTGGCCCCTCCGACCCGGCCGACACCCCCAGCCCCCAGACCCGCGATCGGGAGCCGATCGGCCTGGTCAACCTGTGGCGGGTGAGCGGCGCCGAGGGTGCGCCGGAGGCCACCTTCCTGAGACTGGACAAGGGACAGTTCCAACTCTGGCGCGACGACTGCATGGTCAGCGGGTCCTGGCGCGCTGGCGGCGAGACGATGCTGCTCGAGCCCAGCCAGGCCGGCGGGGAGTGTGGGGACGCGCGGAAGGCGATGCAGATCGACTGGGTCGAGCAGGCTGTCTCCTACCACGCGACCGATGGCGGTTGGGAGTTGCGCGACCGCGAGCACAACCAGGTCGCCACCCTCGGCATCGACGGCGCCCCGGAGCCGATCGAGTCGGTCACCGAGGAGTACACGAAGCCGCCCGAGGTCACCGACGAGGTCCGCAAGGAGTTCGAGCCCCCGTCCCCGCTTCCGTCGGATGCCACCCCGGCCACGGCGGAGGAACTGGCCGGGCGCTGGGTCCCGGCCGGGGCGGCCATCGAGACCGACCCGCATGTGGTGTTCGAGTCGGCCGGGCCCTGGCAGGGAAGCGACGGCTGCAACCAGATGACCGGCCGCTGGGCCCTGGGGGAATCGGGCGACCTGCTCGCCACCTCCGGGCCGACCACCATGATCGCCTGTGACGGCGCCCCGATCGGCCAGTGGCTGACCCAGGCGGCCACCGCCGCCATCGACGGCTCCGAGCTGGTCCTCCGTGATCGCGCCGGCGAGGAGATCGCCCGACTGGTCAAGGACTGAAGCACGGGTGAGTGGGCCACTCACTCCGCGAGAAGTCGGCGTACGACAGCGTCGGAGACTTGGGTGAAGTCGCGGTAGGCCCGGCCGACTGCGGTGAACTCGTCCGGCTCGTACGGGCACACGACTCCGTCCGCGGCGGCACCCACCGAGGCGATGGCGGACCGCGGTGCGACCGGCACCGCCACCAGGATGCGACCGGCGCCCGCCTGCCGGAGGGCGGAGATGGCGGCAAGTGCGGTGGAACCGGTCGCCAGCCCGTCGTCGACCAGCACCACGATCCGATCGGTGACGTCGACCTCGGGCGCGCCGGCGAAGGCGCGTCGGCGTTCGGCCAGGACCTCCCGCTCCGCGGCGAGGACCCGCTGGAAGGCCGCCTCGTCCACGCCGGAGCGGGCGCGGACGTCGGGATTGGCCACCACCTCGACCCGGTCCCCGAAGGCGGCCACCGCCCCGACGGCGAACTCGGGCTGGGCGGGGTGGCCGAGCTTGCGGACCCACAGCGGTACCGTCCGGGTGCCGAACTCCGTCGCCACCGGCCCCGCCACCGGTACGCCGCCGCGCGGCAGCGCGAGCACCACCGGCTCCGCCGCCGGCCCCAACTCCGTCCGGCAGGCCACGGCCAGTACGGCACCGGCGTCGGCGCGGTCTCGGTAGCGGTGGCGGGACATCAGCTCAGGAGCCCTGCACCTCGACGGCGCGCTGGTACACGTCGACGGTCTCGGCGGCGATCTGGGCCCAGGAGAACTCGTCGATGCAGCGCTGCCGACCGGCCAGTCCGAAGGCGCGGGCCCGATCCGGGTCCCGGGTGAGGGAGTTCACCCGGGCGGCGAACTCCGTCTCGAAGGCGGCGGTGAAGTCCGGGTCGTCGGCGCGGGTCGGATCGTAGTCGACCAGGTGCCCGGTCGCGCCGTCCAGCACCACCTCCGGGATGCCGCCGACGGCGCTGGCGACGACCGCGGTCTCGCAGGCCATCGCCTCCAGGTTCACGATGCCGAGCGGTTCGTACACCGAGGGGCAGGCGAACACGGTGGCGTGCGACAGCACCTGGCGGACCTCGGCCCGCGGCAGCATCTCCTGGATCCAGGTCACGTTCCCGCGGGTGGACTGCAGGCGGGCGAACGCCGCGCTGATCTCGGCGGCGATCTCCGGGGTGTCCGGGGCACCGGCGAGCAGGACGAGCTGGGTGTCCGGGTCGAACTGCTCCGCAGCCCGGACCAGGTGGATCAGGCCCTTCTGGCGGGTGATCCGGCCGACGAAGACGACCGAGGGCCGGTCGGGGTCGATGCCGAGTCGGGTGACCACGTCGGTGCCGGGGTCCGGGGCGAACTCGTCGGTGTCGATCCCGTTGCGCACCACGTGCACCCGGGCCGGGTCGAGGTCGCTGTAGGACTCCAGTACGCCGGTCCGCATCCCCTCGCTCACCGCGATCACGGCCGCCGCGCCCTCGAACGCGGTCCGTTCGGCCCAGGAGGAGAGCCGGTACCCGCCGCCCAACTGTTCGGCCTTCCACGGCCGATGCGGTTCGAGGGAGTGCGCGCTGACCACGTGCGGGACGTTCTTGAACAACCCGCCCAGGTGGCCGGCCAGGTTGGCGTACCAGGTGTGCGAGTGCACCAGGTCGACCTCGCCCAGGGCCGCCACCATGGACAGGTCGGCGCCGAACACTCGCAGGGCCGCGTTGGCGTCGGCGGGGAAGTCTTCGGGGTGCGCCTGCGCCCCCTCGCGGGGTTCGCCCATGCAGTGCACCTCGACCTCGCAGTGCCGGCGCAGTTGCGGGACGAGTTGGGCCACGTGCACCCCCGCGCCGCCGTAGATGGTCGGCGGGTACTCGCGGGTGAGCAGACTGAGGCGCAGCGTCATGATCGGATCGTGCCACAACGGACACCGGGGGAGAAGACCCTTGTCGAAGCGGGCCGTACGCCTTAGGTTCGACCCATGACCGCGCGACCGAAGGTTCTGGCGATCGTGTTGGCCGGCGGCGAGGGCAAGCGCCTGATGCCGTTGACCATGGACCGGGCCAAGCCGGCGGTGCCGTTCGGCGGTACCTACCGGCTGATCGACTTCGTGCTGAGCAACCTGGCAAATGCGGGGCTCCGCCAGATCGCCGTGTTGACCCAGTACAAGTCCCACTCGCTGGACCGGCACCTGTCCTTGACCTGGCGGATGTCGACCATGCTCGGCAACTACGTCACCCCGGTGCCCGCCCAGCAACGCCTCGGCCCACGCTGGTACCAGGGCAGCGCCGACGCGATCCACCAGTCGATGAACCTGATCATGGACGAGAAGCCCGACCACGTCGTCGTCTTCGGTGCCGACAACATCTATCGGATGGACGTGGAGCAGATGCTCGACGCCCACATCGACTCCGGGCTGGATGCCACGATCGCCGGGATCCGGGTGCCGCGCAAGCAGGCCAGTGACTTCGGGGTGATCGACGCCGCGGCCGACGCCAAGATCAAGAGCTTCCTGGAGAAGCCGGCGGATCCGCCGGGGTTGCCGGACGATCCGGACGCCTCCTTCGCCTCGATGGGCAACTACATCTTCACCGCCCAGGCATTGATCGATGCCCTCGACGCGGACGCCGCCGACCCGGATTCCCGGCACGACATGGGTGGCGACATCATCCCCGCCTTCGTCTCCGCCGGTACCGCCCAAGTCTACGACTTCACCCAGAACACGGTGCCCGGGAGTACGGAGAAGGACGCGAACTACTGGCGCGACGTGGGCACCATCGATGCCTACCACGAGGCCCACATGGACCTGGTCTCGATCAATCCCGTCTTCAACGTGTACAACTCCGAGTGGCCGATCTGGACCTTCCCGGTGCAGATGCCGGGCGCGAAGTTCGTGTTGGAGGGGACCGCCCTGGACTCGATCGTCAGTCCCGGCTGCATCATCTCCGGCGGTCGGGTGAGCACCTCGGTGCTGTCCCCGGACGTCTGGGTCGGGGAGGGATCCACGGCCTCGGAGTCGGTGCTGTTGCCCGGCGTCCGGGTGGCGGCCAATGCCACCCTGGACCGGGTGATCCTGGACAAGGGGGTCGTGGTGCCGGACGGCTGCGAGGTCGGAGTCGACCCGGAGGCCGATCTCGCCCGCGGCTACACGGTGTCCCCGGGTGGGGTGACCGTGGTGGGCAAGAACGTCGTGGTCAAGCCGGTCTGAGCTTCAGGCCTTGACGGCCACCAGCAGGCCGTCACCGACCGGGAGCAATGCCTCGACCAGGTCCTCGTTCTCCGTGATCGCCTCGATCGCCTCCCGGATGGTGATCGTCTCGTCGTCGGAATTGCTCGGGTCGGCGATCCGGTTGTGCCACAGGCTGTTGTCCATCGCCATCACGCCGCCGTGGCGCAACAGCCGCAGGGCCTGCTCCACGTACTCCGGGTACTCGAGCTTGTCGGCGTCGATGAAGACCAGGTCGTACGCGCCGTCGGAGAGCTTCGGCAGCACCGTCAGGGCGGGGCCGGCGATCAGCCGGAAACGCTGGTTCGGGATGCCGGCGTCGGTGAAGGCGCGGCGGGCGGTCTGCTGGTGCTCCGCCTCGACATCCACACTGGTCAGCACTCCCTCCGCGTCCATCCCGTCGAAGAGGGCGAGGCCGGACACGCCGGAACCGGTGCCGATCTCGACCACCGCACGGGCGTGCAGCACCCGGGCGAGGAAGGTGAGGGTGGTCGCCGTACCGCGACCCAGTGGGGACACGCCGGGCGGCGCCGACTCCCGGGCGGCCGTTGCGTGCTCGGTCTCGGGGAGCAGGTCCTCGGCGTAGACCCAGGAGGCCGGCTTCGGGGCGGACTTGGCTACGGACTTCTTGCCTGCGGACGCATTCACGGTCTCACCCTAGCGAAAGTGGTGCAGGTGCGTCTCTCCCAAAGGGCGGAATGGGTACCACCAGTACGAGGGGTGGCGGCACTAGGATGACGCCCATGAGCGACAGCGTGCAGATCCCCGTCGTGCCGGCGGCACCGTTCGGGCGACTGCTCACCGCGATGGTCACCCCGTTCGCGGCCGACGGTTCGGTCGACCTCGCGGCCGCGCAGGAACTGGCCGTCCACCTCGTCGAGGACCAGGACAACGACGGGCTGGTGGTCAACGGCACCACCGGTGAATCGCCGACCACCACCGATGCCGAGAAGGTCGCCCTGATCGAGGCAGTCGTCGAAGCCGTCGGCGACCGGGCCCGGATCGTGGCCGGGGTCGGGACCTTCAGCACCGAGCACACCTGCACGCTGGCCCGGGCTGCGGCGGGTGCCGGGGCGCACGGACTGCTGGTCGTCACCCCGTACTACTCCAAGCCGCCGCAGGCCGGCTTGCTGGACCACTTCCTGCAGGTCGCCGATGCCACCGACCTGCCGGTGATGCTCTACGACATCCCGCATCGCTCCGGGGTGCCGATCGGCGAGTCGACCCTGATCGCCCTCGCCGAGCACCCGCGGATCGTCGCGGTGAAGGACGCCAAGGGAGACCTGCTCTCCTCATCCGCGGTGATGGCGGCCAGCGACCTCGGGTTCTACTCCGGGGAGGACGCCCTGACCCTGAGCCTGATGGCGGTCGGCGGGGTCGGCCTGGTCGGTACCTCCACCCACTTCACCGGCCGGTTGGCCAAGCAGATGATGGAGTCCTTCGCCGCCGGGGACCCGGCTGCCGCACTCGCCCTGCACCGTCGCCTGCTGCCGGTCTTCACGGGTGTGTTCGCCACCCAGGGCTGCATCCTGGTCAAGGCCGGTCTGGAATTGCGCGGTCACCGGGTCGGGGGACTGCGGGCACCCTTGCCTTCGGCCACCGAGGCCGAACGGGCCGCGCTCGCCGACTGCCTGGCTGCCGCAGACGTCTGACGAGGTTGGGATGGCGTTGGGGAACACGGGGACGGAGCCGAGCGTTGTCCCCGAGGGATGGTGAGTCGGTTCCGCCGCGGAGGTTCTCACAGCCCATGCTCAGGAGATGAACAGGTTGTCGCGACACAATGGCCGCCAGGGCGCCCGCCCGGACCATTGAGCGGAGAGGAGGGAACATGACCGACAGGCCAGTTCCCGACCCGGAAAACTGGACCCCACCGACCTGGGAGGAAGTGGTCCGCGACCACAGCGCCCGGGTCTACCGACTGGCCTATCGGCTGACCGGCAACCCACATGATGCGGAGGACCTGACCCAGGACGTGTTCGTCCGGGTCTTCCGGTCCCTGCACCGGTTCCAGCCCGGTACCTTCGAGGGCTGGCTGCACCGGATCACCACGAACTTGTTCCTGGACGGCGCCCGACGGCGGCAGAAGATCCGCTTCGACGGGCTCGGTGAGAACTCCGAGGAGCGACTCCCCAGCAATCGCCCCTCCCCGCAGCAGACGATCGACGACGCCGACCTGGACCACGACGTCGCGACCGCGCTGGCCGACCTGGCCCCGGACTTTCGGGCCGCCGTCGTGCTGTGCGACATCGAGGGCCTCTCCTACGAGGAGATCGCCGACGTCCTGGACGTCAAGATCGGCACCGTACGCAGCCGGATCCACCGCGGCCGCGCCCAATTGCGCCGCGTCCTGGCCCACCGCACCCCGACCGGCGACCGGGTCCGCTACCTCGGAGTGGAGGTGGAGGCCGGCCGATGAGTCGACGTCCCTGCCAGCGCTTCGGCGACACCCTGACCGGGTTCGTCGACGGAGTGCTGCCCGACGCCGACCGCGAACGGGTCCTCACCCACCTCGTCGACTGCACCCACTGCCGGGCCGAGGTGGCCGAACTCCGGGCCGTCCGTGACCTGCTGGGCAGCCGCCCGCGGCACGGCGCGGACACCCCCGCCGACCTGTCCCACCGGCTGCTGTCGATCGCCGGATCGGAGGCTGCCGACCCGCTCTGGTCGCGGCCCTTCACCCCGCACGGGCCGGCCCGGCCGTACGCGCTTCCCAGCCGTCGCCGCCGGGTCCGTACCCGAGTGGCCACCGCCGTACTCGTGGTCGGTTTCCTCGGGGCCGGCGCCAGTGGTGCCGGCTACCTGGCTGCACCGCCGCCACCGACCGAGATCGGCGACCCCGGCGCCGGAGCCGAGGCCGAGTTCTCCAACGCCCTGGCCCAGGCGCCGCTGACCAGTGACGCGGTGAACGCGGTGATCATGGACTCCGGCGCCACCACGCCCGGCCGGGACCGGGTGCCGACCCCGACCCCGGCGCCGGATTCCGGCTCCGGCGCCCGGCGGCCGGCGACGGCGCACCTCGGCGAAGCGGCCTCCACCACCCTGCTGGCCAAGGCCGACCGGGCCGGACGGACCCTCGCCCACGACGGCATCCAGCAGGTCAGCCTGTGGCAGGACGGTCGGGAGACCTCGGCCCGGGTCCAGATCGAGGCGCGGCCCGGACAGGGCTCCCAAGTGGCCGTGCTCGACCCCGACGGCGACGCCCACCGGGCGGGCTTCATCGCCCGAACCGCCCTGCAGACCGGCTCTTTCGACCGCCTCGCCGAGCGGTACGCGTTGAGTGGTGCGGAGGGTGGTGAGGTCGCCGGCCGACAGGCCACCATGGTCCAGGCGGTCTCCGACGGCCAGGTCCGGGCCCGCTGGTGGTTGGACACCGACACCGGCCTGATGCTCTGGTCGGAGACCTATGACGAGGCCGGTCGGGCCCTGCAGTCGTCGGGGTACGTGTCCGTGGAGATCTCCGCGGCCGAGGACGCCTTCCTCACCCATCTCGCGCCCCGGCTGTCGGTCAGTGGCACGACCTCGGCCCTGTCCTCCGGTCGTGCGGCGGAGTTGGCCGGACGCGGCTGGGGCTGCGCCGAGTCCGTCGCCGGCCTGCCGCTGGTGCAGGTCCGGGGAGACGACTTCGGTGATCCCGGGATGTTGCGCAGCACCTACTCCGACGGAGTGCACACCCTGTCGGTCCTGCAGCGGCGCGGGGTACTCGGCGCCTCGCCAGCCGGCTTCGAGTGGGACCCGGCCCTGTCCGCGTACCGGAATTCCGAGGTGCCTGCCGTGGCCACCTGGCAGTCCGGGGACACAGTGGTCACCGTGATCACCGACGGCTCCGCCCGGGTCCTCGCCGCAGCCATCGACGACCTGCCCCACGACCCGCCGCCCGGGCAGGGTGGGATGCACCGTGTCGTCGCCGGCTGGGAACACATCCTCCGTTCGATGGTGCAGATCCGGTGACCGGGCCCGAGGACCGGGGCCGGGACGGGTGGAGCTTGGACGACCTGTTCGGCCCACCGGCCGAGGAACGACCGCCGGCTGGACCGGGCTCGGCGGACACCGGGCCCCGGCATCCCGAGTACCAGCCGGGTGACTACCCGCCGGGGCGCCCGGACGGCTTCACCGGGCCGACCTTTCCGCCGCCACCCGGGGTGCAACCGCTCCGTCCCCGATCGGTGGACTCGGCCCTGCAGCCCCCGCAGCAGTTCCCACCCCCGCAGCCGCCGTCCACCCAACAGGCATCGCCCCAGCAGCCGGCCCAGCAGCCGCCCGTCCGGCGTACCCGGCGGCCGATGCGCGGTCCCCAGGTGGTGGTGATCGCGGCCGTGACGGCCCTGCTGGTCGGCGGCTTGGGTGGCTTCGGTGGCGCACTGGCCGCGGGTTGGCGACCCGGTACCGACGCGGGGGTGGCGGCCCCTTCGGCCCCGACCGAACCGGGACGCAGTAACGCCCCACCGGTGCCGGCGGACCCACCACCCGACCCGACCGGCCCCGACGACACGGTGGGTATTGCCAGCAAGGTGCTGCCGAGCACCGTGACCATCTCGGTGACCGGCACCCAACGCTCCTCCTCGGGTTCGGGCTTCGTGCTCGACACCGAGGGACGGATCATGACCAACAACCACGTCGTGGAGGGGGCGGCCGAGTCGGGGTCGCTGCAGGTGGACTTCTCCGACGGCACCCGGGCGAAGGCCGAGATCGTCGGCCGCAGCCCCTCGTACGACCTGGCGGTGATCCAGGTGAAGGACGGCGAGCACCTGACCCCGAGCGACATCGGCGACTCCGACGCGACCGAGGTCGGGGAGGGGGCCGTCGCCGTCGGGTCGCCGCTGGGCCTCGGCGGCACGGTCACCCGCGGCATCATCAGCGCCACCGGGCGGCCCGTGGTGGTCGGCGGCTCCGCTGACGGGAAGGACGCCTCCGCCTACATCAACGCGGTGCAGACCGACGCGCCGATCAATCCGGGCAACTCGGGCGGCCCGCTGGTGGACGGGGCCGGCCGGGTGATCGGGGTCAACTCGGCCATCCTGTCGACCGGTGGGGGTGACCAGCAGGCCGGCAGTATCGGCCTCGGGTTCGCGATCCCGATCAACCAGGCGATGGAGATCGGCGAGATGCTGATCAAGGACGGCAAGGCGACGTACCCGGTGATCGGGGCCACGGTCACGACCGTCGGCGACGAGGAGGGTGTGGAACTGCAGGAGGTCAACGGCGGGAGCCCGGCCGAGGACGCCGGACTGCGTTCCGGTGACGTGATCCGCACCCTGAACGGGGAACCGGTGACCGAGATGGTCGAGTTGATCGTGGCCATCCGGACCCATCGACCGGGCGAGGTGGTCACGCTCGGTTACGCGCGGAACGGTGCGAACAAAGAGGCTGAGGTCACCCTTGGCTCCAAGGAAGGCTAGCGTTGGCCCATGTTCGACATCGGCCCCATGGAAGTCCTCGTCATCGTCGCGGCTGCGGTCATCCTCTTCGGCCCGGAGAAACTACCCGAGCTCGCCCGCAAGGCGGCCCGGATCATCCAGTACCTCCGGGGCATCGCCGGTAACGCGCAGTCCCAGCTGACCAAGGAACTCGGACCGGAGTTCGCCAACGTCGAGATCACCGACCTGAACCCCAAGGCGTTCGTCCGCAAGCACCTGCTCTCCGATGTCGATCCGATCATCGCCGACGTGAAGAAGGACTTCGAGGACGGTACCGCCGCAGGTCGCGACCTCGCCGCGGACGCCACCGCGGCAGGAAGGTCCGCGAGTTCGAACGGGCTGGACGGGGGCCAGGTCGCCAACGAGGTCGGCGGGCTGCGCCTGGCGCCCTTCGACGTCGAGGCGACCTGAGCGGTCGCTCCGTACCGCGGCTGCTCTCAACTGCGTTCCCAGGCCTCCACCGGTCCAGGAGTCACCCGGAACAGAGGATGCGGATCGGGCGACTCGATGTCGCGCCACCGCGCCGCCCAGTCGGGGCTCCGCTGGGTCAGTTTGGCCGTCAGGTGGTCCCACTCGTGGGCGAGTTGTCCCTCGGTCACCTCAATGGGGGCCACTCCCGTCCGTCCGTCCGGCGGATCGATGATCCGCGTCCGGTCGAAGCGGTAGGAGCGAGTGTCCGCCTCGTCCGCGACACCCGAGAGGTAATCACCCACCGCCGCGACCGGCTCCGGCATTGACCGGAACCGCTGCAACTGGCTGTGGTTGCGGTAGCCCTTGGTCCGGCCGGCGAGCACCGCCTGGGCCAGCAGTGCCTCCCGCCAGCAGGCGGTCAGTCCCTGGCGATCCAGGTGTCGCGGGTGCAGCGACCACAGCCGCATTGGTGGCAGGTCAGGACCCGACCGGGGCCAGACCGAGTTGGCGACCCAGCAGCCCCCGTCCGCGGGCGCCGATCCCGGTGGCGAGGTCTTCCAGGGCGGCCGCGGCCGGACGGTCCGGGGCCGAGTCGACGATCGGTGATCCCTCGTCCCCGCCGGCCCGCAGGGCCTCCTCCAGCGGGATCCGGGCCAACACCTCGACCGAGTACCCGAGCCGGGAGGTCAGGGTGCTGGCCACCGCGTCGCCACCGCCGGAGCCGAACAACTCGACCCGGTGCTCCTCGCCGCAGTGCGGGCAGGTGGTGGCGAGCCAAGACATGTTCTCCACCACGCCGATCACCCGCTGGTTCATCATCGAGGCCATCGTGCCGGCTCGCTCAGCCACCTCCGCGGCGGCCGCCTGCGGGGTGGTCACCACGAGCACCTCGGCGCTCGGCAGTTTCTGGCCGAGCGAGATGGCCACGTCACCGGTGCCCGGCGGCAGGTCGATGATCAGGTAGTCCAAGTCACCCCAGTAGACGTCGGCCAGCATCTGGGTGATCGCCCGGTCCAGGATCGGACCCCGCCAGGCGACCACCTGCTCCCGCTTCGGCTTCAGCATGCCGATCGAGATGACCTTCAGGTCGTTCGTCGGCACCGGCAGGATCATGTCGTCCACCGAGGTGGGGCGGGCATCGGCCACGCCGAGCATGGCCGGGATCGAGTGGCCGTAGATGTCGGCGTCGAGGACCCCGACCCGGCGACCCTGGCGGGCCAGCGACAGCGCGAGGTTCACCGTCACCGAGGACTTGCCGACGCCACCCTTGCCGGAGGCGACGGCGATCACCTTGGTCAGCGAGTCGGCGCGGGCGAACGGGATCTCCCGCTCGGCCTGGCCGCCGCGGAGCATCTCCTTCAGCGACGTCCGTTGCTCGTCGCTCATCACCCCCAGCTCGACCTCGACCGAGGAAACGCCGACGACGCCCATCGCCGCCGCGGTCACGTCCGTGCGCAGGGTGTCCTTGAGCGGGCAACCGGAGATGGTGAGCAGGATCTTGACGTGGGCCACGCCGTGGTCGTCGACCTCGACCGTGTCGACCATCCCCAAGTCGGTGATCGGCCGTTTGATCTCTGGGTCGTTGACAGCCTGCAGGGCCGTACGGACCTTGTCGGCCAAGGGGGTCGTGTGGGTATTCACGTCAGATTCAGGCACCCAGCCAGCCTAATGACGCGCCGCACGGAACCGAAATCGTCCCACCCCACGTGATCGTGTTGTCGCGGTCCGCCAGACCCTGCCGATCGGAACGATTGGTTTCGACCCGCTCAACCAGCTGGCGTCAGCCCTTCTCGGCCTCCTCCTCGGAGTCCAGCTCGGCGAGCAGCTCGCGCAGTTCCGTCCGCAGCTCGGTGCGGATGAAGTCGCGAGTGGCGAGTTCGCCGACCAGCATCCGGAGGCCGGCGATCTCACGGGCCAGGAAGTCCATGTCGGCCCGGCTCTGCGCCGCCTGCTCGCGGTCGCGTTCCAAGGTGACGCGGTCCCGGGCCTCCTGCCGGTTCTGGGCGAGCAGGATGAGCGGAGCGGCGTAGCTCGCCTGGGTGGAGAAGAACAGGTTGAGCAGGATGAACGGGTACGGGTCCCACTTGAACCCGGCCAGGCCGACCACGTTCAGCAGCACCCAGGCCACCACGAAGACGGTCATCCAGCCGATGAACTTCGCCGTCCCCATGAACCGGGCGAACTGCTCGGCGAACTCGCCGAACGTCTCCCGGTCGAGCTTGATCCGGGGCAGGACGGACCGCTTGCGCCGGCCGGGGGTGCCCAGTTGGTCGTCGTCGGGGCGCTCACTCCTGGCCATGGCGCACCTCGTCGCGGAGTTCGGGCTCGGAAGATTCGGGCGGGGTCTCCTCCGGCGTGCTGTTCAGGCTGTCGAGCTGGGCTCCCCGCCAGTCCTCGGGCAGCATGTGGTCGAGCAGGTCGTCCACGGTGACCGCGCCGATCAATCGGCCGTGGTCGTCGACGACCGGGGCGTTCACCATGTTGTAGGTGGCGAAGTAGCGGGCCACCTCGTTGATCCCCGCACCCACACTGAGCGGTTCGAAGTCGGAGTCCATCAACGCCGACACCAAGGTGGACGGCGGTTCACGCAGCAGCCGCTGGATGTGCACCCCACCCAGGTAGCGGCCGGTCGGTGTCTCCAGCGGGGAGCGACAGACATAGACCATGCAGGCCAGCGCCGGGGTGAGGCCGGCTGGCCGGACCCGGGCGAGTGCATCGGCCACTGTCCCGTCGTGGGCGAGGACCACCGGCTCGGGGGTCATCATGCCGCCGGCGGTCAGGTCCTCGTACGACATCAGCCGCCGGACACCGCGGGCGTCTTCGGAGTCCATCAGGGACAGCAGTTCCTCGGCGAAGGTGGGATCGAGCCCGGAGATCAGGTCGGCCGCGTCGTCGGGATCCATCTCGCCGAGGACGACGGCGGCCCGCTCGAGCTCGAGGCCGGAGATCAACTCGACCTGCTCCTCGTCGGGCAGCTCCTCGATCGCGTCGGCCAACTTCTCGTCATCCAGGGCGGCGGCCACCTCCCGCCGACGTTCGGGGGAGAGGTCGTGCAGTTCCCGGGCCACGTCGGCCGGCTTCATGTCCTCCATCCGGGCCACCAACTGGTCGGTGCCCTGTCCCTTCGCGACCCGGAAGCCGGTGACCATCGCCCACTCGACGATGGTCACGTGGCCCCGGCGGCCGAACCGTCGCACGGTGCCGGGGTCGCGCAGGGCGACCTCGGACAATTCCCAGTCGTGGTTGCGGATCGGCCGCATC
The DNA here is from genome assembly GCA_052094425.1 of Propionibacteriaceae bacterium. GTDB lineage: Bacteria > Actinomycetota > Actinomycetes > Propionibacteriales > Propionibacteriaceae > Microlunatus. The sequence goes on from JBQDIN010000010.1 coordinate 61,724, forward strand.
GCCACGTCGAAGATCAAGGCCGCCGAGGAGTCGTCGACGCGGCGGACCTGCCGGTCGAACAGGTCCTCGATGACCAGCGTCTCGGCCTCCCGCCGGGCGAAGCGGCGTGTGTTCACCACCCCGGACACGTACACCTGCCCCGGGTCGATGTTGGTCACCCGCGGCATCGGGAGGAACACCCGGTGTTTGGCGAACAGTTCGACCACGAGCCCCTTGGCCCGCGGTGCCCGGCCGGCCGTACGCAGTTGGACCACGACGTCGCGGACCTTGCCGATCTGGTCGCCGCCGCCGTCCAGGACCGGAAGGCCCTGGAGTCGGGAGATGAAGATCGAGGTCGATGCACTGCTCACGGGCCGAGATTAGCGCGGATCTGCGCTTCGGAGCCTGAGCCCATCCCTGGTGGCGACGCGCTAGATTGGAGGGGAGGCTCAAGGAGGTCCCCATGTCTTTATCGCAACCGCAGCAGGGTTCGATCTTCGAACTCGAGTTCCCCCAGTCCGTCGGCATCTACAACTCCTATGCCGACGCGCAGAAGGCCGTCGACTTCTTGGCCGACGAGAAGTTCGAGGTGCAGAACCTGGCCATCGTCGGCACCGAACTCAAGTCGGTGGAGCGGGTGCTCGGCCGGAAGAGCTGGGGCACCGTGATCTCCCAGGGGGCGACCTCTGGGGTGTCCACCGGACTGTTGGTCGGTCTAGTGATGTTGATCTTCACCAACCCGACCAGCGTGCTGGTGTTGTTGCTGGTGGCGTTGGCGATCGGTATCGGCCTGGGCATCGGCTTCAACGCGATCGCCTACCTGATGAGCCAGGGCAAGCGTGACTTCACCTCCGTCACCCAGACCGTCGCCACCAAGTACGAGGTGCTGTGCGAGCACAAGGTGGCGATGCAGGCCCGCGAGATGTTGCAGCAGATGCCCGGCGCCCGGGCGTCGGCCTTCGAGTAGACGGCCATGACGGACTCGGGGGCAACGAACAAGGACCTGTGGGATCGTCGCTACACCGCCACGGAGCACCTGTTCGGTGACGCGCCGAACGACTTCCTGGTCGAGACCGAACCGCTCATCCCGCGCTCCGGCGCCGTGCTGTGCGTCGGTGACGGCGACGGGCGCAACGGCGTCTGGCTCGCTGCCCGTGGGCACCGGGTGACCAGCGTCGACCTGTCACCGGTCGGCGTCCGCAAGGCACACCAACTGGCCGCGCAGACCGGGGTGGAGGTGTCGGCCCACGTCGCCGACTTGGCGGACTGGGTGGGCACCGAGGCCGCTGCGGGACCGTGGGACGCGATCGTGTCGATCTTCTGCCACCTGCCACCCGAGGTGCGCCACCGGGTGGGGTGGGCGCTGTCCCCACGGCTGGCCGAGGACGGGGTGCTGATCCTGGAGAGTTACACCCCCGACCAGATCGGCCGCGGCACCGGGGGACCGCCCACCAGCGGCCTGATGCTGACCAGCGACCTGGTCCGCCACGACTGGCCCGGCCTCGACCTGTGGGCCGTGGAGTTGGAACGGGAGGTCGACGAGGGGGAGGGCCACACCGGCCTGTCCGCCGTCCTGCAGGTCGTCGGTCGTACGGCCGGCCACCGGCCGCTCGGTCAGAGCCACCTGTTGCGTTTGAACCCGAAGTAGAGGGCGACCATCGCCAGGGCCATCAGGCCCAGCACCACGAAGTAGCTGTACTTCCAGTGCAGTTCCGGCATCCAGTCGAAGTTCATCCCGTAGACGCCGGCGATCATGGTCGGTACCGCGATGATCGCCACCCAGCCGGAGATCTTGCGCATGTCCTCGTTGTCGGCCACGCTCGCTCGGGCCAGGCCGGCCTGCAGGATGGTGCTCAGTACCTCGTCGAAGGCCAGGACGGCTTCCCGCGCCTCGACGTGGTGGTCGGACAACTCCCGGAAGTAGGCCCGGGAATCCTCGTCGATCGCCGCGAAGGAACGGGTGGCGAGGTGGTGCAGCGGCAGGCCGAGCGGATTCACACACCGCTTGAACTCGATCAGTTCGCGCTTCAACTGGTAGACCCGGTCGACCTCGCCCTGGCCCTGCCGGGAGAACACCCGCTCCTCGACCTCGTCGATGTCCTCCTCGAAGCCCATCACCACGTCCAGGTAGTCGTCGATGATCTTGTCCGCGATCGCGTACAGGACTTCGGCGGGACCGTGGCCGAGACGCTGCGGATCAGCCTCCAGTCGCTGCCGCAGGCCGCCGAGTTCTGCGTGCTCCCCCCGTCGTACGGTGAGCACGAAGTGGGCACCGAGGAAGATCATCATCTGCCCGGTGGAGACGATCTCGGACGAGTCGGTGAGCTCCTCGTGGTCGATGTAGGCCACCGTCGAGATGACCATGAACAGGGTGTCCCCGAACTGCTCCAGCTTCGACCGGGTGTGGCCCTCGACGGCGTCCTCGATCGCCAACGGGTGCAGATCGAACTCTTCGGCGAAGCCCTGCAGGTCGACGTCGGACGGCTCCTTGAGGCCGAGCCAGACGAATCCCTCGCCGGCCCGGGCGCGCTGGCTCGCCGCCGACAGGTCCGCGCAGTCCTGCCGGATGCCGTCCACGTACCAGCCCCACGCGACCACCGACGACGGCGGCGGTTCCGGTGCCGGCCGAGTGGTGGGCCGGACCGTCCGACGACGCAGGGCCATGGCCTCAGTCCTCCCGGGAGCCGGCCAGCAACGGGGCCATCCAGGCCTCGACCTCGTCGGCGCTGCGGGGCAGCATCGCGGACAGGTTCTCGTTGCCGTCCTCCGTGATCAGGATGTCGTCCTCGATCCGGACACCGATCCCGCGCAGTTCCTCCGGGACGAGCAGGTCGGTCGCCTTCAGGTAGATCCCGGGCTCGACGGTGATCACCATGCCCGGCTCGAGGGTGCCCTCGCGGTAGTTCTCCAGCCGGGCCTGGGCGCAGTCGTGTACGTCGATGCCGAGATGGTGCGAGGTCCCGTGCACCATCCACCGACGATGCTGGCCGCCCTCGGGGCCGAGGGAGACCTCGGGTTCCACCGGCAGCAGCCCCCACGCGTGCAGGTGCTTGGCGACCACTGCGATCGCCGCCTTGTGCACGTCAGAGAAGGTCGCGCCGGGCTGGGCGGCGGCGATGCCGGCCTGCTGTGCCTCGAGGACCGCCTCGTACACCTTCCGTTGCTGCTCGGAGAAGGTGCCGTTGACCGGCAGGGTCCGGGTCACGTCGGCGGTGTAGAGGGTGTCGAGCTCGACGCCGGCGTCGATCAACAGCAGGTCGCCCTCGCGCAGGTCGCCGTCGTTGCGGATCCAGTGCAGGGTGCAGGCGTGGTCGCCGGACGCGGCGATCGTGTCGTAGCCGATGGCGTTGCCGGAGTGCCGCGCGTGCAGCCCGAAGACCCCCTCCACCCACCGCTCGCCCCGGCCGCGTCGAACGGCCTCGGGAAGGTCCGCGACGACAGCGGCGAAGGCGTCGGCGGTCTTCGCGCAGGCCTCGCGCATCTGGTCCTGCTCGAAGGCGTCCTTCACCAGGCGCAACTCGCTGAGCGCCACGGTGAGTTCGGCGTCCTGCTCGGTGCTGCCCTGCTCGCGCAGCGCGTCGATCTCGGTCGCGAGTTCGGTGTCGGCCTCGCGGAGCACTCGGATCACGGTGTCGGCGGTGTCCTTGCGCAGGGCGTCGTCGAGGTCGTCGATGTGGGCGCAGTACAGCCCGGTCAATGACGCCATCTCCTCCAGTGACGGCCGCTGGCCCACCCACATCTCGCCGTAGCGGGCATCCGCGTAGAACTCCTCGTCCTCGCGCGGTGCCCGCGGCTTGAAGTAGAGCGTCGCGTCGTGCCCGTCGTCGGTCGGCTGGAGGACCAGGACCGCATCCGGTTCGTGGTCGGTGCCGAGACCTGTGAGATGGGCGAAGGCCGAGTGCGCCCGGTAGCGGAAGTCGGTGTCGTTGCTGCGGATCTTCAGCCCGCCGGCTGGCACCACGACCCGCTCGCCGGGGTAGAGCTCGCTCACCGTGTGCCGTCGCGCGACGGCTGCCCGCGCCGCCGGGAGGGCCTCGTTCGGACCGACCGGATAGGGGCTCCAACCCTGCGGGATGAACTCCCGGAAGGCATCGGAGAACGGGCTCTGGCGGTTCGGGAGGGCAGGCTGCTTGTCGCTCATGGCGCCATTCTCCCACCCAACCGTTCGGCGACCAGCCCGGCGCCGGGAACGGGTGCGTCCGGTGGGGAAGCGCACCATTAGGGTGGGAAACATGCTCGACGTCGCGGAACGCCTTCGGACACCCGACCTGCGCGAACGACTCGACCTGCTCGGATTCCGCCCCGACGACGCGGCCGAACTGCAGGTCGGCATCGCGAAGGTCCTTGCCGCACCGGCCGACCTGGACCGGGTCCGAGTCCTGGCTGAGCGGTTGCTCCTGGCGGTGGGGGATTTCTGTGCCCCCGGCGAGGGCCCCTTCGATTGCCCTGAGGCGGGCGACACCGGTCTGCTCCCCCTGCTCGCCCTGTTCGTCACCGCCGATGAGGTCCGCGCCTTCCATGCCACCAAGGGGGTGCCGGACGAGATCTCCTGGCGGTCCTTGTCCGATCTCGGGCAGCAAGTGTGGGTGCACCGGTTGACGTACGGGGAGTTCGGACTGCACACCCATCGGTGGCTGTGTTGTGTCTGGTCCGGCGCCTTCTTCTGGCTCGGGCGGCTGCAGTACAACCTGGCCTTGGACGACATGGCAGGCCGGGCCCCGGACGCGTGGGTGCTCTCCACCCACATCCCGCAGACCGGGCCGCTTCCGCCGGAGGCGGTGGACGAGTCGTTCGCGATGGCCGCCGACTTCTTCGGCACGCACTTCGCCGACTTCGGCGCCCGGGATCTCTTCTGCAGTAGCTGGTTGCTCGATCCCCGGCTGCCCGATGTGCTCCCGGCCGACTCGAACATGGTGCGGTTCCAGCAGCGGTGGAGCCTGTACGGGCAGGCCCAACCCGGGGACAAGGACGCCCTGTTCTTCACCTTCCGCCGGCGCGGTGACGTCGACCTGGACGGGCTGCCCCGCGACACCACCCTGCAGCGTGCGGTCGTCGACCGGATCCGTGCCGGAGACCACTGGGGCGTGTGGCGTGGCCGGGTGTTGGGTGGCGCGATCAGCTGACCGCTACAGTCGTTCACAGGCCACGGGAGGAGACCGTCATCAAAGCCGATCAAGCGGCGCAGTTGCGCCTGCTCGACCTCCAAGAGGTCGACACCGCACTGAGTCAGTTGCAGCACCGCAGGAAGAGCCTGCCCGAGCACGCTGAGGCAGCTGCCCTCCAGAGCGAGAAGCAGCAGTCCGCGGATGGACTGGTGGCCGCGGAGACGGCCGTCTCCGACCTGGAACTCGACGCCCGCAAGGCCGAGTCCGACCTCGAGCCCGTCCGGCAGCGCCGCACCCGCAACCAGCAGCGGATCGCCGACGGCACGGTGGGCGACCCCAAGGCCCTCGCCAGCTTGATCGAGGAGGTCGACCACCTCGATCGGCGGATCTCCGAGTTGGAGGATGCCGAACTCGAGCTGCTGGAGCAGTTGGAGGAGGCCGGAGCCGAACGCGACCGCCTCGACGGCGTCGTCGGCGAGGTGGACGAGCGGCTGGCCGAGGTGATCACTCGACGGGACGCCGCACTCGCCACGATCGACGAGGGGGTGGCTGCCGCCAAGGCCGAGCGGACCACCGTGGTCGCCGACCTGCCCGCCGACCTGCTCGCCTTCTACGACAAACTCGCCGCCACCCACGGTGGTTCGGGCGCGGCCGCCCTGAAGCAACGCCGCTGCACCGGCTGCCGGCTGGAGTTGAACAGTGCCGACCTGCGCGGCTACGCGGCCGCGCCCGAGGACGAGGTGCTGCGCTGCGAGGAGTGCGGCCGCATCCTGGTCCGGACCGCCGAGTCGGGGATCTGACCCACGATGGCGGTCAGGAAGGTCGGCTTCCCGGAGATCCCGGAACAGATCGCCGCCGGGTTGGCAAAGATTCGGACCGAGCAGGAGATCCCCGAGGACTTCCCGGCCGAAGTCACTGCGGCGGCCGAGCAGGCTGCCGCCAACCCGCGGCTTCCCGAGCGTGACCTGACCGACGTCGACTTCGTCACCATCGACCCGCCGGGCGCCACCGACCTCGACCAAGCCGTGCACATCTCCCGTGCCGCGGATGGCTTCCTGGTGCGCTACGCGATCGCGGACGTGGCCGCCTTCGTCAGCGCTGGTGACCCGATCGACCTGGAAGTGCACCGTCGTGGGGTCACCTTCTATGCCCCCGATCGGCGGACCCCGTTGCATCCGCCCGTCCTGTCGGAGGGGGCGGCCAGCCTGCTCCCCGAGGAGAACCGGCCCGCCCTGGTCTGGGAGATCCGGCTCGACGCCGCCGGCGAGCCGGTCGAGACGACCGTCGCCCGGGCCCTCGTCCGCAGCCGGATCCAGTACACCTACGAGCAGGTGCAGCAGGCGCTCGACGACGGGTCCGCGGACGAGTCGCTGCAGTTGCTGCGCGCGGTGGGCCAACTGCGCGAGGAGCTCGAGCGCGAACGCGGCGGCGTCTCGCTGAACATCCCGGAGCAGCAGGTGAACACCGATGATGGGCACTGGTCGTTGGAGTTCCGCTCCCCGCTGCCCGTGGAGGGCTGGAACGCCCAGATCTCCCTGCTCACCGGGATGGCCGCCGCCACGATCATGCTGGACGGCACGGTGGGCATCCTGCGTACGCTGCCGCCGGCGGAGGACTCCGCACTCCGCAAGCTGCGACACACCGCCGAGGCCCTGCACATCGACTGGCCCGCGGACCGCGACTATCCGGACTTCGTCCGCAGCCTCGATCCGGCCCGCACCGACCACGCGGCGATGATGTCGGCCTGCACCCTGTTGTTCCGCGGTGCCGGTTACCTCGCCTTCCAGGGCGGCGAGAAGCCCACCGAGGCCAAGCATGCGGCCCTGGCGATCGAGTACGCCCACACCACCGCGCCGCTGCGGCGCCTGGTGGACCGCTACGTGGGCGAGATCTGCGTCGCCCTGTGTGCCGGTGAGCCAGTCCCGGACTGGGTGACGGCGGCTCTCGACGCGCTCCCCGAGGAAATGGCCGAAGCGGACAAGCGGTCCCGACAGTACGAGGGCGCGGTGATCAGCCTGGTCGAGGCCGCCCTGCTGGCCGATCAGGTGGGGGACACCTTCGATGCAGGAGTGATCGAGGTCAACGACGACCGGACGAAGGGGACCGTCATTCTCGAGGAGTCCGCGGTCGAGGCCAAGATCACCGGCCACGACCTGCCCCTCGGCGAAGTGGTCCGAGCCACCCTGATCGAGGCAGACAGCGCCACGCGCGTCGTCCGCTTCGAGCGCGCCGGCGCACCCACCACCGACTGATGCACGACTGACTGAAGCAGCCAATCCGGCGTCACACCTCCCAACTCGTCCCCGCACGGTCGTCCCCTCACGTCCGCCGGTGGAAGGTGACGCTCTTGGTGTCACCGGTCGAGGCGTGCACGGTGTGGGGTCGATCGGGTCGGTGGACCAGGCGGTGATGGTGCCCGCAGAGCGGGATGGCTCGATTGAGATTCGTCTCGCCCGACCATGACCATGGATCCTCGTGATGCAACTCGGTCCACGCGAAGGGGCGGTCACAGCCGGACGCAGCACAGGAGGTGTAGCGCGTCGCGAGCGCCGTGCGCTGGTGCTGGCTGAAGAACCGGCGGGTCCGGCCCAGGTCGAGGGGCAGGGAGTCGCCGTCCAGGACCACGGGGAGGATGCCCGCGTTGCATGCGGCTCGCCTGGCCTGGCTGGCCGACATCGGACTACCGGTGTCGGTCCGAGCCGCCCCGGTGCCGTGGACGAGATGTTCGAAGTCAATGGTGACGACGACAGTGGCCGCGACCTTGCCGTTGAGGTGATCGGTGGGGAGGTGCTCGAGGAGTTCGACCAGGGCGAGCCCGCGCAGGTGCGGCCAGTCGGTCTGGGCGAAGGCTTCCACACCGTGGATCCCCGCGCGTTCGGCCTGCTGCCGGTGGCGTCGTGGTGAGGCGATCTGCTGGATGGCCTTGGTCAGGATGTCGCCCGCGGGGGAGGGCACGGTGAAGTGCCCGCTGATCGTCCCGTCGTGGTTGTCGTGCAGGGTGAGCCGAGTCTTGGCGAGGGCTTCGGCCTCCTCGTCGCGGAGCACCTCGTCCTCGTGGGAGTCGACCTCTTCGGCTGGTGTCTCCACGGCTTCGAGGATGCGGCGCGCCTCGCGACGGAGCGTGGGCGGGTCGAGTCGGCCGGCCTTGTCGATCAACGCGGTCTCGATCGTGGTGTGGTCCTCGGGGGAGAGGTGTTCGGGAAGCCGTCCCATCGTGGTGGTGATGACGCTCGCATGGTCGACCGACAGCACTCCCTGCCCGAGCGCGGTGCGCAGTTGTGGGTGTGCGTCGAGTTGGCGGGCGAGGCGGGTGTCGGCGGCCCCGCGGGCGCTGCCGGTGCGCGAGTGCCGGGAGACCCAAGCGCTCGTACCCGTCAGGGCCTCACGCTCGGCCAGCGCGTGCCGGTCGGCCTCCATGATCAGGGCGAGCCGGCGGGCCTGTAGCCGGGTGATCACCCGATCCACGACCGTCAGGTCGCCGAGGACCTGATCCCCGGTGAGTCCGGCGACGGCGGGGAGATCATCGACGAGTGCGTCCAACCTGAGCAGGTGGCGCGACAACAACTGCGGCGGTGCTGCCGCGGGTGTCTCGTCGATGAGGACTGCCATGAACACACTCTACTCGAACACATGTTCGATTTCCAGAGTTGTGCACAGATTCTCGGGGGATGGATTGAGTACGGGGTGAGGGAGGATTCGTGGGCCCGGCAGCGACAGTGGGCCGAAGTCAGTGAATCAGTGGGCGGCTGGCTTGCCGGCCGGAGACGACGTCTCCTCGAGCGGGCCCGCCACGGCGGGTGCGATGTCGCGCCGCCGTACGATCACGAAGGCGGCCGCGATCCAGAGGACCCACCCGACGGCGTGGAAGCCCCAGAATGCCGCGTCACCGAGCGCGGCCTCCGGGGTGATCAGGTTCTGCAGCAGGTAGACACGGACGCTGTTCAGCAGGCCGTGGGCCAGTACCGCCGGCCACACGCTCGCGGACCGTTCGCGCAGCGCGGCGAACAGCAGGGCGATCGGAATCAGGTCGAGGCAGTAGGTGAAGGCCATCCGAGTGGGGATCTCGCCCGCGACCCCCAGCGTGACCGCGACCGGCACGTGCCACAGGGCCCAGACCGCTCCGATCACCGCGGCGGTGCGCCAGAAGCCGATCGGCCGGAGCAGGGAGTGGAGGTAGCCGCGCCAGCCCAGTTCCTCGCCCGCGGCGAACAGGGTCTGTGCAACCAGGACCACCGGGATGGCCGCGATGACGGCCACCGCACCGGCGGCCGGCTCCCACGACACCAGGCCGGTCGCCACGCCGATGGCGAGTTGGACCACGGGAACCAGCACCAGCGCCGCCACGGCCAGCAGCATTCCGCCGCCGAACGCCTTCTTGGTGCCGCCCCGTACCGCCCAGAGGTCGCGGATCCGGCCCTGCGGCCGGAACCGGTTCAGGACCAGGGCCACCAGGGCGGGGGTGAGCTGAGCCAGCGGGACGAGCGGAGCGAGTTGCTCGGTCGGGACCGCGCCGAGCAGGAAGGGCAGCGAGATCAGAGTGGTCACGGCCACGGTGACGATGACGTAGATCACGACGGTGCGAGTGGGGATCACGACAAGCTCCTGAGTTGTTTGTACACTGTACAAATGAACGATACGGAGCCGCGACGTCGCCTGACAAGCGACCGAGGGGGATCTCCGGGTTCCCCCCGAAGGCGCGGCCCGCGGCACGATCTCTCCCTGTCGGACTTCCTGGACGCCGCAGCGGAACTCTTGGTGAGCCGTCCGGTGGAGAGCCTGTCGCTGCGCGCCGTCGCCGGTGCCGTCGGGGTCAGTCCCAATGCGGTCTACAGCTATGTCGATTCCTGGGAGGACCTCCTGCAGGAGGTGGCCGACCGCTTCCTCGCCCGGCTGGACCTCACGATCCTCGATCGGGACGGCTGCCCGCACTGCCGTGCCCTCGGTTTCGTCCAGCACGTACGTGGGCGCTTGGCAGACCAGCCGAACCTCGGAGTCGTGGTGGCATCCCAGCGCGTCATCGGACCGGGCTCGATGGCCCTGAACGAGGCCCTGTTGGACTTCTTCGCCGAGGTGCTGCCGGATGAGCTCCAGTCGGTCGCGGTTGACCTGCTCACCACCCAGGTGCTCGGTGAGGCGCTGTTGGCCCCGGCGGAGGGAGCCTCAGACCTCGTGGGGCGACGACTGGCCCGACTCGACCCTGCCGACTACCCCCGCACGGCAGCCCAATCGCCCGCCGACCCGACATGCTCCATCGAGGTGATCATGGAGGGACTCGGCCTGATGCACCGCGAGGAAGGTTCCGAGACACGCTGACCTGAGCCCCGGGCGGATTGTCACCAGACTGCACAATCGGATCATGACGGTCCCGAAACGCCAGGCCGTCGATGCCCTGGCCATGATCCGCACAACGGTTGTGTCGCCGACGATCGAGAAGGCGGAGTCGCTCAAGATCCGGAACCCGATCGAGCGATACTTCCGCACGAACGAGTCCGGTCGGTTGATCCGGAAGTGGTCGTCGTACTTCGACGTCTACCACCGGCACTTCCGCAAGTTTCTGACCGACAAGATCAACGCCTGGCACTCGAAGGGCGCGCTGGAGGTCGACGACTTCACTCGGACCACCCCATCGATGCACTTCTACGACAGCATCGTCGTTTCGAGAAGGACGCCGTGACGAAGCCGAAGAGCCTCCGTTCCCGGCGACCGGACCATCAGCCAGCGGAACTAGTTCCAGTCAGCGGTGCGGACGGCGCTCGTTGCCCTGGCGGTAGTTCCCGGTCGCCCGGGCCAGGAGTTGTTGATCAGCGTCGTCGTCGTGGCCCAGGCGATCGATCAGGCGGGCTGCCTGGTGGCCCGCGATGGTGGCGACCCGGCGACCGCCGCGACTCACCAGCACCAACCCGGATCGGGTGATCTGGTAGTCGAACGGGTCGTCGACGAGTCCCATGGGCTGAGGGTAGCCCGAGTGGGGGACGAGTCGGTCGGTAAGCCGGATTCTGTCCTCACCGAGGTGAGGGGCGATCATCCATCTGCGACCGCTGTTGCCAGCGGCCTGGTGCGATCTACCCGGAGACTCGGGCGGGCTGCCCTCGAACGTCTCCGCAGGCGCGTACGCCCTCTTGATCTTGCTCCGGGTGGGGTTTACCGAGCCACCCCAGTCACCTGGGGTGCTGGTGGTCTCTTACACCACCGTTTCACCCTTACCCGCCGCGATCGTACGACCGTGGCGGGCGGTCTGTTTTCTGTGGCACTGTCCCGCGGGTCACCCCGGGTGGGCGTTACCCACCACCCTGCCTTGTGGAGTCCGGACTTTCCTCGACCCGTGAGGGCCGCGATCGCCTGACCGACTCGTCCGGGGCTCAGCGTACTGTGAGGCGCCGGCGGCCGGAAATCGTCGGCAGGGTCATTTATAGTCCCTTATAGAATCGATCGAGTATAAGAGTCGATAAGGTGCGACTCTGAGGAGGACGAGATGGCCAATCCGTACGTACCCGGCGCGGGCACCGAGCCGTACCGGCTCCCCGGCCGTGCCGACGCCCAGATCTGGTGGCGCCGCTGCCTGACCGACCTCGAGGGCACCGGACACACCAGCAAGCGGGGACGGGTGTTCACCGGCATCCGCGGGGTCGGCAAGACCTCGCTGCTGCGCCACTTCGAGCGCTCCGCCGTGGAGCGAGGCTTCGGTGCGGTGCTCGTCCAAGCGGGTGGCAGCGACCCCTTGCGCGCCTACCTCACCGACGAACTCACCCGGCTGGTGGAGGACGAGTCGTCCTTCGTCGAGAAGCACGGACGCCTGACCGAACTCGGAGCCCGGGTCGGCCCGGTCGAGTTGACCGGAAGGCGTGAGTTCACCGCGAGTGAGACCACCTCCCCAGCCGAGTCCGCCTTCCTCCGCCTCGTCGACGACGTCGCCCGGGCGCACGCCGCGATCGGTACCGGAGTGGTGATCCTCGTCGACGAGGCCCAGGACAGCGACGTACCGAGCCTGACGAGCCTGTGCCGCGTCGTGCACCTGCTCCGCGGGCCTGCCCTGCAACTGGTGCTGGCCGGCCTGCCCGCCCTGGAGGACGTGATCGATCAGGCGATCACCCACTCGGATCGGCTGTTGGAATACCGGGTGCTGGACAACCTCGACCCGGAAGCCACCCGCGAGGCATTGCTGGAGCCGGCGATGGCACAGGGGGTGCGTTGGACCGACGGAGCCGTCGAGCAGGTCGTCGAACTCTCCGACGGCTACCCGAGCTTCGTCCAGGAGTACGGGCACGCGATCTGGGAGGCGAAGGGCGAGGCCGACGAGATCGATGAGGCTGTGGTCGGAGCCGGCGTCCCGCAGGCGGCGGCGAACATCGACCGGCAGTTCCGTTCCGTGTGGCGGGGGAGCACCCCGGCCGGACGTGACTACATGGCGGCCCTCGCCGGACTCGGGGGAGAGGCCCGTACGGCCGATGTGGCCGGGGAACTGGGCCGCAGGCCGCACGAGTTGACCATGACCCTGCGGATGCTGAAGGAACGCGGCGCCCTGCGCAGTCCTCGCCGCGGGTTGATCACCTTCTGCCGTCCGGGAATGGAGGACTGGGTCGTCGACGCCGTCGACTGATCCTCAGGGGCCGTTTGATCCTCAGGGGCCGATTGATCCTCAGGGGAGGGTGAGGATCTCCGCACCCGTGTCGGTGACCACGATGGTGTGCTCGAACTGCGCGACCCGGCTGCCGTCGGTGGTCAGCACGGTCCAGTCGTCGTCCCACATCGTCCACTCGTGCGTGCCGAGGGTGATCATCGGCTCGACCGTGAAGGTCATCCCCGGCTCGATCACCGTGTCGTAGCGCGGCTCGTCGTAGTGCGGGATCACCAGGCCGGAGTGGAAGGAGGTGTGCACCCCGTGGCCGGTGTAGTCGCGGACCACGCCGTAGCCGAACCGGCTGGCGTACTTCTCGATCACCCGGCCGATCACATTCACCTGCCGGCCGGGCTTGATCGCCTTGATGCCGCGCAGCATCGCCTCTTCGGTGCGCTCAGTGAGCAGCCGCGACTCCTCGTCCACGTCACCGCAGTAGTACGTGGCGCAGTTGTCCCCGTGCACGCCGTCGACGAAGGCGGTCAGATCGATCTTGACCAGGTCGCCGTCCGCCAGCGGACGGGCGTCCGGGATCCCGTGGCAGATCACCTCGTTCACCGAGGTGCACAGCGACTTCGGGAAGCCGCGATAGCCCAGCGTGGACGGGTACGCGCCGTGGTCGAGCAGGTACTCGTGCCCGACCCGGTCCAGTTCGTCGGTGGTCACCCCCGGGGCGATCGCCTCGGCTGCGGCCCGCATCGCGCGGGCGGCGATCCGGCTGGCCACGTGCATCTTCTCGATCGTCTCGGCGGACTGGACGTGGCTGCCGGTGTACGGCTCGGGTGCCTTCTTGCCGACATAGTGCGGTCGGGGGATCGTCGCGGGGACGGAGCGCATCGGCGAGATCGGAGCAGGTTGGATCGCGGTCACACCGGTCATGCTACTTTTCGCTCAACTGGGCCAGGAACGCCTGTCCGCGTTCGCTGGTGGGCTCGTCCAGGACCTGCTCCGGCGGCCCCTGCTCGGCGATCTGCTGGTCGGCCATCAGCACCACTCGGTCGGCGGCCCGACGGGCGAAGCGCATCTCGTGGGTGACGACCATCATCGTCATCCCCTCCTCGGCCAGGTCCTGCATCACCGCGAGCACCTCGCCGACCAACTCCGGGTCGAGCGCGGAGGTCGGCTCGTCGAAGAGCATCAGGTCGGGGTCCATCGCCAGTGCGCGGGCGATCGCGACCCGCTGCTGCTGGCCTCCGGACAACTGACCCGGATAGCCGTGCGCCTTCTCGACCAGGCCCACCCGGTCCAGCAACTCCATCGCCCGCTGGGTGGCCTCCGCCCTCGGACGCTTCAGTACGTCCATCTGGGCCATGGTGAGGTTGTCGATCACCTTCATGTGCGGGAACAGGTTGAAGGCCTGGAACACCATGCCGATGTGGCGCCGCATCGAGTTCAAGGAGTCCTGGGTCTGCAGGATTTCCCTGCCGCCGATGGTGATCGTGCCGGAGTTGATCGTCTCCAGTCCGTTCACGCACCGCAGCAGGGTGCTCTTCCCAGCTCCGGAGGGGCCGATCAGCACGACCACCTCGCTGCGCGCTACGTCGAGGTCGACCGCATCGAGGACGGTCAGGTCACCGAAGCGTTTGGTCACCTGGTTCATCTGCACCAGTGGTTCGGTCATGGTCGGTTCGCTGTCGGTCATGACTCAGCCCCTGCCCGTGGTGTGAACAGCCGTCGAGAGCCCCGGCCGGCGGGCTTGAGGTGGTGGCTGAGTCTGCGTTCCAGCAGGTTCACCGCCACCGTCAGGATCAGCACGAGCAACAGGTACCAGAGGGCCACGATCAGGTAGTAGGTCATCGGCTCGTACGTCTGGGCGGTGAGGCGCATGGCGGTCTGGAACAATTCGGGCAGCGCGACGAAGGCGACCAGTGAGGAGTCCTTGACCGCAATGATCAACTGGCTGCCGAGGACGGGCAGGGTGGTGCGGAGAGCCAAGGGGCCACGCACCCGACGCAGGGTCTGCACTCGGGACATGCCCAGTGAGCGGGAGGCCTCGGTGAGCCCCACGGGCACCGACTGGAAGCCCGAACGGAAGATCTCTGCGATGTAGGCCGAGTTGTGCACCGCCAGAGCGATGGCTCCGGCCCAGAAGGCCGGCAGGGCCACGATGCCGGTCAGACCGAAGTACAGGATGAAGATCTGGGTCAGCAGCGGAGTGCCACGGATCAGGCCGATGAAGCCGTTGCCGAGCCACCGCAACGGTGCCAGCGTCGACATGGCCAGCCCCGCGACGACGCTGCCCAGGATCATTGCCAACAGCACGGCCGTGGCCGTGATCCGGATGGTCAGCCAAGCGGCCGGCAGGAAGAGCGGCGCACTCTCTTTGAGTGCCTGGAGGAATTCCAGCACCGTCTCAGCCGATGTCCTGGCCGAACCACTTCTCGCTGAGTTCGGCGTAGCGGCCGTCTTCCTTGACCGTCGCCAATCCCTTGTTCAGGGCCTCTTTCAACTCGTCGTTGCCCTTCTTCACCGCGAACGCGGGCTGCTCCTCGGTGAGCAACTCGCCGCAGTCGCGCAGCGGCTTGCCGGTCTCGTTGATCTGGTAGAGGCCGACCAACTTGTCGGTGACCACGACGTCGAGTCGCCCCGCTTCCAGGTCGTTCAAGGCGGTGATGTCATCCCCGAAGGTCTTCACTTCGGCCACCCACGGCGCATCCTTGAGTTCAGCCTCATAGGTGGTGCCGCTGGCGACGCCCAGTACAACATCCTTCATCTGGGTGGGGTCGGTGCACTCGGTCGCCTCCTGGACGAACGCCTGACCACCCGAGGTGTAGTACGGATCGGTGAAGTCGACGGCGTTCTCCCGCTCCGGCATCGGTGTCATCGATCCGATCACGACGTCGTAGCGATTGCTCTGCAAGCCCTGCACGAGCGTGTCGAATCGCCCGGTCTGCATGTTGGGCTCCAGGCCGAGCTCCTCGGCCATCAGGTCCGACATCTCCTTGTCGAAGCCGGTCAGGTCCTCACCCTCGTAGTACGAGAAGGGCTGGAACTCGCCGCTCGAGGCGGAGGTGAGCTTGCCGTCCTCGATCAGGTCCAGATCAGCCCCTTCACCGCCGCCGTCTCCGCTGCCACCCTCATCCCCGCCGCCGCCGCAGGCGGTCAGGGTCAGTACGGCCGCGGCGCCCAGTGCGACACCCACACGGATGATCTTGCCGGACGTGCTCTTCTGGTCGCCTCGTGATCCAAAGATCCGCAAGCTGATCGCCTCCACCCGGGTAGCAACGCCACCCGATCTCGTCATTCACACTCGTGTCTACCCGAACTGCCTCGTGTCTACCCGAACTGCGTGGCCCAATCGCGGGCCCTTTGACGCTATGCCGATCCGTTGCGGAGGTCAAAACCAACACACCCACGGCGCGTCCGGGAACCCTTTGTGTACGAGGGAATCCGACGTCTCGCATGTCGGATCCTGTTCCTGTGCAAGGAATCCGGCTAGGGTGGCGACACAGAGTCACGAGTTGGTCACGATCGAACCGGATCGTGGACCGATCGTGTGCTATGGAACGGTGCAGAGGAGGTCCCGATGGCGGATGGTGAGTGGTACTACTGCCTCGATCACAAGACGGTCGAGCCCTATCAGGGCTGCAAGTCAGCGAATCGACTCGGCCCGTACCCGAGTCGGGAAGCAGCCGAGGGAGCACTGGAGACGGTCTCCGAGCGCAACGAGGACTGGGACAACGACCCACGCTGGAACGACGACGTCCAGGAGTGATCCGGTTCAGTCGACCGTGAGGCTCTCCAGCACGTCGGCGTAGATCGCCTTCCGGGGTTCATCGCCGATGGGCGCCATCCCCATGAACAGCGCGTAGGAGTCTGCGCCGGTGTCCACGGCGACGAAGGTCAGGATGTCCCCCTCGACACTGAGGCCCTCCTTGTCCACCCGGACCTCCGCCTCGACGATGTACGCCTCGTGGCCGTCGACGTCCAGCGGCTCGTTGCGCAGGTCCTTGCGACCGCTGAAACCGGAGTACCACCCGTTGGTGATGCCGCACTCCATCGAGCTGCGGGCCACTCCCTCCACGCTGTCGAAGTACGGCTGCGACTGCACCGACCCGACCGCGAACACCGAGATCCAGCCGGGCTCGGTGGTCTGGCTCTGGGACTGGGTGTCATCCACCCAGCTGAGCATCAACTCCGTGGACGGGGAGCCGTACCCGTTGCCCACCTCGGCGAACGAGATCCCACCGCCGTGCACGCGGCCGTCCGCCGGATTCGAGGACCGGTCGTACGGGTCACCGGCGGGGCACTGCATCGACCCCGCCGGGGTCTCGGGGCCCGCATCCGGTGTGGACGTCTCGTCCCACGCGCTGACGGTCGACTGGGGCGGGGGTGGGTCGACGATCTCACCCCCGGTCAGGAAGGTCCGCACCACGAGGAAGATCACGAGGACCACGGCCACCACCGCGGCGAGTACGAGCCAGACGGACCCTCTCGAGCGACCGCGTCGCTCGGTCGGGTCCAGCATCTCCGGTCCGGCGGGTGCGGGGTCCTGGGGGTTCGTGGTGGTCTGGTCCGACCATCGAGAGCCGTCCCAGTAACGGAAGTGTCCCGAGCGTCCACCCGGATCGGGATACCAACCGGAGTCGGCCATCGGATCAGCCCCCGACCCGCAGGGAGGAGGCGACCCTGTCGGCGATTGCGATCCGCTCCTCGTCGCCGATCGGTACGACACCGACGTAACCGGACAGTCGGTCCTCGCGCCCGTCGTCGACGAAGATCAGTGTCACCACGTCACCCTCGACGCTGAGGCCCGGATCGTCCACCCGGATTTCGGAGCTGATCATCCAACCGGGATGGCCGTCCACCTCGATCGCCTGGTTGGTCAGGTCCTTGCGGCCGGAGAACTCAGCGAAGAAGTTGTCGTTGATCATGCACTGCATCGAGGCGGTCGCTGCATTGCCGGGAGTGTCGAAGTACTCCTGGACCTCGATGTCGCCGACGGCGAAGAAGGACTCCCAGCCCGGTTCAGTGCTCTGGGACTGGGACATCGTGTCGTGGAACCAGGTGAGTGCGTACTTCGGCATCGGTGCCCCGTAGGGGGCGACCTGGGTGAAGGACAGCTTGGTGCTGGACACCCGATCGTCGTCCGGCTGGTTCGGAGGCGGTCCCGTGGTCCCCTCCGGGCAGGAGATCTCCTCGGGCGGGGGCTCCGGTGACGGTGGTGGCGTCTGGCTGGGTGACGGGTCCGGCTCCGATGTCTCGTCCCACGCACTCACGGTGCTGGTCGGCGACGGGGGCGCGGAGGTGACCCCGGGGTCGTCGACCAGGTTGCGGATCACCAGGACCACGACCAGCACCAGGACGAGCACCGCGCCGACGACGGCGAGTGCGACCTTCGAGCGGCCACCGGAACTCGTGCCGCCGGAAGGCCCGGACTGGCCCGGCGGCGGTTGGGCGGAGGGGTTCGTGGTCGTCTCGGCCGACCACTGGCTGCCGTCCCAATAGCGGAAGTGGGCAGGCCGACCCGACGGATCGGGGTACCAGCCGGGCTGCGCCATGGGCCAGATCGTACCGCGCGACCCGAGGCCCTCAGTCGACCGCCAGCGCCGCCTCGGTCTCGTCCAGGACCGTGAGCCGCGAGTCGTCGTCGAGGGGCACTGCGCCGACGAACATGCCGAGGGATTCGCCGGCTCCGGTGTCCACCACGACGACGTCGAGGACGTCTCCCTCCGCCTCCACGTCGGGATCGTCGACGCGGATCTCGGTGCGGATCCGCCAACCCGGTTGGCCGTCCACGGTGACTTCACCGGAGTCGAGTTCGGTGGCGCCGGTGAACCCGGCGTAGTAGTCGGAGGTGGACAGGCACGCAGTGATCGCCTCGGCAGAGGCCTGCGGGTTCTCGAACCCGTCAGCCATCCGGAGTGCCCCGACGGCCATCAGCGCGACCCAGGTCTCCTCGACCGGATCGGACTGGGCCGCCACGTCGTAGGCCCAGGTGAACCCCGCCCCGGGGTTGTCCTCCCAGCCGGACACCTTCGGGAAGGAGAGCCCGCCGCCGTGCACCCGGCCGTCCGCGGGGTGGTCGTTGCGGGCGACGGGGTCACCCTGCGGGCAGGCGACCTGCTCCGGGGGCGGCTCGTCACTGGGGCTTGGCGGGTGGCTGGGGCTTGGTGGGTCGCTGGGGCTTGGTGGGTCGCTGGGGTTGGGGGAGGCCGACGGCGTCGGGTCGGGCTTCGAGGTCTCGTCCCACGCGCTCACCGTCGACGACGGCGGCGGCGGTCCGGTGATCGGGCCACCCTGGTCGAGCAGGGCGCGGACGCCGAGGACCACCACCACGACGAGGACCAGGGCGGTCGCGATGATCCCGATGAGCAGCCCGCGTCCGGGGCGCCGCGACTGGTCCGCCGGCTGGGACGGCGTCGTCGCGGCAGCCGGGGGTGGTTGGGACGGATCGGTGGTGGTCGTGGCCGACCAGGCCCGGCCGTCCCAGTAGCGGAACCGGCCGGGTGTTCCCGCCGGGTCCGGGTACCAGCCGGGCGTGCTGCTCATCGTGTCCTTCCGGTCGTCGTGGTGCCCGTCAGTATGGTTCCCGCCGGGATGGTCGTGCCCGATTCAGCCCAGCGCCAGCGAGTCGGTGGCCGTGTCGAGCTCGGCGATCAGGTCACCGGTCTCCTTGGGCACGGCGTGGAAGTAGTAGGTGACGGGGTCGGACTCGACGACGAGGATGCGGACCCGGCTGCCCGTGGTGATCAGGTCGGGGTGCTCGAAGCTGAGCAGGGCGTCGACCCGGGCCCCGGTCGTGCCCGAGATGTCCACTGCGGAGTGGTCCGACTCCGCCAGCGTGACGTCGACGTTGCGGTAGAAGTCGCTGGTCATCAGGCACTGGAGCAGCACGTTGGCGGCCGGCTCGGCGCCGGGATAGTCCTTCATCTCCACGACGCCGGCCTGTGCGGAGGCCTGCCAACCCAGGTCGCGTTCGGAGGCGATGCGCTGGGTCTGCACGTGGGAGTCCCGGCTGAACGGGAACCGCCGGGTGTCCTGCGGCGGAGTCCAGTCGCCGGGCAGGCTGGCGAAGGAGAGCGGCCCGCCGTGCGTACGGCCGTCGCGGGGCGGGGCGGGCAGTTGGTCCGTGGTGGCGAGATCACAGTCGACCGGGCGTGCGGCCGACGGGTCCGGGCTGGAGGTCTCGTCCCAGGCGCTGACCGTCGAGGGTGGCGGCACCGGATCCTCATCCGTGCTGGACCGATCGGGCAGATTGAACACCACGACCACCGCCAGGATGATCAGTACGAGGGCCACCGCCCCGAGCAACAACACCGGCCGTCCCGGTGGTGGGCTACCGGGTGGTGGGCTACCGGGTGCCGGTGGCGATGCGCCGACGGCAGCAGCCGGGCGGGTCCGGTCCGACCACCGGGCCCCGTCCCAGTAGCGGTGCCGGTCCGGGTGACCACCCGGGTCGGGGTACCAACCCGGGACCGCCATCAGCGGCCCTCGCGCCAACCGTTGGTGATCGGCAGGCGGCGGTCGCGCCCGAAGGCCTTGAAGCTGATCTTCGTGCCGGGCGGGTACTGGCGGCGCTTGTACTCCGCCCGGTCGATCAGTCGCATCACCTCGGCGACCTGGTCGGCGTCGAAACCGGCTGCAACCAGGTCGGCGAGCCCGAGGCCGCTCTCGACGTACTGGTCGATGATCGCATCGAGGATCTCGTACGGGGGCAGGGAATCGCTGTCCTTCTGGTCCGGCCGTAGTTCCGCACTCGGCTCCTTGGTGATCGCGTTCTCCGGGATCGGCGGGGTTTCACTGCGACGGGCCGCCTCCTCGTTGCGCCAGCGGGCCAGCTCCCACACCTGGGTCTTCGGCACGTCCTTGATCGGCGCGAATCCGCCCACTGCGTCGCCGTAGATCGTGCTGTAGCCGACGGCGAGTTCGCTCTTGTTCCCGCAGGCCAACACGATCGACGGGCCGTGCTGGTTGGACTCGGCCATCCAGATCACCGCACGGATCCGGGCCTGCAGGTTCTCTGCGGCCACGCCGTCGATGTCCACAGCCGCCTCGAAGGCCGCCACCATCGGGGCGATCGGGATGGTGTCGAGGTGCATCCCGGTCCGTTCGGCGAGCTCCGCCGCGTCGGAGCGGGAGTGCTCGGTGGACCACTGGCTGGGGTTGGAGATCCCGTACACGTTCGCAGGTCCGATGGCGTCGCAGGCCAGCGCGCCGACGAAGGTGGAGTCGATGCCGCCGGAGGCGCCGAGGAAGACCTTCTCGATGCCGTTCTTGGCGCAGTAGTCGCGCAGTCCGACCACCAGCGCGGTGTAGACCTCCGCCTGGTCGGACAGGCGCGGCGCGAGTCCGGCGACCAGTGGCTCGGCCGGATCGTCCCCGGCCTCGGTGAGGGCCGTACGGGTGATCGCCAGTCCGCTCCGGCCGGCCGACATGCTGCCCAGCTCGGCCGTCGCCGCGGGCAGGTCGAGGTCGGTCACCAACAGGTGCTCGTCGAACTGCGGGGCGCGGGCCACGATCGAACCGTTCGCGGCACAGACCAGCGAATCGCCGTCGAAGACCAGCTCGTCCTGACCACCGACCTGGTTGACATAGGCCAGGGTGCAGCCGGCCTCTGCGGCCCGACGGGCGGCGAGGTCGCCGCGGGCGTCGTCCTTGTTCGCTTCGTACGGGGAGGCGTTGATCACGGCGAGCAGTCCGGCTCCGGCCTCGGCGGCGGCAGCGACCGGGCCACCGTCCTGCCAGAGGTCCTCGCAGATGGCGAGGGCCACGTCGACCCCCCGGACCCGGACCACTTGCAGGTCTTGCCCGGGGGTGAAGTAGCGGAACTCGTCGAAGACGCCGTAATTCGGCAGGTGGTGCTTGGTGTGGACCGACACCACACTGCCCCGGTGGATCACCGCAGCCTGGTTGGCGGGCCGGCCGTCGGTGGTGCGGCCGAGGAAGCCGATCACCACGACCAGGTCGCCGAGCCCGGCGTCGACCAGCCGAGCGGGCAGTGCCTCGGTGGCCGTGATCGACGCCGTGATGAACGTCTGGCGGTGGGCGAGGTCCTCCACCGGGTAGCCGGTGACCGCCATCTCGGGGAGCAGCACCAGGTGGGCGCCGGCATCCGCGGCGCGGCGGCACCAGTCCAGCGCGACCTCGAGGTTGGCGTCGATGGCGCCCACACGGGGGTTGGTCTGGGCAAGCGCGATGCGAAGATTCGGCACGGGGTGAGCCTAGGGCATGTCTGCTATCCCCTGATCGGCTGCGCGACGCCCAGAACGAGACTGGCAGCGTTGGCGTCGTCGTCCGTAGAACCTAGCGGCAGGGAGCCTGCGGGACGCTGCGCAGCGGGGAAGCCGGTTGACTGCATATCGAAAGTCATTATTATCGAGAAACGTTATGTTGTCGAAGGAGCGAGAGGTCGCAATGAGTGGGCAGAG
>JBQDIN010000011.1:0-58913 GCA_052094425.1 Propionibacteriaceae bacterium
GCCGCCGACCGTGGCGGCCATCTGCAGTGGGTCGCCGCCGTGGCCGAGCGCGCTCTGCCAGGCCAACTGCGCCAGGTACTCACCGATCAGGTGCGCGGTGACCACGATCTGGAGGGGTTCGCGACGCAGGGCGCGCAGTTGCAGCACCTCGAGCATCAACTCGTACAGCGGAAGCAGCGATCCCAGGGCGCCACGCTGGGGACCCCTCTGCTCCAACGGGAAACTCGACTCCGCCAACCGACGTGACCACGGGGTGTCGAAATCGTTCGCGATGGTGCCGAAGTCCTCGGCGTCCAGGTCGAGCACCCGGCGGGCCGCGGTCGCCAGGTCCCGGGCGTAGCGCAGGTTGGCCGGGCCCCCCTCCGGCGGGAGTGATCGTTCCAGCAGGGACGCCACCGCGTCGTACCAGTGACCCTCCAACAGCACGCGGATGGTCGCCGAGGAGCCGGCCACCCGGATCAGTCCTTGATCACGAACAAGTGGGTGGCGGCCTCGCTGTCGATCTCGCACTCGGGGTGGTCCGGCGCCGACAGCAGTACCCCGAGGCCACCAGCGCGCGCCTGCACCTTGACGCCCGGGACGATGCCCGCGGCGCGCAGCGTCGTCATCATGTCGACGTCCTTCTGGATCTCCTCGCTCATCCGCCGCACCGAGACCGTCACCGGCTCGGAGTCGTTGAGCGCCTCGATCAGCGTCATCGTGTCGCTGCGGAAGCCGGCGTACGGGGTGGTCACCCCGCCGAGCTCCTCCAGGCCGGGGATCGGGTTGCCGTACGGCGACTCCGCGGTGTTCTCCAGCAGGGTCAGCAGCCGACGCTCCACGTGCTCGGAGATGACGTGCTCCCAGCGGCAGGCCTCTTCGTGGACCAGCGCCCAGTCCAGCCCGATCACGTCGATCAGCAGCCGCTCGGCCAGCCGGTGCTTGCGCATCACGCGCATCGCCCGCAGCCGGCCCTCCTCGCTCAGCTCCAGGTGTCGGTCGCCCAGCACCTGCACCAACCCATCCCGCTCCATCCGAGCCACGGTCTGCGAGACCGTCGGGCCGCTCTGCTGCAGGCGCTCGGCAATGCGAGCGCGCAGGGGGACGATGCCCTCCTCCTCCAACTCGAAGATCGTGCGCAAGTACATCTCGGTGGTGTCGATCAGGTCGCTCACGTCGCCATTCTCTCTTCAGGTCCGGACATAGGGAGTCCAGCGCTCCACGGTTGCCGGCCAGCCTAGGGCATGTCTCGCAATCCCTGATCTGCTGCGCGGCGCTCTCGACCACGGACTGAGAGAAACACCCTAGAACATCGCCGCCACGGTTACGACGCCCCGTCAGCTCCCGCGTCCAGCAGGCGCAGCAGTCGGGCCACCTCAGTGGCAACCGCGTCCCGGGCCGGGCCGAGGTACTTACGGGTGTCGACCAGGTCCGCTCTGGCCGCCAAGGTGTCCCGAACACTGGCGGTGAACACCTTGTTCAGGTGGGTGGCGATGTTCACCTTGGTGATCCCCGCACGGACGGCGCGTGCGATCTCGTCGTCGGGCACCCCGGACGAACCGTGCAGGACCAGCGGCACGGTGACGGCCCCGCGGAGGTCGCCGATCAGGTGGAGGTCGAGGGAGGCGTTCCGCTCGGTCATCGCGTGCGAGGACCCCACCGCCACGGCCAGTGCATCGACGCCAGTTGCGGCCACGAACTCGACCGCCTCCGCGGGTACGGTCCGAGCCCCGGGTGCATGCACCCCGTCCTTGCCGCCGACCTCGCCGAGTTCGGCCTCCACGTCCACCCCGGAGGCATGGCACTCCGCCACCACCTCCGCCGTCGCCGCGACGTTGTCGGCGTAGGACCGCACCGAGGCATCGAACATCACCGAGGTGAAGCCGAGGCCGACCGCCTCACTGACCAGGTCCCGCCGGGTGGCGTGGTCGAGGTGGACCACCACGTCGGCGCTGGACGCCCTGGCGATCGCAAGGGTGGCGAGACCGATCGGGGCCAGTGCCCCGTGATAGCCCACGGCGTTCTCCGAGATCTGCAGCACCACCGGCCGGTCGGCCTCCTCGGCCCCGGCGACCAGTGCCTCCGCGTGCTCGATGCTGATCACGTTGAAGGCACCGAGTCCGGTGCCGGCGGCGCGCGCCGCGGCGAGTACGTCCGTCAGTGCGACCAGGCTCATGCCGTCCCCCCGCTCCCCCCGGCCGGACTTCCTCCAGTGGGGCCCCAACTTCCGGTGGACACCACGGCGCCCGCCTTCCAGACCTGCTGCAGCGCGGCCTCCGAGTCCACCAGCACCAGGTCGGCCGGGGCGCCGATCTCGATCCGACCGGCCCCGGTGATCCTGTGCCAGTCCGCGGGTGCGGTGGCAGCCATCCGCGCCACCGTCGGCAGGTCGGTGCCGGTGGTCCCGTACACGAAGCGCACCGCCTCGGCCATGGTCAGCGTGGAGCCGGCGATCGATCCGGGTTCGCCGTCGTCGCGGACCAACCGGGCCACCCCGGCCCGCACCTCGACGTCCAGGGCACCGACCCGGTACCTTCCGTCCGCCATCCCGGCAGCCGCCATCGCGTCGGTGATCAACGCCACCCGGTCGGGCCCGGACGCCCGGATCGCCATCGCGATCGTGTCCGGGTGCAGGTGGGTGCCGTCAGCGATCAACTCGACCTGGACGCGCTCGTCGGCCAGCAGCAGCGGCACCGGTCCGGGAGTGCGGTGGTGCACCGGCGGCATCCCGTTGAACAGGTGGGTCGCGACCGTGGCCCCGGCATCGATGGCGGCGGCGATCGTGTCGCGGTCCGCGTCAGTGTGCCCGATCGCCACCCGTACCCCGGCCTCGACGAAGCGGCCGACGGCGGCGATCGCGTGCGGCAGTTCGGGGGCCACGGTGACCATCGCGATCCGCCCGTCGGCCGCCGCCAACAGGGTGTCCACCACTTCGTCGGTGGGTGGGATCAGCAGGTCGGGGTCGTGCGCCCCGCAACGGGCCGCGGCCAGGAAGGGGCCTTCCAGGTGGATGCCGGCCAGGTCGCCGGAGTCCACCAACGGGGCGAGGGTCCGGATCTGGGACTCGAGCACGGGGATTGGGTTGGTGACCAGGCTGGCGATCATCGACGTACTGCCATTGCCGCGGTGGAAGTCGATCACCCGACGGGCCTCGTCGGTGTCGGTGGTGGAGAAGTCGGCGCCGCCGCCGGCGTGCACGTGGGTGTCGACGTACCCGGGCAGCAGCCAGCCGGCCGCACCCGCGTCGGCCCCGGACAGCCGCTCGAAGCCGCTGATCCGCCCATCGGTGACCAGCACCCGACAGTCGGTCAACACCTCGTTGGACGTGACCACCTGACCTGCGGCGATGCCGCGGACCTGCTCCTGGCTCATCGATCTCCCCACACTGTCTGCACCGACGGCTCGTTCGCCGACGCCGGGCTCACCGGCCGAGATGTTCCCAGCCGACCAAGCCGGCTCCGATCACGCCGGCCCGCGCCCCCAGTCTGGCAGGAACCACCTCGGGCCGTCGTTGGAAGGTCAGCAGCGGCCACAGTCCGGACTCCAGCGATGGCAGCAGCAGGTCGAGGGCGCCGGAGAGCCCGCCGCCGAGGACCACCCGTTCCGGTCCGAACAAGGTGATGGCCACCCGCAGCGCCTCGGCCAGTGCGCCGCCGGCCACCGCGAACGCCTGTCCCGCAGCCTGGTCGCCGGAACGGGCCAGGTCGGCGATCTCGCGGGTGTCGGGTCCGCCGGCCTCGTTGACCCCGGTCAGTCGGAGGAAGGTACGGCGGACACCGGCGGCCGAGGCCACCGTCTCCAGGCAACCGGTCGCACCACAGGCACAGCGCACCGCACTCGCGGCGGGGACCGGCAGGTGGCCGATCTCGCCGAGGTAGCCGCCGGCCTCGAGCATCCGTCCGTCCACCACCACCGCGGCCGCGATTCCGGTGCCGAGCGGGAGGCAGAGCAGGTTGTCGACCCCCTGCCCCGCACCGATCCGCCACTCGGCGTGACCGCCGGTGCGTACGTCGTGGGCGACGATGCCGCGCAGCCCGGTGGCCGCCTCGAGCCGGGTGAGCAGGTCGACGTCGTACCAACCCACGTTGGGGGCCGCGATGACGTGGCCGCGCGCCGCGTCGACGATGCCGGGGACGGCGACGCCGAATCCGGGCACTGGTTCCACGGCTCCCTCGGCGAGCACACCGATCCGCTCGGCCAGCCAGTCCACCAGCGAGACCGGACCGTCGCCCACCGGCGTCCGCACTTGTTGTTCGGCGGTGAGGGTGCCGTCCGCCGCGGCCAGGGCGGCCTTGGCGTAGGTGCCGCCGAGGTCGACGGCCACGACCTGTCCGGAGGCTGCCTTCGAGTTCGCCATCGGATCAGACCTCAGGAGTCGGAGAGGACCACGGAGCGGGACAGGTTGCGGGGTAGGTCCGGGTTGAGCCCGAGATGGCGGGCCCGGGCGATCGCCAACCGCTGCGCGGCAACGAGGTCGGCCATCGGGTCCCGCTCGCTGTCGACGAACTCGGCGCCGATCGCGGTGACATCGGCGGCCAGGCCGGCCGGGGGGTCCCCGAACATCCAGACCACGCGCCCGGGGGCGGCGATGCTGATCGGCCCGTGGCGGTAGTCGAAGGCGGGGTAGGACTCAGCCCAGCTCGACGACGACTCCCGGAACTTGAGGGCTGCCTCGTGGGCGATCCCGATTCCCCAGCCCTGGCCGAGGAAGCTGATCTGTTCGGCGGCGGCCCATTCGGCCGGGAGTTCGGTCTCGAGGGCCTCGCGGGCCTGGGCGATGATCGGGGCCAGGTCGACCCCGAAGGCGGCACGGAAGAGGGCCAGGGCACTGGTGGCGAAGCGGGTCTGCACCACGGACTTCTCATCGGCGAAGGACAGGTCGACCACGGCGTCGGCCACCTCGGCCAGTGGTGTGTCGAGATCACCGAGGACGGCGACGGAGGGCACCCGGCCAGCCAGGGTGCGGAGCAGGTCGAGCACCTCGGTGGTGGTCCCGGAGCGGCTCAGGGCGACCACCCGGTCGTAGGAGCGGCCGTGGTTGAACTCGGCGGCGGTGTACGCGTCGGACTCTCCCAGCCCGGATGCGTCCCGCCAGTGCGCGATCACCTGGGACATGAACCAGGAGGTGCCGCAGCCGACGAAGGCGACGCGCTCGCCGTCCTTCGGCAAGGCGGCACGGACCGTTCCGGCCAGGGCGGCGGCCCGCTCCCAGCACTCCGGTTGGGAGGCGATCTCCTCGTCGACGTGGAAACTCATGGGTGGTCCTCCCGGGGGAGCCTGTGATGGGTAAAAGCGTGAAACTCTGCAGTTTTTCTTCCCAAACGAACAGATATGAACATACCATGGCCGACGAGGAGGGGCGATGACGCGAGCCGAACGACTTGCTGCCCTGTTGGAGACCCTGGTCGCCGACGGCAGTATCGACGTGGAGACCGCGGCCAACCGGTTCCAGGTCTCGGCGGCGACGATTCGGCGCGATCTCGATCACCTCGCAGACCAGCAACTGCTGTCGCGGACGCACGGCGGCGCCGTTCCCAACACCACCTCGTACGACCTTCCACTGCGCTACAAGTCGACCACCCACGCTGACGCCAAGCATCGGATCGCCGAACAGGCCGTGGCGATGCTGTGGCCCGGATGCACGGTGTCGATGAACGGCGGCACCACCACGGTCGAGATCGCGCGCACCATCCCGACCGCGCAGAACCTGCACAACGGGGTCACCGTCGTCACCAACGCCCTCAACATCGCCACCGAATTGACGGTGCGCCCCTTCATCAAGATCGTCGTCTGCGGCGGGGTGGCCCGGCCGCAGTCGTACGAGCTGGTGGGTTCGATGGCCGCCGGCACGCTGAGCCAGTTGAGCCCCGACATCTGCTTCCTGGGCGCGATCGGAGTCAGCCCCGACACCGGCATCAGCACCAACGACGAGGCCGAGTCGGCGATCAACCGGGTGATGGTGAAGCAGGCCAAGCGGACCGTGGTCGTCACCGACTCCTCCAAGTTGGGCGTGGTCGGCTTCTCCCGGATCTGTCAGATCAACGAGATCGACACGGTGCTCACCGACTCCGACGCCCCGGACGACGTGGTGAAGGCACTCACCGAAGCCGGTGTCGAGGTGCTGCTCGCCTGAACGCGGCGCCCGGGATGTCCGGTTTGTGAACCCGCCGGGATAACTCGTTGACCCGCCCCGTGCCGCGACGTACCTTCGACGTACACGGAAAGGAGGTGGTCCGAGGAATGAATGACTTACGGACATGTGAGGTGACGGCCAGCTAGCCGCCATCGGCCCCGGATGACCGACCGAGACGGTTGGCTAATCCACGGCCTTCACCCGAACCCGCGAGCGCTGGACTTCGTCCCTCCGGCCGGCCCGATCTCCGATCGGCACCGAAGAGCTCGCGGGTTCGTCCGTGTCCGGACCAGTGCGATCAGGACTCCGACATCATGATCGACACCTTCGGCCTGGGGTCGCCCTCGGGCCCTCCGACGATCCGATCACCCGGTCCTGACTGCGTTACGGTGAGGCATGCCCGAGACCAGGACGGTGACCGTACCGCGGCAGCGACTGGAACGATGGCTGCAGAACTTCACCGCCCGGCACGGTGAACCGCTCGCCAGCCTGCATGATCAGCACGTGTTGCTGACCGCACCCGATGGCGCCGAGGCCCGGATCGCGGTTCCCTTTCCGCCACTCCCACTTGGAGCCGATCCGGTGCCGGCGTTGGTGGCTCACACCCGCACCGACAGACGGGTGGCCGTCCTGCTGGTCCGGCGCGGCGGGCATGCGGTCGGAGTCTTCGCCGGCGATGAGTTGATCATCTCGAAGGTCGGCTCTCGGTACGTCCAGGGCCGGACGAAGGCCGGCGGCTGGTCCCAACAGCGCTTCGCCCGGCGGAGGGACAATCAGGCCAAGAAGGCATGGCAGGGCGCGGCCGATGACGCCGCCACCCACCTGGCCGGCGAGCAGCGCCAGTGCGTGGCTCTGGTCGGAGGTGGTGATCGCAACGGGGTCGTGGCCGTCCTCGACGACCCGCGGCTGCGCTCGCTGCGTACGCTCTGGCAGTCGGGAGGCGAGGTGGTGTTGCCGGTCGACGATCCGCGGCAACGTGTCCTTGTGGCCTTCGCGGAACAGTTTCTCGCCATCAAGATCAGCCTGAACGACCGCGCCTGATCATGGCGGTGGGTTCATTGACCCGGGTGGACCTCGATCGCGAGCGACTGCCGTGGCCGGTCTGGGCCACGGCCGGGGCCACCTCGGTCAACCCGGACGGCGCGAAACCGTCGGCTGGCCCGAGTACATCGATGCCGTGGACGGAGTGGTGGTCGTGGTCGGCGACTTCGACGAATCCGAGCTGGACCGCTGGTTCGCCGACTGTGACCAGCTGGTCCGCCGCGCAACCAACGGCAGCAGGGATGATTCAGGGGGCGAGGCGACGGATGGTCCATCCGTCCGGGGTGCGCTCGTAGCCGAGCCGGTCGTGCATCCGACTCGGCTGTCCCTGCCAGAACTCGATCATGGTCGGCCGTACGCGCAGGCCGCCCCAGTGCGGCGGGCAGGGCACTTCCTGGTCGATGAAGCGTTCCTCGGCCGCCGCGTAGGCGGCATCGAGGTCGGCCAGGGTGACCTCGCTGGACTGCCGGGACGCCCAGGCCCCCAACTGCGAACCACGCGGCCGGGTGGCGAAGTAGGCCTCGGACTCAGCCCGGTCGACCTGCGTCGCCACCCCTTGGATCCGTACCTGCCGGTACAGCGCGTACCAACCGAAGTGCAGGGCGAGGTGCGGGTTCTGCTGCACCTCGGCACCTTTGGCGGAGTCGTAGTTGGTGAAGAACACGAAACCGTCCGGATCGACCTCCTTCAGCAACACCGTGCGCGCGTGGGGCCGGGGCGCACCTTCGGCGTCCACCACGCTGGTCGCCACCACCATCGCGGTCGGTTCGGCCACCGCCACCCCAGCGGCCGCCGCATCCAGTGCCTCGGTCAGCCACCGGTCGAACAGGACCAACGGGTCGGGCGGCGCATCCGCTTCCAGCAGGTGATCACTGCGGTAATCCGCTCGTTCACTCCCGAGGTCTCGCGTCATGGCCACCATCCTTGCAGCCCCCCACAGCCGTGGCAGGATTCACCCCGTGACGACCACCATTCCCGACACCCTGCTCCCCCATGACGGCCGATTCGGCTCCGGCCCGGCCAAGATTCGGGACGAAGCGCTGACCGCGCTCGCCGACTCCGGCCGGACCCTGCTCGGCACCTCGCACCGCCAAGCCCCGGTCCGCAACCTGGTCGGCCGGATCCGCGACCAACTGGTCGACCTGTTCGATGCCCCTCCCGGGTACGAACTGGTGCTCGGCAACGGTGGCGCCACCGCCTTCTGGGACATCGCGGTGTCCTCGCTGATCTCCGAGCGGAGCGCCCACGGGTCCTTCGGTGAGTTCTCGGCCAAGTTCGCCAAGGCTGCGGCGCGGGCCCCGCATCTGGCCGACCCGGTCGTGACCGCAGCCGACCCCGGTGCGGTCGCGTTGCCCGAACCGGTGGCCGGTGTGGACACCTACGCGTGGGCGCACAACGAGACCTCCACCGGGGCGATGGCCCCGGTCCGGCGGGTGGCCGGGGACGCGGGCGCCCTGACCGTGGTGGACGGCACTTCGGCCGCCGGCGGACTCCCGGTCGACCTGGCCGAGACCGACGTCTACTACTTCGCCCCGCAGAAGTGCCTGGGCTCCGACGGCGGACTGTGGCTGTCCTTCCTCTCCCCCGCCGCGGTGGAGCGGGCGGAGCGGATCGCTGGCAGCGACCGTTGGATCCCGGACGTCCTCAGCCTGCAACTCGCGGTGGAGAACTCGCGCAAGAACCAGACCCTGAACACCCCCGCGCTGGCCACCCTCTTCCTGCTGGACCAGCAACTGCAGTGGCTGTTGGCCGGGGGCGGGTTGGCTGGCGCGGTGGCCCGCAGCTGCGACTCGGCAGATCGGCTGTACGGCTGGGCCGAGGCCCATCGGGCGGCCACACCGTTCGTGGCCGATCCAGCGATCCGTTCCACCGTCGTCGGCACCATCGACTTCGCCGAGTCGGTGGATGCCGCCGCGCTGGCGGCCACCCTGCGCAGCAACGGAATCGTCGATATCGAGCCGTACCGCAAGCTGGGACGCAACCAATTGCGCGTCGGGATGTTTCCGACCGTCGACCCCGACGACGTCGGCGCACTCTGCACTTGCATCGACTGGGTACTGGAGCATTCCTCCAGCTGACGGTCCTCAGCGCTTGTACTTGCTGGTCTGGTACGTCAACGTGGCGTCCTTGCGCACCTGGACGAAGTAGTCCGAGTACTGCTTGTACGCGTTGGCGTCCTTGATCACCAGGGTCGTCTCGTCATTGACCCGGGCCGACTTCCAGGTGACGTTGTGGGTTCCCGTCAGGACGACCTTCTGGTCCAGCTTCCCGTCGAAGGCGCCGTCCACCAGGATGTCCTTGCTGTGCAGACCGGGCTGATCGCCGCCCTTGTAGAATTTCCGCACTTCGGGGCCGTGGTACTTGCCCTTCGGCTTGCGCAGCAGCGCCTCCAACGGACCGTCCTTGGCCCCCTTGGCGGTGTCGATCCGGTCGGCGACGACGTCGACATAGCAGCCCTGGTCATCCATGTGGTTCAGCTTCCGGGCCAGAACGGTTCCGGGGTCGTCCCACTCGTCTCCGCTGATCATCCACATCGCCACCCGGACGATGGTGCGACCATCCTTGGTTCCCCCGGTGTTCTCGTCCGTGGTGCAGTCGACCTTGTCCAGCTGGTCCATGATGGGATTCGACTTCGCGGCCGGGGAGTGGAAGATCTGGTACTTCCCACTCTCCGGCTGCGGCAGGTCGTTGTTCTCGTAGTAGTCGTCGGCCTTGGGGTCCGAGGCGGCCAGGTCATCGAAGTAGGCGCGGTAGTGGTCGTAAACTTGGTCGTCGGCCACGGTGTAGGACGAGTTCCACATCCCGGTTCCCGAGCCACCGAGCCGGAAGTTGTGCGAGGTCTGCAGGACGACGTTCTTCGCCCCCTGGGTCCCGGAGAACAGCAGGAACTTGTTGTGCATCAACGCGTCCTCGTAGTTGTCCTTCCCGCCGCCGATGCAGGCACGGGTCGCGCCGCGACAGTGGTCGATCCACGAGGACTTGGTCCGGTCTGATCCGACCTCGTCGGCCAGGTCGTCGTACTCGGCATAGTCGTCACCGCCCTTCGCAGCGCCCGCGTCCACGATTACTTGGACATCGACATCGTCCACGACGTGCTTCTCCTCCAGCGCCCTCCGCATGCTCGGGTCGGCGAAGTAGTGCGCACCCACGTGGATCGTCGACCCCCGTTCGGCGCCGCAGATGAGCGCGACGATCTGGGACTGCACCGCAGTCTCCAGAACCGAGTCCGGTTTGCCGTACACCAGCCCGGTGGTCAGCGGAGAGCCCCCGTGTTCGGCACACTCCGATTCGTCCAGGGCGGCTCGTACGTCCTGACCGTTGGAGAGGACAGGTGATGCCCCGATCATGATGGCGACGGCGACTACCCCGACCAGTGTGCCCAGTGTGGTTCGATAACGCATGGTCGGGGACTGTACCCAGCACTATTAACCTTGTCATGGTTTTTTCGATCTGTTTACCGTTAGGGCACCGGGCATGAGCGTGCCCGAACGGGACTGTCCACAGGGAGGACCAGATGACCATCCGATCCGCACTCACCGGAGCCACCGTCACCCTCGGCCTGCTGGTGGCCGCCGGCTGCGGCGCGGCGGACTCCGCCGGGGATCCGGCAGTCGGAGCGGCGCCCACCGTGGAGGCCGCCCAGCAGAAGAGCGACCTGAACTGCAACCAGACCGAGGACGAGTACCACGAGAAGGGCTACGTCTACCTCTACCGCTACGAGAACTGCAAGGGCTCAAACGACGCCCGCGACAAGTCACCCGCGGACAGCGACTACGGCGACGGCAAGGGTCAGATCAAGGACCTGGACAACAAGACGGATTCGATCATCAACACCACCACGTCGCACGTGAAGTTCTACAACTACCCGAACTACAACAAGGGGGCCGGGGACAAGGGCGACAGCTTCTGCGTCGGTCCCGGCGAGTGGGTCACCCGCCTGCAGTTCTACGGGGACGCCGACGGCGGCACTGACCAGTGGTGGAAGAACAGCATCAGCTCGCACCGCAAGGTGAAGGAAGAAGACTGCGGCCGCTGGTTCGGATGGGGCACCAAGCGCTGATCGATCACCACTCCGGGTGATCACCACTCCGGGTGATCACCACTCAGGTGCGGTCGTCGTCCTCGTCGGTGAACCAGTCGTCCCACTCCGGCGGGTCCTCCTCGATCGGCGGGGCGGCCCGGGCAGGCTTCGTTTCCACCGGCCGCCGGGGCCGGGCGCCGAAGACGACGGCGGCTGCGGCAGCGGCCACCGCGAAGGCCGCCCCGATGGCCACCCAGGTGCCCTGACGACTCCGTCCCTCCGTGTCCGCCTCCGCATCGGCACCTTCGGAATCGTCGGATCCCTTGTCGTCGGACTTCTTGTCGTCGGACTTCTTGTCGTCGGACTTCTTGTCGCCACCAGACGGTTCGGCGGAGGGCTCGGGCGTCGGAGTCTCCTCCGGCCCCGGTGAGGCCGGCGGGTCCGGAGCGTCACCGACCGAGTCCGGTACCGGGACCCGCAGCACCTCCGACCCCTCCCCCTCGGAGCCGACCAGCAGACCGTCGCCCTCGAGGTCAAGCGCGATCGTCTCGCCCTGCGGCTGGGCCGGCAGGGCCGCCCGGGCCCCCGACGCGTAGTCGTCGGCGGGATCGATGACCTCCACCGACACGTACGTCCGCAACGCCATCCGTCCGTCGGCCAGGAAGACCCCGTCGGTGACGAAGGGCGGCGCATCGCCCACCCGGGTCAGCTCGTTCACCCCTTCGCGACTGGGCTCCTGCGGAGCCGCGTAGATGCCGCCGTCCTCCTCCTTGCTGACGATGAACAGCCGGCCATTGGCGTCGGCCAGCAGTGCCTCTGCATCCCGGGCGCCGTCCGGGTACTGGAAGTCGTACGCACGGTACTGGCGTTGGCCGTCCGGACTGGGCTCGGCGAAGAAGAAGACGGTGACGAATTCGCGGGAGCCCTGGTTGTCGCCGATGTCGCCCACGTACAGGGTGTTGTTGGCCAGGGCCAGGGCCTCGACGTCCGTCGGCTCGGCCTGCCACTCCAAGGTGCCGGTCGTGTCGCCACTCGCGTCGAGGGCGTAGGCGACCCCGCGATCACCGGAGTCGTTGACCGTCCAGTACCCGCCCCGAGCAGGGTCCGCCGCGAGCCCGGAGGATTCGGTGATGCGTTCGTCGGAGATCGTGAAGGCGACCTCCTCGGCCTGGGCCGGGAGCGCGCCGAGCCACACGAGTCCGAGCGCGGACATCGCAGCGAGCGCGCGAGTGGCGCGACGGCGCTGGGGCATGCGTACTCCGGTCTGGGCGGCGTGCCGGCTCGGAACCGTCCGGCGACAGGCTGGACGTGCAGAAGTCTTCACGGAGATTACGCGATGGCCCCAACTCGCCCACACGTTCCCCCCGTTGGCCCGATCATTTAAGATTCAACCATGGAACTGCTCGGACTCCCCCTCCATCCGCTCGTGGTGCACCTCACCGTCGTGCTCGTCCCGCTGGTTTCCTTGGGTGCCCTGGTGGTCGCACTCTGGCCCGCTGCTCGTCGACGGTACGGCCACCTGGTCGCCGTCCTCGCCGTCGGTGCGGCGGTGTCGGCCCTGGTCGCCCAGAAGTCCGGCGAGGACTTCATGGCAACCTTCGCCAGGCCCACCCCGGCGATGCAGCACCACTTCGACCTGGGCACCGGCCTCACCGGCTGGGTGTTCGGCCTGTTGGGCGCGCTGATCCTGCTGATGGCGGCCCAAGCGCTGGTCAAGCGCGCGCACCCGCGGGGGAGGTTGCTCTCGGTGATCGCCAGCGTGGTCACCGTTCCGCTGGCCGCGGTCTCCGCCGTCCAGGTGGCGCGGATCGGCCACGCGGGTGCTACGGCGGTGTGGGGCGGCGGGAGCTGAGCCCGGCCCCGTACGACGGGTCCTAGCTGGTCAGCCAGCTGGCCACGGCCCCACCGACGGCCAGCAGGACCAACAACACCAATACCCCGGACACGATCATGCGTCGGGTCCGCGGGTCCATGGCCACAGCCTAGTGCTGCGTCTCTCAGCACCAGCGCCAGGGGAATTGCGGCAGGTCTGTGGCTGAACAGATTCCGGCTCCGTTACGGTGTCCCCATGGGAGTGCTGCGGCTCTACGCCATCGGGATCGACGAGGTCCGAGACATGCACGGGGGACCGCACGACTACGCCCAGAAGTTGCAGCAGGTGGCGGCCGAGGCGTTTGCGCCACCGGAACCGGAACGCCAGCCGGGACTGCTCGGTCGTCTCGGCCCGCTGTTCCGTCGTCCACCCGAGACCCCGGTGGTCCCGCACGGGACCCCGTCCCCGGAAGTGGTCAAGTCGTTGCTCGCGGGCTCCCACATCCCCCAGGACAAATCGGTGGAGGCGTGGCGGGCGGTGGAGACGCTGGTCTCACGCCTCGCGTGGGGTTCCACCATGCTCGACGTGACCACCCGAACCCTGGACGACCTGGACTTCGCCCTCGCCCGGGGTGGGGTCACCTCCGCCGTCGGCCTGCACCAACTGCTCGACCACGGCACCCAGATCAACCTGCTGCCGATGCCGGGGCTCGTCGTCGGCTGGCATCCGCACAGCGCCGTCCTGGACATGGCCGAGGCGTACCGGAAGGCCCTGCCGGAGGTGAAGACCGAGGAGCGCCAAGAAGTCTTGGCCGCCCTGGTGAAGTGGCTCGACGGTTTCGCCCACTGGGCCGTGGTGGCCACCGACCTGCAGCGCCCCGCCCCGGACCTGGTCGGCTTCTGGGCCCAGTCCTGATCCCGACTACAGACCGGCAGCCCACTCACCGTAGAAGACGGCAAGGCCCAGAGCGACGCCGATGCCGGCAATGATCCAGAACCGCGCGACAATGGTGACCTCCGTCCAGCCGACCAGCTCGAAATGGTGATGCAGCGGCGCCATCCGGAAGACCCGCTTCCCGGTCAGTTTGAAACCGGCGACCTGGATGATCACGGACATCGTGATGATGACGAACAATGCCCCCAGGATCGGCAGCAGCAGTTGAGTCCGAGTGAGGATCGCCATCCCCGCGAGCGCCGCTCCGAGCGACAGTGAGCCGGTGTCGCCCATGATGATCTGCGCGGGCGAGGCGTTCCACCAGAGGAAGCCGAAGCAGGCTCCGGCGATGGCGCAGGCCACGATCGCCAGGTCCAAGCCGTCCCGCACTTCATAGCAGTTGGGGCCCGGTACCACCTCGCAGTTCTGGTTGAACTGCCACAGGCTGATGAGCGTATAGGCACCGAAGACCATGACGGAGGCGCCGGTGGCAAGCCCGTCCAGGCCGTCGGTGATGTTGACTCCGTTGGAGAAGCCGGTGATGAGCAGGTTCGCCCACAGCAGGAACAGCACCACGCCGACGACCGGACCGGCCGCCGCCAGATCAAGACTGGTGTCCCGGACGAAGGAGATCGCGGTCGAGGCTGCCGCCCTCCCCTGGTCGTCCTTCACCAAGAGCGCGAGCAGGACGAACACCACCGTGACGACACCCTGCCCGATGAGCTTCTGCGTCGACGTGAGACCGAGGCTGCGCGCTTTGGAGATCTTGGTGTAGTCGTCGAGGAATCCCACCAACCCCAGCCCGACCAGCAGGAAGAGCACCAGGAGTGCGCTGAGGGTCAGTGGACTCGCTCCGGCGTCGAGCACACCGCCGGCCTCCATGCCCATCAACACCGGGCGCGAGCCGAAGTAGCCGACGAGGGTGGCAGCGATGATGACCGCCCCACCCATGGTGGGCTTACCCCGCTTGTAGTGATGTTGGACGAGGTCGTCCCGGATGATCTGGCCGTACTTCC
The DNA here is from genome assembly GCA_052094425.1 of Propionibacteriaceae bacterium. Taxonomy (GTDB): domain Bacteria; phylum Actinomycetota; class Actinomycetes; order Propionibacteriales; family Propionibacteriaceae; genus Microlunatus. The sequence continues at coordinate 14,937 of JBQDIN010000011.1, forward strand.
TACGGATCAGCAGCTTGGTGAACAGCGGCGTCCCGAGCAGCGTCACCACCATCGATATCCCGCCTGCCAGCAGGATGTTGACCATCGGATCTCCTTGTTCTCGGCGTCACAACCGACTCGGGGCCTGGTGAGCAGGTCACGGCCACGTCGTGCGTGGCGGACGATCGACGATGCCGAACAGCGATGTGATCAGTCGGCGATCACCAGTACGAGGTCGCCGCCCTCGACCTGCTGGACCGATCCCAGGGCGAGCCGTTCGACCGTGCCGGCCCGGGGGGCGGTGATCGAAGCCTCCATCTTCATCGCCTCGATCGTGGCCACTCCTGCACCGGCCTCGACCCGGTCCCCCTCGGCAACGGTCACGCTCACCACGCCCGCGAACGGGGCGGCGACGTGGCCTGGGTTGGCCGGGTCGGCCCGTTCGGCCGTCTTCACGTCGACCTTGATCGACTCGTCCCGAATCCGGAGCGGTCGGAGTTGGCCGTTGATGGTGCACATCACCGTACGGAGGCCGCGCTCGTCCGCCTCACCGATCGCCTCCAGCCCGAGGATCAGGCTGACCCCGCGGTCCAACCGGACCACATGCTCTTCACCTTGGCGCAGGCCGTACAGGAAGTCGATCGTGGGGAGCCCACTCACGTCCCCGTACTGCTTGCGGGACTCCTCGAACGCGCTCGTCGGCGCCGGGAACAACAGCCGGTTCAGCGTGCGCTGCCGCTCCCGCCCCGGCTCGGTCAGCAACCGGGCGTCCTCGGCCGACAGGTCGGCCTGGCGCACCGGCACCGTACGCCCCTTCAGCGCCTTGGTCCGGAAGGGTTCGGGCCAGCCACCGGCCGGCTCGCCCAGCTCGCCGCCGAGGAAGCCGATCACCGAGTCCGGGATGTCGTAGTCGGACGGGCTCTCGGCGAAGTCCTGCGGATCGGCGTCGACCGCGACCAGGTGCAGGGCCAGGTCGCCGACCACCTTGGAGGACGGCGTCACCTTGGTGGGACGGCCGAGGATCGTGTTCGCCGCGGTGTACATCGCCTCGATCTGTTCGAACTTCTCCCCCAGCCCCAGCGCGATCGCCTGCTGGCGCAGGTTGGACAGCTGGCCACCCGGGATCTCGTGGTCGTAGACCCGTCCGGTCGGGCTGGGCAGGCCTGACTCGAAGGGCGCGTACACCTTGCGGACCGCCTCCCAGTACGGCTCCAGGTCCATCACCGCGCGCAGGTCGAGGCCGGTGCTGCGTTCGGTGTGGGCCAGGGCCGCGACCAGGGCGGATGCGGGCGGCTGGCTGGTGGTGGCCGCCATCGGGGCGCTGGCCACGTCCACCGCGTCCACTCCGGCGCCGACTGCGGCGAGCAGGGTGGCCAACTGACCACCGGCCGTGTCGTGGGTGTGCAGGTGCACCGGCAGGTCGAAGTTCTCCCGCAGGGCAGTGACCAGCTTCGTCGCCGCAGCGGGCCGGAGCAGCCCGGCCATGTCCTTGATCGCCAGGATGTGCGCGCCGGTGCCGACGATCTGCTCGACCAGCCGCAGGTAGTGGTCCAGGGTGTAGACCTGCTCGTTCGGGTCATTCAGGTCGGAGGTGTAGCAGAGCGCGACCTCCGCCACGGCCTGCGTCTCCAGCACGGCCTCGACCGCCGGCCGCATCTGCTCCACGTCGTTCAGCGCGTCGAAGATGCGGAAGATGTCGATGCCCACCTGTGCCGCTTCGTGCACGAAGGCGGAGGTGACCTGGGTCGGGTACGGGGTGTAGCCGACCGTGTTGCGGCCGCGGAGCAGCATCTGCAGGCACAGGTTGGGCATCGCCTGGCGCAGCGCCGCAAGTCGCTCCCACGGATCCTCGTTGATGAACCGGAGCGCGACGTCGTAGGTCGCCCCGCCCCAGCACTCGACCGAGAACAGGTCCGGAGTCATCCGGCTGACGTACGGGGCGGCCTTGAGCAGGTCACGGGTCCGCACCCGGGTGGCGAGCAGGGACTGGTGGGCGTCGCGGAAGGTGGTATCGGTGACCTCCACCCGGTCCCGGGCCCGCAGGTCGGCGGCGAAGGCGGCCGGGCCGAAGGCCAGCAGTCGCTGCCGAGAGCCCTCCGGGGCAGCGGTCTCGAGGTCGACCGCCGCCGGCAGCTTCTCCTCCGGATCGAGGATGGTCGGCGCCTTGCCGTGCGGCTTGTTCACCGTCACCTCGGCCAGCCACTGGAGCAGCTTGGTGCCACGGTCGGCCGGGGCCCGGGAGCTGAGCAGTTCGGGACGCTGCTCGATGAAGGCCGTGGACACGTCACCGGCGATGAAGTCCGGGTCGTCCAGCACTGCCTGCAGGAATGGGATGTTCGTACTCACGCCACGGATCCGGAACTCGGCCAGGGCACGCCGGGCCCGGGCAGCCGCCGCCTCGAAGGTGCGGCCGCGACAGGTCAGCTTGACCAGCATCGAGTCGAAGTGGGCGCTGATCTCGGCGCCGGTGGCGGCCGTACCGCCGTCGAGGCGTACGCCGGCCCCACCGGCGGAGCGGTAGGCGGTGATCGTGCCGGTGTCGGGACGGAAGCCGTTCGCCGGATCCTCCGTGGTGATCCGGCACTGCATCGCGGCACCGTTGATCCGCACCGTGTCCCGGGACAGACCGAGGTCGGTCAGGGTCTCCCCCGCAGCGATCCGTAGTTGCGCCTGGACGAGGTCGACGTCGGTGATCTCCTCGGTGACGGTGTGCTCGACCTGGATCCGCGGGTTCATCTCGATGAAGACGTGCTGGCCGGCGCGCGATCCCTCCGTCTCGACCAGGAACTCCACCGTTCCGGCGCAGGAGTAGTCCAGGGCGCGGGCGAACTTCACCGCGTCCGCGCAGAGTGCCGTACGGAGTTCGTCGGAGATACCGGGGGCCGGGGCGATCTCGACCACCTTCTGGTGCCGTCGCTGGATCGAGCAGTCCCGCTCGAACAGGTGCATCACATTGCCCTGCTGGTCGGCCAGGATCTGCACCTCGATGTGTCGGGGCCGCCCGACCGCCTGCTCGATGAACACGGTGGGGTCGCCGAAGGCACCCTCCGCCTCCCGCATCGCGGCCGAGAGCGCTTCCCGGAGTTGGGCGGGTTCGGCCACCCGGCGCATCCCGCGACCGCCACCTCCGGCGACGGCCTTCACGAAGACCGGGAACCCGATGCCGTCCGCCCCGGCGACCAGCTCATCCAGATCAGCCGAGGGCGGGGTGGAGGCGAGGGTGGGAATGCCCGCCTCCTTGGCGGCGGCGATCGCGCGTACCTTGTTGCCGGCGAGTTCGAGCACCTCGGGCGGTGGGCCGACGAAAGTGATGCCGGCGGCCACACAGGCCCGGGCGAGGTCCGGGTTCTCGCTGAGGAAGCCGTACCCGGGGTAGATGGCGTCCGCCCCGCACTCGACGGCGGCGGCGACGATCCGGTCGACGTCGAGGTACGCACGGACCGGATGGCCCCGCTCACCGATCAGGTAGGCCTCGTCGGCCTTGATCCGGTGCACCGCCTGCCGGTCCTCGTAGGGGTAGACGGCCACCGTCTTGGCCCCCAGCTCGAAGGCAGCACGGAAAGCACGGACGGCGATCTCGCCACGGTTGGCGACCAGGACCTTGTCGAACATGGTCCGAAGGGTATCGGCACCACCCACCACCGAACAGATCCGGTCCAAATCCGCACCCCGGACGCCTCCGAGCGATCCCCAGCCTGCTCAGAGCGTTCGGCGGTGCACCTCGAAGTGCGGTCGCGGCCGCAACTGCGGCGAGATCTCCAACCCCTGCCGGCGGGCCAACAGAGCCGCGGAGACGGCCACGCCGATCACCACCAGGCCACCGCCGCCGATCAGCGTCCACCGAGGCCCGAAGGCCTCCCCCACCCAGCCGAGGATGGGCGCGCCGATCGGGGTGCCCCCCATCAGCACCATCATGTAGAGGGCCATCACCCGGCCCCGCAATTTCGGGTCAACACTCATCTGGATCGCCGTGTTGGACGCATTCATGGTCAGCAGTGAGGCGAGCCCGACCAGCGGCAGGGAGGCGGCGAAGGTCCAGTAGGTGGGCATCATCCCGTTGACCATCTCGATCACCCCGAAGGCGATCGCGAGGAAGACGATCTGTCGGCCCCGCATCGGTCGGGAGCGGCGCGCACTGATCAGCGCCCCGGCCAGCGAGCCGACCGCCATGAAGGTGCCCAGCAGGCCGTACTCCTGCGCCCCCTTGTGGAACTGCTGCTGCGCCATCAGGGCGGAAGTCATCTGGAAGTTGAGCCCGAAGGTGCCGACGAAGAAGGCGGTGGCAAGCACCAGCAGGATGTCGGGCCGTTGCCGGACGTACTGCAGCCCCTCGCGGATCTGCCTGCCGCCCCGCTTGGTGCGCGGGGCGGACTGCAGCAGGTTGGCGTCGATCACGCCCAGGGCGACGATGAAGGCGATGTAGGTGACCGCGTTGCTGAGAATCGCCCAACCGGACCCGAAGGAGTGGATCACCAGCCCGGCCACCGCCGGACCGATGATGCGCGCCGAGTGGAACATCGCCGAGTTCAGACCGATCGCGTTGGCCAGGTACTCGGTGCCGACCACCTCCGAGACGAAGGCCTGCCGGGCCGGGACGTCGATCGCCGAGCCGAGCCCGAAGGAGAAGGCGAGCACGAATACATGCCAGGTCTCGGCCATTCCGGCCACGGCCAACACGCCGAGGAACGCGGCACAGAAGGCCATCCACGTCTGGGAGAAGCGCAGCACGATGCGCTTGTCGAATCGGTCGGCGATCAGGCCGCCGTAGGCGGAGAGGAAGAGGGTCGGTAGGAACTGCAGGGCGGTCGTGATGCCCACTGCGATGCCGGACCCGCCGGACAACTCCAGGACCAACCAGTCCTGGGCCACCCGCTGCATCCAGGTACCGATGTTGGACACACTGGAACCGGCCAGGTAGACGCGGTAGTTGGGCACCCGCAGGGCAGCGAAGGTGGCGCTCACGCGTCGCGCACCCGCACCGCGGCGAGCTTCAGCAGCACCGGGATGGCAGCACGCAGGGCTTCTCGCTCCTCGGGCTCCAACTGCTTGAGTCGGGTGGCCAGCCATGCATCGCGCCGGCGGCGGTCGGCCGACAACACCTCGCGGCCACGCTCGGTGAGTCGTACGGTCGCCTGCCGCCGGTCCTCGGCCCCGGGTGCCCGGGTGAGGAGTCCCAACTCCTCCAGCGAATTGACCGTCCGGGTCATCGACGGCGGCCGGACGTGCTCGTAGGCCGCCAACTCCCCCATCAGCTGGTCGCCTCGGGCCTGCAGGGCCCCGAGCGCGGAGAGTTGGTTGTTGGTCAGTTGCAGGGACTCGTCGGAGATCTGGCGCAGGATCCGGGACAACCGCAGGATCGCCGGACGAAGCCCTGCGGCCAGCCCGGCGATCGTCCGAAGGTCCCTACTCACGGGGCCCAGCGTATTACTTAGCCTTGATAATTACAAATGCTAAGTAGTTCGGGAAAGCGACGCCGGCGCGGGGGTCAGGAGACGAGGGCGACCAGCAGCCCCTGGACGAAGTAGATGATGAACAGCCCGGCCACCACGTACAGCAGCGGGTGCACCTGGCGGGCCTTGCCACGGACCAGCTTCAACACGACGTACATGATGAAGCCGGCACCGATACCGACGGTGATCGAGAACGCGAACGGCATCAGGGCCATCGTGAGGAACGCCGGCAGGCCCTCCTCGATGTCGTCCCAGCTCACCTTGGTGACCTGGCTCATCATCAGGAAGCCGACGAAGACCAGGGCCGGGGTGGCGGCCTCGGACGGGATGATGTTGACGAGAGGGGCGAAGAACATCGCGAGCAGGAAGCCGAGACCGGTGACCACCGAGGCCAGGCCGGTCCGCGCTCCCTCGCCGACACCGGCGGCGGACTCGATGTAGGAGGTGTTGCTCGAGACCGAGGCGACACCACCGGCAGCGGCGGCCACCGAGTCGACCGCGAGGATCGCGCCGAGGTGCGGCGGGTTGCCCTTCTCGTCCAGCAGCTTCCCCTCAGCTCCCACGGCCACCACGGTGCCCATCGTGTCGAAGAAGTCGGCCAGCAGGAGGGCGAAGACCAGCAGCACCAGCGGCAGGAAGGTGTGCGCACTCAGGCCCCCGTCGCGGGTGAAGGCACCGAACACGTCCACCTGGCCGATCAGGCCCAGATCGGGCAGGTCCACCACGTGGTCGGTCACCGGGACGTTGAGCGCCCAGCCGGTCGCGTTCTCCTCGGACTTCGGGCCGAGCTTGGCGATCAGTTCGATGATCACCGCGACTGCGGTGGCGCCGACGATCGAGATCAGCATCGCGCCCTTCACCTTCTTGGCGTAGAGGATGCCCACCGCGACCAGGCCGAGGACGAAGACGAAGATCGGCCACCCGGCGAGGGTTCCGTTCACGCCCAGTTCCACCGGCGGGCCGGTCGGCGAGGCGGGACGGCGGATGACGCCGGCGTCGATCAGCCCGACGAAGGAGATGAACAGGCCGATACCGACCGAGATGCCGGTCCGCAGCGAACGGGGCACGGCCCGGAACACGGCAGTTCGGAAGCCGGTGAAGACCAGCAGCAGGATGATGATCCCCTCCAGGACCACCAGGCCCATCGCCTGCGGCCAGGTCATCTGCGGGGCGATCACGAAGGCCAGCAGGGCATTCAACCCGAGTCCGGTCGCCATCCCGATCGGGAACCGGCCGAGCACGCCCATCAGGATGCTCATCACGCCGGCCACCAGTGCGGTGGCGCCGGCGACCAGGGTGATCGCGTTGTCGACGTTGGCGCCGATCACCTGTCCGGCCTCGTCGAGGTACGGCAGGCCACCGAGGAGGTTGCCGTCCCCGTCCGCCGCCGTACCGATGATCAACGGGTTCAGGGCGATGATGTAGGCCATCGTGAAGAAGGTGACCAACCCGCCCCGGACCTCCCGTCCGACGGTGGACCCGCGGGCCGTGATCTCGAACCAACGGTCGATCGGACCGACACCGTCCGGGGAGTTCTCGGAGCGGCGTGCGGCCTTCGGGGATTTGGTCACCATGGTGGCATCGTAGAGTTGGCGTGTGGACAATGGGAAGCAGGGCCGAGGAGAACCGGAACGGCACCACCTGGTGCAGGCGCCGGTGTCGCCTCTGGACATGGACGGACTCAACGTCGTCGGCATCGGACTCGTCCTGTTCGCGGCTGCCACCGGCATCTGCCTGCTGCTGCGCGACACCCTGGTCGCCCGCGGCGACGGGTGGTGGCTGTGGGTCTGCGTGACCGGCTTCGGGCTGGGGCTGCTCGGTCTCGCCTACAGCGCGGTCCGACGGAGTCGCCGCCGCGCCGGCACCCTGTCCGAGTGAGCCGCCCCAGGAATCAGTCCAGCGCCTCGTCCACGTGATTGATCATGGTCTCCAGGAAGTCGGCCAACCGGATCTGTTGATCTTGGCTCAGCGGGGACAGCACACCTGCCTCCACCACTCCTGCCTCCCGGATCGCCTTCGCATGCAGGTCCCACCCGGCCGGGCTGAGCCGGACCAGGACTCGGGTCCGGTTGTCCGGATCGCTCTCCCGGGTGACCAGTTCCCGCTCCACCATCCGGTCGAGGCGCCCGGTCATCGATGACGGGGCGACGGCCGCGGCGTCGGCCAGCTGGCTCGGCGTCATCGCTCCCCCGCTCGCCCGGGCCAGGGTGCTGAGCACCGTCCACTCCGCCGTACTGACGTCCAGCTCGGCCAACTGGGTGTCGAACCACTGGTCCATGCGACGCGACAGTCGGCGTACTGCCGTCACGACCCGCTGGACCGACTCGTCGGCACCCGCGGCGACGTACGCGCTGACCCGTGCGTTGTACTCATCGTGCTCGGTACGCATCTGTGCCATGCCATCCTCCGACCCCGCTGATCGAGCCTCGAAACCCCCGAGGCCAGTGCACTTCAGTCGAAGAGTGAGCCGCTGTCATCCCAGGAGATGGTGTCCCAGACCGGGCGGGGCAACTCGCTCTCCTGCTTCTCGGCCACCACGTCGGAGTGCGCACCGCACCCGTGGTCGATGCTGACGACCGATCCGTCCGAGGCCGAGTAGGCGTTCGTACAGGCACCGAAGTGGGTACCCAGGTTGCCGCTGAGCCGGACGAAGTAGCCGCAGTCGACACAGGCAGCGGGGGCCTGCTTGGTCATCGAGTTGTCGGCGCCCCCGTCGGAATTGACCCAGCGCTCGGCCGCGTCGTCGCGTCCCTCCGGCGAGAGCACCCGCGCCCGACCGAGTCCCAACTCGGCCACCACCGCGCGCACCTGGCCCAGTTCGACCGGGTCGGCGTCGGCGGGCTGGTCCGTATCGGCGTAGCCGGGAACGAGCCGGGGGTCGTCGTCCGGGGTCGGCATCAAGACACCGGGGCCGACGTCCTTGGGCTGGATCCGCTCCGCCCACGGCACCCAGTCGGGCGCCATCAGTGCGTCCTCCCCCGGGAGCAGTACGACCTCGTTGACGGTCGGCACCTTGGCGCGGGCGGCGCGTACGCAGGTCACCGACCACTGCCAGCCCCGATAACCGGGGTGCGGGCAGGCGAAGAGGTGGGTGACCACGCGATCCGCCTCGGCCCGATGTCCGAGGTGCTCGCCGACCCCCATCACGCCGGCCGTCTGCACCGCCGCCGCGTGCGCCAACTCGACCGCTGCGACCCCTTGCGGGTCAGCCTTCACGCTCCGAGTGCGTTCCGAAGTTGCCATGCCGACCATTCTTGCAGGCACTCCACCCGGGGCGGTAACCGACAGGACTTCTCGGCCGGCGGACACGGCCGTACGCGTGCACACCCGAGCGCGGCCGACAGGGCAGGATGGGTCCGTGACCCCGCTGCCCGGCCGCGGCCCGAGAAAGGGCCCGACTCCGCCCGATCCGTCGGGTGGAGACACCGGCGCCCGCTCCGAGGGCCTGCGTCGCGGGGCCCGATCGGCGGCGCGTGGGGTGGCGAGCGGGGGTCGTTTCCTGGGCGGCGGCGTACGAACCGGCTTCGGCCGGATCGAACGCTTCACCACCTCCGGCGGGGCCGGCCGGACCGGGCTGGCGAAACTCGTCCACCTGCAGTTCTTCACCGCCGCCGGGGACGCGGCCATCGCCGTCGCTCTGGCCGGCACGATCTTCTTCGCCCTACCCGTCGACCAGGCCCGCCCGCAGGTGGCCCAGTTCCTGTTGTTGACCATGGCGCCGTTCGCGATCGTCGCTCCCTTCATCGGACCCTTCCTGGACCGGTTCCGGCACGGTCGACGGTGGGCGATCGGCGTCACCCTCGCGCTCCGCGGATTCCTCTGCTGGGTCCTGGCCGAGGAGATCCAGGACAACTCGGTGTGGGTGTTCCCGGCCGCCCTCGGCTGCCTGGTCGCCTCCAAGGCGTACACGGTGACGGGCGCCTCGGCCGTGCCCCGGTTGCTGCCCGAGGGGTTCACCCTGGTGAACGCCAACTCGCGGATCTCCCTGATGAAGGTGGCCGGCGCTGGCATCGGCGGTGCGGCCGCCGCCGGGCTCGCCCAGCTGGGTGCCCCCTGGGCGCTGCGATTCGCCTTCGTGGTCTTCGTGGTCGGGACCGTACTCGCCGTCCTGCTGCCGAAGCGGGTCGACTCCTCGGTCGGGGAACGCGACATCGGCGGCATGCTGGCCCTGCCCCCCGCCCCCGGGGATGAGGCACCGCAGACACCCGGGGAGAGGGTGCAGCGCCGTTTCCGCAGCCTGCATCCGTCCGTCCTGCACGGACTCAAGTGTGTTCTCGGAGCCCGGCTCCTGACGGGCTTCCTCACCCTGTTCCTCGCCTTCCTGCTGCGCGAGCACCCGATCGCCGACCTGGACGGCACCCTCGTCCTCGGCATCGTGGTGGTCGCGGCCGGCGTCGGCAACAGCCTGGGCACCGTGCTGGGCAACCTGCTCAAGGACCGGTCCCCGCAGTGGATCGCCTTCACCGCCCTCTGCGTGGATGCGGGAGTCGCCGTCACCACCGCGAGCCTGTACAGCCTGGTCACCGTCGTGGCGATGGGGCTGACCGCCGGGTTGTGTGCCCAACTGGCCAAGCTGTCCTACGACGCGTTGGTGCAGGCGGAGGTCCCCGAAGGGGTCCGTACGTCCGTCTTCGCCCGGTCCGAGACCGTCTTCCAGATCTCCTGGGTCTGCGGCGGCGGACTCGGCATCGTGCTCCCCCTCATCCCCCAGCTGGGCTTCGGCGTGATCGCCGGGCTGCTCGCCGCGGTGATCGTCTGGGCCCTGGTCGCCCGCCGCCGCGCCGCCACCCCCTGATCAGGTCTTGGTCCCTTCCCGTCCACAGGTGCAGTTGAGGGACCAGAACTTTCAGAGTTCGAGTTCGTCGGCGACGGCACGCAGCACCGTGGCCACCTTGCTGCCGACCCGGGAGTCGGGGTGCTTGCCGCGGCGGTAGCCGTTCCCGACGCCGTCGAGCATCTTGATCAGGTCCTCGACGATCACGGCCATCTGGTCCGGGGACTTCCGGGTTGCCTTGGACAGCGACGGGGGTGCATCGACCAGGCGCAACGACAGGGCCTGCTCGCCCCTTTGTCCCTCGACGACACCGAACTCCACCTTCTGGCCGGGTTTCAGCGCGGTGACACCGTCGGGGAGCGCGTTCGAGCGCACGTAGACGTCGCCGCCCCCTTCCTTGGTCAGGAAGCCGAACCCCTTCTCGGAGTCGTAGAACCGCACCTTGCCTACCGGCACCGCACACCTCGTTCATCTGGTCGAGCCGTGCCCGACGCGTCCCTCATTCGTGTCCGAACGACACAAACCTGCGGCAGCCCGCCGCAGGCCGTGCCAGCCTATCGGGTTCCCGGAGCGGACCCAAGAAGGTTGTCACCCCTCCCACTGGTCCTGCCGGCCCCGGCAGACCTCAGGGTCGGATCGGCGACAGCGGCAGGTTGCGGACCGCCCGACTGAGCGCCTCCACCGGTTCCGAGGCCGACCGCGGATTCGGCACCAGCGCCATCTCGATGTCCGGCAACGGCGGCAGGTCGAAGCGGCCGGTGAGGTTGCGCAGGTCGGAGGGCACCCGGCTCTGGGCGAGTACGCAGACGCCGAGGCCGGCCCGGGTCGCCACCAGGACGCCGTTGATCTCGCGGGTGTTGCAGGTGACCCGCCAGGTGCGTCCGCCCCGGGCCAGGGAGTCGAGGGTGAGTTGCCGGCGGGCGCTCGGCGCGTGGTAGGTGACCAACGGGACCGGCTGCTCGGGGTCCAGCTCGAGGGTGTCGGCCCCGACCCACACGAGTTGGTCGCGGCGCACCAACCGGCCGCGGTCGGAGTCGGCCTCCTGGTTCACGAAGACGAGGTCCAGGTGGTTGGCCTCCAGCCGCCGCAGCAGGGGCCCGCTCTGGGTGACCGTCAGCTCCAGATTGATCCGCGGGTACAACTGGCGGAAGTTGCGCAGCACCGTGGGCAACTCCGACAACGCCAACTCGTCGGCCGCACCGAAGCGGAGCCGACCACTCATCGCCGAGCCGGTGAAGTAGGTCACCGCCTCGTCGTTGGCGGCCAGGATGGTCCGGGCGAAGGAGGCCATCGCCTCCCCGTTGTCGGTGAGCGCGACCGAACGGGTGTCACGAGCCACCAGCTGGCGGCCGGCCGCCTCCTCCAGCCGTCGTACGTGTTGGGAGACGGTGGGTTGGCTCAGGCCGAGCTGGGCGGCCGCACCGGTGAAGGAGTGCCCGTTGGCGACCGCGAGGAAGGTCCGCAGCAGCACCGGGTCGAAGGTCATCTCGGCGGGCATCGGCGCCCTCCTGTCCAGACGGGTCGGGGTGGAACGGTCAGCGTCGCGAGACTCATTACGAAACGCAATGTGACATATAGCCACCATATCGTGCACAAATAGGGTACGTCGCCTAGAATCGACCCCGTTGCCACACGGCGGTGGCCCCTCCTCTCTCTTCCCCTTCCGTTCCAAGCTCGAATCTGGTGAATCACACGTGTCCGCGGTGTCCGCAGAGTCCTCTGCCCGCAACCCCTCCAACCGTCCCCGCCGTACCTGGCCCCGGGCCCTCTCGGCCCTGCAGGTCGGCAACTACCGCCTCTTCCTCGGCTCCCAGGTGGTTGCCACCACCGGCCTGTGGATGCAGCGCATCGCCCAGGACTGGCTGGTCCTGGAACTGACCGGCAGCGTCACTGCCGTGGGTCTCACCGTGGCGCTCCAGTTCGCCCCGGTGTTGATCTTCGGTCTGCTCGGCGGCGTGATCGCCGACCGCTACCCGAAGCGCCGCATCCTGATGATCACCCAGACGATCGCCACCCTGATGGCCGTTGCCCTCGGCCTGCTGGCCCTCAGCGGGGCAGTCCAGGCCTGGCACGTGTACGTGATCGCGTGCGTCCTCGGATTCGTCACCGTGGTGGACAATCCGACCCGACAGGTGTTCGTCTCCGAACTCGTCGGGACCCAGCACATCAGCAACGCGGTGAGTCTGAACTCCTCGGTCTTCCAGTTCGGTGCCCTGCTCGGCCCGGCCCTGTCCGGCATCCTGATCAACGCCTTCGGCCAGGGGTGGTCCTTCCTGATCAATGCGGCTGCCTGCTCGGTGGTGGTCGGCATCCTCGCCATCATCCGGCCCACCCCGAGCGCGAGTTCCATCGTGCCGAAGGCGAAGGGCCAGCTCCGCGAGGGCCTCGCCTACATCCGACACACCTCCGAAGTCGCCTGGACGATCGTCCTGGTCGGCGTGGTCGGCCTGTTCGGACTGAACATGCCGGTGATCCTGTCCGCCTTCGCCGATTCCGAGTTCCGCACCGGCGTCAGCGGCTACAGCCTGTTCAACTCGCTGTCGGCCATCGGCGCCCTGCTCGGTGCGATCATCTCCGCACGGCGCATCGGCCAGCTCCGCCTGCGTCAACTGGTCACCGCCGTCACCTGCCTCGGTGCCACCCTCGCCGTCGCCGCGGTGGCGCCCAGCGTGCTCACCTTCGGCGCCGTGTTGATCACGGTCGGCCTGTGCACGCTGACCTTCCTCACCGGCGCCAACTCGCTGGTGCAGACCACCTCCGCCCCGGCCGTCCGTGGGCGGGTGATGAGCGTCTACCTGATCGTGCTGCTCGGTGGCCAGGCGATCGGCAGCCCGGCGATCGGCTGGCTGATCGACAACTTCGGTGCCCGACCCAGCCTGTTCCTGTCCGGCGGCCTGATCATGCTGGTGTCGGTTGCGTCCGGGCTGGCGATGGCCCGCCAGTCCCGCCTCACCCTGAGCACCCGCCGCGATCTCGGGCGGGCGCCGCTGCACATCGTGTCCCGGCACCGGCTGGCACGCGTCAGCTGAAGAGTTGCCCCTGCGTCAGCTGAAGAGTTGCCAGTGCGGCTTGTTGTCGAAGACGTGCCGGTAGTAGTCGGCCAGGGTCAGGTCCCCGGCCGCCTCTTCGTCGATGATCACGGTCGCGCGCCGGTGGAACTGCAGGATCGAGGCGGGGCAGACGCTGGCCACCGGCCCCTCCACCGCGCGGGCGATCGCCGCTGCCTTGCGCTGCCCCTGCGCCACCAGGACGACCTCACCGGCGTCCATGATCGTGCCCAGCCCCTGTGTCACGCAGTGGGTCGGGACGTCCTCGGGGCGGGTGAAGAACCGCGCATTGTCCGCCCTGGTCGCGGGCGCCAGGGTCTTGATCCGGGTCCGGGAGGAGAGCGAGGAGGACGGCTCATTGAAGCCGATGTGACCGTTGGTGCCGATGCCGAGGATCTGGACGTCGATGCCGCCCGCGGCCGCGATCTGATCCTCGTACCGGGCGCAGGCGGCCGCGGTGTCGTCGGCCCAGCCGTCCGGCACGTGCACCCGCGCCGGCGACATCCCCAGCGGGTGGACGACCTCACGGCCGATCACCGCCGCGTAGCTCTCCGGGTGGTCCCGGTCGAGGCCGACGTACTCGTCCAGGGCGAAGCCGTGCGTGCGGGTGAGATCGAGGGATCCCTCGGCCACCCGACGACCGAGTTCGGTGTAGATGGAGAGTGGGGACGAACCCGTCGCCAGGCCGAGCACCGACTCCGCTCGCCGGGCCAGCACTGAGGCGACCTTGGCCCCGGCCAACCGGCCGACCGCCTCGGCGGACTCGGCGATGATGACCTCCATCAGTGACTCACTCCTTGACACGTCGCTCGGCGCAGCCGTACGCCGCGCACCCAGTAAGCAGCACCCAGTAAACCGTGTGCTGGTGGCGAGGCATCGGCCACCTCCTGCTGTCCCCCGTCGGACAGTAGGATGGATTCCATGGCCACGTGGGAGGACGGACCGGAGTACGCCCCGACCCAGCGGCCCGACGGATTCCAGGTACCGGAGATTGCGCCGCTCGAGCACGCGCCGCCCCGCCACCACCTGTCCGCCGGGGCGCCGGTCGTGCGCCCCCAGTTCGCCCACCCGGAGGCCTCCCTGCGCCCGCTGGAGTCGCTGGTGCCCGCCCCGGGGGACACCCGCAACCCGTCCGTCCCGTTCGCAGTCGCGGCCAGTACCGTCACCGCCACCGACTCGGCCTGGAGTGCCGCACACTGGAGCCCCCCGAGTGGCCCACCGGTGGCCCCGGCCCAGGACTGGGGGCCGCCGACCACGGTCCCGGCTGGTGTCCCGGCTCCCCTCGAGCACGGCTCGTACCCGTCCGCACCAGCCGGGCCCGACCCGAATGCGCCGATCCACCTGCACGACCAGGCACCCGCACCCGGCGGCTTCCCTGCCCCGGGCACCCCGCAGTGGTTCGCGCCGACCGGCCCACCGCCCGGTCAGCAGCCGACCCAGGCCGGTCAGTTGGACGCGAAGAAGTTCTTCGCCGCACTCACGCCCGCCCTGGTGATCGTGCTCGGCATCGGCTCCGTGTTCGCCACCTTGGCGCCGGTCTTCCTCTGGGTGGGCTTCGGGCTCTCCACCCGCGTCACCGTTGCGGCCGCCACGGTACGCAAGGTGTTCATCGGCGCGGTGATCTTCTGGGGTGTCGCCGGCCCGGTGCTCGGCTTCGTCCAGCAGCCCGGGTCGATCACCGGCTGGTACGACTGGGTCGGCGGTGCCGCCCAGATCGCCTGCCTGGCCGCCCTGCTCGGCACCGCCTTGGTCGTCTACCTGGAGTTCACCCGTGGTCCCGGCGGACCCAGTGGTCCCGGCGGACCCAGTGGTCCCGGCGGACCCAGCGGTCCCGGCGGACCCAGCGGTACCCCAGCTGCACCCCCGCGGCAGCCCTGGGGCTGACGGGACGCCGATGGCGAAACCACCATCACCTCGCACCTTCACCGAAGCGCTGCGCGCCATGCGGCCGGAGGCGCTGGGCCGACTCCTGTCCGCCCGAGTGGACCTGTGCTACCCCACCCCGGCCGACTTCGGTGAACTGGCCAGCCGCGCCGCCACCACCACCTCCGTCCAGCGCGGACTCGACCGGCTCAATGCCTGGCAACGGCTGGTCTGCGAGTCCCTAGCCGCCTGCGCCGACCCGAGCAGGGCGAGCGAGGTGGCCGCCCTGATGGGCGTGCCCGTCAAGCACGTCCGCAGCACCCTGACCGACCTGCTCGACCTCGGCCTCGCCTGGGGTTCACTCGACTCCCTGCACCTGGTCCGCAACGTCCGGACTGCCTTCGGCGCGTACCCGTGCGGGCTGGCCACGGAATCCTCGAATCCGCTGCAGCCGGCTCAGGTGAAGACCCTGGTCGGTGATCTCGACGAGCCCGCCCGCACGGTGCTCGACCGGCTCGCCTGGGGTCCCCCGACCGGTTCCGTGCGCCATGCCGATCGGCCGGTGACCCCGGCGACGGCCCAGTCACCGATCGAGGTGCTGCTCAGCAGCGGCCTACTGCGCCCGCTCGACTCCGACACCGTGGTGCTGCCGCGCGAGGTCGCGCTGTGGTTGCGCCGACCACGGACCGTGACCCGCCTCGACATCGGACCGGAGCCGCCGATGGTCACCGGCCGGACCCGCGCACCCGAGCTGGTCGACCGCGCAGCCGCGGGCGCGGCACTCGGCCTGCTGCACGACGCCGACCAGGTGCTGGCCGACCTCACCGAGCGGCCGTTCCGGACCCTGCGTACGGGGGGTCTCGCCGCCCGGGACGTCGCCGCACTGGCGCGCCGGCTGGGCCTGGGGGTGCCACAGACCACCTTCGTGCTGGAGTGCTGCGGCGCAGCCGATCTGGTCAACACCCGCGGTGACCGGCTGTTGCCGACGCCGACCCAGGACCGTTGGGCCGCACTGGATGCCGCGGAGCGATGGCACCGGGTGGTACAGGCCTGGCTGGCCGAGGGGCGCTGGTTCGCGCGTTCCGGTCGCGACGGTGGCCACGCCCTCGGCCCCGAGGCGCCGATGCGCGGTGCAGCGGACCTGCGTGGCGCCGTCCTCGACGTGATCATCGGAACCGATCCCGGCACCGTCCTCGATCCCGACCAGGTGCGCGCCGCGGTGGCCTGGTTGCGGCCCCGCTGGACCGAGAATCCCCAACTGCCGTTGGCCGATGCCGTGGCCGACGTGCTCACCGAGGCCGGCTGGTTGGGGCTGACCGCGCTCGGCGCGCACACCGCACTGACGGCGGCCGCCCGCAGTGATCAGGAGGACCTGGTGCTGCCGAGCCACGTCACCGACCACTTCCCGGCCGCAGTGGAACATCTGGTGGTCCAGTCGGACCTGACCGCGGTCGCCCCCGGCCCGCTGACCAAGCCGGTCGCCGACGAACTGCGCCTGCTGGCCGAGCAGGAGTCCCGCGGTGGCGGTGGCGTCTTCCGGTTCAGTCCCACCAGCCTGCGGCGAGCCTTCGACGCCGGCTGGTCCCAGTCCGAGGTGGAGGAATGGTTGCACCGCCACTCGACCACCGGAGTGCCGCAACCCCTCGCCTACCTGGTCGCCGATGTGGCCCGTCGGCACGGCAGCATCCGGGTCGGGCCGGCGCATGCCTACATCCGGACCGAGGACGAGACCCATGCGGCTGCCATCCTCGCCCACCCGGCTGCGACCGTGCTGCAGGTGCGCAAGTTGGCCCCGGGGGTGCTGGTGTCGGCTGCTGACCCGGACGAGGTGGTCGCTGTGCTCCGCGAGATCGGCCTCACTCCGGCCGCCGAGGACTCCGGCGGGCGGGTGCTGGCCGCGCCCCCGACGCTGCGGGCCCCGAACGTCCACCGGCCGGCGGAGACCTCGCCGGCGGACCCACGACGGACAGCGGCGGCGATCGTGGCGACCGAAGCCGAGTACCGGCGTCTCGCCGGAGCCACGGATGAGACCTTGATCACCCTGACCGAGGCCGTCCGGGAGCGAGTGGCGGTGTCGATCGCCTTCGTCGGCGGCGACGGGCGCCGGGAACTGCGTACGGGGATGCCCACCACCCTCGGATCCGGGCAGGTACGGTTGGCGCTGGCCGACGGCGGCGCCCTGACCGTGCCGCTGGCGCGGATCTCGTCGGTTCGGCCACTGCTCGACAGCGGGTAGAATCGGGCCTGTGCGCCCTCAGACGATTCGTAGACTCCTGGTCTTCGCCGTCTGCTGTGCCGGTGTCGCAGCGCTCTACTTCGTCCCCGGTACGGCAGAATCGCCGGACCAGGTGACGAGCGGCCCCGGAACGCAGCCCGAACCGTCGACGCGCACCGTGACCGAGCAACCCGAACCCACGCCGACACCGGAACCCTCCCCCACGGCGGCCCCGACTCCGACCGCCACGGTCACGGTGACGCCCTCTCCGTCAGCCTCTCGCAGTGCCCGGCCGGAGCCGACCGACTCCAGCACCCCACCCGGGGACGACGAGTCCGATCCGCCGAGCCCGGACCCCACCCCGACGGCCACCGCGACGGACGAGCCGGAGGAACCCGAGCCCGATCCCACCGACGAACCCGAGTCCGAGCCTCCCAGCCAGGTCGAGGGAGTGGAGAAGGTCGACGAGAAGACGACCCATGACGAGTTGACCGTCAGCTGGAATCCCGCCACCGACGATGAGGACATCAAGAACTACGTGATCTACCTGAACGGCATCGAGACCGAGGCCGAACACCCGGACAGTCCCACCGAGGGCACCATCTCCTGGTTCAACCACGACGAGGGCTTCTTCGTGCAGGTCGCGGCGGTGGACACCGACGACCAGGAGGGCAAGAAGTCCGACCGGGTGACCGTCGAGCGTCCCGCGGAACCCTCACCGAGCCCGGAACCCCCGCCGGAGTCCGAGCCGCCGAGCTTCGCCCCGAGCGCGACCTCGGAGCCGAGCGCGACCTCGGAGCCGAGCGCGACCTCGGAGCCGGGCTCGACCTCGGAGCCGACCCGATGACCCTCGGCCCCCTCGTCGTCCAGTCCGACCGGACCCTGCTGCTCGAGGTGGACCACGAGCAGGCACATGCGTGCCGGATCGCGATCGCACCGTTCGCCGAGTTGGAGCGGGCCCCGGAGCACATCCACACCTACCGGCTCACTCCGCTCGGCCTGTGGAATGCCCGCGCGGCCGGTCACGACGCCGAGCAGGTGGTCGACGTGCTGCTCACCTACAGCCGGTACCCGGTCCCGTCCTCGTTGCTGGTCGACGTGGCCGAGACGATGGACCGCTACGGTCGGCTGCGGATCGAGAAACACCCCGTGCACGGGCTGGTGCTGGTCTCGACCGATCGGCCGGTGCTCACCGAGGTACTGCGCAGCACGAAGGTGAAGGGCCTGGTCGGTGACCACGTCGATCCCGACACGGTGGTCGTGCACGCGTCCGAGCGGGGACACCTCAAGCAGGTGCTGCTGAAGCTCGGCTGGCCCGCCGAGGACCTGGCCGGGTACGTCGACGGCGAGGCCCACGCGATTGACCTCGACACCGAGGAGTGGACCCTGCGCCCCTATCAGGACCAGGCCGTGGAGTCCTTCTGGCACGGCGGTTCCGGGGTGGTGGTGCTCCCCTGCGGCGCCGGCAAGACACTCGTCGGCGCAGCCGCGATGGCCCGGGCCCGGTCCACCACGTTGATCTTGGTCACCAACACGGTGGCGGCCCGGCAGTGGCGCGACGAACTGCTCCGCCGCACCTCCCTCACCGAGGACGAGATCGGTGAGTACTCCGGCGCCAAGAAGGAGATCCGGCCGGTCACCATCGCGACCTACCAGGTGATCACCACCAAGCGCGGCGGCGTCCACCCGCACCTGGAGTTGTTCGACGCCCGCGACTGGGGTCTGGTGATCTACGACGAGGTGCACCTGCTGCCCGCGCCGGTGTTCCGGATGACGGCCGACCTGCAGGCCCGTCGGCGTCTCGGCCTGACCGCCACCCTGGTCCGCGAGGACGGCCGGGAGGGGGACGTGTTCTCGCTGATCGGACCGAAGCGCTACGACGCGCCTTGGAAGGACATCGAGGCCCAGGGCTGGATCGCGCCGGCCGACTGCGTCGAGGTACGCGTGACGCTGACCGAGCCCGAGCGACTGACGTACGCGATGGCCGAGGCCGACGTCAAGTACCGACTGGCCTCCACCGCCGACTCCAAGACCGATGTGGTCGTCGATCTGGTGGCCAAGCACCGCGGCACCCCGACCCTGGTGATCGGCCAGTACGTCGACCAACTCGACGAGTTGGCCGAGCGGTTGGGTGCCCCGTTGATCAAGGGCGACACCACCCAGCGCCGCCGCGAGCAGTTGTACGCCGACTTCCGCTCCGGCGAGCTCGACCTGCTGGTGGTGAGCAAGGTCGCCAACTTCTCCGTGGACCTGCCCACCGCACAGGTGGCGATCCAGGTGTCGGGTGCATTCGGCTCCCGACAGGAGGAGGCCCAGCGACTCGGCCGGCTGCTCCGGCCCAAGGACGACGGGGTGATGGCTCGCTTCTACGCGGTCGTCTCCCGCGACACCGTGGACGCCGACTTCGCCCAGCACCGGCAGCGGTTCCTGGCCGAACAGGGATATGGGTACCGCATCCTCGACGCCTCGGACGCGGTCCAGGCCGACTGAGGTCTCAGTCCACCGGGCGGGTGGACTCATCGGTGAGTCGGCCGAGGTCCAGCCGACCACCTTCACCGGCCAGCCCACGATCACACAACTCGATCAGCTGGTCCGGCCAGAGCCACGCCTCGGTGTCCTCCAACTCCGCGCGCGGCCACCAGCGGTGCTGCTGGAGGGTGATCAACTCCTCCTCGGTGTGGCCGGCGGTGTCCACCTCGAAGCGGGGCACCCGGGCCAGGTAGAAGGACTCCGTCTGGTCCACCACCTGATCGGAGTAGCCGTGCACCGCCTGGCGGACGGCCAACGGTCCGACCAGGTCCTCCGCGCGCAGCCGGCAGCCGGTCTCCTCGTCAACCTCACGTACGGCGGCCTCGAGATCGGTCTCCCCCGGATCGATCCCGCCGCCGGGGGTCACCCACCAGCGCACCTCGGGGGTGCCCGGGTCGGAGTCCTCGAAGAGCAGGATGGCGCCGGTGTCATCAACCAGCAGGACCCGTACCCCACGGCGGGTGATCCAGGGCCGATCCGCCGGATCCTCCGGGACGACGATGTCGACCCGGCTGCGGATGCTGTCCTCGGCGGTCATCCGACCACCCTAACCGCGCCGGTAATCGACTCGCCGCGGCGCCCGGAAGTGGGTAAGGTGGCTCCTCGCCCCAAATCCACCGACTCGCCTCGGAGGTCCTGTCGTGCCCGCCCAACCCCCCCATACCCCCACCCACACCACCACCGAGTCCCACGGCCCCGCACCCGCCACCGGCGATCCCGTCTCGTCCGGGACCGACGACCGGGCCACGGTCCTCGGCGCCGAACGCACCCACCTGGCCGAGTCCCGGGAGGCGCTGCACCGGATGCGCACCCACACCGCCGGCCTGCAGGGCCAGGGCGCCGACCACGTCTCCACCCAGCACCTGAAGCAGATGTTGTACCGGCGGATGAAGGCACTCGAGGACGATCCGGGGGTGCCACTCTTCTTCGGCCGCCTCGACTACGACCGCCAACTGGGGGCCGCCTTCGACGAGGTCCTCTACATCGGGCGGCGGCACGTGGTGGGCGAGTCCGGTGGCGAACCGCTGGTGGTGGACTGGCGGGCGCCGGTGTCGCTGCCCTTCTACCGGGCCCGGCCGGGGGATCCGATGCAGGTCCGGCTCCGCCGGCGGTTCGGCTTCTCCCATGGTCAGTTGACGGCCTTCGAAGACGAACGACTCGACCGCAGCCCGCACACCATGGACGTCCCCGGGGAGCTGGAGTCGGAGATCCTCGAGTCGGAGATCGAGCGGCCCCGGACCGGCCCGATGCGCGACATCGTGGCGACCATCCAGCCCGAACAGGACGTGATCGTGCGGGCCGACCTGGGGCACTCCCTGTGTGTCCAGGGCGCCCCCGGTACGGGCAAGACGGCCGTCGGGCTGCACCGGGCGGCCTACCTCCTCTACGCCCACCGTGATCAACTGTCCCGCTCGGGAGTGTTGGTGGTCGGCCCGAACGACAGCTTCCTGTCCTACATCGCCGACGTGCTGCCTGCCCTCGGCGAGATCGACGCCAGCCAGGCGACCGCCGAGACGCTGCTCACGGCCGCGACCGGCAGTTCCGTCACCGGGGTCGACCCGGCCGACGTCGCCGTCCGCAAGGGCGACGCACGGATGGCCACAGTGCTGCACCGGGCCGTCTGGTCCCACGTCACGGAGCCGACCGAGGCCCTGGTCGTGCCGCGGGGTTCGCGTCAGTTCCGGGTCGGCGCCTACCTGACCGCGGAGGTGGTGGCCGAGTTGCGCAACCGTGGGGTGCGCTACGAGGCGGGACGCATGATGCTGCCGCAGCGCCTGGCCCACCAGGTGCTGCTGCGGATGGAGGCCTCCGGCGACTCTCCCGACGACCGGGTGCAGGACAGCGTGGCGCGGAGCCGGGTGGTGAAGCAGTACGCAGCCGCGGCCTGGCCCGCCCTCGACCCGGCCAAGCTCGTCCTCCGGTTGATCACCGACGCGGACTTCCTCGCCTCCTGTGCCGAGGGCGTGCTGACCGACGAGGAGCAACGCCTGGTGCTACGGGTCAAGGCGCCCCGCTCCGTACGGACCGCGGCCTGGTCGTCGGCCGACGTCGCCCTGATCGACGAGGTGGCCGACCTGCTGAACCGCACCTCCAGCCTCGGGCACGTGATCATCGACGAGGCCCAGGACCTGTCCGCGATGCAGTTGCGAGCCGTCGGTCGCCGGGCCAGCACGGGATCGGTGACGGTACTCGGCGACCTCGCCCAGGCGACCACTCCCTGGGCCACCACCTCCTGGGCTGATTCCCTGTCCCACTTGGGAAAACCGGACGCCGAGATCGAAGAGCTGGTCGCGGGCTTCCGGGTACCGGGCTCGGTGATCGACTTCGCCGCCCGACTGCTGCCCACCATCGCCCCCGGCCTGACCCCGCCGCACTCCGTGCGCCGCAGTCGCGGTGACCTCACCTTCACCCCGGGCGGCCACGACGCACTGGTCACTGCCGTGCGCACCGCCCTGGAGCAGGAGGGCACCGTCGGCCTGATCGTCGCGGACCGCGAGGTCCCCGGTGTGCGGACCGTCATCGAGGCCGCCGGGCTGCGCTACGAACTCCTCGGCACGGAGTCCCAGCACTTCGACACCCGGGTCGACCTGGTGCCCGCCTCGATCGCGAAGGGCCTGGAGTTCGACCACGTCGTCCTCGCCGAGCCGGCCTCGATCGTCGACGGGGAACCGGACGAGATCACCGGACTCCGCCGGCTGTACGTCTGCCTGACCCGGGCGGTCACGTCACTGGCGATCGTCCACACGCGGCAGCTGCCCGAGGGTCTCGCGGGCACTCCGGGCGCCCTCGATCATGTCGCCCAGGACGACTCGCATCTGCTCGGGTGAGGTGCTGCTGCCCGCCAGGAAGGCCAGGTAGGCCACTCCGAACGCGGCGCGCGCCTCCCCCCGGGCAGCCTCCCCGGCGTCGGTCAGGCGCAGACTGAAACTGCGTCCGTCCTCGGCGCTCCGCTCCCGCAGCAGGTGTCCCTGCCTGGTGTAGCCGGCCACCCAGTCCGAGACCGTGGTCAACGGGACCAGGAACTCGGCGGCGAGCCGGGTCACGGTGATGCCCGGATTCAGGTCGATCACGGAGTAGACCGCGTATGCGTGCGGGGACAACTCGACCTCCTGCATGGCCTCGGCCAGCAGCAGGTTGATCTGCCCCTGGAGGACGAGGACATCGACGAAGGGAGTCAGCCGCTCTTCGGCATCGTGGTGCACGTCCCCACCGTACCGACCGCCCGTTCCGGAGCAGGGCCTCTGGTCAACCGCTCCGATTTCGGAGTACATTTCGGACATGCGCCAACTGCGAACACCGCCCCCACGGTTCGCCGCCACCCTGATCATCGGTCTGGGCGTCATCGGTCTGGGCGCCTGCGGCGGCGGGGAACCCACGGGTACTCCGAGCCCGACGTCGACCGCGGCGGGGCCACTGAAGCTCTCCGGCGTCGCTGCCGAGGTCGTCACCGAGGAGGTGGGGGTCCCGCGTGAGGTGGTGGAGACGGGGAGCGGTGACCTGCTGATCTCGGACCAGACCGGCCGGGTGTTCGTGCTGACGGACGGCAAGGTACGCAAGGACCTGTTCGTTGACGTCAGCAAGGACGTCCTGCAACCCAGCAGTGAAGAGCTCGAGCTCGGGCTGGCGGGTTTCGCGCTCGCCCCCGACTTCGCCGAGACCGGCCGGTTCTTCACCTACACCACGGCCGAGCCGCCCGCGGACGCCGACGACGAGGTGACCCGAGTGGACACCCTGACCCGCTGGCGGGCCGATCCTGCCACCCTCCGAGCCGAACCCGATTCCCGAGAAGTGTTGTTCGCGCAGCCGCGAACGATCAAGGACCACGTGGGCGGGGAGATCGTCTTCGACTCCGCGGGCATGCTGTACACCTCCTTCGGCGCCGAGACCTTCGCCGCGGAGGCCCAGCAGCCGGAGGCCATCGACGGGTCGGTCGGTGGGGGGGGCGCGGACGACCCCCCCACCGCGGGGGACTTATACGACGGGGATCGCAACCCCCCGCGGCGGGTGCACCACACCCGAACGAGCCCGACTCGGAGGAGATCTTCTCCTACGGGTATCGCAACCCCTGGCGGCTGTACCACGACCCCGAGCTCGGACTGCTCGTCGGCGAGGCGATGTGGAAGGACAAGTTCCAGCAGGTCACCGTGGCGGAGGAGGGCGGCAACTTCGGCTACCCCGAGGTGAGCCGGGAGACGAAGAAGTGCTGGGAGGGTGATCAACTGAGTGAGTACTGCCAGCAGACGCCGGCTGGTGATCCGATCGTGCCGCCGGTGCTGGAGTACTCCCCGAACATCGGATCGATCATCAGTGGCGTCGTTCCCGTCCACGGCGGCTCCATTCCCGAACTCGACGGCAGCGTGCTGGTCTCCGACTGGGACGGCGCGCTGATCGCCGCGACTCCGGGCGAGGCACCCTGGCCGCACCGCGAAGTGGAGATCGACTCCTTCGAACCACCCCTGTACGACACCCTCTGGGATCTCGACCACGCCGATGGCGCGATCTACCTGATGTACGCCGAGCCAGACATGCAGGGAGGGTCGATCCATCGCCTCACCGGTCCGTAGGATGGCCGGGTGCGCGCAAAGAAGGAACGCAGTACGGCTCGACTGGTCGGCCATCTGCTGCTCGGCATCGTCTTCACGGTGGGGACCGTGGTCGGGCTCGGTTACATCGCCAGCAGGTTGATCATCCCGTCCGACTGGGGGGAGGCCACTGGCCACCTGACCTCGGTCGATCGCGACTTCCGGAGAGCGGACCAGCTGACCACCTACGACCGCACGTACTCGTTCGAGGTCGACGGCGTCGCGTACTCCGCCACCAGCAAGCGGTACAGCGAGGGTGAGATGGGGTCCACGGCGCCGATCCGCTACGACCCCGCCGACCCCTCCCACGCCGAGGTGGTCGGGTTCTGGGATCGGTTCATTCTCTACCTCACCGGTCTCGGAGTGCTGCTGTTGCTGGTCTGCAGCACGCTCAGCCTTTCCAAAGCCGTCAAGGACCTCCGGAAGCGGAAGGCCTCGTGAGCGACTCCGAGGACCCGATCGATCCCGTCGAACCGGGCGAGGACCACCAGCCGACCGAGGCCGATCGCCCGGGATCCGCTGACACGGCAAAGCGACCGACGCGCAGCACAGGCTGCCAGTTGGTGCTACTGGTGGGCTGCGTCGCCGTCGTGTTCGGCTGCCTACTCGGCCTCTCCGCCACCGGCGCCCACCTGTTCACACCGTCCGGTTGGGAACGCACCACCGCGACCTTGGGCGCTAGCGAGGCCGAACGGCGACCGGGCACCACCGAGAGCACCTATCACCGGCGGTACACCTTCACCGCCAACGATGGGAACGCCTACACGGTCACCGTCGAACGCGAGACCCGGGGCCGCGAGGGGTCGACCCTTCCGGTGACATACAACCCGGACCATCCGAAGGAGGCCTACCTCGGTGGCCTCGTCGAGACCTTCAAGCGGATCGGCTGGGGTGCCGTGCTGCTGGTGATCGCCCTGGCTTCGTTGGCCCTGGCGGTTGCCCTGGCCGTCGATGTGACCAGGCACGCGCTCCGCGCCATCCGGTCAAAGGCCGCCCCCGGGGCCGGTGAGGACAACTGATCAACCAGTCGAGGACTTGCGCCGGCGGAGCCCGGAGTCGACCAGCAACCTGACGATCTCCCGGGAGCTCACCTGCTGCGCACCCGCGGCCACGGCCGACGTGTACCGCTCCGCGATCACGTCGTAGTGGTCACGCTCGAAGGCGCGCCGCGGCAGTCCGATCGAGGCGGCGAACGTGTGCAACTCCTCGAAGGCGGTGTCGCTGATCAGGTGCGACCAGAGGCGTCCGTGGCCGGGCCAGGTCGGCGGATCGATGTAGATCACGACAACTCGATGTGGATCACGATGAGGGGCGCTGCTGTGCCCGGGTCACCGTGGTGTCGACCAGGGACCGCCACGTCCGCACCAGGTCGGAATCGACGTAGGCCTTCCATGAGCCCTGTGGTCGGGCCGAGGAACCGATGTGGAAGGCCCGTACGCCGGCGTTCGCCAGCCACGGAACGTGCTCGGACTTCAGCCCCCCGCCGGCCATGATCAACCGGGCCACACCCGGGTCGCGTCCGGCGAGGTCGAGCAGGTCGTCCAACCCCTCACTGACTCCGCGTGCCGATCCGGCGGTCAGCACCTGGTCGAGCCGGGGCAGGCCGGCGAGAGCGCGCCAGGCCTTCTCGGTCGAGATGCACGCATCGATCGCACGGTGGAAGGTCCACGGCCAGTCCCCGTCGGAGAGCAACTCACCGAGCACCTCCAGGTCGACCTCGGTGTGGCCATTGAGGAAGCCCATCACGATCCCGTCCGCGCCGAGGCCGATGTAGCTCTCGGCCAGCCCTTTCAGCCGGGTCATCTCACCCCCGTCGGTGCCGAATCCCTCCCGCAACCGCAGCATCACCCGGATCGGCAGCGAGGTGGCCCGGCGGACCTGTCCGACCAGGGCCGGCTCGGGCGAGAGCCCGTCGGAGTCCATCGAGCCCACCAACTCCAGTCGGTCGGCACCACCGGCCTCGGCACGTTCGGCGTCGGCGGCGTGCCGGGCGATCACTTCGAGCAGACCGGGCATGGAGTTCCTCCTTCAGTCGCTCTCCACCTCGACACTGGCGTCCTCGGGATCGGAACCCTCGGAGTGGTCGAGTTGGTCGATGGTGGCCAGCGACGGGCCGGTCCGCCGCTGCAATTCGGCCGCCACGACCTCGGCCTCCGACAGCACCCGGACGATGTTGCGGTGCGCGAGCTTGGCCAGGTCGTCCTCACTCCAGCCCCGCTCGGCAAGCGCCTGCAGCAAGTGCTGGTACCGGGAGGTGTCCTCCAGCCCGACGGGCATCACACCGGCCCCGTCGTAGTCTCCGCCCAGACCGATGTGGTCGATCCCCGCCACGGCGCGTACGTGTTCGCAGTGGGCCACCACGTCGGCCAGGGTGGCGTCGGGCCGAGTGTCCAGGTGCGGCCGGCCGAACTCCCGGACGGCATCCAGATCGCGCGGGTCGAGACCCGCGCGGGCAGCCCGCTCCTGCAGGTCACGCTGCCAGTCGCACGCAGCCTGACTGACGAAGGCGGGGACGAAGGTGACCATGCAGATCCCACCGTTCTCCGGCAGCGCGGCCAACACGTCGTCCGGCACGTTCCGCGGATGATCACACACCGCGAAGGCGGACGAGTGGGAGAAGATCACCGGGGCGGCGGTCGTGTCCAGTGCCTGACGCATCACGTCGGCGGACACGTGGGAGAGGTCCACCAGCATGCCGAGCCGGTTCATCTCCCGGACGACCTCCCGACCGAACTCCGTGAGCCCGCCTGCCTGCGCGGTATCGGTCGCGGAGTCGGCCCAGTCGGTGTTCTCGTTGTGGGTGAGGGTCATGTAGCGGACCCCCAACCGATACAGGGATCGCAACACTCCCAGGGAGTTGGCGATCGAGTGCCCGCCCTCCGCACCGAGCAGGCTGGCGATCGGACCACCCGCGGGTGCGTCGACCAACTCGCGCAGCCCGGCGGCCCCGGTGACCAGCGCGAGGCGATCCGGGTAGTGCGCCACCATCGAATGCACGGCGTCGACCTGTTCGAACGTCGCCGCAACCGCCTGCTCCCCGGTCAGGCTGCACGGTACGAAGACCGACCAGAACTGGGCGCCGAGGCCACCGGCGACCATCCGCGGCAGGTCGGTCTGCAACTGGGGCTGGGGGTCGGCGATGTCGACCGCTGCGAAGTCGTACCCGACTGATCGCATCGCCCACGGCAGGTCGTTGTGTCCGTCGACCACGGGGAAGATCGTCATGGGTCCATCCTGCCCCATGACGACGCCGGTCCCCAGCACCCCGGGTCAGATCCTGGCCGCGTTGCGGTCGAGCAGGGTGCGGTTGCCGCTGTCCACGTCGACTGCAACCACGTCGTAGTGGATGGTGCGCCCCTCAGCCATGTCGTAGTTGCAGTCCCGGGAGTTCTTGCCCGTCCTGATGGCGCAGACACCGGCGCGACCGTAGTCGGTCTCCCAGCGCACCTCGATCCGATCACCGTCGGTGTCCAGGTCGTACACGGTGATGTGGTCCCCGTTCGGGACGAAGCAGCCCACGCCGTACTGGTCATCACCGACACAGATTCCCGGAATCTCCGCGGCAGTGGGCGTTGCCGCGTGGGCGGCCGTGCCGCCGAGCCCGACGGCCAAGGACCCGGCCGCAAGAGCCAGCCCGGCAAGTCGGCCACCGCGTCGAAGGTTCGCCGATCCGATAGTCGTGGTCATGAGTTCCTCTCTGCCGAGGGTCGGGTCGTTCCCGACCCGATGACCAACACGCTAGGAACCCACCCTCGCCACCCGCAATCGAATTTCGTCCGCGCACCGATGGAGAAGCCGAGGAACCAATGAGAAGAGTCTGGAGTCAGGGCATCGATGTTGATCATGGCTTCACGGTGCCGAGGGGCTTGGGTGTCAACACTGGCGTCGTCGTCCACAGCGGTGCGGGCAGCGCGGCGCAGGAACTCGCCCACCAGGCCTGATCTCCGGGCTACGACCGTCCGCATACCCAGGTGAGCGTGGGCCTCGCTACCGTTCTCAGCATGAGCTTCATACATCCATGCCGTCACGGTCGTAACGAGCGGGACTGCCTCATCTGCGCCAACGAGAAGGTGGCCAAAGCAGTCCGGGACCAGACCAGGGCCGCTGAGGATCAGGCGGCGCGAGACGTGGAGGACCGCTCCCGCCGCCAGTCTGCAGAAGAGAAGCGGCTACGGCAGCAGGACCGTGAGTCTCGGGAGCACGAGCGACGGCAGGGCGAAGCCGCCGAACAGGCACGCCGGCAACAAGCTTCCACTCAGGCTGCAGAGAGCCAACGCCGGCAGGAGCAGAGCGAACAGCGGAGCCGATCCGACCGAGAACGTCAGCTTGAATCTCTGAGGCAGCAGGTTCGAGCCACGGCGGATATGCGGCGGGAAGGCGCGACTGCTGCCCTCTCGGAGGAGCGCGCGAGGTGGCGTGCGTCGTACAAGCAGGAGACGGGGGTCTACGACGAGGACCTGGTTGAAGCGGCATGGCTCGACCACCGGGACCAGCAGGACGCACACGCTGAACTCGCCGCCCGCGTGGAGAGAGTCACTGAAGCAGTGGCAATCGTCAACATCATGATGCAGCGCCTAGCCGGACTCACCGACGGGTGGGCCGGCCTCCCCCAGTACGTGGCGCCGCTCCCGATCGTCGACGACCACCCCGTGAGGGCCATTGCGGACGAGCTCTCTCGCCTCTCCCGATTGTCCTTCCGCCGGGGCAAACTCCAGGAGCAGCTCCAAGAAGCTCGGGCAGCACACACGGCTGCTCAAGTCGAGGTAGCTCGGTTGCAGGCTTCGAACGTTTGCTGGGAGGCCTCGGCCGGCGCCACCCAGAAGCTGCGAACCATTTGGCCCACCACCTCCCTGGTCTGGGATGAGCACTTGGACTCTCGAGCCGTTGCCCTGCTCGAGCAGATACCCGCTGTCGAACACGAGGTAAGACCTTCCATCTTGGTGGCTAGCGGCCTGGACTACGACACCGAAGTTCGAGTTGTTGCGCGGCTCGTCACGGCCGTCGAAGAGGTCGTCGACGGAACAGCCGAGGCGAATTCGAACACCTTGCCCAACGGGCCGTGGACTGCGTGAGTTTGGGCTCGAGCAGCGTGCGAAGAGGGCTGTGATGTTGGTGTCCTAGGTCGTGAGCAGGTTCCCCGAACCGTCGGGGCCGCACGATCGGCGGCACCTGTTGACAATTTCCGTCACCTGCTGCCAAACTTCAGCGCAACCCAACCGGAAACGTTTACAGTCTTCGTGGCCGGAACTGAAAACCTTTACAGTACGGATTCGAGATCATGCCAGAGCAGGGAACGCGTCCCACGATCCACACCGTGGCCGAACGTGCCGGTGTATCCATCGCCTCTGTCTCCCGTGTCTTGAACGGGGTCCCTTCCCGCCAGGCGACCGAGGAGCGGGTTCGACGTGCTGCAGAGGAGGTGGGCTACCGGGCCAACGCGCTGGCGAGGTCCCTGCAGAGCCGCAAGTCCGGGCACGTCTCCTTCGTCGTGGAGGACATCGGCAACCCCGCCTACCTGGCCATGGTCCGTGCAATCGAGCCCGTGTTCCGGGAGGCGGGGATCCGGCTGCTGCTGCACAGCACCGGCGGTGACGTTGGTGACGAGCTCGAGGTACTCGCCAGCCTGAATGAGCACTACGTCGACGGCATGATCCTCTGCCCCATCCGGGTCTCCGACGCACACCTAGCGGCACTGCAGCACACCGCAGTGCCTGTCGTGGTGATTGGTTCCCTCCCGGATGTCGCGCCAGTGGATCACGTTCGGGCCGAGTCCCCCGCGGGCGTAGCCGTTGCGCTGCAGCACCTCTACGACCAGGGCAGCCGCCGCATCGGGTTCATCAACGGCCCTGAGGACACCGTCCCGGGTTCCGCTCGGTTGCGGGGCTACCTCGAGGGGCTGGAGCGTCTGGGTCTTTCCGTCGACGAGTCCCTCATCGACTTCGCCGACAGTTTCACATTCGATGCGGGCACCATTGCCGCAGATCGTCTCCTGGAGAACGCCGACGTGGATGCCGTCCTCGGCGCCAACGACCGTCTTGCCCTGGGTGTGGTCCATGCCGCGCGGGCTGCTGGGCGCGCGGTCCCCGATGACCTTCGCGTGGTCGGCATGGATGACACAGAACTCGCCCGCTCCGCCATGCCCCCGCTGACCAGCGTCAACCTGGGTGCAGCCGAGCGCGGCCGGATGGCTGCCGAGCTCCTGCTGGAACGACTGGGCGGGCTCGACTCCCCGCCCCGCTCCCAGACAGTGGCGTCCTCCCTCACGGTCAGGGACAGCAGCCAGTGACCGCGCTCGCCGCCAAGACCCAGGCGCCGAGCAGGCCGCCGCGGCAATCGCCGAGGGGCAGCAAGACCATCCTTGGAGTGGAGGCCAGCTCGTTCTGGCTGATGGTGCCCACCCTCCTGCCCGTCATCCTGTTCAGTGTTTATCCACTCCTGTACGGGATCTACCTCGGGTTCACTGACGCCACGGCCAGTGGTGACATCCCCTTCACCGGGCTGGAGAACTTCCGGCAACTGCTCGGCGACTCCTACTTCTGGCAGTCCTTCCGTGTGGGGGCGATCTGGTCGATCTCGAGCACCGTGCTGCAGTTCGTCCTCAGTCTCGGGCTGGCCCTTCTGCTCAATGCCAACCTCAAGTTCCGTGGACTGACACGAACCCTGGCACTTGTCCCTTGGGCGATGCCTCCTGT
Source organism: Propionibacteriaceae bacterium (assembly GCA_052094425.1). Taxonomy (GTDB): domain Bacteria; phylum Actinomycetota; class Actinomycetes; order Propionibacteriales; family Propionibacteriaceae; genus Microlunatus. The sequence goes on from JBQDIN010000011.1 coordinate 46,069, forward strand.
CGTCATCGCCTTCATGTGGAAGCTCCTCTACCACCCTGACGCCGGCGTGCTGAACGACGTACTCCAGCGAGTGGGACTGCTGGACGGCAGCTTCGACTGGCTCGCCAGCGACTACGCACTGCCCGCGGTCATCGTCGTCTCTGTGTGGGGTGGCATGCCCCAGACCACCATCGTCCTCCTCGCCGGCCTACAAGGCGTCGCGCAGGAGCTGCACGAAGCTGCGGCCCTGGACGGCGCAGGGGCATGGAATCGGTTCAAGCAGGTCACCTGGCCAACCATCAAGCCCGTCGTCCTCGCCATTACGACCTTGGACTTCATCTGGGCCTTCAACCAATTCGGCTTGGTGTACATCCTCACCAACGGCGGGCCCGGTGGCTCCACCCGACTACCGATGCTGTTCGCCTACGAAGAAGCCTTCCAGTACGGCCACTACGGATACGCCGCCGCGCTCGGAAACGCGATGGTCCTCGTGATCGCGGTCCTGGTCATCTTCTACATCCGACAACTCAGCCGCGGCAAGAAGGAGGCCTGACATGTACGTGAGCAATCGTGTGAAGGCCGCTCAATACGTGGCCCTGTTCGCCTACCTGCTGTTCCTGACAGTCCCGATGCTCTGGATGCTCTCGACAGCGTTCAAACCGGCGTCGGAACTGACCCTCATGAACCTGTCCTGGGTCCCGAGCGACCCCACCTTCGACAACTTCGTCCAGGCCTGGAAGGAGCAGCCACTGGCGCGGGCAACCCTCAACAGTGTGATCGTCTCCGGGGCGTCTTCCGTGCTCACGATCCTCCTGGCCATCCCCCCGGCGTACACGATCGCGCGGCAGCCTGGCGCCGTCAGCAAGGGCACGATCGTGTGGGTCATCCTCAGTCAGATGTTCCCCTTCATCCTGGTTGCCATTCCGCTGTACCTGACGATGGTGCGGCTCGGTTTGTACGACACACGCGTAGGCCTCATCGCGATCTACGTGGTGTGGAGCCTGCCCTTCGCGATCTGGATGCTGCGCAGCTACGTGGTCGCCATTCCTCCCGAACTGGAGGAAGCCGCGGCGATCGACGGGGCCAACAAGCTCCAGGTCCTGCGACATGTCATCGCTCCCCTGCTCGTGCCCGGAATCGTGGCTGCCGCCATGTTCACGTTCGTTCAGGCGTGGAACGAGTTCTTCTTCGCCCTGACCCTCATTCGGGATCCCGACCTCTCCCCCTTGTCGGTCCTGCTGGCGCGGTTCATCGGAGATGAAGGCGCGGCCCGTGTCGGGCCTCTCGCGGCGGCATCCCTGCTCGCCGTGATCCCCAGCCTCATCTTCTTCAACCTCATGCAGAAGAGACTCGTCAGCGGGATTCTCGGCGGCGCTGTCAAGGGATGACCTTCATCGTTCCGTAAACCTTTCCAGTTCACTCTCCCAGAAGGACAAACCCATGAAGATCAGACGTCGCTCCATCGCCGCAGCCGTGGTTCTGCTCCTCGGCCTCTCCGCCTGCAGTTCAGGGTCCGGTTCGGGAGACTCCGACACGCTCACCTTCCAATCCCTGGCGTGGCAGCCCGAGGCGGTTGCCGCCACCAAACAGGCGGTGAAGGACTGGAATGACGAGAACCCGGACAAGCCTGTGGAGTACGTGCAGGGCGACTGGGGCAACGTCCAGGACAGCCTCGTCACCGGTTTCGAAGGTGGGAAGGCGCCCGACATCATCCACTGGGAGGGTGGCCCGCTGCAGGACTTCGCCACGCGCGGCAACCTGCTGGACCTTGACGGTAAGTTGAGCAAGGACTTCGAATCGGACATCAACGACGCCGCTTGGTCGACGGTGCAGTACGACGGGGTCGAGGGCACCTACGGGGTTCCGTACCTGCAGGAAACGCAGATCTTGGTCGCCAACAAGAAGATGCTCGCTGACGCCGGTATCAAGCCAGCCACCATCGACGACCCGTGGACCTGGGATGAGTTCCAGAAGTACGCGGACCAGTTGACGAAGGATTCCAACAGCGACGGAAAGCCAGAGGTCTACGGCGCCGGTATGGGCCTCGACAACCCCACCGACAGGCTGCTCAGCCTCGCGGTCGGCCTGGAGGGAGAGTACTTCGATCTGTCCGGCGAAGACGGTGCCACCGCTGTCTTCGACGACGCAGAAGCCGCTCTACCCGAGATGCTGCAGAAGATGATGCACGAGGACAAGACTCTGCAGCCGAGCATGCGCGGGTTGAGCGGATCCGATGTCCTGCCCTCCTTCTTCCAAGGCAAGACCGGCATGATCATCACCCCCATCTACACCCGCCGTTCGATCATGGAAGGTGCCGAGAACGTTGAAGGCGGCTTCGATTGGGTGGCCATGCCTGCCCCGGCCGGCGAGAGCCAGGACCAGGCCTCCGCGGCACAGGCCATCGCCGTGAACGCCAACACCAGCGATGAAGAAACAGCCGTCGAGTTCACCGAGTTCCTGCTGTCGCCCGAGCGGCAAGTGGACTACGCCCTCGGGGACTGGCTGCTGCCCACCAGCAAGACCGCGCTCAAGAGCGACGAACTGAACGTCCGCGAGAACGGCTGGGACGTGACCATGGCCAGCGCCAACCATCTGGCAGAGGCGCCCTTCCAGCGAGTGCCCGGCATCGAGGAGTGGACCTCGCGGGTAGCAACCCCGGCGTTCGACGACTACTTCGCCAACAAGATCACCACCGAGGAGCTCTCCAAGCGTCTGGTTGACGACGGAAACGAAGTTCTTGAGCGGTACCAGCGTTGAGAAAGGACACCATGACCAAGTCCGCGCAGGCCGACGCCACGGAACCATCCACCACCCTGACAGACCGTGTGTCTGGAAGCCTCCTGGCCGCGGCTGCCGGTGACGCCATCGGCGGGGCCACTGAGGGGTGGTCGGTCGAGCAGATCCACGCACGCTGGGGCGGGTGGGTGGAAGGCATCGTTCCGCCCTACAACCTCGACTGGCAGACCGCACGCCCCATCGCGCCCTACCACAAGGGCGACGGCCACATCACCGACGACACCCTCATGACCCGGGCACTGATGCAGGTCTACCTGGGCCAGCGAAGGCACCTGACCGCCTACGACATGGCCGAGCACCTGGTCCCCCAATTGGTCGGTGAGAAGGTCTGGATCCCGGAGCTGGAGCGTTCCGATCTGCTTCTCCAACGGCTCTTCCTCGCCGAGAAGTACATGGCGCTCCGGTTGAACTGGGCCCATGTCGATCCTCGGGAAGCCGGTGTGGGTAACGCGGTCAACTGCGGGGCCGCCATGTACATGGCTCCGGTGGGACTGCTGAACATCGGCGACCCGAGCCGGGCCTACGCTGAGGCGATCGAATTGGCTGGGGCCCACCAGTCTTCGTTCGGGAGAGAAGCTGCAGGTGCCTTCGCAGCCGCCGTGGCCGCGGGCGGCGTCCCGGGTGCATCCGTCGACTCGGTGATCGAGACCGTCGTGGGGCTCACGCATGACGGGACGAAGGAAGCCATCAAGGCTGTCGCGGAGGCAACAGACGGTGTCACCAGTTACCGGGAGGCGATCAGCTCCGGGATCCTTCGAGATGCCATCCGGCCCTACGACACCGTCGCCGACGACTACCGCAACCAGGGGTTGGGTGCACGCCGCCCCAGCCGCCTGCACTCGATCGAGGAGCTGCCAGTCGCCTTGGGCATGTTGAAGATCGCCTCCGGTGACCCCCGTGAGGCCATCCTCGGCGCTACCAACTATGGGAGGGACTCAGACTCGATCGCCACCATGGCCGGCGCCATCGCAGGCGCGATGCACGGCCGAGCTGCACTCCCCCAGGACTGGATTGCGCAGATCCAAGACGCAAGCCAGATCAACCTCGAGGGCCCCATCATGCAGTTCTCCGAGGTGGTGGCGGAGGTCCGGGCTGCAGACCAGGACGCAGCTCGCGAGGTCTCAACCACCTGGGAGGCGATCGTCGGGGGCACTGATGCCTGACCTGTTCAAACCCAAAGTCGCAGTCGTCGGCAGCGTCAACCATGACTCGACCATCGAGTGCGCACATCTCCCGGGGCCGGGTGAAACCATCCAGGGCTCCAACCACAGCTGGGGCTTGGGCGGCAAAGGCGCGAACCAGGCTGTCGGAGCGGCCAGAGCCGGTGGGGCCACGCACATGCTCGGCGCCGTCGGAACAGACCAGGTCGGCAGCGACCTGCGTGGCGTGCTATCCGGCCATGGTGTGGACGTCTCCGAACTGGCCGGCCTCCCGGGCACACCCACCGGCGTGGCCCACATTCATGTGCAGCGCGGAGGTGAGAACCACATCGTCATCTCGCCCGGAGCGAACGGCACACTGACCGACCTCTCCGAGAGGCAGCGCCAGGTCCTCTCCGCGGCGGACGTACTGCTGCTGCAGTTGGAAATCCCGATGGAAGGGGTGGTCGAGGCAGCTCGCGTCGCCCAAGCGGCACAGGTGCCCGTGATTCTCACGCCGGCGCCGGCGGTACCCCTTCCGAGTGAATTGCTGGAATGTGTGGACCTCATCCTTCCGAACCGTGTGGAGCTCGAGCAGTTGACGGGCACCGTCGACTTGGTTGATGGGGCACGCAACCTCGCCAGCGCAGGCATGGACGTCGTTGTCACGCTCGGGGCGGATGGCTGCATGTGGGTGAGCAAGACCGGTGAGGTCGTCAGCACCGCAGGCCGGCAGGTTCCCGTTGTCGACAGCACTGGGGCAGGCGACTGCTTCACCGGAGCGTTCGCAGTCGCCTGGGCTGCAGATAGAGATATCCCGGCAGCCATGGAGATCGCAACAGTCGCGGCCAGTCTCAGTGTTCAGAAGAGCGGCGCGGCCAGCAGCATGCCCTCCTACACAGAGATCCAGGTCGCGCTGCGGTCAGGAGTTGTCGTATGAGCGGCCCCCTGACCGGGCTCCGGGTCCTGGACCTGTCCACACTCTTCGCCGGCCCCATGACCGCTATGCACATGGGGGACCTCGGAGCTGACGTGATCAAGGTGGAGCATCCGCAGAAGCCTGACCCCTCACGACGCCACGGCGCCTCCAAGGATGGGCACAACCTGTGGTGGCCCACCCTCGGTCGCAACAAGTCCACGATCACCGCCAACCTCGCCACCAGTGGTGGGAGGCAGTTGCTGCTCGACCTGGCTGAGACCTCAGACGTCATCATCGAGAACTTCCGGCCCGGAACACTCGAGCGGTGGAGCCTGGGATACGACCAGCTGTCCCGGGACAACCCCGGACTCGTTCTGGCTCGCGTCACTGGGTTCGGACAGTTCGGCCCGTACAGCCGGCGTCCGGGCTTCGGCACTCTTGCGGAGGCCATGAGTGGATTCGCTGCTGCGACCGGGGAGCCCGACGGCCCGCCGACGCTTCCGCCCTTCGGTCTGGCGGATGGGATCGCTTCCTACGCCTGCGCATTCGCTGTCATGGCCGCCCTCCGCGATCGCGACAGCACCGGACTGGGACAGGTGGTCGACCTCTCCATCGTTGAGCCCATCCTGTCCGTCCTGGGTCCTCAGATCACTCACTGGGACCAGCTGCGCGTCACGCCGGCGCGGCAGGGGAACCGGTCCAGCAACAACGCTCCCCGCAACACCTACGAATGCAGCGACGGACAGTGGGTGGCTGTCTCGAGCAGCGCCGACAGCATCGCGGTCCGCGTCATGAAGTTGGTGGGGCGCGAGGACCTCACTGAAGAGCCCTGGTTCGGGTCGGGAGCTGAACGAGCGCTCTACGAAGAGGTGGACTCCGCTGTGGCTGACTGGATTCGCGAACGCCCCCGCGAGGTCGTCCTGGCCGAGTTCGAGCGGGTCGAGGCGGCAATCGCCCCGATCTACACCCAGCAGGACATCTACGAAGATCCCCAGTTACGAGCGCTCGGCGCCATCATCGAAGTGGACGACCCCAACCTTGGGCCCATCGCCATGCAGAACTCGGCCTACCGATTCAGCCGCACGCCTGGGGGGATTCGCCACGGTGGGCGGAGCCACGGGCAAGACACCGGCATGGTGCTCGCCGAGCTGGGGTACTCCGTCGAGGACATCGCCGAGCTGCGGCGGGCGGGAGCCATCCGATGAACCTGACCTGGCTGTACGCACCAGCACACTCGAAGTACGCCACCAAGGCGCTTCAGGGGCACGCTGATGTCGTGATCCTGGACCTGGAGGACTCGGTCGCTCCCGAGCACAAGTCCCGAGCCCGAGGACGACTGTCCGAACTGGTGCACGACGCGGATCGGGAAATCTCGGTGCGCGTGAACCCGCCCGACACCCCGTGGCACCGGGACGACCTCCTCGCCTTGGCGGACATGCCTGCTGGGGTGTCTGCCCGGATCCCGAAGATCCGCAGCGCCCGGGCCGTGGAGGAGGTCGCTCAGCAGCTCCCGGGCCGCGCTCTCCATGCCTTGATCGAGACCTGCGACGGGCTGGAACACATCGGGGAGATCTGTCAGGCGCTCCCGGCCGGCAGCTCAGTGGGTCTCGGAGAGACGGACCTGGCATCCGACCTCGGGGCCAGCAGCCCCGAAGCGCTCGCCTTCGCCCGAGGTCGCGTCGTCGCAGCAGCTGCGGCTCACCACCTTCCGCCGCCGTCCATGTCCGTCTTCACCAACCTGCGCGACGCAGTGGGACTGCGCGCACACTGCAGGCTCGGCCGGCGGATGGGATTCGTCGGACAGGCCGCCATCCACCCCGGCCAGTTGCCGGCCATCATTCAGGAGTACTCCCCCACCGAGGACGAACTCGCCAAGGCGCGCCAGGTCCTCGAGTCCCTGGGCCAGGCATCCCACGCGGGCGAGAACGTCGTCTGCCTGCCCGACGGCACCTTCCTTGATCCAGCCATGATTCGACTGGCAGAACGCACCATCGCACTGCATGACAAACACAGAGAGGTCTCGTCCCCCGCATGAATCCCGCAGAGTCCATTCGACGCATCCGCCACGTGCTGGACCACATCAGCTCCGAGATATTCAGCAACCCAGAGCTCGGCTTCCAGGAGCACGGCGCGGTCCGGGTCGTCAGCGAGGCTCTCTCAAGGGGCGGCTTCAATGTCTCCGGACCGATCGGCGACATGGACACTGCCTTCGTAGCCACTCACAAGGGATCCAGTCCCGGGCCTCACATCGCCATCTTGGCCGAGTACGACGCACTACCGGGGATCGGTCACGGGTGTGGACACAACCTGATCGCTGCCGGGGCCGTGGTTGCGGGCCTCGCGGCCGTGGACGCACAACCAGATCATCCCGGCACGATCTCTGTGATCGGAACGCCCGCCGAGGAGGGTGGAGGCGGGAAGATCCTCCTGGCCAACGCCGGCGTCTTCGACGAAGTGGACTCGGCGATGATGTTCCATCCCTCCGACCGGTCCATCCGTAACAAGCACGCGCTGGCCGTCTCCCATGCGGATGTCACATTCCACGGCACCGCCGCCCACGCATCCAAGACTCCGTGGGAAGGGCGCAGTGCCCTGGCGGCCATGCAGGTGTTCATGGTTGCCATGGATGCGCTGCGGCAGTTCCTGCCTCCGACAGCACGGCTGCACTACATCGTGACCGAAGGGGGCGACGCCCCGGGCATGGTTCCAGCGCGCACCCGACTGCGGCTCGGAGCTCGTGACCGAACGGCCGCCGGTGCCGATGACCTCGTGCGCCGGGTGAGACTCGCCGCCGAAGGGGCTGCACTGGCCACCGAAACGTCTGTGGACTTCGGGCTGGACCCCCTGCAGTACTCCGACCGCATCAACAACATGACAATGGCAGCCCATTTCGCCGCCACCTTCGAAGAGCGGGGCGTCGACATGCCCGAGGGTGCACCAGACGAACCCAGCGGCTCCTCCGACATCGGCAACGTCTCCCAACTCGTTCCAACGATCCACCCCTGCGTCAACATCACGAAGGAAGCGACCCCTGGGCACTCCGAAGCATTCAAGGAAGCCGCTCGTTCCGCGTTCGGCGCCGATCAGACCGAGACTGCTGCGCTCGCGATGGCGCGCTTGACCTTGGATCTGCTCAACCCGGGAACTGGCCTACTGGAGAAGGCGCGGGACGAGTTCAAAGCTGCGACGTCGAGCTGAGCGCCGGGATCGGAATGGCGTCGGGGATGACGCCGCTCCGTCAAGCGCATGACGTGCAGGTCCTTCTCAGATGGTGGCCCGCCGGGTGTCCATCAACTTGTAGAGGCCGAACTTCGCGTTGTACGCCTCCACGTCGAAGGTGATCTTCCGCCCCTCGGCCATGTCGTAGTTGCAGCGCCGGACGTCCTGACCCGACGTGATCGCGCAGACCCCGGTCCGGCCGTAGGAGGTCTTCCACCGGACCTGGACCCGCCAACCGTCACTCTCGGCATCCCAGACGGTGAAGCGATCACCGTACGGGTAGAAGCACGCCTTGCCGAACGGGTCGCCGCCACAGACCCGCTCGGCAGCCGGCTCCAGCGCGGCAGGCTCGTCCGCCGTCGCCACGGTGCCGCCGAGTCCGACGATCAACGAACCTGCTGCGAGCGCCAGAGCGGCCACCCGCCCACACCGGCGCAATGCACCGCTTCCGGTCATGCTTGCCATGGGACATCCTCCTGATGATCATGCAATGGGGTTCGGCTGCCCCCACCGCACTGATGCAGGAGGTCCCCCCGGATGGCCGGTCGGCAACGTCATGGGTGGCCAACGAACACACACGCTAGATGATCAAGAACAGAGTTGACCATCGATTAACAGGCGGATCAACAGGAGCCCGATTGACCGGAGATCGCCCCACCCACAACGAAGCCGGGGCGGCTCCCCCGGAAGGGAACCGCCCCGGCTCGTGGTGCAGGTGGGAGAGCTGGACTCAGAAGTCCATCCCGCCCATGCCGCCCATGTCGCCACCCGGGGCACCGGCAGGCGCCGGCTCGGGCTTGTCGGCGATGACGGCCTCGGTGGTGAGGAACAGGGCCGCGATCGAGGCTGCGTTCTGCAGCGCCGAACGGGTCACCTTCACCGGGTCGTTGATGCCAGCACCGAGCATGTCGCCATACTCACCGGTGGCCGCGTTCAAACCCTCGCCGGCAGGCAGTCCGGCCACCTTCTCCGCCACGACGCCGCCCTCGAGACCGGCGTTGAGCGCGATCTGCTTCAGCGGCGCCTGGCACGCGGTGAACACGATGTGTGCACCCGTGGCCTCGTCACCGGTCAGGTCGTCGAGCTTGACGTTGCTGGCAGCCTGCAGCAGGGCCACGCCGCCGCCGGCGACGATGCCCTCCTCGACGGCCGCCTTCGCGTTGCGCACGGCGTCCTCGATCCGGTGCTTGCGCTCCTTGAGCTCCACCTCGGTGGCAGCGCCGACCTTGATCACAGCCACACCGCCAGCCAGCTTGGCCAGCCGCTCCTGCAGCTTCTCGCGGTCATAGTCGGAGTCGGAGTTGTCGATCTCCGCGCGGATCTGGGCGACCCGTCCGGCGATCTGGTCCGCATCGCCCGCACCCTCGATGATGGTGGTCTCGTCCTTGGTGACCCGCACGGAGCGCGCCTGTCCGAGCATCTCGATCCCGACGCTGTCGAGCTTGAGCCCGACCTCCTCGGAGATGACCTGGCCACCGGTCAGGATGGCGATGTCACCGAGCATGGCCTTGCGGCGGTCACCGAAGCCCGGAGCCTTGACGGCGACGGACTTGAAGGTGCCCTTGATCTTGTTCACGATCAGTGCGGCCAGGGCCTCACCGTCGGTGTCCTCGGCCAGCACGACGAGCGGCTTGCCGCCCTGCATGACCTTCTCCAGCACCGGCAGGAGGTCCTTCAGGCTGGACACCTTGCCGTTGACGATAAGGATGTAGGGGTCGTCCAGGACGGCCTCCATCCGCTCGGTGTCGGTGACGAAGTACGGCGAGATGTAGCCCTTGTCGAAGCGCATCCCCTCGGTGAGCTCCAGCTCGAGGCCGAAGGTGTTCGACTCCTCGACCGTGATGACGCCTTCCTTGCCGACCTTGTCCATCGCCTCGGCGATGATCTCGCCGACGGTGGAGTCACCGGCCGAGATACCAGCGGTGGCAGCGATCTGCTCCTTGGTCTCGACCTCCTTGGCCATCCCGAACAGCTGCTCGGTGATGCCCTCGACGGCCTTCTCGATGCCGCGCTTCAGACCCATCGGGTTCGCACCGGCGGTCACGTTGCGCAGACCCTCACGGACCAGCGCCTGCGCCAGCACGGTGGCCGTGGTGGTGCCGTCGCCAGCGACGTCGTCAGTCTTCTTGGCAACTTCCTTGACGAGCTCCGCGCCGATCTTCTCGAACGGCTCGTCCAGCTCGATCTCCTTGGCGATCGACACACCATCGTTGGTGATGGTGGGCGCGCCCCACTTCTTCTCCAGCACGACGTTGCGGCCCTTGGGGCCGAGCGTCACCTTGACGGCGTCGGCGAGGGTGTTCATCCCCCGCTCGAGGCCGCGGCGTGCCTCGGTGTTGAATTCAATGATTTTGGTCATGTACTCCGGGAGTCCTCCCGCATCATTGGGCGGCCCGGGGGCCACCCTGGTTGTCTGGGATGTCACGCTGTCGAGGCGATGCCCGCGACGGACGGCCCGGAGGCCTCACCGGTCTCGACATGGCACTCTCCCGAGGAGAGTGCTAACTCAGTTTTAGCACTCTGCCCCCGAGAGTGCAAACGTCCGGACCGGCCAGTGAACACTAGGATGAGGGGTTCCCGGCCCCAGGAGGACGAGTGCCCGACCTCTCCCGTCGTCGGCCCACCGGATCGACCGGTGCGACCGCTGCGATGAGCATGATCGACGACCGCCCCGACCCGACCCCCAGCACGGCTCCGCGTCACATCTCCTTCCACGCCTGGGAGGGCGCCGACGGTTTCGCGACCGGCACCGCGGCGGGGACCGGGATCGATGAGGGCCGGCTCGTGATCGCAGCCGCCGCGGAGACCCTCGAGCACACCGACCCGCACACCGGCACCGCTCGAACCTACGACGCCGCCACCTGGATCTCGCCGGTCTGGGCACCCGAAGGCGAGGCGAATGAGCGGGTCGAGGCGAATGAGCGGACCGAGACGAGTGCGCGGACGGGGGTGACGGAGGTGATCGCGTCGTGGAATGCCATCACCCCGCCCGGAACCTGGGTCGAGGTCTCCGTCCGCGGCACGACGTCAACCGGGCGGCGGACGAAGTGGTACGTCCTGGCTCGCTGGTGTGCCGGTGACTCGGAGGCCGATCTCCGCCGCAGCACCGTCAGTCAGCAGGGCGACGCCGATGCCGATGCCAATGCCGACATCCTCCGCACCCGCGCTGGTACGACCCTGACCGACCTCCAACTGCAGCTGCGGTTGTGTCGACCGACCGGTTCAACCGCGACGCCACGGGTGTCACTAGTGGCCGCGTGCGCCTCCGCCCTGCCCAAGGATCCCACCGTTCCCCTCAGCCGTGGCTCCGGAGCGATCGGCACCGTGTTGGACGTGCCCGCGTACTCGCAGATGGTGCACACCGGCCACTACCCGGAGTGGAACGGCGGCGGGGAGGCCTGGTGCTCGCCGACCAGTACCGCGATGGTGCTCGACCACCTCGGCCTCGGCCCAGTAGCCGCCGTGACGGACTGGGTCGACCTCCCGGACGAGAACCGACCGCAGGTCGACCATGCGGCGCGTGGCGTCTTCGACCACTCCTTCGGCGGCGCCGGGAACTGGGCCTTCAACACCGCGTACGCGGGCGTGTGCGGTGCCCGCGCGTACGTGACGCGGCTCCGCTCGCTCGCTGAGGCGGAGGTGTTCATCGCCGCCGGCATCCCACTCGTCTGCTCGGTGTCCTTCACCAAGGACGAACTGGACGGTGCGGGGTACGACACCCGGGGGCACCTACTGGTCCTCGTCGGCTTCGACGCCGACGGCGACGTGGTGGTCAACGACCCCGCCTCACACAACCTGTCCGACGACTCCGCGGTGCGGGTCACCTACCGGCGAGAACAGTTCGAGAGCATCTGGGTGCCACGCTCGGGCGGAACCGTGTACGTGATCACACCTCCCGGCCAGGCGCTCCCCCGCCCCCTAGTTCCGAGTGAGCCGAACTGGGGCTGACCTTGCGCACGACACGTACGCTGGTGCCGTGAACCCGGGACGGACGATGCGCACCAGCGTGGCAGCGAGCCTGCTGCTGGCACTTCCCCTGGGTCTGCTCGGCTGCGTTGCCGAGGACGCTGCCAGCCCTCCGGAACCGGCGCCCGGCACGCCGAGCACCCCCGAACCGTCAGGGCCCAGCGAACCGACAGCCCCCAGTGACCGGCCGGACAGCACCGACGGACAGGCCGGTGGGACCAGTACCGGGATGGACGTCCGACACCTGAACCCGGACGGCTCGGTCTCGACCGTCGAGGTGCGCGACTTCCCGCGCTGAGCCGCCTCCGTGACTCACCCGGGATACGCTGACGAGGTGCCGGATCCCTGCGAACGCTCGACTCCTAGGTCCGCCCTGGAGTGGCTGCGCCTGGTCGGCAACGCGGCCAATCTCAGCACCCCGCTCGGGCTGGGTGTGGCCGTCCTCGGCCGGGCACGGCTTCGCCGGGGGCCACGCGGGTTGGTACTGGCCGATCGATACCGGTTCATCTTCCCGGTGGCGTCCGCCTTCACCATCGGCAACGTCCTTCTCACCGCCGACGACTGGTCCGCGTTGTCCCGTCGCCGACCGCAGTTGCTGACGCACGAGGAAGGGCACACCTGGCAGTACCTCTACTGCCTCGGCCTCCCCTTCTTCCCCTTGTACGGCCTGAGTCTGGTCTGGTCCTGGCTACGCACCGGTGATCGCGCACAAGGAAACTTCTTCGAACGACAGGCCGGACTGACGAGCGGCGGATACGCCGAGACAGGGGCTGGCTGGCCCGGTGGACCTGTGGCAGGCTGACACCAATTCCGCTCGGGGATGACAC